>NZ_AOIA01000116.1 GCF_000337695.1 Natronococcus jeotgali DSM 18795
CCGCCACTCCTCGCGCGGAACGGGTTCGCCGACGATCGCCGCGACGCCCCGGTGGTACCCCTCCCGGGCGGCCCGGAACTCGGTGCCCTCTCGCTCGCGGAAGTAGTCGCCGACGGTCGCCCGCCAGGTCTCGAGGGCGTCCTCGGGGGTCGCGTCGACGTCGCGGCGCTCGAGCAGGTCCGCGACGAAGGCGGCGTGGGCGGCCCGGACCGACTCGAGATCGAGGACGACCCCGCCGATGTCCCAGAAGACTGCTTCCCACTCGCGATCGGCCGCAGCGTCGTTTCCCGTCATCGGTCGCCGCGAGAACGGGGCGGCCGTCCTCGCAGTTCGGACTCGTCGATCCGGGCGGTCGTCCCTCCCGCGACGCGATCCGCACCCACATTTATTAACAGTGTCTCCATATCAGGTACTGTTGCTAACAATGGTAATAGATTCTCCGGCGGGTGGTTGCCGATGAGCACGGACCAGTTCGGCGTCGACGGGGACGTCGCGATCGTTACGGGCGCCTCGAGCGGGATCGGCGCGGCGATCGCGAAGGGCTTTGCCGACGACGGGGTCGACGTGGTGATCTGCTCGCGCGAGCAGGACAACGTCGATCCCGTGGCCGAGGAGATCGAGGAGAGCGACCGCCCGGGGGAGGCCCTGCCCGTCGAGTGCGACGTCACCGACCGCGAGGCCGTCGACGCGATGGTCGAAGCGACCGTCGAGGAGTTCGGCGGGCTCGACGTGCTCGTCAACAACGCGGGCGCCTCGTTCATGGCGAACTTCGACGACATCTCGGAGAACGGCTGGAAGACGATCGTCGACATCAACGCTCACGGCACCTACCACTGCACGCAGGCCGCAGCGAAACACCTCAAAGCGGGCGGCGGGATCGTGATCAACCTCGCCAGCGTCGCGGGCCAGACCGGCTCGCCGTACATGAGTCACTACGGCGCCGCGAAGGCCGCGGTGGTCAACCTGACGACGACGCTGTCCTACGAGTGGGCCTCGGAGGGTGTGCGGGTCAACTGCATCGCGCCCGGGTTCGTCGCGACGGAGGGCGTCGAGAGCCAGATGGGGATCTCGGCCGACGAGGTCGACCGCACCGAGGTCGAACGCCGGATGGGGACCGTCGACGAGATCGCCGACCTCGCGCAGTTCCTCGCGAGCCCCGCCTCCTCGTACGTCGTCGGCGAGACGATCACCGCGCAGGGAGTGCCCCGCATCGAGGAGTCGCCCGACGTATGACCGACCGGGACGTTCACTTGCCCGTCGCGGCCCAGCCGAGCGTCGACTCGCTGGCCGACTACGCCGGACGGGCCGAGGACGGCGGGTACGACTGCGTCTGGCTGCCCGAAACGTGGGGTCGGGACGCGGTGACGGTCCTGACGGCGATCGCCGAACGAACGGACGCGGTCGATCTCGGCACCAGCATCGTCAACGCCTACTCCCGCTCGCCCGCCCTGCTGGGCCAGACCGCCGCGACCCTCCAGGAGGCCAGCGAGGGTCGGTTCCGGCTCGGGATCGGTCCCAGCGGCCCCGTCGTGATCGAGAACTGGCACGGCCTCGAGTACGGCAACCCGCTCCGGCGGACCCGCGAGACCGTCGAGATCGTCCGGCAGGTGCTGTCGGGCGAGCCCGTCGACTACGACGGCGACGAGTTCTCGCTGTCCGGTTTCCGGCTCCGCTGCGAGGCGCCCGATCCCGCTCCACC
This sequence comes from Natronococcus jeotgali DSM 18795, assembly GCF_000337695.1. Lineage (GTDB taxonomy): Archaea > Halobacteriota > Halobacteria > Halobacteriales > Natrialbaceae > Natronococcus > Natronococcus jeotgali. The sequence continues at coordinate 1,700 of NZ_AOIA01000116.1, forward strand.
CGTCGAGGTAACCGGGATGGGACCGAAGGCCGTCGAACTCGCGGGGCGGTTCGCCGACGGCTGGCACGCGATCATGCTCGCCCCCGACGGCGTCCGCGATCGGCTCGCGGACCTCGAGCGCGGGGCCGAACTGGGCGAGCGCGACCCCGAGGACGTCGCGGTCACCGTCGGCGTCACCTGCTGCGCTCTCGAGGACGCAGATCGCGCCCGCGAACTCGCCCGCCAGCACGTCGCCTTCTACGTCGGCGGGATGGGCACGTTCTACCGGGACGCTCTCGAGCGCCAGGGCTACGACGAGGCCGAAACGATCCACGACGCCTGGCAGGCGGGCGATCGGGAACGCGCGCTCGGGGCGGTCTCCGAGGAGTTGCTCGACGACCTCTGTGCCGTCGGCGATCCCGAAACCGCCCGCGAGCGACTCGAGCGCTTCGAGGCCGTCGACGGGATCGACGCCGTCGCGGTCAGCTTCCCGCGCGGTGCCGACGAAAGCGAGATCGAGGCGACGATGGACGCGCTTGCGCCCGACTCGAGGGAGTGAGGTCTCGAGCACGGTCGGGACTCGAAGGTCGCTCGAATCGGACGTTACGGGCGCGCGCTACGATCTCGTCGGCCACCAGTCCCGATCGGCGATCCCCGTGTGGATCTGTGCGATCAGTCCCAGCAGCGGTAACTCGAGCAGCGGCCCGATGACAAGCGCCAGCGGGATCAGCGGCTCGTGGGGGAAGGCGACGACGGCGATCGCCAGCGCCGTCGGCGAGTTCCGCGAGAGGATCGTGTTGTTGAAACAGACCATCTCGCCGTAGGAAAACGAGAGGATGCGGCCGATCCCGAACCCGATCGCGAGGTTGAGCGCGTAGAAGGCGATCACGGGAACGGCCAGCAGCGCGAGCAGTCCCGGGTTCTCGAGGACCGCCTGGCCCTGCGAGGCGAACATCGCGCCGATGGCGAGGCTCAGGAAGACGATCTGGGTCGGGCCGAGTTTCGGCAGGAACGTCCGGTTGAACCACCGGTCGCCCCGCCAGCGGACCAGTCCCTTCCGGGCGATGCCGGCGAGGACGAGCGGGACGACCGACACGAGGGCGACGCTCTCGAGCAGCAACGCGAGCGGCAGCTCGACGAGTTCGCCCGCGAAGACGTAGAGGTAGACGGGCAGGAGGACGAGCTGTAACACGAGGTTGTACGGCAGGATCGACGTCGCCAGCGGGACGTCGCCGTCGGCGATGTCGGTGAAGATCAGGTACCAGTCGGTACACGGCGTCACCATAAGCATGAGCAGTCCGACCCACAGCGCGGGGTGGTCCCGGAGGAAGACGGCGCCGAGCCCGACGGCCAGCAGCGGGTTCCAGACGAAGTTCACGAGGAGACTCGAGCCGGCGACCCGACGGTTACCGAACGCAGACCGGAGCTTCGAGAGGGGCGTCCCGGCGAACGCGCCGAACAGCATCACCATCAGGAAGGGGAGGATGAGCGCGTCGGCGACGGCGGGAGCGCCCTCGAGCTGGCCCAGCGCGAGCCCGACGACGATCGCCGCGAGGACGAAGACCGACTGGTACCTCTCGAAGGCGTCCACGGTGTGCCGTCTAGCGGGAACGGCGGAATAGGGGTTGGGATCGTGGATCGGGTTCGCCGGGAACGCGGCCGACGCCGACACCGTCGTGACGATGGCCGTTCGGCTCCGGCGTTCGTCGTCGGGACGGTGAAGTCCGGATCTGGTCGCTCGAGTCGAACGACGCGCGAGCAGCGCGACGAGATCGAGCGCCGCGTGACGGCGCTGTTCGACGCCCTCGAGAGCGACGGTGAACACTAACCGCGCCCGCGGTCCGCTGTCGACAGCTACAAACCGCCGATCCGCACAGTTCGTGGTATGCCCGGAAAGGTACCGCCGGAGGAGCTGCTCGAGCACGTGTTCGGTCGCGCCGGAACCGCCGGCGACGACCCGTCGGTGATCCAGGGACCCGCCGACGGCGAGGACGCCGCGGCGATCGCCTGGCCCGAGGGCGAGGGCACCCTCGTCGTCAGCTCCGATCCGATCTCGCTGGCGGCCTCGCAGGTCGGCCGTCTCGGGGTCCACGTCGCCTGCAACGACGTCGCGGCCTCCGGGGCCGACCCGCGCTGGCTCACGACCGTCATCCTGCTCCCGAGCGAGGAGTCGCCGCTGGAGGAGATCACCGAGGACGTCGACGCCGCAGCCCGCGAGGTCGGGGCCTCGATCGTCGGCGGCCACTCGGAGTACGTCGACCAGCTCGAGCGCCCGCTGGTTTCGCTGACCGCGATGGGGGCGACCGACGCCTTCGTCCCGACGGGCGGCGCCGAGCCCGGCGACCGCGTCGTTCTCACCAAGGCCGCGGGGATCGAGGGGACGGCCATCCTCGCGGCCGACTTCGGCGACGAGCTAGGGGTCGACGCCGCCGTCCGCGAGCGCGCCGCGGAGTTCCTCGAAGAGATCAGCGTCGTCCCCGACGGGCGCGTGCTCCGGGAGTACGCGACCGCGATGCACGACCCCACCGAGGGCGGCGTCGCCGCGGGACTGCTTGAGCTCGCCCGCGCCTCCGGCGTTCGGATCGCGGTCGATCGCGACGCGGTGCCGATCCGTCCGGAGACGGAGACGCTCTGCGGGGCCGCGGACGTCGACCCGCTGCGAATCTTCGGCTCCGGCGCCCTGCTCGCGACCGTCCCCGACGACGCCGTCGACGACTGCCTGGCGGGCCTCGAGTCGGCCGGGATCGAGGCCGCGGCGATCGGAACCGTCGACGAGCCCGCCGACTCGAGCGGGTTCGCCCTCGAGCTCGACGGCGAGACGATCGCGGATCCGATCCGGGACGACCTCTACCCGCTGTGGGAAGCCGCCGACGCGGCCGACTGAGGGCTTTGCTGACCGGGTAAATCCGTCCGGATCCCTACTCGCCGTCCGTTCGATCGTCGAGAAAGAGGCGCGCACCCATCACCGGAATGAACAGGAAAAACAGCAACAGGACGGTCCCCGAGAGGATCGAGACGGCGAACCGCGGGGTGAGCCGGGGCGACAGCGTCCAGCTCGCGATCAGGGTGCCGCCGATCACCGAGACGACGGTGAGCGCGAGCAGATCCGTGATCTTCACCGGGAGCTCCTCGGACATACCCGGCCGTACGGATCGAGGCACATAATCCTGCTCGGTTTCAGGTTCGCGCCCACTCGAGCATCCGCCCGTACACCGGATCGGCCGACAGCGCTCGGCTGTCGCCGACGAGCACCAGCGCGCGCTTCGGACGGGTGAGCGCGACGTTGATCCGGCGGTAGTCCTCGAAGATCGGCCCCTCGAGCGTTCCCGTCGCGGTAAAGGAGACGACGATGACCTCCTCGCTCGAGCCCTGGAAGCGATCGACCGTGTCGACGGCGACCTCGGGGGGGACGCGGCTCGAGAGTTCCGAGACCTGCGCGCGGAACGGGGCGATGACGCCGATGTCGGCTCGATCGACCCCGGCCGCCTCGTAGGCGTCGATCAGCTCGGCGACGCGGGCCGCCTCCTCGCTGTCGGTGTATCGGGACCCGTCCCCCTCGACGTCGACGAATGCGACGGGATCGCGCAGGTCGGCCGGAAGGGCCTCGCGGGAGACGCCCTCGAGGTCGTCCAGGGTTCGTCCGGCGACCTCGGGCTCGGCGGGACGCAGGGTCCCGTCGTAGAACTCCCGCGAGGGGAACGCCTGGATGCGCTGGTTCATCCGGTACTGGCGGTCGAGCATCACGCCCGCGTCGGGGTGGAGGTCGACCAGGCGCTCGAACAGCGACTCGGTGAGCTCGTTCTCCGCGCGCACGACGGGCGGGAGTTGCTCGTGGTCGCCCACCAGGACGAACCGCTCGGCGAGGTTCGTCGCCGCGAACGTCCCCGGCTCCGTCAGTTGCGCGGCCTCGTCGACCAGGGCGGCGTCGAACGACTGCTCTTTCATGACGCGGGAGCCACAGGTCGCCGTCGTCGCGGCGACGACCCGCGCGTCCTCGAGTTCGGCCAGTCGCTCGTCGGGATCGCCCGCCCGCTCGAGGCGGTAGGGCTCCATGTCCTCGCGGACGCCGCTTTCCGAGCCGACGCGGACGACCCGGTGCTCGTCGATCGCGTCCCCCAACTGCTCGAGGACGGCCTCGAGGGCGTTGTCGACCGCCCGGTTGGTAAAGGCCGACAGCAGGACCCGCTCGCCGCGCTCGACCATCGCGCGGACGGCGCGGGCGATGGTGTGGGTCTTCCCGGTTCCGGGGGGGCCGTGGATCAGGGCGCAGTCCCGCGCGCCGACGGCCTTTCGAACCGCCTCGTCCTGGGCGTCGTTGTTGTCGACGAAGGTCTCGTCGGGAGCGTCGAACTCGGGGTTCGCCCGGTCGAACAGCACGTCCTTGCGTCGCTCGTCGCCCTTCAGGAGCATGTCGTGTAACGCGACGAGCAGCCGATCGGTCGTCAGCTCCGAGGGGTAGACGTCCAGCCGGGTAACCGCGACGGGTTCGTCGGCGGTGAGGACGACCCCGTCCTCGTCTAACCGTTCGATCCGCGCGAGCTCCGACTGGCCGCGAACCGGGTGGCCGTCGCTCGCGAGGACGAGATCCCCCTCCCGGAGCTTCGAGCTCGCCCCGCCCGTTCGGCGGGCCCGAAGCTCCCACCGGCCCGCCTCGAGCTCGCGTCGCTCGACGAACTCGAGGTCGATCAGCGCGCGGTCGTCGTCGGCCCGTTCCTGCGCGTCCTGCTCCCAGAGCTTGGCGTACTCGCGGTGGACCTCCCGGCGCTCGGCCTCGATCGCTCCGGAGAACCGCTCGAAGTACTCGCGCTCCTCCGCGGGGAGGGGCTGGCCGATCTGGCCGGCCTTCGACTCCTGGTCGAGCCGCCCCGAGACGACCATGCAGGTGTCCTGCTCGAAGCAGTACTCGCACGTGGCGTTGCCCTCGTAGCCCGTCGGCACGTCGCCCGCGACCTCCGCCGCAGCGATCTCGTTGCGCAATCGAACGACGTACTTCAGCAGGCCGTCGCCCATCGAGAACTCCTTGGCGGGGGTGAGGTCGCCGGTCTCCTCGTTGCGATCCAGCGCCGAGTTCTTGGTGTACAGCAGCGTCCCGGTGTCGACGCTCCCGCCGTGTTCCTCGAGCAACAGGGCGTAGCAGGCGGCCTGGACCTTGTCCTTGAATCGGGGCTCCTTCTTCAGGTTCTTCCCCGTCTTGAGCTCGACGGGCGCGCCCCGCCGGATCGCGTCGGCTCGCCCGCGGATGCCGAAGGTCTCGCTGATCAACAGCTGTTCGGATCGCCAGCTGCTCTCCGCGGGCGAGAACGCCCGCTCCGAGTTGCCGGCGGCAGGAGCCGCCCTATCCTCTTCCGTGAGCCGACCCTGCTCGAGCCAGCCCTCGATCGCTTTCGCGTTCTGCCTGACGTCCTCGGCGACCGACTCCGGGTCCTCTCCGAGCAGGCCGAGCTGGAGCCCCCGTTCCTCGACCCGGGCGTCGATCGACTCCTCGAGCTCCCGGCCCCGGAGGAGGTCGCCGAACACCTCGTGGACCAGCGTCCCCTTCACGACGGGGTAGTTCAGCGGCACCCCCGAGAGCTTGTTGAGGTAGTACAGCCGCGGACACTCCGTCCAGTTTCGGATCGCGGTTACGTTCACGAGGAAGCTCGGCTCGACGACGACGTAGGACTCTCCCGTCGTCTTGTAGCGCGTTTCGCCCCGGTAGTCGTCGGTTTCCGCGTCGGTAACGAGCAGTTCCATCCCAGGCTCGAGCAGCTCGGCCGACTCGGTCCACTTGTTCCACAGCGTCACCGTGGTCGGCTCGGGATCCTCGAGCGAGCGCTCGTCGTGACCCGCGGCGCCGGTTTCGGTCCGAACCAGTTGCACCTCGGCGAGGTCGGTTTCGCCGTAGCTGGTCGATACCGAGCGCACCTCGACCTCGTCGGCGACCGTTCCGCGTACGTCCACGCCTGTCGTCACGGTCGAGGCGTCAAAAACGGTATCGATCGCGCCGCGAGGGGGGGCCCGCGTCCGCCGGCTCCCTGACGTCCTCCCACGACTGCAGTCGTGGGAGGTGGCACTGTTTCTTCGTGTAACGCCGGCTTACTCCCGCGACGTCCGATTCGTCCGCCGTAACGGTCGCGTCCCTTTTAGACGTTCGGACCGAACCCCGGCCGCCGTGAACGACTCCAACGGTGACGACCGTCGACCCGACGCGTCGCCGGAGGACCGTCGCCCCGCTGAGGCCGAGTCGGGAGCCGGGACCGGAGACCGCGACGGCCGCGGGCGAGATCCCGGGGACGGTTCCGCCCCGATCGCGAGCGAGGAGCGACGGCGTCACACCCCCCTCATCAGCGCCGCCGTCGCCGCGATCGGCGCCTGGGTCGCCGTCTCGGCGCTGGTCTACGACTTCGGGGCGGCCGCGCTGTGGAACAACGCCCTCGTCGGGTCCGTCGTCCTGGTCGCGGGGGCGTACAACTGCTACCGACTGATTAACGGGGTTCCGCTCTCGGTCGGCGTCGCCTCGCTGGTGGCGATCCTCGGGATCTGGCTGATCGTCGCGCCCGCGCTGTTCGGGATGACCGACGGGTTCTGGAGCACCCTGGTCTCCGGTCTGCTCGTCGCGGGGCTTGCGGGGTACGACGCCTACGAGGCTCGAGCGGCCCGTTCGGTCGCGATCGATCGCGGTACCGAAGCGCCGTGAGCGGCGTTCGCAGTAATCCTCACGCCCGCCTCGAGCGCCTCGGTCCTCGGGAACGCTCACACCGCCGACGTCGATCGGATGCCGGTTCTGGACCGACCCTCGCCGCGGTCCAACGGGCTGTTTTGGGTCCGCAGGTGCGAACCGAACGCCGGCTCGTTTGCTACTCGGTTACGTCGTGCTACCGGGCGGGATGTGGAACGCGCGTTCAGTTTCGCGCTGTTAACTATATCTGGTTCATTTCTAGAACCTAGTTAAACTGGCACCAGGTATGTGAAACCAATATTGGTTATCGAGTAACTATCTAGTCATAGATCTTTATGTACTGGATGGTGATCGTTCGCACGGAATGTCGACCGAATCTCAGTCGGGAAGCGATCGAAAGAGCGACATCGAACAGCGCCATCAGGAGACCGCAGCGGACGTCGTTCCTCCGAACCTGGAGCTGTACATCGGCGGCGAGTGGACGACGAGCTCCTCGGGGGAAACGTTCGAAACGCGGGACCCAACGACTGGCGACTCGCTCGCGACGGTTCAGGCGGGCAACGGCGAGGACGTCGACCGCGCGGTCGAGGCGGCGTGGACCGCCTACGACGAGACGTGGTCGGACTACTCGGCCGCGGACCGCCAGCGCGTCCTCGAGGAAATCGCGGACAGGGTCGAACAGAACAAAGAGGAGTTCGCGCTCCTCGAGACGCTCGACAACGGAAAACCGATCAGCGAATCCAGAGTCGACATGGAACTGGTCGCCGACCACTTCCGTTACTTCGCCGGCGCGACCCGCGTCAACGGCGGCGAGACGATCCCGAGCGGCGGCGAGGGCCAGCACGTCCAGACGATCGCCGAACCGTACGGCGTCGTCGGTCAGATCACGCCGTGGAACTTCCCGCTGTTGATGGCCGCCTGGAAGCTCGGGCCGGCGCTGGCCGCGGGCAACTGTTCGGTACTCAAACCGGCCGAGGAGACGCCGTTGACGATCCTCAAGCTCATGGGCGAGGTAGACGACGTCCTCCCCGACGGCGTCGTCAACGTCGTCACCGGATTCGGGCCCGAAGCCGGCGAGCCGCTGGCGAAGCATCCCGACATCCGGAAGCTCGCGTTCACCGGATCGACCGAGGTCGGCAAGCAGGTGATGGGACAGGCCGCCGAGAACGTCCACGACGTCACGCTCGAGCTCGGCGGCAAGAGTCCGCTGATCATCTATCCCGACGCGGATCTCGACAGGGCGGTCGAGACGACGATAATGGCGATCTTCTACAACACCGGGGAGTGCTGTTCCGCGGGGTCGCGACTGTTCATCCACAGCGACATCAAAGCGGAGTTCCTCGACGCCCTGGCGTCCGCCGCGGAGGATCTCGTCGTCGACGATCCGCTCCTCGAGGAGACGACGCTGGGCCCGAAGGTGACCGAGGAACAGGCCCGAAACACCCTCGAGTACATCCAGGAGGCTCGCGACGCCGGCGCCGATTTCATCACCGGTGGCGACGTGCCCGACGACGAGGCCCTCGAGGAGGGGAGTTTCGTCTCGCCGACGCTGATCGACAATATCGATCACGACAACCGCGCCGTTCAGGAGGAGATCTTCGGCCCGGTCCAGGAGGTCTTCGAGTGGACCGACTACGAGAAGATGATCGAACTGGCCAACGACGTCGACTACGGACTCGCGGCCGGGATCCTCACCAACGACCTGACGAAAGCCTACGAGACGGCAAGCGACATCGAAGCCGGGACGATCTGGGTGAACCAGTACAACTCCTTCCCGGCCGGGCAACCGTTCGGGGGGTACAAGGAGTCGGGCATCGGTCGCGAGATCGGATACGAGGCGCTCGCCGATCACTACACGCAGACGAAAACCATCAACATCGCGCTGGAGTAGGCGATGAACGGGCCGGCATCGGTCCCGTTTTCGGCGTGGGACGGCGAGCGCGTCTGCCACCTCACCGTCGCGCCCGACGGGAGCACCTACGTCGTTCCGTCGGGCGCTCACGAGCGCCTGCACCGGATCGTGATCGGCGACTCGAGCGTCGGAGCGCGGTTCGACGGACCGAGCGGCCCGAAGGTCGACCTCGCGCTCGCGGGCTGGGTGCAGCTCCAGAGCGATCGGCTCGTCGATCGGGTAAACGTCGATGCACCGGACGGCTACGACGGAACGGACCTCGTCAGGGAGTTCGCTCGCATGCACGGTGCCGGTTCGCTCGCCGTTGCGCTTTACCCGTCCGGAACGGTGCTCACGGGCGCCGTCTCGGAGATCACGCTCCCCGGGAACGGGCCCCGAGTACCGGCCCCGGTGAGCGACGAGGAGTAGGAGCACATGTCCGATACAGATCGAGACGAGCCGAGAGACGCCCGCGACGAGTCGGTCGAGGCGGGGCGAATGCTCGCGCGGACGTGGACGGTCGCGGCGAACTTCCGAAGCCCCTGCGACTACGGAATCCCGACGGCGCCCACCTTCGCCGCGGAACGTCGCGCGGACGGAACGCTCGCGCTGTTCGCCTGTCCGACCGCGACGGAACCGGTTCTCACCGCCTCGCGGACGGTGACGGTCCGACGGTGAACGCGGCGCCGATCGAGGGGGCCCCGAGATCCGGGGTCGAAGTATCGGCGCGGCGGTCGCCACCCACGGCGTGTCCCAGGTCGAGTGCGCCCTCGAGAATTCGACCGACGGGCACACCCCGACGTTTATCGACGGCGAGCTACTACACTGACTCGAGACGGCGATTTCCCCGCCGTTCACCGTTCGAGGTGAAGGATGACGATCGAGAAAGAATACAGCACGAAACTCGCCGTCGGCGACGTGACGATCGACCGACGCGACATCGAGATGCTGGACGCCATCGAGCGGTGCGGCTCGCTACACGGGGCGGCCGGCGAGCTCGGCCGCTCGTACGCGTGGCTCCAGCGTCGGGTCGTCGAGATCGAGGACGCCGTCGGGGAGCTCACGGAGCGTCGACGCGGGGGCAGCGGCGGCGGCGGGACCGAGCTGACGCGGACGGCACACGAGTTGCGCCAGCGGTTCGATCGCCACGAGAGCGAACTCGACGGCGTCGCGCGAGCGACGGAGTCGGTGTTCTCGGGGACGGTTCGGGACCGAACCGGGGAGCTGGCCACCGTCGAGACGGCGATCGGTCCGATCGCGGCGCTCGTCCCGGCGGAGGCGACCGACGTGCAGATCACCGTTCGCTCCGACGCGGTCGTGCTCGGCGAGCCGGACGACTCGCCGCGGGCGGACGAGACGAGCCTTCGAAACCGGTTCACGGGGGTCGTCGCGGAGCTCGAGGACGGCGACGCGATCACCCGCGTAACGGTTCGGCTCGACGACGAGGCGGATCTGCAGGCGCTGATTACGAACGCCAGCGCGGACCGGTTGGCGATCGAGCCCGGACGGCCGATCCGCGCCTCGTTCAAGGCGACCGCGGCCAGGGGGATCCGGATCGATCGACGGGAGCGCGACGAGACGGCCACCTGAACCGCGCCTCGCTCAGCCCTCGAGGTCGGCCTCGAGCCGCAGTCGGCGGTACCGCGCCGCGCGGTGGGCGGTCGCGACGGCCGCGAACGCGACCATGACGAACGCGAACGGAAGCGTCACGATCGGCGAGAGGTCGTTGACGTAGCCGTTGGCGAGCTGGCCGACGGCCAGTGCGAGCGGACCGACCGCCAGCAGCGCGGTCAGGAGGGGTTCGGTTCGAAACAGTTCGCCGACCGACGGACGTCGACCTGCGGTCATGGGAGTCTACGGTTGGATGCGCTGTCGGGAGCGCGACCGTATCCCTTTCGGTTCCGCGGCGCTCTCCTCGCGCGTCGACGCAACCGATACGTTCTTTCTGTCCCCGCGACAACCGTTCGGTATGCGGATTCGCGAGTGGCAGGACGTGCTCGAGGACGTCACCGAGCGCAGCGTCGACCCCGAGGACTGGCGGGCGGTCGCCGGCGACCGGGCCGGCGGCGTCGGCGAGGACATGTACCTCGCGCATCCCCGGGCGGGGGTCTTCTTCCTCAAGACGTACGCGAAAAACCCCTTCGAGGTTCGCGGCGTCGGGACGAAGGTGGCCCGCAGCCTCGACGACGAGATCGGTTCGTTTCTGCCCGAACGGGACTCCGGCGGGCGCTTCGCGGTCCAGTCCCCGCCCGAGGACGAGGACCACGCCGAGACGGTCTCGAAACGGCTCGAAACCGTCCTCGAGACGCACTCGGACGCGCCGACTCGACCCCAGGACCTGTTCGACGACGTGATGGACGCGATCGAGAGCCCCGCCTTCGGCCCGATGGAGTACGACCAGTACGATCGGCCCGACGAGCTCGAGGATCTTTCGAACCGGTTCGAGGAGGCCGACGAACTGCTGAGCGCCGAACTCGACGACCTCATCGAGACCGACGAGGTCGATCGGGGCTTCATGTAGGCCACCCTCGAGAGGGGCGTCTGCGATCGGGTCCGGTGAGTCTTTGACGACCGACTCCGACAGCGTATCGTATGAGCGACACAGCCGCGGCCGTCGTCCGGGCGTACTACGACGCGCTTCGCCAGGGTGAGCCCCTCCCGCCGTACTTCCTGGCGGACGAGTCGACGGCGAAGTTCGGGATCGGCGAGGCCGCGTTCGGCTACGAGGCCGTCGCCGACGCCCTCGAGAGCCAGACCGAGACGACGACCGACTGGACGATCGAGAGTCGCCGGCTCTCGGTGGCCGAGGACGGCGAGTACGCCACGTTCGCCGACGAGGTGACGATGGCATGGACCGACCTCGAGGCGGGGGTGGACCGTCGGTTCGACACCCGCTGGAGCGGGACGCTGGTTCGTCGCGAGGCGGTCGGCTCCGACGACGGGGTCGACTCGAGCGACGCCGGCGGCGCGAACGGGGACGACGCGCCCGCATGGCTGTTCCGGACGATGCACGTCAGCACGGCCGACGAGCTATGAGCCGGGGCCGGGGTCCCGACCGCCGCTCGCCGAGGACGAGCGTCCTGACGGCGCCCTCGACCCGCCTCGGGATCGCGTTCGTCCTGCTGGTCGCGGGTTCCTGCGGGCTGATCGCGTTCCAGGGGGGCGCCGCGCTGCCGCAGGTCGGGCTGGCGGTGGGCGTCGGGCTGGCGGCGGGAGGCGGGTTACTCTGGTATCTCCGCTGGATTCTGGAGTAGCGAGGGCCGACACCGTCGGTCGCGAGAAGTCCTGATACGGCTACTGTGTGCCCGTTCCGAAGCGACCGCAAACCGGCCGCAAGTCGCCACAGTAGACCGCCTCAGCGTCCCATCCGGCGGATCCACAGCCCCGGCGAGTCGAGTTCGTCCTGCGTGGGGAGGTTCTCGGGCCGGTCCCAGACCCGGCTCGCGGTCTCTACGTCCCGCACCGCGACGACGTGCTCGAAGAAGTTCTTTCCGCGCTCGTACTGGCGTTCCTTGAGCCCGAGCCCGAGCAGGCGCCGGAACAGCTTCTGGAGGGGGCTCCGTCCCTGACGGCGGGCGTCGAGCTTGCGACGGAGGTCCTCGTACTCGTCGTCGAAGGCGTGGTCCATCAGCAACTCGGCGTACCCCTCGACGACGGTCATCGCCGCGTCGAGGTCCGTAAACGCCGCCTTGTTGAACGACCCAGTCGAGAGGTCGGCGATCCCGTCCCGCATCCGTTCCTCGAGGTGCTCCGAGAGCCACGGCGCCGCGCCGAACTCGGCGGCGTGGGTCACCTCGTGGAACGCGATCCAGCGGCGGAACCGGTCGGAATCGACCTCGAGGGCGTCCGCGGCCTTGTGGATGTTGGGGCGGACGAAATAGAGCGCGTGGTCCTCGGCGGGGGTGTCCGCGAGCAACAGCGGGTCGTACTGGCCGAGCACGTTTCGACCCAGAAACGCCAACAGGACGGTCATCGTCCCGGTGTTGATCGTGCGCGCGACCCCCGGGAAGGCCCCGGCGGGGGTCTCGAGGGCGCCCATGACCCGCTCGAACGTCTCGACGTTGGCGTCGATCCAGTGGTGGCGGTTCTGGATCTCGACGGTGTCGGGAACGTCGAACTCGGCGCCCGAAACCGACCGCACCGCGGTGCGGGCCTCGCGCACGTCGCGAGCGTAGGCCTCTCGCTCGCCGGGCTCGAGTTCGAGCGAGCCGGGGTCGGTCGCCGCCTTCGCCCCCTCGGCGGCCGACTGCCAGTCGATCACGCTGTCGCCGGAGGCGCCGGCGACCGCGCGGGCACTACGGTAGAGGTTCACGGCCGAGCGTACGGGCAGCGAACGCAAAAGGGTTCGGCTCGCGTTACGTGACGACGACGTCCGGCTGCTCGCCCTCGGGGAGTTCGTCCTCGTCTTCCTCGGTGTACTTCTTGGCCGCGACGCCGAGGGCGACGAGGACGGCCAGTGCGATCAGCGCGCCGATCGCGCCGCCTTTCCCGCCGGAGTCGTCGGTCTCCGCGCTCTCGTCGTCGAGTTCCTCCTCGAGGTCCTCGGCGTCGCCGCTCCGGCCGAAGGGCAACGCGTCGTCCATCGCTCGGGGCCCGAACTGGTGGTCGCCCTGGAGGTTCAGCTCGATGAGGGTAAACTTCTTCTCTCCCATGTCGGGGGAGTCGGCGAGCGATCACTTAGCCGTTTGGCTTGTTCGAGCGCGTCGACCCGAGGGGTCGGCGTCTCGACCGGTACGATTAAGTGTCCATCACTTGCGGTGTGTCGTATGAGTGGACGACCGCTTGACGTTCTCGAGGCGTCGCTCGGCGAGCGCGTTACCGTGCGACTCAAAAGCGGCGACGAGTACGTCGGCGACCTCGCCGGTTACGATCAACACATGAACCTGGTGCTCGAGGACGTCTCGAGGGCCGCCGACCGCGAGGTCGAGGACAGCGACCCGGTCGAAGACACAACGATTATACGCGGCGATAACGTCGTTTCGATCACTCCATGACTGGCGCAGGAACCCCGAGCCAAGGAAAGAAGAACAAGACGACTCACACGAAGTGTCGTCGCTGCGGAGAGAAGTCCTACCACACGAAAAAGAAGGTCTGCTCGTCGTGCGGCTTCGGCAAGTCCGCCAAGCGCCGCGACTACGAGTGGCAGTCCAAGACCGGCGACAACTGAACTTCTGTCTCTTCGGACTCGCTCTCCTCGAGCAGCGTAACCCGCAACCGGTAGTCGCTCGAACCGCGCCCTCGACGACTCGATAGCCGTGGCTCCACTGCGGTACTCGAGTCGATCTCCGGCGCTCGAGGCGACGAGCACCTGATATAGCTGTCGCGCGTATAGCTCTCGATCGACCGCGAGCGACTGCAGTCGGTCGAGAGAATCATGCTATCCGAATCACTCACCTACCTGAAAGACAGCGACGACGCGCTGAAGACGAGCATCATCGGCGGGCTCTGCCTGCTGTTTGGCTTCCTGCTGATCCCGCTCTTTCTCGTCTGGGGGTACGTCGTCCGCGTGCTGGATCGGACCAGCCGCGACGACGACGAGGCCCCCCGCTTCGAGGACTGGGGCGATCTGACGATCGAGGGAGCGAAGGCGTTTGCGATCCTGCTCGCGTACTCGCTCGTTCCCGCGGTCGTCGGCGCCGTCCTGTTCGGCGGCGTCTGGCTCGCTACTGGCGGGACGCCGGGAACGATCGGCGCGATCGGGTTCCTCCTCGCCGGGGTCGTCACCCTCGCAGCGTTCCTCGCGGCCGCGTACGTCTCACCCGCGGCGATCGCGAACTTCGCGAGCGAGCGACGCCTCGGCGCGGGGTTCGACGTCGACGAACTCCGGTCGGTCCTCGCGACGGGAACGTACGCGACGGGGTGGCTGCTGGCGTTCGGGATCGTCGTCGTCGGCTCGTTCGTCTCGGGGCTGCTCAACGCCGTCCCGCTCGTCGGAACCGTGCTGGGTGCGATCGTCGCGTTCTACGCGCTGGTCGCGGCCTACTACGTCATCGGGCACGCCTGGGGCGACCTCCACCCGGTCTCGCTCGAAGGAGGCGACGGCGAGCCCTCGAGCGAGCGTCCCGCCGTCTGATCGCAAAGCCGGGACCCCCGCTCGAATCCGATGAACAGCCATTAGTCCCGCGCCGCGAACACTCCCCTATGGAGACGACAGCCGCCTTCGAGGGCCTCGAGTGCGTCGACTGCGAGTCGACGGTCGACGCCGACGCGGAGACCCACCGGTGTCCGGACTGCGGTGGAATCCTCGATCCGAGCTACGACTACGACGCCGTCGACCTGGACCGCGAGGCTCTCGCCGCGCGGCCGTTCGACTCGCTGTGGCGTTACGAGGAACTGCTTCCCTTCCCCCGGGAGTCGGCCGTGACGATGGACGAGGGGGCGACGCCGCTGGTCGAGTGTCCGACCCTGGCCGACGAGCTGGGCGTCGGTCGGCTGCTGATCAAAGACGAGGGGCGAAACCCGACGGGGACGTTCAAGGATCGGGGCCAGACCGTCGCCGTGACGGCGGCCGACCAACACGGCGCGAGCGAGGTGGCGCTGGCGTCGGCGGGTAACGCCGGCCAGGCGGCCGCAGCGTACGCTGGACGGGCAGGGATGGAGTCACACGTCTACGTTCCCTCCCGGTCGGGCTTTACGAACAAGGCGATGATCAACGTCCACGGCGGCGACATGAACGTCGTCGGCGGACGGATCGGCGAGGCCGTCGCGGCCTTCGAGGAGGGGCTCGCGGAACACGACGGCTGGTACTCCCTCCAGACGTTCGCCACGCCGTACCGCCACGAGGGCAAGAAGACGATGTTCTACGAGATCGCCGAACAGCTCGAGTGGGAGACCCCCGACGTGATCTCGTACCCGACCGGGGGCGGGGTCGGGCTCGTCGGAATGTACAAGGCGGCCCGGGAGTTCGATCGCCTCGGCCTGACCGACGCGGTGTCGTCGTTTTACGCCGCCCAGGCGTCGGGCTGTGCGCCGATCGTCGAGGCCGTCGAGGACGGCCGCGACGCCCACGAACCCGTCGAACACCCGGACACGATCTGCGGCGGGATCGAGATTCCCGACCCCGGCGCGAGCCCGTGGATCCTCGAGGCGATCCGCGACAGCGACGGCGGCGCCGTCGCGACCGACGACCCCGAGATCCTCGACGCCGCGATCGCGGTGGCGAAACGGGAGGGCCTCGAGATGGCGCCGACCTGCGCCGCGGCGATCAGCGGCCTCTACGAGCTCGCCGACCGGGGTGCGTTCGACGGCGACGAGACGGTCGTCGCGGTCAACACCGGGACCGGAAACAAGGAGGCGGACGTCCTCCGCAGCCACCTGATGAGCAAGGGAGTCTAAGCGACCGTCGGCCCCGTCCCGCGGCGTTCACCCCTCGTCGACTGCGGGCACCGTAAACGTGAACGTCGATCCCTCGCCGGGCTCGGAGTCGGCCCACATCTCGCCGTCGTGGCGCTCGACGATGCGTCGACACAGCGCGAGCCCGATCCCCGAGCCGGCGTACTCGTCGTGGGTGTGCAGGCGGTGGAACACCTCGAAGATGCGCTCGGTCTCCGCGGGATCGATCCCGATCCCCTCGTCGCGGACCGAGATCCGCCACTTCGATCCCCGACGTTCGCTCGAGACCGCGATCCTCGGCGTCCCCTCCCGCGAGTAGGTGAGCGCGTTCGAGAGCACGTTCCGGAACAGCTGGCGGAGCTGCCGGCGGTCGCCCTCGACCCGCGGCAGCGGCTCCGCGTCGATCTCGGCGCCCGACTCTTGGATTCGGCCGCGGAGCTCGCCACAGGCCTCACCGAACACGTCCTCGAGGTCGACCGGTTCGAGCGGTTCGCCCGCGGTCTCGATCCGCGAGTACGCGAGCAGCCCGTCGATCATGTCGCGCATGCGGTCGGCACCGTCGACGGCGTAGGCGAGGAACTCCTCGCCCTCGGCGTCCAGACGATCGCCGTAGCGCTGGTCGATCAGCCGGAGGTAACTCGAGACCATCCGCAGGGGCTCCTGGAGGTCGTGGGAGGCCGCGTAGGCGAACTGCTCGAGGCGTTCGTTGGAGGTCTCGAGCTTCCCGATCGTCTCCTCGAGGCGGCGCTGGTACTCCCGTCGCTCGGTGACGTCGGTCTGGGTGATCACGCCGCGGCTGATCCCGCCGCGCTCGTCCCTGACGGGCATCCCGTGGGTCATCACGATCCGGCGGTCGCCGTCGACCGTCTCGATCTCGTGGACGTCGGGGTCGGCGACCTCCTCGCCCTCGAGGACGCGGGCCATGGTCCACTCCTCGGGCTCGATCGGCTCGCCGGTGTCGGCCCACCAGCCGTCGTAGCGGTCGTACTCCGTAACCGACCCGGCGTCGAAGACGTCGCCGCCCCACAGCTCCCGGGCGGTCTCGTTGGCGTCGATGAGCCGGCCGTCGGCGTCGGCGACGACGACCGCGACCGGAAGCAGCTCGAACAGCGTCTCGAGCTGGCGCTTGTGGGTCTCGAGCTGACGTTCGGCGCGCTTGCGCTCGGTGATGTCGGCGACCGCCCCGGGGAACGTGATCGGCTCGCCGTCGGCGTCGCACTCGACGTGGCCGCGGGCGACGATCCAGCGCACCTCGCCGTCGGCGTTTCGAACGCGGTACTCCGCCTCGTACTCCCCGCAGCTCTCGAGGGCCGCCTGGATGCGTTCCTCGACGTGCTCGCGATCGGCCGGGTGGATCGACGAGACGAAGCGCTCGAGGGAGACCCCCTCGCGGGCGGCCTCGGGATCGACCCCGAAGGTCTTGGCGAAGGCGGCGCCGGCGACGAACCGATCCTCCTGAACGTGCCACTCCCAGGTACCGACCGCGCCGGCCTCGGTCGCGGCCTCGAGCTGGGCCTTCGCGTCCTGCAGGTGCCGCTCGCGTTCCTTCCGCTCGGTGACCTCCTGGGCCATCGTCAGCACGGCCCCGACCGCCCCCGCGTCGTCCGTCACCGGAACGGCCCAGAGCAGCCACGTCCGCCCCTTCCGCTCGAGTTCGACCCGTCGCTGCTCGCCCTCGAGGGCGCGCCGGTAGGCGGGTTCGATCGTCTCGGCGATCGGTGCTCCCCAGACGTCCCGGAAGTGCGCCCCCTCGAGATCCGCGGGGTCGACGTCGAGTCGGTCGAACCCCCGCCCCGCGGCCAGCGTGTACTCGCCGTCGCGGTCGAGCAGGGCGACGACCCCGTTCGGGAAGTGTTCGGCGAGGGTCCGGTACCGCCGTTCGGACACGGTGAGACGGCGCTCGCGCTCGATTCGGTCTGTCACGTCCCGGAAGTACACCGACAGTCCCGCCTCTGTCGGGTAGACGTCCATCTGGGCCCAGATCCCGAGCGCATCGGAGTAGCGCTCGAACGAGAGTGGCTTTTTCGTCGCCATCACCGTCCGGAACCGTTCCTCGAGGTGAGAGTCGACGAGCTCCGGAAACGCCTCCCAGATCGCCGTCCCGAGCAGGTCGGCGGCGGGTCGACCGAGCAACTCGGCCGCGCGATCGTTGACGTACGTGAACCGCCACGACTCGTCGAGGGCGTAGAAGGCGTCCGAAATTCGCTCGAACACGGTGTCGAGCTCGGCCGAGAGCTGTTCGACCCGTCGCTCGAGGCGTCGGACCCGCGTCCGTTCTCGGTCGTCGGGTTCGGTTCCGTCCCGTCCGCCCGAGGGTCGGACGATACAGACCGCTCCGCGGTCGGTTCCGTCCTCGTCGAGGGGCTCGAGGCGGACGCTGCAGTCGACGCTCCGGCCGTCGGCCGTCTCGATCGATCCGGCCACGCGCCGCCGTTTCGACCCGCCGTCGCTCCCGAGGACGGCGTCGTCGAACAGCGCGGCTGCGGGGGCGTCGAGGAGACGCTCCCGCGAGTAGCCGGCGATCTCGAGGACGCCGTCGGTGACCGCGACGATCCGCTCCGCGGCGTCGAGCTGGACGACGCCGCCGTCGAGGGCATCGGCGACCGCCCGGAGTCGCTGTCGTTCCAGGGTCGACCCGTCGGTCGATTCGACCCGATCACTCATACCGTGGCCACCGTTCCCCAGGGAGAAAACAACCGCGATGCCCGACGCGCTCCGTCGGTGCGGGGGCGACCGCGAACGGGTGCGTCGGGCGGCTCAGGGACCGCCGTCTCGCGGCCGTTTCGTAGCGTTTTTGCTGGCTGTCGGGAAACGGAGCGGTATGACTGCGCCCTGGTCCGATTGGAACCACGTCCTCAAGCTCGACCCGGACAAGGAGCTCCCCGAGGGGGTCACGTTCGGTGACCTCTGTGCGACCGGAACCGACGCGATCGAGATCGGCGGCACGATGGGGATGACCGAGGAGAACATGACCGCGGTCATCGAGGCCTGCGCCGAACACGACGTCCCGCTCTACCAGGAGCCCGCCAACCCGAGCGTCGTCGTCGAGAACGACGCCCTCGAGGGCTACCTCATCCCGACGGTGTTCAACGCCGGCTCGCCGTTCTGGATCACCGAGGCCCACAAGGAGTGGGTCCGGATCGGCGAGATCGACTGGGACCGGACGACGACCGAGGCCTACATCGTGATGAACCCCGAGGCCGACGTGGCGACGCTCACCGAGGCCGACTGCGACCTCGGCCCCGACGACGTCGAGGCCTACGCCACGGTCGCCGAGCGCATGTTCGGCCAGGAGATCGTCTACCTCGAGTACTCCGGCATGCTGGGCGACGAGGAGATCGTCGAGGCCGCCAGCCGTGGCGTCGACGAGTCGACGCTGTTCTACGGCGGCGGGATCCGCGACTACGACTCGGCGTACGCGATGGCCCAGTACGCCGACGTGATCGTCGTCGGGGACCTGGCCCACGACGAGGGCGTCGACGCGCTCCGGGCGACCGTCGAGGCGGCCAACGACGCCTGACTCGGCCGCGACCGCCCGTTCTCGCGACGGAACCCTCAGCCCTCGACGACCAGCTCCCGCAGCCGCGGCAGCGCCTCGGTGACGCCCTCGCGGCGGACGACGTCGGCCGCGTCGTCGCAGGGAGTTGACTCGAGGTTGACGATCCCGACCGTCGCGCCGCTCGAGGACGCCCGCCGGGGCAAGGAGGCCGCAGGCTCGACGGCCAGCGAGGAGCCGATCGCCAGGAAGGCGTCGCTCTCGCGGGCCAGGGAGCGGGCGCGCTGGATGACCGCGCCCGGAAGCTGCCCGCCGAAGAGCACGACGTCGGGCTTGTAGACGCCGCCGCAGTCGCAGGTCGGCGGGAGGTCGCCGTCGGCGGCCCGCTCGAGGATCGGGTCGGCCGGACGACGGCGCCCGCAGTCGGCACACCTGACCCGGCGGGCGTTGCCGTGGAGCTCGAGGACCGAGTCCGCGGTCTCGACGCGTGGCTCGTCGACGTCGTCGCCCCGGACGGCGGCCGCCGCGTCGGCGTGGAGCCCGTCCGTGTTCTGGGTGAGCACCGCCTCGAGGTGGCCGTCCCGCTCGAGCGCGGCCAGCGCCTCGTGGGCCGGGTTGGGCTCGTAGTCGCCGCCGAACATCGCCTCCTGAAGCTCGAGGCGGTCGACCCAGAACCCTGCCGGGTCGCTCCGGAAGCGGCCCTCGGTGAACTGTCCCTCGTCGAAGCGTTCCCAGACGCCGTCGTCGCCCCGGAAGGTTGGAATCCCGGAGGGCGCCGAGACGCCGGCGCCCGTAAGGACGGCCGCGGTGTCGGCGTTCCGGATCGCCTCGGCGAGCGTCTCGAGGTCGTCCATGTCCCGATACTCGTGGCGGGTCGGGAAAAGCGAGGCGGGACGCCGGCGACGGGATCGCGTCTCACCGCATCGAGGTCGCGTACGCGGTGGCCAGCTTCGCCTCGATGCGCTGGAGGTGTTCGCCGACGGTCGAGGGTGCGAGATCGAGGATCTCGGCGAGATCCCGATGTGTCGTCTCGCGGGGGACCTGGTAGTAGCCCTCCCGGACGGCGACGGCGAACAGCTCCCGCTGGCGCTCGGTCAGGGTCGCTCCGGGATCGACACCGGGCTCGTACTCGCCCAGTCGCTCGAGTTCGACCCGGATCCCCTCGGGGAGGTCCGCGGCCGCTCGCTGGATCGCTCGACTCGTACCGATCGCCGTGATCTCGAGCCCTCGATCGCCGTCGGTCCCGACGAAGCGCATCGGCCAGTCGACGACGATCTCGTGCTCGCGGAGGATCGACAGGAGGTCGTCGACGAGGTCGGCACGTCGCCACTGAACGTAGACGACGCCACGGTCGTCGCTGCCAGTGACGGCGAACTCGAGGGCGGTCGACGACTCCGCGAGCAGAGCGCGAACCTTCTCGAGGTCGCCGCGAACCTCGAGCAGTTCGACGTACCGGTCGTCGTCGTCGCTGACGGGATTGACGTAGCGGATCGACTCGACCGCGATCGCAGCGTCGTGGCCGAAGAGCTCGTCGGTCGGCGTGAGCCGCCGCCCACGCCACCTCAGCGTGACCGTGGCGTAGCGCATCGTCCTCCGTGGGGCGGCGTCCAGTCGTTCCCTGTGCGCGTCTGTCGCCCGGCGTTGTCGGACGGACCACTGCCGACGGTGAGTCGGCTCGCCTTCGGCTCGAGACGGGTGCACACGATCGGACGCTCTCGTGCCAAGTATAAATACACCGGGGATGGTCGGGTTCAGACATAGGGGACTGGCGCCCGTTGGCTACGGTACATGAGCAGCGAGACGCCTGCAGTTACTGACGATCACCCTCCCGGACCGAACGGCCTCCCCCTCGTCGGGAACCAGCTCGCGTTTCTCCGCGATCCCTACGGCTTCATGACCGAAACCGCCCGCGAGTACGGCGACATCGCCTACTGGGAGGATCCGACCGGCCCCGTCTACCAGCTCAACCACCCCGACTACATCGAGCAGGTGCTCGTCCAGAACAACCAGAACTACATCAAGGGAGCCCGCTTCCAGCACGTTCTCAAACCGGTTACGGGCGACGGCATTCTGAACAGCGAAGGCGCGGTCTGGCGCCGAAATCGCCATCTCATCCAGCCCGCGTTCGCACCCGACCGGATCGAAGAGTACGCCGAAATGATGACCGCGTTCACCGAGAACGCGCTCGAGGAGTGGGCGGACGGCCAGACCCGGCTGTTCCACGAGGATATGATGGAGGTGACCCTCCGGATCGTCGCCCGGGCGCTGTTCGGCGTCGACATCGACGACCACGTCGACACCGTCGGCGCTGCGCTCGAGGAGTTCATGCTGGCCACCGAGAGCCTCTCTCATCTCGTTCTTCCGCCGCAGGTGCCGACCCCCTCCAGACGACGGATTCAGCGCGCACGAGCGGAGCTCGACGGCGTTATCTACCCGCTGATCGAGGAACGACGAGCGAACCCGACCGAGCAGGACGTCATCTCGAAGCTCCTCGAGGTGACCGACGAGGAGGGGAATACGCTCTCCGACGAGGGGATCCGCGACGAGGTGGTGACGCTGCTGCTGGCCGGCCACGAGACGACTGCCCTCTCGCTGACGTTTACCGCCCATCTTCTCGCGCAGAACCCGGCCGTCGAACAACAGCTCGTCGACGAACTCGAGGCCGAACTCGGCGGCGAGACGCCGACGATGGCGGATCTCTCCGACCTGACGTACACCGAGCAGGTGGTCAAGGAGTCGATGCGGCTCTACCCGCCCGTGCCGGGGATCGTCCGCGAACCCGCCAAGCCCGACATCATCGGCGGCTACGAGGTCCAGCCGGGAGCGACGATCCGGATGCACCAGTGGGTCGTCCACCGCGACCCCCGCTGGTACGACGACCCCCTCGCGTTCCGGCCCGAACGGTGGACCGACGAGATGGAGTCCGACCTGCCGAAGCTGGCGTACTTCCCGTTCGCAGCCGGTCCGCGCCGGTGTATCGGCGACCGGTTCGCGATGCTCGAAGCGCAGCTCATCCTCGCGACGATCTACCGGGACTACCACCTCGAGCTCGTCCCCGGGACGGAGACTCTCGACCTGATGGCGACGATCACCGCCCGCCCGAAAGACGAGATCCCGATGACCGTCCACGAGCGGTAACCCGTGAGCTCAGTCCTCCCAGTAGTCGACGGCGTCCTCGAGCCGGTAGTAGCCGTGTAGCGAGCGCTCCTCCTCTCCGCCCGGCGGGGAGTCGACGAAGACGCCGAACTTGTCCATCTCGGGGTAGACGGTGACGTCGGGTTCGACCATCGTCGAGAGCATCAGGTACCGGAGGTCACGGTCGCCGTCGTTGACGACCTGGTGACCGCCGTCCTCGCTCGCGGGAAGCGCCACGAAGTCGCCAGGTTCGATCGACTCCTCCCCGCGTTCGCACCGTAGCATCCCCTCGCCGTTGAGAACGAACAACGCTTCCTCGTTAGCCGTGTGGTAGTGGTAGGGCCAGGACCGCTCGCCGGGTGGCAGCTCGTACAGGCTACAGCCGATATCGTCTGCGCCGGCAGCGCTCGAGAGCTGTTTCCGTCGGAACCGGGACGACCCCCGATCGTACTCGGTCCACTCGAGGTCGGCCTCGTTGATCGCGTTCGTCATGCAGTGGCGGTACTTCGGAGAGCACGAAGAGTCCTCGGGCGAGGACACCGCGGCGTTGCAGCGACGGACGGCGATCGGGTCGGGCAGCTACCGATCGCGCTCGCGGCCTCGATCCGGAACGATTGCGCTTAAGTTCCGGCGACCGGAATCGGGTGGTATGCAGGACAGAACCTACACTGCCGACGCCGAGCCGGGCGACGACGCGACCGTCGCCGGCTGGGTCCACGAGATCCGCGACCTCGGCGGGATCGCCTTTCTGATCCTTCGGGACACGACCGGGAAGATCCAGATCAAGTTCGAGAAAGACGAGATGGACGACGACCTCGTCGAGGCCGGGCTGGACGTCTCCCGCGAGAGCGTCGTGACGGTTTCCGGCGCCGTCGAGGAGGAACCCCGTGCGCCGACCGGCGTCGAGATCACGCCGGAGTCGTTCGAGGTCGTGGCCCCAGCCGACCCCGAACTGCCGCTGGATCCCTCGGGGAAGGTCGACGCCGACCTCTCGACGCGACTCGATAACCGAACCCTCGATCTCCGCAAGGACGAGGTCCAGGCGATCTTCGAGATCCGCTCGGAGATCCTGCGGGCGGCCCGTGAGGCGTTCCGCGAGTTCCACTGCACGGAGATCACGACGCCGAAGATCGTCGCCACCGGAACCGAGGGCGGGACCGAGCTGTTCCCGATCACGTACTTCGGCGAGGAAGCCTTTATGAACCAGTCCCCGCAGCTGTTCAAGCAGCTGATCGCGGGCTCGAACGTCGAGCGCGTCTTCGAGATCGGCCCGATCTTCCGCGCCGAAGAGCACAACACGCCCCGCCACCTCAACGAGGCGACCTCGATCGACTTCGAGGGTGCCTTCTGTGACGAAGGGGACGCGATGGACGTCGCCGAGGGCGTCGTCAGAGCGGCCTACGAGGCCGTCGCCGAGAACTGCGAGGACGAACTCGAGGCGCTCGGCCTCGAGGACTCGTTCGAAGTTCCCGAGGACGAGTTCCCCCGCATCAGCTACGAGGAGGCCATCGAGCGCATCAACGCGACGGGCGAACTCGACGAGCAACTCGTCTGGGGCGACGACCTGCCCACCGAGGGCGAGAAGGCCCTGGGCGACGACGTCGGCGGCCACTACTTCATCACCGACTGGCCCAGCGAGATCAAGCCCTTCTACATTCAGGACCACGGCGACGACGAGGAGCTCTCGACGGGCTTCGACCTGATGCACCCGCGCATGGAGCTGGTCTCGGGCGGCCAGCGCGAACACCGCTACGAGCAGCTCATCGAAGGGTTCGAACAGCAGGGTCTGGATCCCGAGCAGTTCGACTACTACACGAAGATGTTCAAGTACGGGATGCCCCCCCACGCCGGCTTCGGCCTCGGCGGCGAGCGCCTGATCATGACGATCCTGGGCCTCGAGAACATCCGGGAGGCTGTGCTGTTCCCGCGAGACCGGCAGCGTCTGTCGCCGTAGGCGACAGCGCAACTGTCGAGCGGGAGTTCGCGGGATCGAAGATCCCGCGTTATTCCCGCGAGATCGCCAGCGACTGAGTCCTTGACGAAGTCGCTGGGAGCAAGCGGAAACCGCGAGCGTAAGCGAAGCGCGTTTCCGCGTGATCGCCACCGTCTGAGCCCGTAAGGGCGAAGACTGGGTGAGCCAGGGAGGCGAGCGAAGCGACGGCGCCCGTCGTCGGACGAACCGTCACTCGCCGGGGGAGGCGTTGACCTCGGGCGGCTGGCGAGCCGTCTCGACCGTTCCCGTGACCAGTTCGCCGTACTCCGCGGCCGAGAGGTCCCCCTCGTTGTACCGCCGCGCCCAGCCGGCGTCGATCTCCGCCGCCCCGAACGCCGACGGCGCGTCGTCCAGGATCGTGATCCCGAGCGCGACGGCGTCGTATCCGGACTCGAGCAGCGCCGCGAACGCGCCCGCGATCGCGCCGACGTCGTGGAGGTCACCCTCCGCGTACGACTCCGTATTGACGTACTCGATCGTCAACACCTCTTGGGAGCGCTCGACGGACTCGACCGCGAGCGCGGAGTCGTCGAACGCGGCCGCGAATCCGTCCTCGTCCTCGATCGTCGCCCCGTCGAACGCCTCGATGCGCTCCTCGAGCAGGGTCGTTCGCTCCCGAACCGGGAGCTCCGGCGTCAGTTCGGACGTGGGCCGCTTTCGGTTGGGCGGAAGTTGTTCGCCGACGTCGGCGGTGCAGCCGCTCAGAAGCGCGATCCCGCCGGCGCCGCCGATCCGAAGCAGGCGGCGCCGCGTCCGCGTCGGCCGTCCCGTCTCCTCGCTCGCGGGCGGGTCCGTCCCCATGCGACGGCGTACGCTTTCGGCGGTCATAGGGATTGGTTCTGCAAACGCCTGCATGGAACTCAAGGACGCGATCGACGTCTGTTTCGAAGACACGGATGCTGGAGTTGTACGACGCCTTGCTGGTCCTCCTGGGGGCCGTCCTGTTCGGGGTCGCGGTACTGCCGCGGTTCGTCGCCGATCGAGCGATCTCTCTGCCCATGTTCTTCGTCGGGTTCGGGATCCTCGCCTTCGGCCTGCCGACGGGACTGCCGGCCCCGGATCCCCTCGAACAGGGCCTCCTGACCGAGCGGATCGCGGAGTTCGGCGTGATCGTCGCGCTGATGGCGGTCGGGTTGAAACTCGACCGCGTTCCGGGGCTGCGGGCCTGGGCCTCGACGTGGCGACTGCTCGGGATCACGATGCCGCTTTCGATCGCCGCCGCGGCGCTGCTCGGGTGGTGGTACGTCGGGCTGGTCGTCCCGGCGGCGGTCCTGCTGGGGGCCTGTATCGCACCGACCGACCCCGTCCTCGCCTCGGAGGTTCAGGTCGAGGAACCAGGCGAGGGGGACGAATCCCAGCCCATGACGGATCGCGAGGGCAAGGGCGACGAGGTTCGCTTCGCGCTCTCCTCGGAGGCGGGACTCAACGACGGGTTCGCGTTTCCGTTCACGAACGTCGCGATCGCGATGGCGCTGGTCGGAATCGCACCCGGCAACTGGGTCGGCGAGTGGCTCCTGATCGACGTCGGCTACAGGATCGTCGTCGGCGCCGTCCTCGGCGCCGTCCTCGGGCGGATCGCGGCGTGGATCATCTTCCTGACGGTCCCGAAAACCGAGATCGCCCGGTCGGTGCAGGGCCTCGAGGCGCTCGCCGGAACGCTGCTGATCTACGGGGCCACCGAGGTCGCGGGCGGGTACGGCTTCATCGCGGTCTTCGTCGCGGCGGTGGCGATCCGGAGCTACGAGCGGTCCCACGAGTACAACGACGCGCTCCACGAGCTCGGCGAGCTCGCCGAACAGGCCGCGATGGCGGTCATCATGGTGTTCTTCGGCGGGGCGATCGCCGGCGGGTTGCTCGCGCCGCTGACGGTCGAGGCGCTGGTCGCGGCGGTCGCGATCGTCCTGGTCGTTCGTCCGGCCGCCGGCGTCGTCGGCCTGCTCGGGTTCGACCGCGATTGGGCCGAGCGGGGGGCCATCGCCTTCTTCGGGATCAGGGGTATCGGCTCGTTCTACTACCTCGCGCACGGCCTGAACGAGGGGGCGTTCGCCGACGCCGACCTCCTCTGGGCGCTGGTCGGCGCCGTGGTCGTGATCTCGATCGTCCTCCACGGCGTCACGGCGACGCCCGTCATCAACCGGCTGCCCTCCTCCTCGGGGTAAGCTGGCACCGCGGGCTGACGGCCGGCGGACCGACCGGAAGCGCGTTCGCGCCGCCGAGGCCGGTTCGCGCTCGAGGTCGGCCGTTTATGTTCACTAGAGTCGTACTCGACGGTGCGAACTGATAGCCTTTGGCGCCGGCGTCTCGTCGCGCGCCGGGAGGTACACACCCAATGTACGTACTCATCGTCGGCGCGGGGCAGGTCGGACGGACGATCGCCGCCAACCTCGAGCGGTCCCACGAGGTCGCGGTGGTCGAACGCGACCCGCGGATCGCCGAGGACGTC
Organism: Natronococcus jeotgali DSM 18795; assembly: GCF_000337695.1. GTDB lineage: Archaea > Halobacteriota > Halobacteria > Halobacteriales > Natrialbaceae > Natronococcus > Natronococcus jeotgali. The sequence continues at coordinate 28,627 of NZ_AOIA01000116.1, forward strand.
ACCTACGCGCACGACGTGCTGACGGTGACGGGGGACGGGACGGCGCTCGAGACCCTTCGGGAGGCCGGACTCGAGCGGGCCGACATGATCGTCGCGTGTACGGACGCCGGGAAGACCAACCTCGTCGTCTGCGGTACCGCCAAGACCGCGACCGACGCGTTCACGATCGCTCGCGTTCGTCGCCACACCATGCTCGAGACCTGGGAGGGGGCAGAGGGTGCGTTCGGCGTCGATTTCATGATCTGTACGGACCTGCTGGTCGCACGGAAGATCGTCCACCTCTCCGGGTTCCCGCGGGCCCAGGACGTCGAGACGTTCGCCGGCGGCCTCGTGCGGATGGCAGAGTTCGAAGTCGGTCCCGAGAGTCCGCTGGTCGGACGTCGGGTTCGCGACTCGGATCAGTACGGGTCGGTGACCTTCACCGGCGTCTTCCGCGACGAGGAACTACTGGTGGCCCGGGGCGAAACGAGGTTCGAGGACGGCGATCGGATCGTCGTCGTCGGGGACGCCGAGTCGGTCGGGGAGTTCGGGATAGCCAACGTGCCCGAGGGGGCGGCGAGCACCGACGACGTGGTGATCGTCGGCGGCAGCGAGATCGGCTACCAGACCGCCCGGGAGTTCGAGTTCCACGGCTTCGAACCCCGGCTGATCGAGCGGGACCGCGACCGCGCCCGCGAACTCGCCGAGGCGCTTCCCGGCGCGCTCGTCGTCGAGGGCGACGCGACGGACGCGGAGTTTCTCGCCCGGGAGCGCGTCGACGAAGCGGATCTCGTGGTCGCCGCGCTCGACAGCGACGGGATGAATCTGCTCGTCTCCCTGCTCGCTCGTCGGATCGGGGCCAATCGAACGGTCGCCATCATCGACAACACCGAGTACGTCGACCTCTTCGAGATCGTCGGGATCGACGTCGCGGTCAACCCTCGCGAGGAAACCGCCGAAGAGATCGTCCGCTTCACCCGAACCGATCGGACCGAGAAGATCGCGATGCTCGAGCACGACCGCGCCGAGGTCGTCGAGATCGAACTCGATCCCGAGAGCGCGCTGACGGGCCGCCGGATCGACGAGTCGGTCGCCGACCTTCCGGGGGGCGTCGTCGTCGCCGCGATCTCCCGGGGCGGACGGCTCGTCGTTCCCCGGGGGGAGACGGTCCCGCAGCCCGGCGATCACGCCGTGCTCTTCGTCGACGCCGCGGTGCTCGACGAGGTCTCCGCGGCGGTGTGACGCGCCGACGGCAACTCCGCGTTCGACGGCGCCGTCGAGCGGGTCGGCGACGCGCTCGAGCGAACGTGCGAACGACGGGTTCCCGGATCGAACGGGGGACCCGTTCTCCGCCGTCTACGGACGAGCGAGGCGAGCGCCTCGGTACGGGCGTTCGTCTCGAGGACGACACGCTCGTGGTTTCGAGCGGGCGAACCGACGAGACGCTGACGCCGACGGACGGAACCGAGGCCCGCTCCGGCGGCGTCCTGACGGTTCTCTGCCGCAGCGACTTCGATGCGGGACCGCTCCGGGCCGTCGAGTCGGATTATTGGAAGAGAAATATACTTACGAGATAGAACTGAATCGGAGGTAGGTATATAGATGTGCGGCTGGAATCGGAACGCCTCGAGCGACGGTCCGAGCGAACGGTTCGAACGCAGACCCGATAGCCCGACCCCGAGGACGGCCGAGTCGGATCGAGGCGGGGGTCTCGAGCCGGTAGAGCGCCCGGCGCCGAGAGCCACCCCGGGGGGCAAAACGTCGGTTGTCAGCGGCGCGGTTCGCGAGGGCGCGATCGGGGAGTGGTTCGAATGACGCGGCCGCTCCGGGTCGACTGGCGGGCCGGGCTGAGTCTGGCCGGCACGATCCTCGCGTTCTTTTCGCTGGCGTTCGTGATTCCGATCCTCGTCGCGCTCGCGTACGGCGGCGCGGACCTGTGGGTCTTCGTCGCCTCGATGGGGATCACCGCCGGTTCGGGATTCGCGCTACGTCGACTGGACCCCCAACCCGAACCCGGCGCGCGGGAGGCGTTTTTCGTCGTCGCGATGTCGTGGCTGCTCGCCGCCACGTTCGGCGCACTCCCGTACGTTCTGGCCGGAAACGGAACCATCGCTTACCCGGTGAACGCGCTGTTCGAGAGCATGAGCGGAATCACGACGACCGGAGCGACGGTGATGGGCGACATCTCCTTCGACACCCACTCCCGCGCGATCATGATGTGGCGCCAGCTCACCCAGTGGCTCGGCGGAATGGGGATCATCGTCCTCGCGGTCGCCATCCTCTCGCAGATGGCCGTCGGCGGGGCCCAGCTGATGCGAGCGGAGACGCCGGGGCCCGGGATCTCGAAGCTCACGCCACACATCGCCGAAACCGCCCGCGTCCTCTGGATCGCCTACATCGCGCTCACGGTCGCGTACATGGGGCTCCTGTACGGCGTGCACTTGCTGGGGTACGCGCCGAACATGGACCTGTACAACGCGATCGCCCACGGCTTCACGACGCTGCCGACGGGCGGGTTCTCCCCCGAGGCGCGCAGCATCGAGGCGTTCTCGCCGCTCGTCCAGTGGCTCGTGATTCCGTTCATGTTCTTCGCGGGCGTCAACTTCGTGCTCTGGTGGCACGTCATCGCGGGCGATCCGCGGACGCTGCTGCGGGACAACGAGTTCCGGACCTACCTCGGCGCGGTGTCGGTGCTGACGGTCGTCTGCGCGATCGTGCTCTTTCTTTCCGCGCTGGAGACGCCAGAAACCGGTCAGGTCGGCGGGAACGTGGAGCGGTCGCTGCGCTACGCGGCCTTCCAGATCGCCTCGCTGACGAACTCGACCGGGTACGCGAACATGGACTTCGACGCGTGGAGTGGCACCACGAAGGGACTCCTGTTGTTCGCGATGTTCATCGGCGGCTCCACCGGGTCGACCGGTGGCGGGATCAAGGTCCTCCGGTGGCTGGTCGTCATCAAGTCGCTTCGGCGGGAGGTCTTTACCACGATCCACCCGGAAGCGGTCCGGCCGGTTCGGATGAACGGTCGCGTCCTCGACGAGGATGCGATTCGGGGCATCTACTCGTTCACGCTGCTTTACCTCGTGCTCTTCCTCGTCGGCGTCGGGCTGCTCTCGGCCGACGCGGCCCGCGTCGGCTTCGACGTCAGCTTGCTCGACGTGTTGAGCACGTCTATCTCGATGCTCGGTAACATCGGGCCGGGGCTCGGGACGGTAACCGGCCCGATGGGCGGCTACCTCGAGTTCCCCACCACCTCGAAGCTGCTGATGATCCTCTACATGTGGATCGGGCGCCTCGAGATCTTTCCCGTCCTCGTGCTCCTGACGAGGGCCTACTGGCGGAGCTGACGCGAGAAGGTGTCTCGCGATCCGAGGACGCGTTCGCCACGGGCTCGCCAGAACGATCGGGCTCACCGCCGTTCGAGCACCGTTCCCTCGCCCCCGACGGCGACGCCCAGATCGTCGCCGAGCGCGACCTCCTCGAGTCCCGCCGGCGCGTCGGCGTCGGCTCGTTCCCAGTCGGCCGTCGGATCCTCGCGCTCGTGGATCGCCCCGTCGGCGGTACAGACTGCGAGTCGCGCCCCGACCCCGTCGATCCCCGCAAGCGCGTCCTCGCAGACCCGTTCGGGGGTCCACCGCGAGCCGTCGTAGCGGTGGACGACGCCGGCGTCGGTACAGAGGTGACAGCCCTCCTCGTCGCCCTCCGCAGCGATTCCGACGGGAGTGCCGTCGGCGTCCTCGATCCCGATTCGCTCGAAGCTCCGGCCGCCGTCGTCGGTCGCGAAGACGCCGTCGTTCGTATCACAGCAGTAGCCGACCGCGCCCGCGAGGACGACGTCGCTCAGGCTCGAGCCTCCGCCCGGCGTCACGGGCTCGTCCCATCGACAGTCGCCGTCGCGGTAGTGCCCGCGCAGCACCTCGCCCGAGCCGTTGATCAGGAGGACGGTCTCCTCGCCGTCGCCGCCCGCGACGGCGATCCCCGCCAGGTTGTCGGTCCGGTCGTCGGGCGCCGAGTAGTCCACGTGGCGACCCGACTCGACCTCGAGTCGGCCGACGGCGCCGCCATCGCCGGCGACCCAGACGATCGCGCCGTCGTCGGTCGCGTCGACGCCGGACAGGGCCTGGCCCTGGGCCGCGGGCCCGTCCTCGAGGAGGACCGACCACTCCTCGCCGTCCGTGCTCGCGACGACGCCGCCCTCGCCGACGGCGACCGCACCCGAGGTCGTGATCGCGGCGTCGCGGAGGGTCGCCTCGGTCGGGGCGTCAGCGGGTCGCCACTCGGGCTCGGCGTCGGGTTCGGACCCGGACGGCGCCGCGGTCGATTCGGACTTCGGCTCGGCGTCGTCCGGCACCGAGTCGGCTCCGGGTTCGGCGCCCCCGGAGTCGGGCGGTCCGGCATCGGCCTCCGCGTCGGTCGACCGTTCGGGTTCGGCCGTCGGCTCGCGCTCGGGACCGCTCGAGGGCGACGGGCGCGCGGACGTCGCCCTCGATTCGGACGCGTCGCGCTCCGCCCGGTCGGTCCGTTCGACCCCGGCGTCGGGCTCCGCCGGCGGCGGCCCGAGGGAGTCGGTACCCGACGCCGTCGCCGACCGCTCGGCAGTCGCGTCCCGTCCGTCGCTTCCCTCCCGATCGGAAAGCGCCGCCTCGGTCGGCGAGGGGGCGTCGTCCGCCGAGCCGTCGCCGCGCCGCGAGAGATAGAGGACGATCGGCGGGACGACGTAACACGCCAGCGCGAGGATCGCGAAGCCGCGGTGGATGAAAGTCAACATCCCGAACGCCGTGAGCCCGGTCGTCGCGATGGCGTGCATCCACGTCTTCGTGTACCGTCGGAAGAACGCGCCGAACGACTCGTCGGCGGTCGCGGTCGACATCGCTCAGCCCCACCCCGTCTCGAGGGCGGGACGTTCGCCGCGACGACCGGGAGCCGGCTCGAGAGCCGACGACGGAAACCGTTCGCTCATCGAGTGCGCCTTGGCGCTCCGCACGGAAAAGGCGGAACCCTGAACCGTCCCGATACCGTCGGACGGAGCGTCTGGTCGACAGTACGAGCCTCGGCCGCGAACCTGCAACGTTATACCGTACCGGCAGTAATCGGGAGGTGATGCGCGAGGAGGCGACGGCGTTCGTCCCGGGTCACGTGACCGGATTCTTCAGCGCCCATCCGGACGAGAACCCGACGAAGGCCGGCTCACGGGGGGCAGGGCTGACGCTGACCGACGGCGTCGAGGTAACGGTCGAACCGGCGTCCGAGCGAGCGGTCGTCCTCGACGGGGAACCGATCGAGATCGATCCGGTACTCGACGTCCTCGAGGCGCTCGAGGCCCCGGCCCGCGTCGAGGCCGTCTCGGAGCTCCCGCTGGGCGCCGGCTTCGGCGTCTCGGGGGCGATGGCGCTGGGCACGGCGTTCGCGGCGAACCGGGTCTTCGAGCGGCGGCGCTCGCGAAACGAGCTGGTCGCGATCGCCCACGCCGCGGAGGTGCGGGCCGGAACCGGGCTGGGCGACGTGGTCGCTCAGGCGCGGGGCGGGATCCCGATCCGGCTCGAGCCCGGCGGGCCCGCGGTCAACGAGCTCGACGCGGTGCCCGACCGGAGCCGCGTCGAGTACGTCCCGTTCGGCGAGCTGTCGACGGCCGACGTGCTGGCGGGCGAGACGGCAAAACTCTCGCGGGCCGGCGAGGCGGCGCTGTCGCGGATCGTCGAGGAGCCCACCCTCGAGTCGCTCATGGAGGCCTCCCGGCGGTTCGCCCGCGACGCCGAGTTGCTGACGCCGACGCTCGAGGCGGCCATCGAGGACGTGGCGGCCGTCGGCGGGCAAGCCTCGATGGCGATGCTCGGCGAGACGGTCTTCGCGCTGGGTACCGGACTCTCCGACGCCGGCTACGAGCCGGCGGTGTGTGCGACCCACCCCGCGGGCGCGGTGTTAAAATAGCGCGGATCGGTCGGCTTTTCATCGCCGCTCTCGAGGGATCGATCATGACCGATTACGAGACCGTCTCCGCCGACGTCGACGACGAGGAGGAGATCCCCGAGGACCACCCCAGATACCAGGACCTGCTCACGCGCCACCGGATCGAGCGGGGCGTCGAGAAGGGGATCACCCACCTCCAGGGAATGCACGCCGAGGGGCGGGGCAGCGCCTTCGACTACCTGCTCGGCGAGGAGACGATCCCGAGCGCCGACGAGGCCGAGCGCGTCGCCGCGGCCCACCTGTTGCTGGCGGAGCGCCCGGTGCTCTCGATCAACGGCAACGTCGCCGCACTCGTGCCCGGGGAGATGGTCGAACTCGCCGACGCCGTCGACGCCGACCTCGAGGTCAACCTCTTCAATCGCACGCCCGAGCGGATCGAAGCGATCGCCGACCACCTCCGCGAGTACGGCGCCGAGGAAGTGAAGGGACTCGAGGCCGACGCCCGGATCCCGAATCTCGACCACCAGCGTGCGAAGGTCGACGCCGACGGAATCTACGCCGCCGACGTCGTGGTCGTCCCCCTCGAGGACGGCGACCGCGCCGAAGCGCTCGAGGAGATGGGCAAGATCGAGATCGTGATCGACCTCAACCCGCTCTCGCGGTCGCCCCGGGTCGCGGAGGTCCCGATCGTGGACAACATCATTCGCGCGGTGCCGAACGTAACCGCCCACGCCCGCGAGCTGGCCGACGCCGACGAGGCCGAACTGCGCGCGATCGTCGACTCGTTCGACCGGGAGAACGCGCTCCGGACGGCCGAGGAACGGATCCGCAGCGGCGAGCTCTAGAAGCGGTCGGTGATCCGGGGGGAGACGGCCACGCGAGCGTCCTCGCGGTCGATGATGAAGTTACGATCGCCGCCGTCGACGAACGGCAGTCGCGATCTGACCGAGCCCGAGAGCTCCTTGAGCCGGTAGTACGACAGCGAAAAGAACTCGCTGGCTCGACGGCTGAACGAGTCGTCGACCTCGTAGCGGATGTCCCAGTCCTCGCCGCGAAGCGTCTCGCCGTCGTCGTCGACGAGCCAGCGCCGCGCCAGCGCGACGCCCCGCTCGGCGTCGTAATCCCGCGCGAGGTAGTGTTTGTAGGGGTGACGGATCCAGGACCGCTCCCAGTGGGCGTAGACGTCGACCCCCTCGACCTCCTCGAGGTCGTGGATGACGACGTGGAGCTGGAAGGACGCCAGCGGCGACGGGCGCCAGACCCAGGACCCCTCGGCGGTGTTCCCGTCCATCCGGACTTTCACCGCGGAGATCGGGTTCCGGGAGAAGCCACGCGCCGCGAGAAACGCCTCGATCTTCGCCTCCGAGCAGCGGGCGGTCAGCACGTACTCGTCTGCGGTGGTGTGGGTGACGGCGTAGCCGCCGAACGTTCCTCGGAACAGGTAGTGGAGCTGTGGATAGATCGTTCTGCGGGCGGCGTTGACGGCGTCCTCGCTGAAGCCCATACGACCGATGCATACGCCGACACCGCTATCAACCTTCGGCAGGCAGTGGCCGCGGCTCGCGTCGCGGCCCGAATCGACGGCGGGCGGAGACTGCGTGCATACGCCAGTGGAACGGTTACGGAGCTATCGATCGGAACTGCGTACACTCAGATGAACACGACGGACAACGAGGACGTCATAACGAGACGGACACTCGAGACGGACGAAGAGACGCCGGCGGCGCAGATTCCGGCGCTCGTCGCCGCGCTCGAGGATCGGGAGCCGACCGACCTGTCGCCGGTGTACTACAGCGTCAACGAACTGCTCTCGGCGCTGTTTTCCTCGCCGCCCCGCGCGACCGCCGACGCCACGGTCGAGTTCACCTACGAGGGGTACCGGTTCCGGGTGCGCCAGGACGGAACGGCGACGGTGGCCCGCGCCGAGCGCTGATCCGGCGCCGACCGCGAGCGCGGGTCGGTTACTATAAAACCGTCCGACGGGTGCGATGAGATAGAGATGGACGCCTACGAGTTGATCACGCGAAACGCCGACGAGGTCGTAACCGACGAGGAGGTGTGCGAACTCGCGGCCGATCCCGCGGGCAAGCGCGTCTACGTCGGCTACGAGCCCTCCGGCGTGCTCCACCTGGGACACCTGCTGACGGCCAACAAGCTGATCGACCTCCAGAACGCCGGCATGGAGGTCGTCGTGTTGCTCGCGGACGTCCACGCCTACCTCAACGGGAAGGGCAGCTTCGAGGAGATCCGCGAGACCGCCGAGCAGATGAAAGCGCAGTTTACCGCCTACGGCCTCGAGGAGTCGAACACGGAGTTCGTCTACGGCTCGGAGTTCCAGCTCGACGAGGAGTACACCCTCGACCTCCACGAGCTCGAGCTCTCGACGACGATGAACCGCGCCCAGCGCGCGATGGCCGAGCTCCAGTCGGGCGAGACCGCGAAGGTCAGCCACCTCGTCTACCCGCTGATGCAGACGCTCGACATCGAGTACCTCGACCTGGATCTGGCCGTCGGCGGGCTCGACCAGCGCAAGGTCCACATGCTCGCCCGCGAGGAACTGCCCGAGCTGGGCTACGAGGCCCGCCCGTGCCTGCACACGCCGATCGTCGCCGACCTCACCAGCGGCGAGGGGAAGATGTCCTCGAGCGAGGGGATCACGATCTCGATGGAGGACTCGACCGACGAGCTCGAGGAGAAGGTCAACTCGGCCTTCTGCCCGCCCACGCGCGACCCGGAGGGCGACCTCGAGAACCCCGTGCTCGAACTGTTCGAGTACCACGTCTTCCCGCGCTTCGAGGAGGTCGTCGTCGAACGCCCCGAGAAGTACGGCGGCGACCTGACCTACGAGGAGTACGAGGCCCTGGCCGCCGACCTCGAGTCCGGCGAGCTCCACCCCGCCGACGCGAAGGGCACCCTCGCGACCTACCTCGACGAGCTGATCGCGCCGGGTCGCGAGAAGCTGCGCGAACTGCGGGGCTGAGCCGGCCGATTCAAGTGCGATCGCTCCCCTCCCTTCGGTATGAACGACACGCGGCGAGCGATCCTCGAGGCGATCGGCGACGGACCCGTATCGGGTCCCGACCTCGCCGAGGACCTCGACATTTCGCGGGCGGCCGTCTGGAAACAAATCGACGCGCTGCGCGAGGACGGATTCGAGATCGAGGGCGGCTCGAACGGCTACACGCTAACTGACGTCACGACGTACAACGGCCCCGCCGTCGAGTACGGGCTCGAGGCGCCCTTTTCGATCGAGTACCACGACGCGATCACCAGTACCAACGACCGCGCCCGCGAGCTGGCGACCGACGGGGCCAGCGACGTCGGAGTCCTCGCGGACGAACAGACCGGGAGTCGGGGTCGGCTGAAACGCGAGTGGACCGCGCCGTCGGGCGGCGTCTGGTTGAGTACCGTCCTCCGGCCCGAGGTCGCGCCGGCTCGCGCGCCCCTGTACACGCTCGCGGCGGCGGTCGCGACCGCGCGGGCGGCTCGGGAGGCCGGCGTCGACGCCCGCATCAAGTGGCCCAACGACGTCGTCGTGCCCGTCGACGACGAGGGCGGGTACCGCAAGCTCGCGGGGATCCTCACGGAGATGGAGGGCGAGACCGACCGGATCGCGTGGCTCGTCGTCGGAATCGGCGTCAACGCGAACGTCGACGCCGACGCCCTGCCGCCGGAGGCGACCTCGATCCGCGCCGAGGCGGGCGACGTCGATCGGCGCGTCTTCGTCCAGCGACTGCTCGAGGAGTTCGACCGCCTCCGGACCGACCTCGAGGGCGTCGTCCCGGCCTGGCGCGAGCTGGCGCTGACGCTCGGCCAGCGGGTTCGGGTCGAGCGAGCGAGCGACGAACTCGTCGGCGAGGCCGTCGACGTCACCGATAGCGGGGCGCTGGTCGTCGAGACCGACGACGGCCGGGAGACGGTCTCGGCCGGCGACTGCGAGCACCTGCGGCCGCGCTAGACGTCCGACGGCTCCGGCGTCTCGCCCTCCGCGGCCTCGGGCTGGCGGTCGGACTCGGACGCCGACTCCTTTTCGTCCAACCGAACCGTCAGCACGGGTACTGGCGATTGCCTGACGACCCGCTCGGCGACGCTACCCAGCAGCAGTCGATCGATCCCGCCGCGACCGTGCGTGCCCATGACCACGAGGTCGCAGCTGTCGGGCGTCGCCTCCCGGACGATCACCTGGCTCGGCGACCCCTCGATGATCTCCGTCTCGACGGCGACGTCCGGGGGGGCGAGCTCCTCGACGCGCGCGAGCGCGCCCTGACCCTCCGAGCGCAGCGCCTCGCCGATCCCCTCCCAGGCGGTCTCCATCGGCAGGCCGCCGTAGCTGGCGACGTTGGCGACGTAGATCGCCTTGACCGTCGCGTCGTGAGCGCGCGCGAGGTCGAAGGCGTACTCGAGCGCGCGCTCGCCCTCCGGCGAACCGTCGGTCGGGACGAGAATGCAGTCGTACATCTGTTACCATATGGCATAACGCCCCGCAAGTAATAACGTTGTGGTAGTATCGAGCGATTCTCCCGCGAATACTGATAGGTGAGTCTCGAGAAGGGACGATCGGCTCGAGCGGGCGTCGAACCGGAGAGCGACGGCACGGCTCGGGGACGCGGTTCGCGGCCGAACCGACGAGCGACGAAAACGGATCGAACGGTCGGGGCGGCTCAGAGCCGTTTGCTCACGTAGGGACCGTCCTGGTGGTAGCCCAGCTTGTTCCGGTAGTACTCCCGCGCACCGATCCCGGAGATGACGCTTACCTTGTCGTAGCCGGCGTCGGCCGCGAGCTCCTCCGCGCGGGTCATCAGTCGGCGACCGTACCCCCTGTGCTGGTGCTGGCCGGCGTCGCCCTCGTCGCCCATCGCGACCTCGCTCCCGTAGACGTGCAGCTCGCGGACGAGGGCGGCGTTCTCGAGTTCGGGTCGGAGTCGATCGCCCTCCGGAACCGACGGGGCGCGGCCCGCGGGACCGTCCCCGTGGGGAAATCGGAGCCGACAGAACCCGACCAGGAGGTCCTTCTCGAAGTCCTCGACCGAGATGAAGTGTTCGGTGCCGCCGCAGGCGTCGTAGGTCGTCACGTCGAGCTCGACGGTTTCGGGCTCCTCGTCGTTCATCCCGGCCTCGCGACAGCGGATGCAGTCACAGGACCAGCCGTGCTCGTCCATGCGCTGTCGGGCGAGCTGTCGGAGGTTCGACTTCCAGACGCCGGCGTCGATGTAGTCGGCCGGAATGTCCCGCTGGACCCGCTGAAGCCGCGTGTATCGGGGGATCATGTCCTTGATCTCGGCGACCAGCTCGGCGGCCTCCTCGTTGGAGAGGGGGTCGAACTCCCCCTCGTGCCACCAGTCGTAGGTCGCGGTCCCGCGGACGATCAGCATCGGGTAGATCTTGAGGTAGTCGGGTTTCCACTGTTCCTGCTCGAACAGCCGGCGGAAGTCCTCGAGACACATCTCCTTGCTCATCCCCGGCTGGCCCGGCATCATGTGGAAGCCGACCTTGAAGCCCGCGTTTCGCAGCCGGCGGTTGGCGTCGATCGACGCCTGGGCGCCGTGGCCGCGGTGCATCTCGCGGTTGATTCGCTCGTAGGTCGTCTGGACGCCGACCTCGACTTTCGTCCCGCCCAGCTCGAGCATGCGGTCGATCTGCTCGGGATCGCACCAGTCGGGCTTGGTCTCGAAGGTCGTCCCGATGTTCCTGATGTCGTTGGTCTCGTTCTCGGCGATGACGTCCTCGAGGTACTTGAACTCGTACTCCTCGGGGTCCTCGGCGAAGCTGACGCCCTCTGCGGGTTCGGGCTCCTTGTCGACGTCGTAGTCGTTCATCGCTTCGAGGGCGCGCTTGACGAACCACTCCTGGTAGTCGTGGCTGCGGGCGGTCATCGTCCCACCCATCAGGATGAGTTCGACCTTGTCGACCGGGTGGCCGATCTCCCGGAGCTGTTCGAGCCGCAGGGTGACCTGGCCGTAGGGGTCGTAGTCGTTCTGAACCCCGCGGGCCGCCGCGGGCTCCTCGCCCGTGTAGCTCTGGGAGCTCGAGAACTCCGAGTCGGGGCCGCCGGGACAGTAGAGACACTTCCCGTGGGGACAGCGCTCGGGCGAGGTCATGATCGCGACCGGGGAGACGCCCGAGGCGGTCCGGACCGGTTTGCGCCGGAGCACCGTCTCGAGGTCCTCGCGGTGCTCCTGGGGCGCGTAGTCCAGCAGCTCCGAGTTCTTCGGCACCTTCGGCGCCGAGTGGTCCGAACACGCCTCGAGCTTGGCTTTCTCGACCTCGTCGCGGTCGATCTCGCCGGCGAGGATGCGCTCGACGAGCGTCTCGCAGACCCGCTCGAACGCCTCGGTTTCGGTCGGTTCGGGCGTCTCGGTACTCACTACAGGGGCTTCGTCGCGCGCCGCGAATAAGCGTGTCGGAGACGCCCGCCAGCGAACGGCGGCCGCGACGCCGATCGTCGCGCATTCCGGGCGAATCGTTAAGGCCCGGCTGCGGCTATGCTTACCAGAGTGAATGAGTCCGGAGCTGTCGATCGTGTTGCTAGCCGTCGTGCTGCCGTTCGCCGCCGCGGGGGCGACGCCGCTTCTGTTCCGCGCGCTCGGCGAGCGAACGGGATACGTCGGCGCCGCCGTCGCGGCGGCCTGCTTCGGACTGCTCGCCACCCAGTACGGATCCGAGGGTGCCGTCGAACTCTCCTGGATCCCCTCGCTCGAGGTCGCGCTCCGGTTCTACGTCGACGGGTGGGCGCTGCTGTTCGCCCTGCTCGCGAGCGGGATCGGAACGCTCATCTTCGCGTACTCCGCGGCGTACATGCACGGCGAGTCGTCGCTGTCCCGGTACTACGCCGCCCTGCTCGCCTTCATGGGGTCGATTCTCGGCGTCGCGCTCGCGGCCGACCTGATCGCGATCTTCCTGTTCTGGGAACTGACCAGCCTCTGCTCGTTCGTTCTGATCGGCTACCACACCGACGACGAGGAGTCGGCCTACGCCGCCCGGATGGCGATGTTCGTCACCGTCGGCGGCGGCCTGTTCCTGCTGGTCGGCTTCCTGTTGCTCTCGCTGGCCGCCGGCGACGCCGTCGGCCCCGCGGCGGCGTTCGACCTCGCGGCGATGCTCGAGGAGCCCGACGCCGTGGCGACGGCGCTTCGCGATCGGGGGCTGTTCGTCCCCGCGCTCGGGCTGATCGCGGTCGGCGCGGCGGCCAAGTCCGCGCAGGTGCCGTTGCACTTCTGGCTGCCCAACGCCATGGCGGCGCCGACGCCCGTTTCGGCGTTTCTCCACTCCGCGACGATGGTGAAAGTCGGCGTCTACCTCGTCGGCCGGGTACGGCCGCTGTTCGCGGGCCCCGAGTGGCTTGTCCTGTTCGCGACGCTCGGGCTCGCGACGATGACCGTCTGTGCGATCCTCGCGGTCGCCTCCACGGACATCAAGGAGCTGCTGGCGTACTCGACGGCGAGTCACCTCGGGTTGATGATCGCCGGCTTCGGCTTCACCTCGGTGCTTGGCGCCGAAACGGGGGTCTTCCACCTGCTCAACCACGCGCTGTTCAAGGCCGCCCTCTTCCTCGTCGCCGGTATCGTCGCCCACGAGACCGGGACCAGACGGCTCGCGGAGCTGAGCGGCCTCCGGCGGGATCTCCCGGTGACCGCGCTCGTCGCCGCCGTCGTCGGCCTCAGCATGGCCGGCATCCCGCCGTTCAGCGGCTTCTACTCGAAGGAACTGCTGTTCGAGGCGGCCGTCGAGGCGGGTCACACCTACGACATCGGCGCCCTCGAGTGGCTCTACCCGGCCGTCGCCGTCTTCGGGAGCGTCTTCACCGTGCTCTACTCGCTGCGCTTTCTCGCGCTGTTCGTCGGGGAGCGACCGACCGCGCTCGGCGACGTCCACCGGCCGGCCGTACTGTTGGTGCTCCCGCCGGCCGTCCTCGCCGCGCTCACCGCCGTCGTCAGCGTCGACCCCGAGCTGGCGGTCCGGGCGATCGTCCAGTCGGGAGTCGACGCGACGGCCGTCGAGACCCACGAGATGCACGTTTCGCTGCCGACGGAGCTCTCCCCGGCCGTCGCGATGAGCGCCGTGACGATCGGGCTCGGGCTCCTCGCGTATCCGTTCTACGACCGGCTCCACCGGGGGATCCGTGCGGTCCTGGCCGCGGTACCGCCGATCGGGGCGAACTGGTGGTACGACGCGACCGTCGCCGCGCTCGCCGGGGGCGGCGCCCGGCTCGGGGACCGGGTCCACAACGGACTCCTCCGGACGTACGCGACGTGGACGCTGGCCGCGACCAGCCTGCTCGCGCTGTCGGGGTTCGCGGCGACGGGAACCCCGCTTCCCCTCGAGGTCGGGCTCGAAGCTCCGATCGCGGTCGCGCTCGTGTTGGTGGTCGCGGTCGTGGCGGGACTGGCCGTGGTCACCGCGCCCTCCCACGTCGCGGGCGTGCTCACGCTCTCGATCCTGGGCTTTATGATCGCGATCTTCTACATCCTCGCCAGCGCGCCCGACCTCGCGTTGACCCAGCTCGTCGTCGAGACGCTCGTGCTGGTGATCTTCCTGCTCGTGATCGAGGAGATCCCCCGGTACTACGAGGTCGACCTCGGTCGGGTCGTTCGCGACGCCGCACTCTCGACGCTCGTCGGCGCCACCGCGTTCGTCACGGTACTCGTTACGACCGACGCCCGCCCCGACGGAACGACCGCGATCGCGCGCTACTACGCGGAGCAGGCCGTTCCGGAGGGCGGCGGAACGAACATCGTCAACGTGATCCTCGTCGACTTCCGCGGTTTCGATACGCTGGGCGAACTCGTCGTCGTCGCGACCGCCGCCGTCTCGATCATCACGCTGATCGTCATGCGCCCCGACCGCACGAACACGGCCGACGACGCGACCGACTCGGCCGAGACTCGAGGTGAAACGGAGTGACGACGATCATCATGCGGACGACCACCCGCGTCGTCGTCCCGATCATTCTAGTCGTCGCCGTCTCCCTGTTCGTGGAGGGGCACAACCTCCCGGGGGGCGGGTTCATCGCGGGCGTGCTCACGACGACCGCCTTCGTGGTCGTCTACGTCGCGTTCGGGCTCGATTTCCTCGAGCGGGGCGTGCTCGGCCGCGAGGTCGAGCCCGGCAAGACCCCGTCGCGAGATCGGGTCGTCGCCGCCTACCGTCGACTGTTCGCGGTCGGGCTCGCGCTCGCGGTCGGCAGCGGGCTAGTGCCGCTCGTGCTCGGCTACCCGTTCCTCTCGCAGTCGTACGTCGTCCTCGAGGGGATCCCGATCTACCACCACCTCGAGGTGGCGAGCGCGCTGGCGTTCGACTTCGGGGTCTACTGCGTCGTCGTCGGCGGCCTGCTGACGATCCTCTCGGTGGTGGGAGCCGAATGACGGCGTTCGTCCTCGCGCTCGTCGTCGGCGCGCTGTTCGCGCTGGGCACGTTCCTGTTGCTGCGGCGGGACCTGATCAGGGTCGTCTGGGGGCTGGCTATCGTCAGCCAGGCGGCGAACGTCTACCTGCTGGCGATGGGCGGCATCGTCGAGGGCGGCTTCGAGACGGTTCCGGTGCTGGCCGGCCACGGCGAGGGCGCCCCGCAGACGGCCGACCCGCTGGTTCAGGCGCTGGTCCTGACCGCCATCGTCATCGGGTTCGGGATGACCGCGTTCGCGCTCGTGCTCTCCTATCGGGTGTACGAGGAACACGACACGCTCGACGCCTCCGAGCTGGGTGATCGCGGATGATCGCCCAGACCTCGGCCGAGACAGTCGTGATCGCGCCGATGCTGGTCGCTCTCGTCTCGGCCGTCGCCGCGCTTCTGGCGGGCCGTCGGCGGCGGGTTCGGAGCGTCGTGGCTCTCGGCGGCGTCGTCGGCTACGCGGTCGCCGTCGGTGCGCTGGCCTGGACCGTCGTCCTCGCGCCGGACGCACCGGGGATCGCGACCTACCAGGTCGGCGGGCTGGCGGCCCCGTTCGGGATCACGCTGGTCGCCGACGCCCTCTCGGCGTTTATGCTGTCGATGGTCGCGACGATCGCGCTCGCCTCGATCGTCTTCTCGCGGCGCTATGCCGCCCACTCCGGGTCGCGGACCTTCTACTACCCGCTGTGTTACTTCCTGCTGCTGGGCGTGACGGGGTCGTTCCTGACGGGCGACCTGTTCAACCTGTTCGTCTGGTTCGAGGTGATGTTGATGGCCAGCTACGTCTTCGTCGCCTACTACGGCGGCCCCCAACACACTCGAGCGGCGTTCTGGTACGTCGCGCTCAACCTGCTGGCCTCGGCCGTCTTCCTGCTCGGAGTCGGCGGGATCTACGCGGTGACGGGCACCCTCAACATGGCCGACCTCGCCCGGCGACTGGCCGACCCCGCGGCCTACGGGATCGATCCCGTCCCGGTCGTCGGGCTGTTCGCGCTGTTGCTGTCGGTGTTCGCCATCAAGGCCGGGCTCGTCCCGTTCCAGTTCTGGATCCCCACCGCCTACCGGGCCGCGCCCCCGCCGATCACCGCCCTCTTGGTGGGGGCGACGAAAAAGGTCGGCATCTACGCCATCGTCCGGCTCTCGTTCACCGTGCTCGCCGGCGCCCAGATCGGGGTCTCCCTCGAGCTACCGATCCCGGGACTCGGCGTCGCCGGCGACTCCCCACTGGCGTTCGTCGGCGCCGCCCTGTTCGTCATGGCCGCCGCCAGCATCCTCGTCGGCGGGCTCGGCGCCGTCGGCCGGGACTCGATCGAGGGCGTCCTCGCGTACTCGAGCATCGGCCAGATCGGCTTCATCGCGATCCCCGTCGCGATCGCGGCGACGACGACCTCGAGCGGGCTCCGCCAGGTCGCGATCGTCGCCGCGCTCGTCTACGCGCTCAACCACACGCTGGCGAAGGGGCTGCTCTTCCTCGCGGTCGGCGCCGTCCGGAGCGCCACCGGAACGAGCCGCCTCGCCGAACTGGGCGGGCTCGCGGGGCGGTCGCCGCCGCTCGCGATCGCCTTCTTCGTCGGCTCGCTCGCGCTCGTGGGCATCCCCCCGCTGTCGGGCTTCTTCGGGAAGTTCCTCGTGTTCGACGCCGCGGCTCGAGCGGGATCGGCGCCGGTACTCGGACTGTTGCTGGGCGGCTCGCTGCTGACGATCGCGTACGCGACGCGGGTGTGGAACCGGAGCTTCTGGGGGGCCCGAACCCCGGCGGTCGACGAGGCGACCGTCGACCCGGTGCAGGTCGCCGTCGTCCTCGCGCTCGCGGGGGCGATCCTCGCCGTCGGCGTCGGCTTCGAACCCGTCTACCGGTTCGCCGAACTCGCCGCGGAGGCCGCGCTCGACGCGGAGGGGTACGTCGAGGCGGTCGACCCCGGAGGTGAGCTCGAGTGAGAGTTCGCGCCTGGCCCGTCGCGGGCGTGGCCTTCGGCGTGCTGTGGGTCTTCGTCCGGGGGAGCACCCTCGAGCCGACGACGCTGCTCGGGCAGTTCCTCGGGGGGCTGGCCGTCGGGCTCCCGATCGCCTACCTCTTCCGTCGGCTCTACGTCGACCGCGTCGATCTCGGCCGGCTGCTGGGGGTCTCGCCGGCTGTGGCGGGCTATCTCGGCGCGTTCGGATGGGAGCTCGTCCGCGCGAACGTCGACGTGGCCTACCGAGTGCTGTCGCCGGGGATGCCGATCGAGCCCGACGTGATCCTGGTGCCGCTGCGCGTCGAGTCCGCCGCCGCGGTCACGGTCATCGCCAACAGCATCACGATCACGCCGGGGACGGTCACCCTGGACCACGACGGCGACGCGAACGCGCTGTACGTCCACGTGATCGACGGCCGCGCCCCCGCCGACGTCGCCGCGCCGATCCGAAGCTGGGAGGACTACGCCCTCGAGATCTTCGACGAACGTCGGTCGCCGACCGACCCGGAACCGGACATCGTCACCGGGCGCGAGGCCGAGGACCGGGCGCGAGAGCGGGGCGTCGAGCCGGAGTCCGAACGGAGGTCGAGCGACGATGAGTGAGGATCCCGCCTTCCTCGAGTGGACGGTCCGCGCGGCGCTGATCCTCGTCGCCGGGCTCTGCGTGCTCTGTAGCTACCGAGTCATCCGGGGGCCGACGACGCCGGATCGGGTCGTCGCGCTCGACGCCATCGCCACGAACGTCGTCGCGATCGCCGTCCTGTTCGCGCTCCAGACGGGCCGGGGGCTGTTCGTCACGGTGAGCCTGGTGCTCGCGATCATCGGCTTCATCGCGACCGTCGTCGTCGCGAAGTTCGTTACCGAGGGGGAGATCATCGAATGATCCGGGCGATCGCCGTCGCCGCGCTCGTGGTCGTCGGGGTCTTCTTCCTGACGGTGGGCACGATCGGCCTGCTCCGGTTCCCGAACGTCTACAACCGAATGCACGCGACGAGCAAACCGACGACGCTCGGGACGGCCGCGATCTTCCTGGCCGGCTTCGTCCAGTTCGGTCCGGGCGCGGAGGGGCTCACCGCGCTCATCGGAATCGCCTTCCTGCTGTTGACCGTACCGACCGGCGCCCACATGATCGCCCGCGCCGCCCAGCGCAGCGGCGTCCCGTTCACGGGAAGCGTCGTCTGGCCCGAGCCGCCGTCGACGGACGAGTCGGCGGACGACGAGAACTCGGACGACTGACCGCGCACGAAACGGGCACTCGCCGCCCGAGCGCCTCGCTCACGGGTCCCGCTCGAGCTCTCGGTCGACGCCGCGATCTCGCCGCGCGCTCCCGCGACGCCAGCGCTCGGCGTCCTCGAGGGTCTCGGTTTCGAGCAGTCGGTCGAGTTTCCGCTCGAACTGGTCGTCGGTCAACTCGCCCGCCGCGTAGCGATCCCGGAGCGTCTCGAGGGCGTCCCGGCCGTCGGTCGGCGTCGAGGAGGCCGCGTCGGCGTCGGATTGTGCTTCCTCGGTCGAACTCGACGTGCTCCACCAGCCGTCCCACCACTCGCGTCGATCCGCCTCGTCGCCGAACAGCAGCGCCACCAGCGGAACGACGGCCACGTATCCGAACAGCAAGACCGGGAGCCAGAGGCCGTCGCCGCCCGGAAGGAACAGGAGCGCGAGCCAGAGTCCGGTGACTCCCATCGTCGCGACCTCCGTCGCGTTCTCGCGTAACCGGGTCCTCGGATCGTCGCTCACGTGGACTCCTGCGTGCGGAACGGGCAAAGTACTTCCTGCCCGCTCGCCGACGGGCCGTAAACGAGCGTCGCCACTGGCCGGTTGTGCCGACGACGGAGAAGGGCGCGATTACGCGAGCGTCTCGCCGAGGGCCTCGAGGGCGGCCTCCTGGACGGCGTCGCGCTCGCCGGGCAGGAACTCGACGTGGCCGTCCCGGCCGCCGACGACGTGAACGCCGCCGTTTGGCACGCGTTCGGCGATCGCACTCCCGAGGTCGCGGACGTCGACCCGTTCGGTCGTGCGAACGTGGAGTTCGTCGTCGCCGACGCCGAGCGTGGCGACCGACTCCTCGCGCTCGCGGCGGTGGAGCGCGTCGAGCAGCAGGATCGTCGTCGGGAAGTCGTAGCGGTGGGTGAACGCGTCGGTGTCGAGCACCGTCACGGTCAGCCCGTCGACCTCCCGAGTCGTGCGATTCTCGCGGGCGGTCTCGAGTTCTGTCTCGAGTTTGTCGCGGAACTGCTCGGAGACGTGGGCCGCGAGGTCGGCGTTGCCGTCGAACAGCAGGTCGGCGATGAGTTCGCGTTTGTCCTTGTAGCTCTGGTAGAACGCCTCGAGCGCGACGGCCTCGCGGCGCTCGGAGAGATCGGTCTCGTCGTAGCCGGCCTCGGCGGCGACCTCGAGGTACGTCTCGGGGGCGTCCTCCCAGTAGCTGACCGCCGGCAGGTGCTCGAGGTCGGCGCGGACGTCGTCGTTGACGTGGGCGGCGACGTTCGCCGCGAGGGCGGTCGAGGTCACGTCGGCGACGTCGGCGCCGGCCAGCGAGGGCGCGACGGCGGCGGTCACCGCGTCGACGACCTCCTCGTCGGCGCGGCTGTCGTCGACGACCAGCGCCTCGGCGCCGTACAGCGAGAGCAGTTCGTAGCCGTCGACGGACTCGACGGTCGAGCCGGCGCCGACGAGCACGACCAGCGGGAGCTGCTCGTCGTGGCGGTCGCGGGCCTCGAGCATGGAGGTGACGTCGTCGGTTGCGGCGTCCATGTCGTAGACCCGTCCCTCGAGCGGTCGGCGCTCGAAGTAGTGGTACTCGGCGTCCTCGCGGGTGTGTTTCTCGCGGATCAGCGGGAGCGCGGCGCGCTCGATAGCGGCGCCGGCGACGTAGCCGTCGGCGGTCGCGGCGTGGCGCACGACGACGGGACGGGCCTCCATGACCGCGCGGCGGATCGCCGTCGCGGCGTCGCCGATCTCGGCCTCGACGGCCGCGACCGCGTCGTGGTCGGCCAGCGGGGCGACGTCGGCCGGTCGGGCCTCGCGCTCGATCGCGGTCTCGAGGCGGTCGACGACGGTCTCGCGGGCCTCGTCCTCGAGGACCTCGAGGGTCTCGGTTTCGACCTGCAGGTCGCCGTGGTGGCGCTCGATCTCGCCCTCGAGGGCGACGACGTCCTCGACGTCGACGTCGGGGTAGGCCCGGACGCCGGCCTCCTCGAAGGCCGCGCACTCGACGGTGGCGGTCTCGTCGCGCAGTTCGAAGACCGTCGGACCGGAGGTCTGGCGGACGCCGGTGATCTCGCCCTCGAGACGCACGACGCTGCCGACCTGGTTGCCGATCGAGTCGATCGTCGTGCGCTTGAGCGCGGGCTCGGCCTCGGGTTCGGCGTCGGCGGCGTCGTCGGTCGCCGGGGTCGACACCGCGGTTTCCGCGGCGACGGAACCGCTCTCGGCCGCGACCGTATCGGCGCCGCCCGTCGACGGGCTCGACTCGTCGCTCGGGCCGGTATCGTCGGCGCTCGCGGCGGTCTCGGGCGCAGGTTCGGGCTCGGCGTCGGAGTCGTCGGCCGAATCGTCGTCGGAATCGTCGTCGCCGTCGTCCTCGAGCTCCTCGGGGAGGAACTCGTCGTCGGCCGTCTCGATCAGGTGGCCGCGGAACTCCCGTTCGCGCTGGCGGATCGACCAGCCCAGATCGACGTTGCCGTTGTCCCGAACGTCGAGCACCTGGACGAACACCTCGTCGCCGGGCTCCCAGTCGAGGCTCTCGAGTCGCTTGTCCAGTTCGCTTCTGTGCAACAGACCGGTTACGTGGTCGCCGATATCGACGAACACGCCGAAATCGGCGTAGCCGTCGACGGTGCCCCGGTAGTAGCGACCGGGGGTGAGCTGCGAGGGCGCGGTGCCGCGGAACTCGAAGACCGCGTCCTCCTCGTGACTCTGGCAGATCTCGCCGTCGACAGACGTGCCGCAGATGATACAGTTACCCATCTACACGAACCAAGCAGTTTCGCCCTAAAACGGTTGTCGGAATGCGATCGGGGCGGCACCGACCGATTCGTCGGCCGAACCCGCTCCGGATCGACCGTCGCTCACTCGAAGACCGGGGAATCGTCCTCGAGAGCCTCGACGTCCTCGACGATCTTCCGGACGTCCTCGGGAAACAGCGACACCTGCACCTCGTTGCCGTCCTCGTCCTCGAAGACCAGCTTGACCCGCTTGTCGCCGAACTCGCGGGCCTCGGCCTCCTCGACGTCGAACAGCTTGACCGTCGCGGACTTGTTCGTCGGACCGACGTTCTTGATCGATCCCTCGTTCAGTTCGACCATGAACTCCTCGAGCGAAAGCGAGAGCATACTCGCCGTAGGAACCCCGGACAAAAAACGCCACGGCATCGGACCGCGGGTTGCCGGTTCGCCGACGCGCCGTCGCCGCCCGCAGTCGCGGACTCCACGGCAGCTCCTGCGACCAGCTTTAAGACGATCTCCGCCCAACCGTTGGCCTGCTATGGAACTCACCTGGCACGGCCACTCGACGTGGCGCGTCACCGTCGGCGACACCGACCTGCTGATCGACCCGTTCTTCGACAACCCGAAGACGGACCTCGAGCCCGCCGAGGTCGACGACCCCGACTACGTACTGCTCACCCACGGCCACGCCGACCACATCGCCGACGCGGGCGAGTTCAGCGACGCGACGCTGGTTGCGACCCCCGAGCTCGTCTCCTACTGCGAGGAGGAGTTCGGTTTCGAGGACGCCGTCGGCGGGATGGGGATGAACCTCGGCGGCACCGTCGAGTGTGACGACGCGTTCGTCACGATGGTTCGAGCCGACCACACCAACGGGATCATGACCGAGTACGACGTCGACGCGGGGATGCCCGCCGGCTTCGTGATCTCCGATACGAAGCCGACGCAAGTGTCGGACGAGGAGTCGACGGCGTTCTACCACGCCGGCGACACCTCGTTGATGACCGAGATGCGCGAGGTGATCGGTCCGTACCTCGAGCCCGACGCCGCCGCGGTGCCGATGGGCGACCACTTCACGATGGGGCCCTGGCAGGCCGCCGTCGCCGTCGACTGGCTCGACGTCGATCACGCGTTCCCCCAGCACTACGACACGTTCCCGCCGATCGAGCAGGACCCCGAGGAGTTCGAGAGCGAGGTCGCCGCCGCGGGCAGCGACGCCGAGGTCCACGTCCCCGAGGCCGACGAGCCGTTCGAACTCGAGAGCTGAGCCGAGACGGCCGCCACACCTCGCTCGAGCGTGAACGACCGCGTTCGTTCCTCGAACCGGACGATGTTGACGGCGAGAACAACGTTTACGACTCCCGCTGTGGTTGTTTCCACTGCGATGTCGAAACAAGTCACCACCGTCTCCGAGGAGGGGTTCAGCGCGACGAACGAGATCGGCGAGTTCGAGACGACGATCGACGCCGAGGGCGAAGAGGCGCCGGACACCCTCGAGAGCCTGCTGGCGGCGTACGCGTCCTGCTACGTGCCCGCGCTTCGCGTCGGGGGTCAGCAGCGCGACGCCGGCGACCTCGGTCGGATCGAGATCGAGTCGACGGGCGAGCTCAACGACGACGACAAGCTCGAGTCGGTCCACTTCGACATCCGCGTCGAGGCCGACGTCGACGACGATACCGGCCAGGAGGTCATCGACCGGGCGTTCGAGCTCTGTAAGGTCCACGACGCCCTGAAGGACAGCCTTCACGCCGACACCGACTTCGAGGGCGGCGCCTTCTAGCGTCGAGACCGGTTTTTCGTCGACGTCACGGGCGGAATCGGTCGTCGATACCTCCGCGAGCGGGCCGTCCGACTGCGGTACGGCAGAACCGATCGCCGGTCGCGTCGCTGTTCGAAGCGAGCGGAAAGGGAAGGAAGCCGCAGAACGGAAGCGGGTCTGACCCCCCTGATCACGGTGACTGTCTTGGGGTGAACGGAAGCGGGGTCGAACCCTCCACGTCGAAGGTGATCTCCGGGGACGGAAGCGGGGTAGACTTCCTGATTCGAAGATGGGGCCTTCGATGCACGGCAGCGGGCTACGGATGTATTTCGGTACGTCCGACCGCTGCCTACTTCTCCGTAGTGGGGATACCGCATTAGAGGTACCGCCAACATACATTGGTATTTATACGATCGACGACGAGAAACGGGCCGCGGTCGGTCCAATCGACGGTAGATTCAAGCCCCGATCGCGAGAGGTAGTCGCCATGCTACGCTCGTTCGAAGGCACGGAACCGCGGGTCGCCGACTCGGCCCGCGTCGACGAGAGCGCGGTCGTCATCGGCGACGTCGTCGTCGAGGCCGACGCCAGCGTCTGGCCGAACGTCACCCTTCGGGGCGATCACGGTCGGATCGTCGTCGGCGAGGGCGCGAACGTCCAGGACAACGCCGTCCTCCACGAGGACGCCGAACTCGAAGCCTACGCCACCGTCGGTCACAGCGCGATCGTCCACGACGCGACCGTCGGCGAGCGCGCCCTAATCGGAATGAACGCCGTCGTCCTCGACGGCGCCCGGATCGGGGAGGGTGCCGTGGTCGCGGCCGGGAGCGTCGTCACGGAGGGCACCGTGGTCGAACCCTCGACGCTCGTCGCCGGGGCGCCCGCGGAACCGAAAACCGAGGTCGACGACCCCCACCTCGAGAAGACGGCCGACCGGTACGTCGAGCTCGCGACCCGCCACGCCGAGGGCTCGGAGCGGCTGGACTGACTCGGCGCCCGCAGCCCCTCGAGGAGCGACGCCCGACGGGGAAACGCTGATACGCGCACCCGCGCAATCGACGGCCATGAGCGACACCTCGTGGACGGACCGGATCGTCGGCGAACGGATGACCGTCGATCAGGAGTTCTCACAGCGCGTCCAGGACTCGCGGTTCTCGAGCCAGCAGTGGAGCCTGATCATGACGGCCACGGAGTTCGAGATCGAGGACGCCGACGACCCCGACCGGGCCCGGATCGTCGCCGACACCGAGAAGGTCGACCAGATCATCCCCGAACTCGAGAACGTCGACCGGCAGATGGGCGCGATGGGCGGCCAGGGCGGCGGTGGCGGCCCCACGAGCTCGTCGGGCGGCGTCCTCGATTCGATCCTCGGCGCGCTCGGACTCGGCGGGGACGGCGGCGACGACCGGGAGGAGAAGCTCCGGGCGGCCGAACAGCTCACCCAGGAGTACGCCCAGGAGCTTCAGACGCAACTCGAGTCGAAGGGGCGGTGGGACTCGGTCCGCCGGGCTGCGGCCGACGGCTGACCGTTAGCCCGCGTGAAAGAGCGTGAGCTCGCTCGTCTCGTAGATGTTGATCAGCTCGGTGACGAGCTCGTCGTAGGACTCGTCCTCGACGCGTAGCCCGTCCAGCCGTTCGATCGTCTCCGCCTCGAGTTCGACGGGAGGCATACCTCCCGGTTCGTCACCGAGGGCCAAAAGCATCGCGGGTGTCGGTACCACACCGCTCGGCCCGACGAGTCACAGCACCTTTAGGTACGCCCCCCGTCGGTCGGAGTATGACCGACGACGTCGACACGATCACGCTCACGATTTCGACCGACGACGGCGCGACCGACGAGGTGGCGCTCCCCGCCGGACTCGTCGACCTCCTCGCGGAAGGCGACCAGGACTCGGCCGAGACCGTCGGCGACATCGCCCTGCTGTCGTTCGCCAGCCGCGCCCACCACTTCGTCCACCACGGCGAGGGGACGGATCCGGAACTCGAGGCCCAGGAGGAACGGATCATGGAGCTGTTCGAGGAGCGGTTCGGAC
This sequence comes from Natronococcus jeotgali DSM 18795, assembly GCF_000337695.1. Classification (GTDB taxonomy): domain Archaea; phylum Halobacteriota; class Halobacteria; order Halobacteriales; family Natrialbaceae; genus Natronococcus; species Natronococcus jeotgali. Next base: position 53,594 of record NZ_AOIA01000116.1, read on the forward strand.
AGACCTTCGCCGAGGCAACCGGACACCAGCACTGACCGTCGGGACCGTTCCGTTCTCGCGTCGGCGATCGCCGACGTCCCGTAAACCGAAGTTTTAATCACAGTTTACGTGCGTCGTGACGTATGGCAACCGAACGAAGCGACGTCGACCTCGTCGACGCCGGCGTCGTCGGCGCGTTCGCCCGCGCGGCGCTGCTGGCGACGCTGCTGGGGGCGGCGGCGCCGATCGCGATCCCGATCCCGTTCTCGCCGGCGCCGATCACGCTGCAGGTCCTGTTCGTCTTTCTGGCGGGGCTGTTACTCGGTCCCGTCTGGGGGCCCGCCTCGATACTACTCTATCTCGCCGCCGGCGGGATCGGACTCCCGGTGTTCGCCGGGATGAGCGGCGGGCTCGGCGTCCTCGTCGCCGAGTCAGCCGGCTACCTCTGGTCGTACCCCATAGCTGCGGGCCTGATCGGGCTGCTCGTCCACCGCGGCACCGACCTGCGCGATCCCGCCGCGGTCTCGACGGCGGTTGTCGTCGCCGCGCTCGTCGCCGCGACGGCGCTGATCTACGCGATGGGCGTCGGCTACATGGCCTGGCTGCTCGAGCTCGAGCTCTGGGAGGCGGTTACCGTCGGCGCCTTGCCGTTCGTTCCCGGGGAGGTGCTGAAGATCGCCGCCGCGGTCGCGATCGTCGAGAGCGGTCGAATCGACACGCTCGACGCCTGATCCCTCATGATCGAGTTCCGTTCCGTCACCTTCGGCTTCGCGGACGTCCCGATCCTCGAGGGCGTCTCCCGATCGATCCACGACGGGCAGTTCGTCGTCCTCGCGGGGGCTAACGGCAGCGGGAAGACGACCCTGCTGCGACACTGCAACGGCCTCCTGACGCCCGACGATGGATCGGTGCTGGTCGACGGCGTCGACGTCGCAGCGGATCCGATCGCCGCGCGCACGAGCGTCGGGATGGTCTTCCAGCACCCCCGCGACCAGTTCGTCGCCGCGACCGTCGGCGACGACGTCGCCTTCGGCCCGGAGAACCTCGGCCTCGAGCGCGCCGAGATCGACCGCCGCGTCGCGGCGGCCCTCGAGGCGGTGAACCTGCGAGGACGCGCCGACGAACGGATCGAGACGCTCTCGGGCGGCGAGCAGTCCCGGGTCGCCATCGCGGGTGCGCTCGCGATGGAGCCGACCCACCTGGTGCTCGACGAACCCTTCACCGGACTGGACGAGCCCGCGCGCCGATCCGTGCTCGACCGACTCGAGGCGCTGGCCGCCGACGGCACCGGAGTGTTGCTCGCGACCCACGACCTCCGGGACGTTCTCGGGCTCGCCGACCGCGTGCTCGCGATGACCGACGGCCGCATCGTCGTCGACGACCCGCCCGCTCGCGCCGCCGACTCCCTCGAGGGACTCCCCGTTCGGGTGCCGCGAGCGCGCGGGCGGCCCGACAGCCGATGCTGACCTACGAACCCGGCGACACGGTCGTCCACGCGCTCGACCCCCGGGCCAAGCTGGCGGTTCAGATCGGATTCGCGACGACCGCCCTCGCGCACGCGACGCCGCGGGCGCTGGCCGGGCTCACCGCGTTCGCGCTCGCCGCGCTCGGCCTCGCGCAGGTGCGGCCGCTGCGGACGCTGTACGCCTACCGGTTCGCGCTCGCGATCCTCGCGGTCGGCCCCCTCGTCGCGGCCGCGACGCTCGGTCCGCCGTGGGTCGACCTCGAGGCGGGACTGGCCACCGCGCTGGCGGGTTACCGGGTGTTGCTCGTCCTGCTCGTCAGCGCCGTCTACGTCCGGACCACGCCGATTCGGGACTCCCGGGCGGCGATCCAGCGGACGGTTCCCGGGAAGCCCGGCCAGCTGGTCGGCGTCGGCGTCGCGCTCGTGTTCCGATTCCTGCCAGTCGTCCGCTCGGATCTGCGAACGATCCGCGACGCGATGGCCGCACGCCTCGGCACCGAACGGAGCGCCCGCGAGCGCGCGACGACGACCGCGATGAACGGGCTCTCGCGGACGTTCGCCCGCGCCGACCGACTCTCGCTCGCGCTGCGAGCCAGGTGTTTTTCGTGGAACCCGACGCTGCCCGAACTCGCGTTCTCCCGACGGGACGCGCCTGCGCTGGGAATCGCCGTCGCGCTGACGGCGACGGCGTTCCTGTGACCGCCCCAAAGCCCGTACTGGGTCCTCGAGCGGCCGTCAAACGAAGTATTGGCCGGGCCGGAATCATTAACCCGCCTCGGGACGACGGCACACACGAATGGAGCTGCGCCCCGGCGACATGGTTCGCGTCCGTTCGGAGCAACTTCCCGACGCGATCAGGCGGGAGCTCGACCCCGAACCGGGAACCGCCGTCGGTCGGGTTCTCGAGGCGAGCGACGTCTCGCTGGTCGACCTCGAGTGGTCGGTCGACTACGCGAGCGGGGCCGTGATGGACGGCGTGCTCCCGAAGCGCCGCAGCGACCTGCTCCGTCTCCCGTCCGACGCCCTCGAGAAGATCGGTCGCGACGAGTACGTCGCCCGTCGAACTCGCTGACGGAACGCTCCGTGAACACCCGCACCGGAGTCGGAATGCCGGACATCGCGGTTCCGAGTCGATCGTCGACTCCGTAACGGTGCCGAACGTCGAGCGCAGCGAGCCTCCTTTACGTGCCGAGAAGCAATCGTACACGGGAGTTGGTGATCCGTTACGAAGAGGACCACAGCACGGCCGTACCCTGCTCTGAGCGGTCAGAACGCACGTTCGACTCGCTCGAAGGAAGCCGTTTGGAGAGGAAAAGCCGGTGGAGGGATTTGAACCCTCGACCTAATCCTTACGAAGGATTCGCTCTGCCAGTCTGAGCTACACCGGCACACTCGTGGTGTGCAATTACGGATAAGGCCGATACCAGTCATAAGGATTGCGAATCGCTTCGGTCCTGGAACGAGTTCACACGACCCTCGAGTCGGCGAGTGGACTCCTCTGTGTAGACTGACGCGTCCTCATCCGACGCTGTGGAAACATCTGTAATCTGTCTACTCTATCGATACATATCTAATCTGTCGTGAGATTGCGATCGGGACCGTTTTCAGGTACTCGATAGTCGGGGAAGACGAAGCCGGGTTACGGACCGATATGACCCGTGTATGAGGGAATCGATGAAGAGCGACCCGGTCATCCGATACTCCTGGTAGTGAGGTCGAGGATCGAATTCGTACTGGTTTATCGGCGCTCTACACGCATATGGGGGCGCTGTAACGGTATTTGGCTTCCGAAGGAGACAAGACTAGTATCTGAGAAAGTATATTATATTAGTATAGAAATAGAGAATGATATATCGAGGATAGAATCGATCACGCCCGACGGAGCAACGACAGCGTTCGATCGGCTCGAGCTGCGCGGATAGCGTTATAAATGATTACAAACATATGATTGTAAGTAAATCTAGAATAGTTCGGTCTACAGCGCGTCGGGTTTCTCCAGAACGGCCGTCTCGTCGCGTTCTCCGCCAAAAGAGGGTGATCCGGTATCCTTATACAAGGATAGTGATCACACGACGATAATGCTCGAGAACAGTTCCGTCAACCTGGTCTGGTTGTTCGGACCGTTCGCGGCGTATCTAGTGATGCTCGGCGTGTACTACGTCTGGGAGGGACGACGGGAGAAGCGACTCCGGCGGCGCTACGAGGAGGCGGAGCATGGCCGGTAACGGAATCGCCGGCTCGGCCGGGGTCTGGGTCCTCGGGGCGTTCGCGACGTACCTCCTCGTTCTCCTCGGTATCGGATTCTACTCCTCGCGACTCATGGACTCCGTCGACGACTACGTCATCGGCGGGCGAAGCATCGGTCCCGTCGTCACGGGATTCTCCGAGCGAGCATCGGAGATGAGCGGCTGGCTCACGCTCGGCGTCCCCAGCGACGCGTTCGGAACGGGCGTGATGGCCTTCTACAACGGTCTCGGGATGATTCCCGCCGATCTGTTCGCGTGGGCCGGGCTCGCGAAACGCCTCCGGAAGTACACGGAGATCGTCAAAGCGGTCACGCTGCCGACCTTCTTCGAGACGCGCCTGCAAGACGACACCGGACGCGTCAAGGGGGTCTCCGCGTTCGTCCTGATGATCTTCGAGGGCGGCTACGTGGGGGCCCAGATCGTCGCCGCGGGGACGCTGCTGGAGGTCCTCACCGGCGTCGAGACGCTGGTCGGGATCCTCGCGGGCGGAGTCATCGTCGTCGGCTACACGATCCTCGGCGGCTACTTCGCCGTCGCGTGGTCCGACTACTTCCAGGGCGCGATCATCCTGCTCGCGTTCATCCTCCTGCCCGTGATCGCGTTCGCCAACTACGGGCTTCCCTTCGACGAGCTCGCGGCCGCGGGGAGTTCGTACGCGAGCGCCACGGCTGGCATGACCGGTTGGGCCGCGATCTTCGGCATCATCAGCTACGCCGCCATCGGGCTCGGTATCCCCGGAAATCCGCACGTGATGGTCCGGTTTATGGGGATCGACGAAGTGAAGAACATCCGCCTCGCGGCGCTGGTCGCCCAGCTGTTCATGTTCGTCGCCTACATCGGCGCCGGGTTCGTCGGACTGTACGCGCTGGTCGCCTTCGGTCAGGGCGGCATCGACGATCCGAACAACGTCATGCCGATGCTCACGCTCGAGTTCTTCCCGGGCGCCGTCGCGGGGATCATCCTGGCGGCGGCCCTCGCCGCGATGATGTCCAGCGCGGACTCCCAGCTGCTGGTCGCGACCAGCGCCATCGTCGAGGACGTCTACCACGGGTACGTCAATCCGAACGCGAGCCAGGCGAAACTCGTTCGGTACTCTCAGTTCGTGACGCTCGGGCTCGGCTCGGCGAGCATCGCCTTCGCGTACCTGGCGAGAAACACGCCGATCTACACGCTCGTTCTCGACTACGCCTGGGGTGGTCTCGGAGCGGCCATCGGTCCGACGCTTATCGCCGCGCTGTGGTGGAAACGCACCACCGCCGAGGGCGCCGTCGCGAGCATGATCGTCGGCACGGCGACGATGATCCTGTGGACCCAGCTATCGATCGTCGTCGACGCGGTCGGGCTCTCGAGCGCGATCGAGGGGTCGCCGTTCCTCTCCGGTCTCGTCGGGGTGTACGGGCTGTTCCCGGCGTTTGTGCTCTCGACGGCGACGCTGATCGGCGTCTCCCTGGCCACGCGCCCGCCCGAAGGCGTCGACGACCACTTCGACGTGTTCGACAAACCGCTCTCGGCGCTCTCGAGCGGCGATACCCCGACGGGGGCCCCGGAGTACGTCACCGACGGCGGCCGCGACGTGGACCCGAAAGCGGTCACGGAGACCGATAACGTTCGCGCACACGTCGCCGCCAGCGGCTACTGGGAGGAGGGCGACGAGTAGATGACCGACGCGCACCGCCCCGGACGGCGGGATGCGTCCGCGTCCCTCGAGGACGACTGCGGTCGCTGCGAGCGTGCGGACCTGCCCGTGATCAGCCCGACGGTGACCCGCGGCGACGTCGACTCGACCGGTCGCGTCGGCGCCGTCGCGTACCCGTATCGGATCTACGACGCGGCCGCCACCGTCGACCGACCGCTGATCGCGGATCGCGAGATCGAGTACGTCGTCAGCGTCGACCGCTCCCGCCGACTCGCGGTTCGCGCGGATACGGTTCCGGAAACGACGGACCGAACGGTCGACGACGTTCTCGTCATCCCGTCGGAGCTCTCCGACGACCAGTCCCGCGAGAAGGCCGAGGACGCCGTGTTCAACTGGACGCTCCGAACGGTCGCCGTTAGCTCCGCGCCGGACGTGCGTTTCGAGCGCTCCGTCGACGCCTACAAGCTGTACTGGCTCGCGTCCCGACCCGAGGGCGACGTCATCGTCGACAGCGTCCGCGCCACCGAATCGCCGCTCGAGGACTGAGGCCCCGCGCCGACGACCCGATGCTCGCTCGAAACGAAGGCGGGATCTCGCGGCCGTCGGTATCGTCCCGTGATCGCCCGAAGAAACGTATCCGAACACTGTCTATTCTACAATAGTGATTGATATATTACCTGTTTCGAAGGGACGTCTCGTGTGGACACCCGCGGTAGCGAAAGGTCGTGTTTGACGTATAAATCGGAGTGGAAGTGAAACACCGACACGCAATCGAGGAAGAGATGGAAAGAATGGATCCGTTCCGGCTTTCGAACGGGACGTTCGGCACGGCTGCCTCGAGAGTCAGTGCTGGCTTCCGTCGACGGGAACCAGAGGGAGCGCTACCGGGGTACGCGTCGCGTTTTCGAATCGGGCGCGGCGGGTAACGCGTCGGGGATCGATGTAGAGTGACGGAATTCGTGTCCCTAGTCGGTCATTCTCTGCCGAATGATATCTTTCGGCGGAGCGGTTCGGCAGGTCCGAGCGCGATCCGCGCGAACGCGCGCCCGCTCGAGCGACGCTATCGCTCGAGGCGGACGTCCAGACAGACGTTCAGTTCGTGGGGGGCGTACGACCTGACCACGTGCCGGGTCTCGACGGTCACCTCGTACTCGGACTCGGCGGCCTCGCGGATCGCGCGCTCGCCGGGGCCGAACGGGTCGTCCTCGTGCTGGATGTCGTAGTAGTGCAGCGTGCAGTCGTCGCCCGCGGCCGTGACAGCCGACTCGAGAAAGGCGTTGGCGCTGTGAGGCAGGTTCATTACGATCCTGTCGGCCCAGTTCTCGTACTCGGGGGCGACCTCGCGGACGTCGTCGCAGATCGGCGTGACGCGGTCCTCGACGCCGTTTCGCCGGGCGTTCTCCCGGAGGTACTCGATCGCGGTCTCGTTGACGTCGACGCCGACGCAGTCGGCGCCGCGCTTGGCGAACGGGATTACGAACGGCCCGACGCCGGCAAACATGTCGAACGCCCGCTCCTCGCTCGACGCTCGCGGGCTCCGCCCGCTCGCGCGTTCCGAGGCGTCTGACGCCTCGCTGCCCACCTGCTCGGCGACGCGGTGACGTTCGGTCGCCAGCCGCGGCGAGAAGTACACCTCGGCGAGATCCAGCGCGAACTCGCAGCCGTACTCGCGGTGGACGACCTCGGTCCCCTCGCCCGCCAGCAGTTCCCAGTCACGAACCCGGGTCTCGCCTTTGACCTTCGATGCCTTGTTCAGGACCGTCTCGACGGGAAGATCCGACTCGAGGATCGCCTCGGCGATCGCCCGCGCGCGATCCGGATCGTCCTCGTCGAGCAGGGCGGCTCGCCCGAGGCGCTCGTAGGACGGTTCGAACGACAGTAGGTCGGCGGGAGTCGTCTGGCTCCGGCGCTCGTCGACGGTTCGCTCGACGACCTCGTACCCGTCGGGAACCGCGTCGGGATCGCGGACGGGAACGTAGAGCCACCCGTCCGCGACGGCGATCTCGTAGTCGTCGTCGATCAGGTCCGCCTCGGCGAGGGTCGCTCGCGTTCGTTCCCCCTCCTCGCGCTCGACGCGGACGCAGGGCACCTCCATACCGTCCACTCGCCGTCCGCGGCTCCTAACGCTGACGCTTCCGGCGCCGGACTCGAAAGGTTATAACGGCCGCTCGCGCTACCGGCGGCTATGCTCACCTTCATCGGACTCGGACTCTACGACGAGCGATCGATCACCGTCGAGGGCCGCGAGGCGCTGCGGGCGGCCGACCGCGCTTACGCCGAGTTCTACACCAGCGAGCTGCTCGGAACGACCGTCGCGGATCTCGAGTCCGCACACGACGTCTCGATCGAGGTCCGGGATCGGGCGGGCGTCGAACGGGAGCCCGAGGAGATGCTCGCGGCCGCCGAAAGCGAGGACGTCGCCTTTCTGACAGCGGGTGACACGATGATCTCGACGACCCACGTCGACCTCCGATTGCGGGCTCACGACCGGGGGATCGAGACGCGGGTGATCCACGGCGTAACCGCCCAGACGGCCGCCAGCTCGCTGACGGGGCTCCAGAACTACCGGTTCGGAAAGGCGACGACGCTCCCGTTCCCGTACGCCCACGGCGCGGACGGGTTGCCGGCGAGCGTCACCGAGACGATCGACGCGAACCGCGCCGACGGCCTTCACACCGTCGTTTATCTGGATATTAAAGCCGAGCGCGGCGAGTACATGACCGCGGACACCGGCGCCGAACTCCTGGCCGACGTCTACCCCGAACTCGTCGGCGTCGTCGTCGCGCGAGCCGGCAGCCCGGCCCCGCTCGTCGCGGCGGGACGGATGCGCGAGCTCGCAGAGCGGTCGTTCGGCGACCCGCTGCACCTGCTGGTCGTCCCCGGCGAGTGTCACCTCCTCGAGGCCGACGCGCTCGTCGAACTCGCCGGAGCCGAGGAAGACGCCCTCGACGTCGCGTAGGAAACCGCCAGCGAGAGCGGAGATTAGCGATCGGATAAGACCCGAATACAGATCGATCCCGGATACAGTCGTTTCAGGAAGAGTATTTAGTATCTCTATTAACAAGTATACAGGTACGGAAAGTTCAGATCACACATGGATAACGGCAACAACGCAGGATACGGATCGTCCAGACGGCGACTGCTGGCCGCCGTCGGTGCATCGTCGGCGACCCTCGCCGGCTGTACGGACTTCCTCTCCGAGGAGGAAAGCGGCGACTCCGGAAACGGCAACGACTCCGACGGCGGGAACGGCGGCGACTCCGGAAACGGCAACGACTCCGACGACGGTGGGAACAGTGGCGGAGAGACGCTGTGGCCGGCGATCGACGACGGAGAGCTGCTGGCGGACTTCGAAGAGGAACCGACGCGGCGTACCGGGGAGCTCTCGATGTCGGCCGACGAGGCGCGACGAGGGTCCCAGGCCGCCGTCGTCGAGGACGAGAGCGGCGAATCGGCGGGACTGACCGTCTACTTCTCGGACGGGATCGATCTCACCGACGGCGACGTCTCGTTCGCGGCGAAACCCGAGGGCGCGAACCGGATCGTCGTCGAGTTCATCGCGCCGGGACGGCAGAGCCGACTCACGACCGTCCGGCTCCTGCCCGACGAGTACACCGGTTGGCTCCGGCTCGACTGCGGATACGAGCACAAACCGGCCGGCGAGCCGGACCTGTCGAACGTCACCGCGATCAACATCCTCGCGACCAACGACGGGCGGCCGATCAAGCTGGTCGTCGACGACCTCCGCAAGACCGACTCCGTCGACAACGGGAAGGCCATCCTTCTCCTTCAGGGGGGATACGACTCCCAGTACGAGATCGCCGCCGACATGCTCGAGGAACGCGGCTGGGCCGCGGCCGTCCCGGTCAACCCCGAGGCGATCGGCGCCGAGGGGAGGATGGACGTCACCCAGCTACAGGAGCTTCGCGACCGCGGGTGGGACGTCTGTCCGAACCCGGGCGTGACGATGCCGCTGTCGGACATGCCGAAGGACCGACAGCGCACGGTCCTCGAGAACGCCAAGGCGACGCTCGAGGAGCGCGGTTTCGAGAACGGCGCGCGCCACCTGCTGGTCCCCGACGATCGGATGGACCAGACGACCCACGAGGTCGTCAGGGACGTCTACGACACCGCGTACCTGTTCGGCTCGTGTCCGAACATCATGCCCCCGACCGCACAGCACATGCTTTCACACGTCTGGGGGCCCTCGCTCCACAGCGGCGTCCGACGCCACGTCAACCTCGCCGACCAGTACAACCAGCTCACGGTCCTGCGGATGCAGGAGATCGTGGACACGGACGAGCCCGAGGGTGACGAGATGACCCTCGACGAGTTCGAGCACCTGCTCAACCACCTCGAGAACCGGGGGCTCGACGTCATCACGCCCTCGGACCTCGTCGACGGCTCCTACGGCGGAGAGGGCGCCGACGGCGGGACCGACGGGAGCGCCGAGCGACCCGAAGGGACCATCTTCGAGGCGGGCCAGTCTCACGGGCTCGACGGCAACGGCTCCGGGAGCGAGACCGTCGAACTCGACGAGGGACTCGTCGTGGCGGAGTTCTCCCACGAGGGCAACGGCGACTTCGTCGTCGAACTCGACGGCGACGTCCTGACGGCGGCGTCCGGATCGACGACGGGCGAATCGGTCGCGACCGTCGGCGGCGGCACCGCGGAGTTCGCCGTCGAGGCCGACGGCTCCTGGTCGATCGAGATCACCCAGCCGGCGGTACACGCCGACGACCTCGAGGAGCTTCCGGTCGAACGCTCCGGCAGCGGTTCGGGGTACGTGGGCCCGCTCTGGACCGAGGGCGGCGTCTCCCTCTCGCCGACCCACGACGGTGACGGCACGTTCATCGTCGACGGCTACGGCGCCGACGGCAGCCGGGAGCAGATCGTCAACAAGACCGGATCGTTCGACAACTCCCGATCCTACGCCGCCGGCGGAACGGTCTGGATCAACGTCGAGGCCGACGGCGACTGGACGCTCGGCGCCGATCCGTCCTGATCCGCTCGTCGGCTCGTCGGACGGACGCGTTCTACCCCGCGGAAAAAGGGTTCCGCGCTACAGCCGCTCGATGATCGCGTTCGTCACGTCCTCCGTTTTCGCGTCGCCCCCGAGGTCCGGGGTTCGCGGGCCGTCCTCGAGCGTCGATTCGACGGCCGACCGGACCGCGGACGCCTCCTCGTCGTACTCGAGGTACTCGAGCAGCATCGCGGCCGAGAGGATCGCCGCGGCCGGGTTCGCGACGCCCTCGCCGGCGATGTCGGGTGCGGTGCCGTGGACGGGCTCGAACAGCGCCCGGTCGGGGCCGACGTTCGCAGAGGGGAGCAGGCCGAGTCCGCCAACCAGTCCCGCGGCGAGATCCGAGAGGACGTCCCCCGCGAGGTTCGGGCAGACGACGACGTCGAACTGCTCGGGATCGAGACAGATCTCCGTCGCGAACGCGTCCATCAACACCTCGTCGGTCGCGACGCCTTCGTCGCTGGCCACCTCGGCGACCGTTTCTCGGAAGAGGCCGTCGGTCTCGCGCATCACGTTGGCCTTGTGAGCGATCGTGAAGCCGTCGTGGTCGCCGTCCCGGGTGTACTCGCAGGCGAACTCCGCGAGCCGTCGGGAGGCCGTTTCCGTCGTCACGCGGGTGAGAGTCGCCACGTCGTCGGTGAGTCGATCCTCGTGGCCCGCGTAGACGCCCTCGGTGTTCTCACGGAGGAAGACCAGGTCCGTCTCCGGACGGACGGCGTCGACGCCGGGATACGCCCTCGCGGGGCGGACGTTGACGAACGAGCCGACGGCCTCCCGGAGCGGCAGGATGACGTCGGCGGCGGTCTCGCCGGCCGCGCCGAACAGCGTCGCGTCCGCCGAGGCCGCGAGGTCGTAGGTCTCCTCGGGGAGCGGTGCGCCGGTCTCCTCGGCGACCGCGTCGCCGGCCTCGGCCTCGACGAACTCGAAGTCGATCTCGAGGGCGTTCAGTACGTCGGTCGCTGCGGGCGTGACCTCCCGCCCGATTCCGTCACCGGGCACGACGGCGATCTCGTGAGTCATGAGGGACTCTCGCTCCCCTGAGAAAAAGAGGGTATCGAATACCACGAGATCTGCCCGCCGCGGAGCGGCTCAGGACCGCGCCAGCCGCGCGACGCCGACCGCGACGAGCGCGCCGACCGCGGCGAGGACGACCGGGTTCGGCGCCCCCGAGCCGCTCTCCGAGGACGAGACGACCACGGTTTCGACCGTTTCTCCCTCGATCGGCCCGGTCTCCACGGCGACGCGGTCGAATCCGGGCCCGGACACCGCAACCGCGTAGCGGTCGCCGGCTCCGGCCACCGTCGTCGCGACGGTCCCGCCCGCGGCCGTTCGCTCCGGCAGTTCGACCGTCGCTCCGGACGGCGATTCGACGACGACGGTGGCGTTCTCGACCGGGGTTCCGTCCTCGGCCTCGACGGCGACCTCGAGGGGCGAATCGCCCGCCAGTTCGAACGACGCCGCTCGCGGTTCCGAATCCGAGACGACGACCGTTCGCTCGCGTCCGACGTAGCCCGGGGCGTCGGCCTCGAGCGCGTACTCGTTGCCGACGGGGACCCCGTCGATCCGGTACCCGTCGGAGGTTCGCTCGCCCGGGTACGACCCGGTCGGTCCCCTCGCGGCGACCGTTCCGCCCTCGATCGCCGTCCCGAACCGCCCGTCCTCGAGCGCGACGTCGATCGTTCCGCTGCCCGCGAGGGAGAGATCGACCGCGGCCGAGCCGTCGGTCGGCGCCGACGCCGTCGCGGACGCCGGTTCGTAGCCCGAGCGTTCGGCGACGAGTTCGTACTCGCGGTTCGCGTCGAGCCCCTCGAACTCGAACTCGCCGTCGTCGTCGGTCGTCGTCGCGTGGCCGTCGTCGCCCGCGGTGGCCGTCACCGCGGCGTCCTCGAGCGGTTCGCCGGTGACGCCGTCGACGACGGTTCCCTCGAGGGTCGCGTGCGTGCCGGCCCGCTCGATCGCCGCCGGCACGTCGACGATCCCGTTGCCGCTGCGCTCGCCGTCGGCGTCGACCGCGGTCTCGGTCAGCGCGGCCTCGAGCTCCGCGGCGTCGAGGGGTCGGTCGGTCGCCGACTGAACGAGCGCCATCGCGCCGGCGGCGGCGGGTGCAGCCATGCTGGTGCCGCTTTTGACCTCGTAGCCGCCCCCGGGAGCCGTGCTCGTGACGTCGACGCCGGGCGCGGCGAGGGTCGGGACCGCGTACGAGCCGGGCCAGCGCTCGGGAGCCGCCTCGCCCCACGTTGCATCGGTTTCGATCACCTCGCTGCTCGAGAACTCGGGGACGGTACCCGATCGACCGACCGCGCCGACGCTGGTCGTGTCGTAGAGGTTGCCCGGCGACGTCGACGTTTCGGCGCCCTGGTTCCCGATCGAGCTGACGACCGGCGTTCCGGCGTCGTTGGCGTTCCGAATCGCGTCGAGCAGCCCGGTGTCGTACCCGTCGACGCCCAGGCTCAACACGACGACGTCCGCGCCGCTCTCGACGGCCCACTCGAGTCCCGCGATGATGTCGCGCTCGTAGCCGACGCAGTCGCCGCCGCTGCAGTCGGTCATGACGGCGCCGTGGTAGAGGTCGGCGCCGGGAGCGACGCCGATCGCGGCGCCGCTCTCGTTACCCCCGGCGACGAGTCCCGACACGTGGGTCCCGTGGTCGTCGTACGCGATCGGCTCGGGCGAGGGATCGGCGCCGAAGTCCTTCCACTCGTCGACCTCGAGGTCCGGGTGATCGCCGTCGACGCCCGAGTCGAGGACGGCGACCGACGCGCCCTCGCCCCTCGTCCCGTAGGTCTCCCAGGCCTCGGGAACGTTCATCTGCTCGAGCCCGGTCGACGGGCCGTCGGGCGCGGTCGCGGTCCCGGCGTCGGCGCCGCTCGCCTCCCGATCGGTCGCCGCGGAGACCGTCTCGTCGGCGTCGACCGCGACGACCCCGTCGGCGCCGGCGATCGCCTCGAGATCGATCCGATCCGTGTCGACCGTCGCGACCGCCGCGGCGACGAGCCAGAACTCCCGCTCGACGGTGACGGCGTCGCTCGCGCCGACCGACCGCGCGAACCGTTCGTGGCTCGCCTCGACCCGGGCCTTCCGGGCCTCGAGGTCGTCGTCCGCGTCGAGCGGCGGCGATTCGAGGCGGACGAGGACGGTGACGTTGCCCTCGGCGTCCTCGAGCGCCGGATCGATCGGCGCGGCCGTCTGCCCGCCGTCCCCGACGGCCGATCCGCCCGGATTGCCGGGCGCGCCGACGGCTACACCCGAAAGGGATCCGAGAACCAGTACGAGCGCGAGCACCCCGGCTACGGCGCGGTCCGCGAAACGGTCGGCTACCGAGTTCCGGGGCATTACTGTAGCATATATATTCAATATACTAAATATGATGGGGTCAAATTTTCATCTGATGGAAAATAGAATAATAATGTGAGGGCCGACCGCGAAGGCGAACGCGGGCTCCGTCTGGGCTTTCGGGGGAATCGTCAAACGCCTCTCGTGTACGGTCGAGGAGTTCAGCATCACCGTCGAACTCCACACAGAAGCGTGAATCATTCGAGAGTATCCCAACTGCGGCTCTCGGGGGGACACGACTCGACACCAGCACACGCTGACGTGTGCGTGCGGCTTCGAGGGATACGTGGTCGTCTCGTGAGTGAGCAAACGCGTTGCGTTTGCGACCTATGCAAGAGCGGAGGTCTTGTAGTATGACGAGAGAGTTTGCCCTCTCGAATCAACTCGGCATAGCCGAGACTCCCAGCGCGAGGATACCCCCGTCGTCGGGCTATGCCCGACTGCTCGCGGGATCTTTGATCCCGCCCTGTTCACGCCGGGGAGGATGTCATTCGGCTTCGGGGATTGCGTCGGCCTCGACGTAGGGCAGTTCGCGGGCAGTGTCCCGGACCGCGGCCGCGTTGGACTTCATCAGCGCCGTCGTGTCCCAGACGCCCTCGACTAATGCCTTCCGCTGGGCGTCGTCGACGGTGACGTCGATCGTCTCCGAACCGTAGGTGACCGTCTCGGCCTCGACGTCGATCTCGAGGTCGCCGTCGGGGTTCTCGTCGACCCAGTCCTGGAGTTCCTCGATCGTCTCGGCGTCGGCCGTGACGGTCGGGATGCCCAGCGCGAGGCAGTTCCCGGCGAAGATCTCCGCGAAGCTCTCGCCGATGATGGCGTCGATCCCCCAGCGCATCAGCGCCTGGGGGGCGTGTTCGCGCGAGGAGCCACAGCCGAAGTTCGAGTTGACCACCATCACCGAGGAGTCCTGGAACCGCTCCTCGTTGAACGGGTGGTCCTTCTGCTCGTCGTCCTCGTCGAATCGCAGATCGAAGAAGGCGAACTCCCCTAGCCCGTCGAAGGTGACGACCTTCATAAAGCGCGCCGGGATGATCTGGTCGGTATCGATGTCGTTGCCCCGGATCGGAACGCCGGAGCCCGAGACGGAGTCGACCTCGGGGATCTCGACCCCGTCCGCGTCAGCCATTATGCGGTCACCTCCGCTTCCGGCAGCTCACGCACATCGGTCACTTCCCCGGTGATCGCCGCCGCGGCGACCATCCGCGGGTTCATCAGGACGGTCCGTCCGTCCTTGCTGCCCTGGCGGCCGACGAAGTTCCGGTTCGAGGAGGAGGCGCAGGCCTCGTCGCCCTCGAGCTGGTCCTCGTTCATGCCCAGACACATCGAGCAGCCGGCGTTTCGCCACTCGAAGCCGGCCGCCTCGAAGACGTCCTTCAGGCCTTCCTCCTCGGCGGCCTTCTGGACGCGCTGGCTGCCGGGGACGACGAGCGCGCGGACGTCGTCGTGGACCTCTCGACCCTCGACGATCCGGGCCGCCCGTCGCAGGTCGGGCAGCCGGGCGTTGGTACAGGAGCCGAGGAAGGCGACGTCGATGTCGTAGCCCGCCATCGTCTCGCCGGGCTCGACGCGCATGTGCTCCTGGGCGCGCCGTGCGGTGTCTTGCTTGTCCGCGGGCAACGCCTCGGGTTCCGGGATCGGATCGGTGATGCCGATCCCCTGTCCCGGGGTCGTCCCCCAGGTGACGACCGGTTCGAGCTCGTCGGCGTCGATGCGGACGACGTCGTCGTACTCGGCGTCGTCGTCCGACCGGATCGACTCCCAGTACGGCTTGAGCTCCTCGAACTTCTCCGGGTTCTCCCGGAAGTAGTCCGTCTCCTCGAGCCACTCGTAGGTGGTCTCGTCGGGGTTGACGTAGCCCGCGCGGGCGCCGCCCTCGATCGACATGTTACAGATCGACATCCGACCCTCCATCCCCAGCGACTCGATCGCGGAGCCAGCGTACTCGTAGACGTAGCCGACGCCGCCTTCCGTTCCGAGTCGACGGATGATCTCGAGGATGACGTCCTTCGCTCCGACGCCGTCGCCGAGTTCGCCGTCGACTTCGATCTTTCGTACCTTCTGTTTCTCGAACGCGAGGGTGCCCGTCGCGAGCACGTCCCGGATCTGGCTGGTGCCGATACCGAAGGCGAGCGCGCCGAAGGCGCCGTGGGTCGAGGTGTGGGAGTCGCCACAGACGATCGTCTTCCCGGGCTGGGTGAGCCCCTGCTCCGGGCCGACGACGTGGACGATCCCCTGATCGCCGCTGTCGGGATCGGAAAAGTCGATCCCCGCCTCGCGGACGTTGCGCTCGAGTTCGCTCATCATCTCCTCGGCCGCGTCCTCCTCGTAGGGGCGGGACTGGTCGGCCGTCGGGACGATGTGATCGACCGTCGCGTGCGTTAGTTCGGGGTAGGCGACCTCGAGGTCCCGTTCCCGCAGCATCCCGAACGCCTGCGGGCTGGTGACCTCGTGGATGAGGTGGAGGCCGACGAACAGCTGGTCCTGCCCGGTCGGCAGCGTCGTCACCTTGTGGCGGTCCCAGACCTTGTCGTATAACGTCCCCTCGCTCATACGTCGGTTACTCCTCGGTCGCGGTCGTGTTCGTTCCCGCGCTCGAAGACGTCGTTCGCGTCGTCGGCGCCCTCCGGCGGCGTGTGGTCGACTCGCTTCATCGTGCGGTCGGACTCCGACCGCGGATCCGTCGCGGCGGGGTTCTCGTCGTCGCCGTTTCGTCGACCGCCGTCGGCCACGACCGTCGGGCCGCGGCTGAACAGCCGGCCGGCCGTCTCGCCCGTGTAGGGGTTGGTGTGGTTGACCGCGCGCATCGAGTCGTCGTCCGCGTTCGTGTCGTTCGTTCGATTCATGCTAATCCGCTTGCACCTTCTCTCGCTCGTCCTCGGTTTCCGATTCCTGTTCCTCCTGCCAGGCGAACAGCGCACGGAGGCGCTCGCCGACTTCCTCGATCTCGTGGTCCTTCTCGGCCTGGTTGAGCTGCGTGTAGACGGGCCGGTTGGCCTGGTTCTCGGCGACCCACTCGGTCGCGAACTCGCCGTTCTGGACCTCCTCGAGAACCTCCTCCATGTTCTGGCGGGCCTGGTCGTCGATGACCCGCTCGCCGCGGGTGAGTCCGCCGTACTCGGCGGTGTCCGAGACCGAGTCCCACATCGCGCCGAGCCCGTCCTCGTACATCAGGTCGACGATGAGCTTCATCTCGTTGAGACACTCGAAGTAGGCCATCTCCGGGCTGTAGCCCGCGTCGACCAGCGTCTCGTAGCCGACCTTGATCAGCTCGGCGATGCCGCCACAGAGGACGGCCTGCTCGCCGAAGAGGTCGGTCTCGGTCTCCTCGCGGAACGTCGTCTCGACGACGCCGGCCCGCGTACAGCCGATCGCCTGGGCGTAGGCGAGCGCCTCGGCCTTGGCGTCGCCGGTCGCGTCCTGGTAGACCGCCAGCAGCCCGGGGGTGCCCTCGCCGTTCTCGTAGTTGCGACGGAGCAGGTGGCCGGGCGTCTTGGGCGCGATCATCGTCACGTCGACGTCCTCGGCGGGCTGGATCTGGTTGTAGTGGATGTTGAAGCCGTGGGCGAACTGCAGCGTGTCGCCGGCCTCGAGTTCGTCTTCGATCTGCTCGTAGACGTGGGGCTGGACCGTGTCCGGGACGAGCATCGAGACGATATCGGCCTGCGCGGCCGCCTCGACGGGCGTCGTGACCTCGAGCCCGTCGGCTTCGGCGGCCGAACGCGAGGAGGAGTCCTCGCGGAGGCCGACGACCACGTCGACGCCGCTGTCGTGGAGGTTCAGCGCGTGAGCGTGGCCCTGGCTTCCGTAACCCAGTACGGCGACGGTTACGTCGTCGAGCTGCGATTGGTCTGCGTCCGATTCGTAGTAGATCTCGGTGGTGAATTCGTCGTCAGTCATCGTCTGCTGGTTGGGTGTACTGCTGGTTCGCCTCGCTGGCGGACGATTCTGGCGGGGTCGGCGCCGCGGTGTCGTCGGTACCGCGGGCCAGCGCCGTCGTCCCGGTTCGGGCGATCTCGCGGATGCCGAACTGGGAGAACGTCTCGATCGCGGCCTCGATCTTCTGGCGGGCGCCCGTGATTTCGAAGGTGGCCGTCTGGGGACTCGAGTCGACAGTCTTGGCGTCGTACATGTCCGCGACGGCGGCGACCTGGTCGGGCCGTTCGGCGTTGACCTTCACGAGCGCGAGTTCGCGACGCATCGCGTCTGGCTCGAGCTCCCGGACCGCGATCGCCGGCAGCAGCTTCCGCAGCTGCTTTTTGATCTGGTCGATCCCGGGATCGGGCTCCTCGACGACGAGCGTGATCCGGGCGCGTCCGTCCTCGTCGGTCGGTCCGACGGTCAGGCTCTCGATGTTGAACTGGCGTCTCGAGAACAGTCCCGAGACCTCGGCGAGCACGCCGGGTTCGTGTTCGACCAGCGCCGAGATGACGGTCCGTCGGGGCTCGTGTCGCGCCTCGACCTCCGGGTCGATGCGGATCCCCTGTTTGTTGCGCCGACCCGCGGGGGTCGGTCGCTCGTCGGGAGCGGGTCCGTCGAGGCCCTGGTCCCGTGTCATAGCTGGTCCTCCGTCAGCGCGAACTGACCGTTGTCGCCGCCGCTGGGAACCATCGGATAGACGTTCGCCTGCGGATCGATGTGGACGTCGATCACGGAGGGGCCGTCGTAGGCGAGCGCGGCGTCGATGGTGTCGGCGACCTCGTCGTAGTCGTCGATCCGGAACCCTTCCGCGCCGAAGGCCTCGGCGAGCGTGTCGAACTCGGGCATCCAGCCGTAATCGGAGGCGGAGTGGCGCCCGTCGAAGAAGGCGTCCTGCCACTGGCGGACCATCCCGATGTACTCGTTGTTGAGGACGGCGACCGTGATATCCAGGTTCTCGCGGACGGCGACCGACAGTCCCTGTAAGGTCATCAGGAACGAACCGTCGCCGTCGATGCAGACGACCTCCTGGTCGTCGTCGGCCGCGAAGCGGGCGCCGATCGCCGCCGGCAGGCCGTATCCCATCGCGCCCAGGCCGTGGCTCGAGACCCACGTGCGGGGCTCGGTGTAGGTCCAGTACTGGCAGGCCCACATCTGGTGTTGGCCGACGCCGGTGGTGACGACCGCGCGGTCGCTGGTGGCCTCGTCGAGGGCTTCGACGACGAACTGCGGTTTGATCGGCTCGTCCTCGGGTGCCTCGTAGGCCATCGAGTAGTCGGATTTCCACTGCTGGCACTGGGCGCGCCACTTCGTCGCCTGTGGCGACTCCTCGACGGCTTCGGCCAGCTGGGAGACGACGGTGTCGGCGTCGCCGACCAGCGGGTAGTCCGCGTGGATGTTCTTGCTGATCTCGGCGGGGTCGATATCGACGTGGATGATCTCCGCGTCGGGCGCGAACGTCTCGATGCCGCCGGTGAGCCGGTCGTCGAACCGGGTGCCGACGGCGATCATCGTGTCGCAGTGGGTGACCGCCATGTTGGCGTACCCGGTGCCGTGCATGCCCGCCATCTCCATCGAGAGCTCGTGGTCCTCGGGGAACGCGCCGATCCCGGGCATCGTCGTGACGACCGGAATCTCGTGTTCGATGGCGAACTCGCGACAGACCTCGCTGGCCTCGGCCTTGATGACGCCTCCGCCGAGCAGCATGACGGGACGCTGTGAACCCTCGACGCGCTCGGCCGCGGCGTCGACGAACTCGGGGTCGGCTCGCTGCTGGACCTCGTAGGTGTCGGGCGTCCGCGGCTCGTCGGGTTCGCGGTCGGTCTCGGCGTTGGTGACGTCCTTGGGCAGATCGACGAGCGTCGGCCCGGGCCGGCCCTCGCTCGCGAGCGCGAACGCCTCGCTGACGTCCGTGCCGACGCGGTCGGGTTCGCTCGAGAACGTGTTGGTCTTCGTGACCGGCATCGTGACGCCCGTGGTGTCGGTCTCCTGGAAGGCGTCGTTGCCGACGAACTCCGTCGGCACCTGGCCGGTCAGTGCGACGACCGGATCCGAGTCCATGTCGGCGTCGGCCAGCCCGGTGACGAGGTTCGTCGCTCCCGGCCCCGAGGTCGCCAGGCAGATGCCCGGCTCCCCGGAGACGATGCCGTAGGCGTCGGCCGCGTGGGACGCCCCTTGCTCGTGGGCCATCGTCACGTGGTGGATCTCGGAGTCGTACAACGCGTCGTAGACGGGCATGATCGCGCCGCCTTGCACGCCGAAGGCGTGTTCGACGCCCGCGTTCTCGAGCGCGCGGACGACGGACTCGGCGCCGGTCGTGACCGGGGTCGGTTCGGCGTCGGTCGTCGACTCCTCGGTCGCGGCCGACTCCGGCGGCTCCTCCCGCGTCGTCTCCTGGTCGTCGTGCTGTTCCTCGGTCGCGGTAACCGGTGGTGCGCGTTCGCTCATCGATTACCTCCTGTCGCCTCTCGGCGGTCCGGTGCGCTTGCTGGTGTCATCTGGTAAGTTGCTGGTCGCTCGGCGGTCGGTGCGACGGATGCGGGCCGGGGTCGAGGAAGGAGTTGGTGAGGGGCTAGTGGGCCCCTACAATACGAATGCGAGCGAGCGCGCTGCCGTCGGTATCGCGAGTGCGAACCGATGCTCGAGCGCGATCCGTCATCACTCGACACGTAGGCGTGGGAACGATCATAATAGTTTCGTCCCGGGCAACGCTGGCGGGAACGCCGTCGCGATAGCCGGGGCTCCCGGCCGGTAGCGAACGAGGGGGTCATCCCTCAGATCTGCACCTCCTCTCGCTCCTGCTGGCGCTCGACGCCAGCTTCCTCGGCGAACCGCTCCAAGTCGTCGACCGTGATGCGGCGCTTCTCGGCGCCGTAATCCTTGACGCGGCGGGTTACCGTCCGCACCTCGTCGTCGGTGGGTTCGTAGCCCCGCTCCTCTAAGCGCTCGCGGACCGAATGGGTCCCGGTGTGTTTCCCCATGACCAGCCGACGCTTCGCGCCGACCATCTCGGGAGTCATCACGCCGGGTTCGAAGGTGTCGGAGTTCTCGATGACGCCCGCGGCGTGGATCCCGCTCTCGTGGGAGAAGGCGTTGTCGCC
Organism: Natronococcus jeotgali DSM 18795; assembly: GCF_000337695.1. Classification (GTDB taxonomy): domain Archaea; phylum Halobacteriota; class Halobacteria; order Halobacteriales; family Natrialbaceae; genus Natronococcus; species Natronococcus jeotgali. The sequence goes on from NZ_AOIA01000116.1 coordinate 74,295, forward strand.
GACGACGGGTTTGTTCCCCGGCGTCTCGATCGAACTCTTCTCCTCGACGATCTCGGACAGTTCCACGATGCGGGTCGTATCGATTCCCGTGTCGCACTGGTAGACCGACTCGACGGCCATCACGAACTCCTCGTAGGCGGCGTTGCCGGCCCGCTCGCCGATCGAGTTGACCGAGACCTGCGCCTGGTCGGCGCCCGCCTCGATCCCCGACAGGGCGTTGGCGGTCGCCAGCCCGAAGTCGTCGTGGGTGTGGACGTCGACCCGCGCGTCGGTGTGGGCACAGACCTTCTCGATCATCGCCCGGAACCGGTTGGGCGTGGCGACGCCGCAGGTGTCCGGGATGTTGATCCAGTCGGTTCCCGCCTCGGAGACCGCTTCGATAACCTCGATCAGGAACGCCTCGTCCGTCCGGGTCGCGTCCATCGGCGAGAACATGCAGGTCGCCCCCGCCTCCGTGATCCGCTCGACCGACTCGACGGCGCGCTGTACTACGTCCTCCCGGGTCGCGTGCATCGAATCCTCGATCTGGACGTCACTGGTGCTGACGAACGTATGCACCATCTCGACGCCCGAATCCAGTGCGGCGTCGATATCGTCGTCGACGACGCGGGCCAGCCCGCAGGTCGTCGTCGACGTCGAGGACGCGATATCCCGAACCGCCTCGAACTCGGCCTCGGAGTTGACGGGGAACCCGGCCTCGATGACGTGGGTACCCATCTCGTCCAGGACGGAGGCGATCTCGCGCTTATCGTCGTAGGAGAACGACGTGCCGGGCGACTGTTCGCCGTCCCGCAGCGTCGTATCGAAGACACGTGCTGACTCGATTTCGTCAGTGGAATCTAACGTGCCCTGGAAGAACTCGACCCCCCTGACTGGTGTCAGAGGTCGGGTTGCCTTGTGAAGACATTGTATCCGATCCGAGGATCGACGACGTATATAAACCTGACGCTGGCAGTAGCGGTGACACGGAGTGACAACCCGACCCGTTCTCGAGTCGACGGCGAAAACCGCAAGACATCAACGTCCTAATATCGAACATAGATCCTATTATCATACCGTCCTCGGTTCGGCCCGTCGTCGGAAACGCGTCGGTTCCGTCGAAAAATTCATACTTATTGAGTGGAAATTAAATTAGAGCCGCTGGCGCGCGCTCGTCGATGAACAGTCGGTCACTAACGGTCGGGAATATCGACGAGCAGTTACAGATCGTCCAATAACTTCGCCGCGGTAGCTGAACTGTGGCGGCGGGTAGTCCCGCCTGCGAGTACCTGGGCGATTTCGGGACGGCGCGACCGATCGATCGTCCAGAACGCGACGCGTCGCGGTCGCGCCCACCGGCGGCCACTGCTCGCTCGAGGCGATGGCGGGATCGGCCGCGACTCCGACCCCCGAAATCACCGGGGGATCGAAGCCGGCTGCCGAGGGTTTCGGGCGTGTGAGAACTAAACCTCTCGCCGTGGTAGGACGGCGGGTATGACGTCAGACGAAGTGACCAGCCTCCTGCGGGAGGCGTACACCGACGAACTCGAGACCGTGATGAACTACCTGACCAACGCCATCGTCCTCGACGGGGTCCACGCCGAGGAGGTCAAATCGAGCCTCGAGGCCGACGTCGACGAGGAGCTCGAGCACGCGCGGTTGCTCGGGAACCGGCTGAAACAGCTCGATCGCTCCCCGCCGGGATCGGAGTCGTTCGAGGCCGGCCAGTCGAGCCTTCAGCCCCCCGAGGACACCACCGACGTCGAGTCGGTGATCGACGGCGTCCTCGAGGCCGAAGAGGACGCCCTGGAGACGTACCGCTCGCTGCTCGAGGCCGCCCGCGAGGCCGACGACCCGGTCACGGAGGACGTCGCGGTGACGATCCTCGCCGACGAGGAAGCCCACCGCACGGAGTTCCGGGGGTTCAGAAAGGAGTTTCCGCAGGACTGAGGCGGGCTATCGTTCCCGGTGCGACCGCGGGCGACCCGGTTTCGCCGAAACTGACTGCGGTGGTCCGCACGAGACGGCCGAAGCGAACGTTTTTCTCGCCGCGCTTCGAGGGGATCCGTATGAGCGATTTCGATCTCGACCTGCGAACCGTCGAGGAACGCATCGACGAGGAGTTCGAGCTCGACGGCGAAATCGTCCTGGGCGTCCTCGACGGGACGACGCCCGCCGACGAGTGGCTCGAGGCGGTCTCGACGGGGAACGTCCTCGTCCTCTGTGTCGAGGGCGAAGTTAACGAGCTGGCGTCCGGCTTCGCGCGCGATGTCAAGGAGTCGGGCGGCAACCTCGTTCACTTCCGCGGGTTCCTGGTGGTCACGCCGCCGGGGATCGACGTCGACGCCGATCGGCTGTAGTCGACCGAGAGTGGGGCGCGAACCCCCGACGGACGGCTACTCCCCGCTTCCTCGCTTCCTGAAGGCGGCGCGTCCGTCCTGCGCGACGGTGATCCGGTACCCCTCGTAGGAGAACGCGACCTCGGCTTCCGCGGCGGGAACGGGCGGCTCCGAGAAGACGTGTTCGAGGAGGTGGTCGATGCAGTCGTACAGCGGCGTCAACTCGTCGGTGTCGACTCCCTCGAGTTCGGCGACGGTTCGGGCGACGCTCACGTTCGGGTCGGCTTCCTCGACGTCGAAGGTTCGGTGGACGACGTCGCCGCCGTCGCGTCGGGATTCGTCGGTCATCGTGGCACGATACCGGCGACGGACACGAAGGTAGTTCACCGCTCAGTTGCAGGCCCGGGCTGGCGGAACGTCAGCCAGTGGCCGTCCGGATCCCGCACCACGACCTCGTCGCCGGCGTCGCGCTCGAGGCGGTCGACGCGGTTCGCGACCGCCTCGAGGGCCGCACCCGGATCGTCGGTTTCGAAGCCGAGGTCGACGTGGACGCCGCCGCGGCCGTCGGCGATGCCGAGGTGGGGCTCCCAGAGCTCGAGGGCCATCGGTCCGTTCAGCCGCACTCGCTTGCGGTCTGCGCCGACGTCGACGGTCCGGAAGCCGAGCGCCTCGTAGAACTCCCGGGCGCGCTCGAGCGATTCGACCTCGAGGACGACCTCGAAGAGCCCGTCGATCCCCGGTCCCGCGACGTCGCGCTGGCCGAGCTCGACGCAGTTGCCGTCGGGGTCGTAGAGGTACAGCGACCGCGAGGAGCCGAACCGGGCCTCCTCGAGGTCGTACTCCCCGCCCAGGCGGTCCCACCACTCGTCGTACTCGTCGGCGGGGATCGAGAGCGCGTAGTGGGTGTGGAGCCCGCCGCGGGGAACTCCCTCGGGTCGCCGGAGAACGAGGTCGGTCTCGCCCGCGGCGAGGACGCACTCGTCGGCGCCGTCCTCGCGGACGGGAAGCGACAGCGTCTCCGCGTAGAACCGCCGCGCGGGCTCGAGGTGCTTGACCTCGAGCGCGAGCCAGGAGAGACCGGTGAGCATGGTCGCCCCTACTCCGGCCGGCGGCATAGAAGCGTCGCCGCGTCGAACGCCGACGCTCGATACCGACGGAGCCCCAGGCGCCGCCGAGACCGCCGTCGGGTACGGATCGGCGGCGAGCGCTCGGCACCGAACCGGCGGAATCGGCGGGTTCGTCCAGGTTTATGAGCCGAGCGAGCGTACCGTCGCGCATGCCATTTCGGGTCGACGAGCGCGCGAGCGAGTTCGCCGAGATCGATCGGTTCGACGGCGGCGTCGGCTGGATCGCCCATCCCGACGAGGAGATGCAGCGGGCCAGCCACGCCCTCGAGCTGGACGGCGACGTCTGGGTGATCGACCCCGTCGACGCTCCCGGGATCGACGACGTGCTCGCGGGGCTGGGCGAGGTCCGCGGCGTCGTCGTCGCGCTCGATCGCCACAAGCGCGACGCCGCCGCCGTCGCCGACCGCCACGAGGTCCCCGTTTACCTCCCCGCCTTTTTCGAGGGCGTCTCCGAGGAGCTCGAGGCGCCCGTCGTTCGCTTCGGCGACGAGCTCGCGGACACCGGGATCAAGGCGCGGACGGTCGTCGATAGCCGATTCTGGCAGGAAGTCGCGCTCTACGACCCCGAGGGGGGAACCCTCGTCGTCCCGGAATCGCTCGGCACAGCCGACTACTTCCTCGCCGGGGGCGAGCGCCTCGGGGTCCACCCGATGCGGCGAGCGCTCCCGCCCCGAAACGCTCTCGGCGATCTCGCCCCCGATCGGGTGCTCGTCGGGCACGGCGACGGCGTCCTGACCGACGCGACGGCGGCCCTCGAGGAGGCGCTGGCCCGGTCCCGCACCCGGGCGCCGCTGGTGTACGCCAAAGCGGGGTGGAAGCTGCTGCCGTTCTGAGGCCATACAGCTAACTGCGAGGCGCGCGTACGACGTCCGTGGTCTACGCTACCCGCGCCCTGATCGAGGTGTTGCTCGAACTCGCCAGCAACGCCGATCCGAACCCGGTTCGGACCGGCGTCTCGGTGACGCCGGCGGGACGGCTCGAGGGGGCCGCGGAGCTTCCGCCCGAGGCGCCGGTCTTTACGGACTTCTTCCTTCCCGATCCCGGCAACGCGGTCAACGCGGTGTTCGGCGTCGACCTCTCGACGCCGGCCCGACAGGCCCAGGGTCAGTTCGTTTCCCATCCCGTCGGCGAGCTCGAGGTGACCAAACGCGACGACCTCGCCGAGGTGGTCTTCGTCGCCGTTCCGCCGTGGACGCTCGAGGAGGCGTCGTTCGCCGCCTTCGATCGAGTCGGCGACCGGCAACCCCTCGAGATCCTCGACGCCCGGGCGCCGGAGGGGTCGCTTCGCGACCGGGAGTAACGGCGCTTCGAGAGGCGGCGGCCGCGCCGTCGCCGGAGCGTTGTCGGCTACTCGAGGTAGCCCAGCCCGCGGAGCTGTTCGGTGATCTCCTCGAACTCGGCCTCGGTCAGCTCACCCCGTCGCTGGTGCTGGATAACGATGCTCCGAAGCAGGAACCGGACCAGGTCGCTGGTGCTCTGGAAGCTCGTCCCCTCGATCGTCTCGTCGACGCGGTCGGCTAGATCCTTCGGAATCGAAACCGTGGTGTACTCGGCCATACCGGATACTCCGTCGCGGGCCCCAAAGACGTATCGCCGTTCGCCGGGAACGTCGCGGGTCCGGCGAGCGTCTCCGCAGCGGTTTTGATATGCGGCGTGCTACGTACCGCGTATGGGAGTCCGGCCACCATCCAACGACGACAACGACGACCCGGAAAGCGTCGACTTCGGCATCGCCGCCCTCGACGCCCGCCTCAGAGACTCCGAGCTATCGTTTCCGGCGACCGCCGACGACGTCGACGCCGAGCTCGGCCACGAGCGAATCCCCTACGACGTTCACGGAAACGACGTTGCGCTCGGGGAGGTGCTCGCGGAGACGAACCGGGAGCGGTTCGATTCGCGCCAACAGCTACTGAACGCGCTTCACGAGCCGTTCGAGGAGTACCGCCGCCAGCACTCCAACGGCGTCGTTCAGCAGGTTCGCTCGATGCTGCCGTTCTAGTCGTCGCGGCCCCGCTCGTCGCGCGTGATCTGCTCGAGTCGACGGCGCTGTTCGCGGTGCAGCGTCACGAGCATATCAGAGAGCACGCCGAACATGACCAGTTGCACCCCGAGCAGCACGGCGGCCGCCGACACCAGTGCCAGGATCTCGTGGCCGATTCCGTACTGGATCCACTCCCAGAGCACGTACGTTGCGACGACGCCGCCGGAGACGATACTCGCCGCGCCGAAGCTGCCGAAGTAAAACAGCGGATTGTTGGTCTTCGCCAGCGAGTACAGCGTCAGCACGATCGTGCCGCCGTCACGAAGGGGGTTGAGGTTCGTCTCCGAGGCCTCCGGACGGGCCCTGTAGCTGATCGGAACGACGGCCGTGTCGATCCCGTGTTTGACGCACTCGACGGCGAGTTCGGTCTCGATGGTGAACCCGTCGGCGTCCAGCGAGAGCCGCTCGAACGAGTCGGTCGTAAACGCCCGGTAGCCCGAGAGGATGTCCTCGTACTCCGCGCCGTGGATCAGCCGAAACGAGCGGTTGATCAGCCGGTTTCCGAACCCGTTCAGGGCCGCCATCGCGTCGTCGTCCATGTCCGCAAAGCGGTTTCCGATGACGTGGTCGTACCCCCTCGAGAGGGGCTCGAGCATGCGGTCGGCGTCGGCCGGATCGTAGGTGCCGTCGCCGTCGACCATCAGCACGTACGGGACGGTGACGTACTCGAGCGCCTCCCGGACGGCCTGTCCCTTCCCGTCGCCGGTCTGGGTAAATACTTCCGCGCCGTGGTCGCTGGCGATCGAGCGCGTCCCGTCGTCGGAGTCGCCGTCGACGATGACGACGTTCGAGTACCCCTGTTCGCGGAAGCCGTCGATCACGTCGCCGATCGTCGCCGCCTCGTTCAGCGTCGGGACGAGGATACAGACGTCGTCCGCGGCGATATCGCGCGTTCGATCGCTCATCGACAGGAACGCCTCTCGCTCGAGCGCCGTCGCGCGAACCCCGTCATGCTCCATCGGTCGTGAATTCCGGGCCATGAGACAAAAATATGCTGGTCGTATCGGTTACAAAATAGTCGGTCGACGCTACGGTCCCACGATCGAGACGATGTGCTGGCGCATCCGTCCGTCGATCGGAATGTTCGCACAGCGCTCGTCGAGGCCGATCGTCTGGAGTAACAGGCTCGAGTCGTCGAGCAGGGAGAGCTGAAGGTAGGTCCCCTCGCGGTAGCCGTCGCTCGTTCGGGTCATGTTGATGATCTTCAGCGTCTCGTACTCCCGGAGCTGGTCGGTGATGCGTTTCTTGCCGAGGACGTTGGCGTCGATGGCCTCGGCGAAGGCCCGATAGACGCGGTACATCTCGGTCGCCTTGAACGCCGAGCGCTCGGAGAACTCGTCCATGGTCGCAAGCGCCGCGATCGCGATCTTCGCCTGGGTCGGGCAGCCACGAATGAGGTCCTGAATCCGGGTCACCTCGGCGTCGTCGTTGGCGACCCGGACGTGACTCTCCGTGACCCGGGCGGCGTCGTTGTCCCTGGCGACCTCGCCCGCGAGCCGGAAGAGGTCGATCGCCCGGCGGGCGTCGCCGTGTTCCTGGGCCGAAAAGGCCGAACACAGCGGGATGACGTCGTCGGTCAGAACGTCCTCGCGGTAGGCGTCGCGACGGCGCTCGAGGATGTCGCCGAGCTGGTTGGCGTCGTAGGCCGGGAAGACGATCTCGTCGGGTGAGAAGGAGCTCTCGACGCGAGTGTCGAGTCGGTCGCCGTACTTCAGGTCGTTGCTGATTCCGATGACGGTGATGCTCGCGTCGACGTCGTTTTCCTCGCCCGCCCGCGAGAGCTGCATCAGGAGTTTGCTGTCGTCGGCCTCCTCGGGCGGGACGTTCTCGACGTCGTCGGGTGGCGCGAGCCGATCGATTTCGTCTAAGACGACGATGATCGCGTCGTACAGTTCGTCGATGACCGACCAGAGTCGATCGTAGTACGCCCCCGTCGCGATCCCGGAGTGGGGGATCGTGATTCCCGTTTTCTCGGGCTCGTTCAGGCTCTTCGCGAGGTGGATGACGGTCTGGACCTCCGAGCGGCGCTGGGCGCAGTCGATCACCGCACGGCCGATTCGAACGTCGTTTTCCCGCCCCCGCTCGACCACCTCGCGGCTGACGTAGCGGGTGACGAGGGTCTTTCCGGATCCCGACTTTCCGAGCAGCAGCGTCCCCTTGCCCGTTCCGCCGGTGATCGTCGGTTTGAGCCGCCGAGCGACGGTCTCGATCTGGTTGTTCCGACCGACGATCTTGTTCTGATCGGGGACGTGGTCGATCCGCAGCAGGTCCTCGTTCGCGAAGATCCGATCCTCCTCGTCCAGCACCGAGAGCGGATCGTCGCGAGACTTGGAGCGGGAGTGGGCGACCGCACCGTGCTCGGCGGCGTACTCGCCGAGCGTCCCCGTCCCCTCCGCGTGCAAAGGCATACACCGTCTTTCAGATGAATTTTCCTTAGCTCTTTCCTTCCGCGGACGGGGGACGCCCGGACGGTGTGGCACCGGATTCGTCCGGGTTCCACCCGTGGTTCGGTCGGCGCTCGCGACGGTCGGTCCGCACACTGGTTGCGATCCCCACACCGGATTTCAGATGAATCGCTGCGGATCGACGGAGCGTTCCCCCCACCCACCCACACCGGATTTCAGATGAAATGTCTCGGAAACGAGGCGGCCGCGAACTCACCCCCACACCGGATTTCAGATGAAATCGTCGCGAGGGAAGGTGAGAGGAGGGACGAGAAGCACTCGAGACGAGCGCGGGAAGATTCGTCAGCCGTCGGTTTCGACGGGTTCAGTGCCCGACCGTGGGATATCATCTGAAATTCGGTGTCCCAGCGGTGAACCGGCCGTGCCGACCGCTCCCTCGAACCGGCGCTCGAACGACCCGGCTTCTCCTCTCGCGCCGAGTCGATCGGGATAGGATATAAAGAGATGACGAGTCACAGTCGGGTACTCACTTACTCCTCCTAGATGGGTTCTTCTCTGTTTCTCTCACTACCCTACTACTACTAGATTACCACTAGGGTAAAATATATAATATAGTACCAGAGCGACTGCAGCGACTACCGCCATAGCGATCTCGATACACAATCTAACGGATTCTCGTCCCGTTTTATCCCATTATCCCGTCGCTCGGGTCGGCCGCGATCCGCCCCCTCCCCCGCCCCCCGCTCGAGCGATTTCATCTGAAATCCGGTGTGGGGGTGTCGGACCGGAACCGCCCGGTGTTCGGCGGCGATCGACGCTCGAGGCCGCGACCGACGCACCGTAAGCGACGCCGGGGCGCCTCGCCGTCTCGCGTCGAACACGTCAGTTTCTCGAGTCAGAACGTCGCGGTCGCTCGGAACGGGAACGCCGCGGTCACTCGGAACGCAACGCGTCGGTCTCCCGCAGGCGTCGTTCGGCCTCCTCGCGGTCCTCGGGGTAGCCGACGTCGATCCGCCAGCCGTCCATCGGGATCGCGTCGATGGTCCGGCCCGACTGAATAAGCAGGTCGATCGCGTCGGGAAGCTCGTACTCGCCGCGGTCGGAGGGCTGGACGAGGTGGCAGGCGTGGAAGATCGCGGGGGTGAACGTGTAGAAGCCGGTCATCACCAGACTCGACGGCGGATCGTCGGGCTTCTCGACGACCTCGACGATCTCGCCGTACTCGTTGGTGTCGAGCACGCCGTACCGCGACGCTTCCTCGTCGGGAACCGCCTCGACGAGGAAGGCCGCGTCCGCGCGCTGCTCGCGCTGGCGGTTGACGACGTCCCCGAGGTTTCCCCGGAAGACGTTGTCCCCGAGCATGAGCACGAAGTCGTCGTCGACGTGGGGTTCGGCCCGGAGGATCGCGTGGGCGAGTCCGAGCTGTTCGCGCTGGTGGGCGTAGGTGATCGGGACGCCCTCGTAGGCGTCGCCGTAGCGCTCGATGAGTTGCTCCTTCCGGTAGCCGACGACGACGATCAGCTCGTCGACTCCGATTGCAAGCAGGTTGTCGAAGACGTCCTCGACGAGCGGTTTGCCGTCGACCTCGACGAGGGCCTTGGGTTTGTCCTCGGTGAGCGGTCGGAGGCGCGTCCCCTTTCCGGCGGCCAACACGACGGCTTGCATGTTCTAACGGGCGCCGCGAACTGACAAATAGCTTGGCCGCGCCCCGAACCCGCACGCTCGTTCCGCCGCCCGTGCCGGCGCCGGGAGTCCCACCCTCGCGACATACTGTTCCACCCGTCACCCGAGCCGGTTCGCGTACACCGCGAGGCGGCTCTTCGCGTCGCGGACAGCCAGCAGCGCCCGGCAGCTGACGCCGGCCGCACAGTAGTAGACGTAGTGGCGACCGTTCCAGGGGTCGATTCGCGATCGCGCGCTCGAGGTAGTCGGCCGCCGATTCCCGCCGCCCGTTCTCGGCGTGGACGAACGCGACGTTGGCCGCGAACTCGGCTCGCCGCCGGCGGCGGATGCGCCGACCGTGTCTCTCGAGCACCCGTCGGTATCCCTCGAGCTTTCGCTCGGGATCGGTGCCGATCCGCTCGCCGTCGGTGTGGCGATCCACGAGCGCGTCCGAAACGCCGCGGATCTCGTCGAACTCCGCCGACGCCAGGAGACGGAGGTAGAACTCGTAGTCCTGGGCCGCGGGCAGGTCCTCGTCGAGGCCCCCGACGGCATCGAAGGCGTCGATCGGGAACGTCGTCGCCGAGAAGCCGCCGATCGGATTCCCCCGCCCGAGATCCTCGAGGGTTCCGCTCGCGAGCGCGAGCCGAACGATCGGGGAATTCCCGACCTCGAACCCGCGTGATCGCCGGTGCCGTCGTACGATCGCGACGGCGACGACCGCGTCCTCGCCCGTCAAGAGCCGCGCTGACCCCGGACTATAACTCGGTGCGGAACACCTCTTCGAGGTAGATGACCAGCACTGAGTCCCGCCCGACGGTCGAACGGATCGAAACCCTCGTCGTCGATCCCGAGGCCGTCATCGAGACGTTCGAGCGCAACCGCGATGCCGACGGCGACGGACGCCACGTCATCCGCGTCTCGGCGCCGTTCGAGACTGAAGCGACGGCCGCCCGGTTCGTTTCCGGGGGCGAGTCGAACCGAGCGGACGCCCCCGCGGTCGACCTCGGCCCGGAGGCGTTCGTCAACGTCCGCGGCGAGTACGACCCCGAGCGCACCCGCATCCCCGCGCCCTCGCGGGCGGAGTCGCGCTCGATCGCCCGCAGCGACCGCGGCGCGGACGTCGACGAGGCGACCGTCGCGGAGTACCACGAGACCGCCGTGGAGGCCTGGCGAGAGTGCGTCCGCACGAGTCTCGTCGAAGAGGTTCCGCTGGTCGATCCGGAGACCGGCGACGAGATCCGGGTCGACGTCCGGTACGCCGAAATCGACTGAGCGACGCGGGGCGCCCGCCTCGAGGACGACCTACTCCGGCAGTCGCCCCGCCCGCTCGAGGACGACGAGAACGAGGGCGATCGCGGCCAGCGCGGCCGCGCCGCTCGCGAACACGGCGTCGTAGGCGAACCCCTGTTCGACGAGCGAGCCGAGGGCCGACGAGCCGAGCGCCTGCATCAGCATCCAGGTGGAGCTGAAGACGGCGTAGGCGCTGCCCCGCGTCGAGTCCGGGAGCGTGTCGAGGAGGAAGGTGTCGATCGCCGGGAAGAGGGTGTGGATGACGAACCCGACGATCGCCGAGAGGACGACCAGCGCGAGCAGTCCCTCCGCCCGCGTCAGCGCGAACAGGCTCGCCGCGAACGCGCCGACGATCCCGAGCAGGTACGGGACGTGGGGAAAACGGTCGGCGAGGTCGCCGCCGAAGTAAAACGCGGGGACGCCCGCCGCGAAGATGATCGTCAGCATCATCCCCGCCGCCCAGTCCGAGAGGCCCTTCGACTGCATGTACAGTTCGTAGAAGTTGAACAGCCCCTGCCAGACGAACGACGCCGCCCCGACGATCGCCAGCGCGGTCACGATCAGCTTCCACTCCGAGAGCGCGCCGGCGACGAAGTCGCGGTCGGCCTCTCCCGCGGTCGGGAGCTCGGCCGTCCTCGCCGCGATCCACGTCGCGACCGTGATCGCCGCCGCGCCGACCGCGATCGCCCACAGCGAGAGCCGCCAGTCGACGAGGACGGTGAGCGCGACGAACGGCGCGGCGATCACCGCGGCGACCTGGCTGGCGGCGCCGTGGATGCCGATGATCCGACCGATGCGGTCCGGGTACAGCTCGCTCAACAGCGGGTTCGCCGAGACGAAGTAGATCCCGGAGGCGATCCCCATCAGGAAGGCCCCGGCCATGAGGTGTTCGACCGTCGTCGCGGTCGCGGCGATGCTCGAGGCGACCGCGAGGACGAGCCCCGAGACGAGGACGACGAGGTGACGTGGCACCTTCGTCAGGATCCACCCGGTCGGGAGCCGGGGCGCGGCGCTTCCGACCCACCCGAGGGTCACGACGAGGCCCGCGGTCGCCTCCCCGATCCCGAACTCCCCGATGAAGACGTCCAGAAGCGGCGCGAAGACGACCCTGGCGAGATTGACCAGGAAGACGAGTCCGCAAAGAGACGCGAACAGTTTGGCGCGAGTCACGGTCGCTATTTCCGACAGGCCGCCTCAAGCGTTCCGAAGTCGACGCGCCGTCGACCCGGGCGACGCGCCTCCTCGGAAACTGCTCGCTCGCCCCCTCGAGAGCGTCACCGACCCGGCCTGACCCGAGCCGTTTTGACCGTCGCTCCCCTACTGAAACCGATGCCGACGACGTGTGCGCTCTGTCGGCGGGTCGTCCCCGACGAACGGATCGACGATCCCCAGATCGTCCAGGAACACCACCTCCGGCCGGAGGAGCGAGCGACGAGCCCGACGGTGATGCTCTGTCGCCCCTGCCACAAGCAGATCCACGCGCTCTTTGCGAACGAGGCGCTCCGCGAGGAGTTCGACACGATCGAGGCCCTGCGGTCGGCCGATCGCCTGCAGGGATACCTCGGCTGGATCCGCGGAACCGAGAAGCTCGACATCCGGGTGCAGACGAGCGATCGGCTGCGGAACGATCGATAACGGCGGTGACGGCGGAGAGCGAGCCGCGTTCCGCCCTCTCGCCTCACCTCACGAACGCGCACGTCTCCGCGGCGTCCTCGCGGTTGCAGACTCCCTCGAGGCGGATCCAAAGCGACGAGTCGTACCCTCGGAGCGTCGCGTCCACGAGGACGCAGTCGTCGTCCAGCCGGACGCGTACCGCATAGTCCCCCGGCGTACGCCCCCACTCGCAGTACAGGAGCGCCCCGTAGTCGTACTGGCCGACGCCGTCGAACTCGCGTGCGGCCCGGCTCCCGTGCGAGGTGGCGTGGACGACGTCCCCATCCCGCAACCTCCTGTAGTCCCTCCGCGAATCGATTCGTCTCGAGCCGTCTCAGGCGGTCGCCGTCTCGTCGTCCGCTCGAACGAGCGCGTCGTCGGGCTGGACGAGCCCGTAGAGATAGCCCAAACCGACCGCCGCGGTGAAGACGAAAATCGCGACTAGCTGTTTGGCCTTCGCCCTCGAGGGATCGCGGGCGAGTTCTCGCACTCGCGAGGGGACGAACTCGAGCATGAGCTGTTGTAGATACTCGTTTTTGTCGCCTGCGGCCTCGGGCAAGAGGAGATCCATGATGCGTTTCGAGTACCCCTGCCAGAACGACCGGAAGACGAGCCACCGGAAGTCGCCGCGGTAGTCGAACAGCTTGTGGTTGACGACGGCGTCGGTGTTGTAGATCACGCCCTTGCCGTACCGGTTGGCCATCCGGATGCAGACTGGGGCTTCGTGGGCCTGGATGTGTCGATCACCCTTTCGGCCCGTGTTCTCGTCGTAGCCGCCCACGCTGAGAAAGACGTCCCGCCGGAAGGAGATGTTCGAGCCGTAGGTGTTGCGAAGCTCCTCCATGTGCTCGCCCATCCCCCGCTCGTCGCAGCCGACGAGCCAGTAGAACTCCGCGGGGAAGAAGTCGGGTTTCTCGGTGACCCAGTCGGGTTTGGCGTGGCCGCCGACGGCGATCGCGTCGGTCTCCTCGTAGACCCGGGCCAGCTCCGCGATCCAGTCGGGTTCGGCGACGGCGTCGTCGTCGATGAAGGCGACGACCTCGCCGCTTGCGATCTCGGCGCCCCGCGTGCGGCTGTAGGAGATCCCCCGGTTCTCGTCGTTGCAGTGGAGGACAACGCCCTCGCGGTCCCCGTACTCCTCGCGGACGCGCTCGAAGACGGCCTCGTTGCCGTCGACGACGACGACGACCTCGAGCGGCTCGTAGGTCTGGGCGAGCACGCTGTCGACGCACTCCGAGAAGACGTCGTAGCGCTCCATCGCGTACGTGCAGACGACCGCGGAGACCTTCATCGGACGTTCGATTTCGATCTCCGAAGGATAAACCTTGCCGTCGTCGACCGCTCTCGAGCTTCGCTCGAACAAAACAATCACTGAATGTGATAGTTAAATAATCTGGGTGATATGGGAAAGCTTATTCGTGGCTTACTTCTCGTGGAACCTAATGAGTACGGAGACCGAGCGAACCGAGGAGCGGACGGGATCGTCCGTCCTCGGCTCGTGGGCGAAGTGGTACTACGTCCCCGTTCTCGGGGTCGCCATGCTGTTTATTTTCTGGACGCGGATCCAGTCGTACGGGGCCTTCGTTACCGAAGATGGAACGCCCGCGCTCGCGGGCGTCGACTCCTGGTACCACTGGCGAACCGTGCAGTGGACGACCGAGAACTACCCGTTCACGATGCCGTACGATATCTGGACCGGATTTCCCTCCGGCAGCTACGTCGGCCAGTTCGGCACCCTGTTCGATCAGCTCATCGTGACCGCCGCGATGGTCGTCGGGCTCGGCGATCCGTCACAGAGCACGCTCTACGCGGTGTCGCTGCTCTCGGTGCCGGCGATGGCGGCGCTGGTCGCGATCCCCGTCTTCTACGCCGGTCGGCGCCTGGGGGGCACCGTCGGCGGCCTCGTCGCCGTCGTCGTGCTCGCGCTCGCGCCGGGGCAGTTCTTCGTGCGGTCGACCGTCGGCCAGCTCGATCACCACGTCGCCGAGGTCTTGTTCATGGCGATCGCCGTGCTCGCGATGATGGTCGCGCTGCGGGTCGCCGAGCGCGACCAGCCGATCTACGAACTCGTCGCCGACGGGGACTGGGCCACCCTTCGATCGCCGACGGTCTACGCCGCGCTGGCTGGGATCGCGCTCACGCTGTACGTCTGGATCTGGCCGTCGGGCGTCGTCCTGATCGGCATCTTCGCGGTCTTTTTCGCCGTGCAGCTCTGTCTGGACTACGTCCGCGGCGTCTCCCCCGATCACGTCGCGTTCGTCGGCGCCGTCGCCCTCGGCGTAACCGCGATCGGGACGGCCCTGCTGATCGAGGCGCCGGGAACGAGCGTCACGAGCTTCGGCTACCTCCAGCCCGGAACCGCGGCGCTCGTGGCCGTCGGTTGCCTGTTCATGGCGTGGCTCGCCCGCCGGTGGAACGCCCGCGGGTTCGACCGTCGCCTCTACCCGGTCGCGATCCTCGGACTCGTCCTCGCCGCGTTCGTCGCCATGTGGCTCGTGTTGCCGGATTTCTACACCACCCTCGTCGGCAACCTCACGGGTCGACTGCTGCCGTTCAACCAGGACGCGGGGACGCTGACGATCCAGGAGGCCCAGCCGCCCGAGAACTTCGCCGATCACGTCTTCGGCGAGTTCGGCACCGCCTTCTACACGATGCTGGCCGGGCTGGTCCTGCTGCTCGCCCGGCCGCTGTTCGGCCGCGAGTACCGCGCGGAGTACACGCTGATCCTCGTCTGGTCGCTGTTCCTGATCAGCATGGCGGCGACCCAGGTTCGGTTCTCGTACTACCTCGTGCTCGCGGTCGCCGTCGTCAACGCCGCCTTCGTCGCCGACGTCGTGCGGCTGTTCGACCTCGACCTGCAGCGGAGCGCGCGGTCGCTTCGCGGGATCGAGACCTACCAGGTCATCGTCCTGCTCGTGGTCGTCCTGTTGCTGTTCGCGCCGCTGCTCCCGGTCGTCGCGGCCGACGACATGTCCGTGATCGACCGCGGCCAGGCGACGGGACCGCATCCCGACGCGATGACGTGGGAGGCGTCGAACGACTGGCTCGAGTCGAACACCCCCGAGCCCGGTAACTACGGCGGCGCCGACAACGCCAGCGAACTCGAGTACTCCGGCACCTACGACTACCCCGAGGGCGGCGACTTCGACTATCCCGCGGGCGCTTACGGCGTCATGTCCTGGTGGGACTACGGCCACCTGATCACGACCCAGGGCGAGCGGATCCCCCACGCGAACCCGTTCCAGCAGAACGCCGAGACCGCCTCGGCGTTTCTCACCGCCGAGTCCGAGCGCGAGGCCGAACTGATCCTCGAGAACGTCGCGGCCGGCGAGTCCCCGCTGGACGACGGCGACGACGTCCGACCGACCGAGGAACTCGAGGCAGGGGTCGAAGAGAACGCCACCGAACAGATGCGGTACGTGATGATCGACGACCAGATGGCCGGCGGGAAGTTCAGCGCGATCGCCACCTGGTCGGGCCCCGGCTACGGCCACTACGTCACGCCCCAGAACGTCGACGCCACCGAGCCGATCGACCGCGACGAGGTCGGCGAGCGGCTCGGATCGGTCCCCTACGACGACACGATGATCTCCCGGCTGTACTTCGACGACGCCGCGGGGCTCGAGCACTACCGGCTCGTCCACGAGAACGACGCGCGGACGGTCGGCTTCGTCAGCTACGCGCTGATGAATCCCGAGACGGATCAGGTGGCGACCGACCGGAACGGCCAACCGCAGGTCGTGGTCAACCGGATGGCCGGCTCGCAAACCATCTCCCAGATCGAGGCGAGCCCGAACGCCGAGATTATCGACCAGCGAACCGGCTCGGCGGTCAAGACCTACGAACGCGTCGAGGGGGCGACGATCACCGGAAGCGTCGACGGTCCCGTCGGGGAGAACGCGACCGCGACCGCCGAACTCGAGGTCGACTCCGGCGCCGACCGCGGCACGTTCACCTACGAGCAGGAGGTCGAGGTCGACGAGAACGGCAGTTTCGAGCTCACGGTTCCGTACGCGACCGACGACGAACTCGGCGTCGAGGACGGGTACACCGACAGCAGCGTCGAGGCGGTCGAGAACTACACCGTGACCGTCGACGGCGACACCGACTACCGGGCCGAAACCGCGGTCCCCGAAACCGCCGTCGTCGAGGGCGACGCCGTCGAGATCGACCTCCAGGAGACGACCCTCGAGGAGGAGTCGGCGAGCGGGGACGACGCCGAGGCAGACGGCAACGAAACGGCCGGCAACGAGACCGCCAACGAGGGCGCGAGTGACGAACCCGCCGCGAACGAGAGCGCGGGCGCGAGCGACGAACCTGCAGAAAACGAAAGCGACGCCGCCAGGGTTGCTCAGGCGGCGGACTGAGTTCGGCGACGCCTCGCCGCCCCGACGCCGGACGGCCTACCGAGGATCGCCGTCGGGCGAGGCGAGCGCCCGGAACGCGAGCGTCGGAAACCGGGGGACGACCGTGCTCGGACGTCGCCCGCTCCCGCTCGTCGACAGCGGGACCCGCTCGATGACCCCTCTGTCGGCGAGTTCGTACAGGAACCGCTTGACCGTCCCGGCCGTGAGCCCCGACCGCTCCGCGATCTCCGCGGCGACCTCCCGGATCGGGCGGTCTGCGGCGTCGACGTCGATCAGCCCGCACAGCACCCGCTGGCGGGTTTCCGACAGCGAGAGCGCTCGATCGACGTGGACGCCGGGCTCGGGAACGTCCTCCATCGCCGCCTCGAGGTGCGATCGCTCGATCCGGTCCGCGCCGTCCTCGACGGCCAGCAGCGTCGCTCCGAACAGCGCCGCGAGCGCGTCGTGGGCGTTGCCGTCGGCCCAGATCGCGACCTCGCGGACGGTCTCGTGGTCGAGCGTCCCCGCGGTCAACCCAGTCGAGGTGCGGTCGGTGACGACGTCGGCGAGCTCGTGGTGGCGGTAGGTCGGAACGGTCACCGTCGTTCCCGCCCAGTCCTCGGGCTCGGTCTGGCCGACGGCGACCGTCGCAACGGCGTCGTCGACCGGTTCGACGAGCTCGCGCACGCGACCGTACGAGAGCGACTCGGGCTCGTCGTGGTGGTCGATCGCGACGACGGCCCGCCGATCGGGCCGGGAGAAGCGGGTTCGGAGCCGCTCTCGCAGGGCGTCGGTGCCGACGCCGCTCTCGGGGACCGCGTCGTTCGAGACCATCGAGAGCACGGCCCGGTAGAACGAGAAGGGGCTTCCGACCCGGCGCGCGTCGACGTAG
Organism: Natronococcus jeotgali DSM 18795; assembly: GCF_000337695.1. GTDB lineage: Archaea > Halobacteriota > Halobacteria > Halobacteriales > Natrialbaceae > Natronococcus > Natronococcus jeotgali. The sequence goes on from NZ_AOIA01000116.1 coordinate 92,032, forward strand.
ACGAACCAGGTCACGGCCCCGGAACTGCCGGCCCTGGTCGTCGTCCCGATCGACCGCGTCGGCTCGCCCAGTCGAGCGTTCAGCGCGTCGAAAAGCGCCGTGACGACCGCCGAGGTGCCGGACCCGGCGGGACCGACGACCGCCGCGGGCTCGGGCAGGTCGTCGTCGAACACCGGCTCGAGGGCGTCGAGCAACTGCTCGAGGACGGGACCTCGCCCGACCGGTTCCGAGCGGTGGACGACCGGGCTGAGGTGGTTGCGGTTGACGACGATCCCGCTCGTCCGGTGTGCGGATCGCCGTCGTGCGATGCGTTCCGCGAGGTTCATTATCGCTCCGCGCCGACGAGCGCGGCCTCGAGCACCTCGAGAGTGTGGGTGATCTCGTAGCCGGTTCCGTGGCCCATCTGCATCGAACAGGTCGGACACTCCGTGAGACCGGTCGTCGCTTCCGCGTCCTCCATGTGCTCGAACATCTCCTCGCCGATCTTCATGGAGGTTTCGTAGTTCTCCTCCTTCCAGCCGTACGTTCCCGAGATCCCCGAACAGGAGTCGCCGACGTCCTCGACGTCGATCCCGTCGATCGCGCTCAGCACCTCGACGGTCTGACCGTCCAGTCCCTGGTTGCGGGCGTGACACGGCGCGTGGTAGGCGAACTCCCCGTCGACGGCGGTGCCCTCGAGCTCGCCTTTCAGGTCCTCGTGGACCCGCAGGTACTCGACGGCGTCCCAGGTGTTCGCGGCGACGTCTTCGGTCCCCTCGAAGTCGAACAGCTCCGGGTACTCCTGGCGGATCGACATCGAACACGAGCTACAGGAGGCGACGATATCGGCGCCGTTCTCGATCGCGTCGGCGAGCTCCCGGACGTTCGTCTCGGCGGCCAGACGGGCGTCCTCGAGCATCCCGTTGGCGAACATCGGCGTTCCGGAACAGGCCTGCTCGGGGACCATGACCTCGTAGCCGAGGTGCTCGTAGACCCGGACGAGCGCCTTCGCGACCTCCGGCGTGTTGTAGTTCGAGTAGCAGCCGTGGAAGTACGCGATGCGCTTGCGGGGGTTCTCGACGTCCTCGCCGCGCTCGGCCCGCGCGGCCCGCGCCCGCTCCCTCGAGGTGTCGTTGCCGCCGCGTTCGGCCCACCAGCCGCGGAACGTCTGGGTCGCGAACTCGGGGAACTCCCGCTCGCCGGTGATCCCCATCACCTTCTCGCCCATCCACTGCGTCACGGAGAGTCCCATCACGAAGTTCGCGGTCCGGGGGAAGGTCGCGGCGATCGGCGCCAGCTTCCGGTAGTTCGAGAGCATCCGGTTGCGCCAGTACTCCCGGGAGAGCTTGCTCATGTTCTCCTCGACGTACTCCGCCCGCGCGGTGTTGTGCATCTGCGAGAGGGGTACCTCGGAGGGGCAGGCACTGTCGCAGCGCATGCAGTTCGAACACTTCATCACCGAGTCGTCGATGTCGTGGTCGGACTGGCGCTTGAGCCGCCACTGCTCGGGGCCCTGGAACTTCGGCCCGGGGAACTCGTCGTCGACCTCGGCGACGGGACAGTTCGTATCGCAGGTCGAGCACTTGTAGCAGTTGTCGGCGCCCGGCCGAAGGTCCATCTCCTCGGCCTCGGGGAACACCTCGATCGGCTCGAACCCCTCTTCCTCGCCCGGTACGTGATCGTCCATCGGTCGTTCTGCGTCGCTCATCGAATCACCTGGGTAGATCGCGCTCGCTCGTTCGTCTCGTTCGCGTCGCTCGAGTCAGCCGTCGCAATTGTCCTCGCCGCTTCGGTCGCGCTCATCTGCTCGCCTCCGCGCCGGCGCGCCCGCCCGCGACGTATCCCGTCGCGAGTGAGACCCCGGCGCCCGACTTCTCGGCCGCGTAGTCGTAGCCGCCAAGCACCGCGCCGGCAGCCCGCAGGTTGGAAAACTCGGGCTCCTCGTCGGCGTCGAGGGGTCGCAGCTCCCGGTCCGGAACGACGCCGAACCGGGCGTACGGTTGCTCGCCGAAGACGTCGTCGACGAACCAGTCGTAGCGGTCGTCGGCGTGGGGAACGTGACAGTCGAAGATCGGCTCGAAGGCGCGATCGCGCTCGCTGCGAACGCCCTTGCCGACGAGCCCGCCCGTCGCGAGGACGTACTGGCCCGCCTCGTGGGGAATCTCCTGGCCGTGGCGGTCGACGAGTACGTGATCGATCGTACCGTCGTCGTCCGTCTCGTAGCCGACGACCGGGACCCCCGAGACGACGCGCACGCCGGCGTCCTCGAGGGCCTCGTACAGCAGGTCCTCGAGGCGCATCCCCGGCAGGCTCGGCGGCCCCATCGGCACCTCGAAGACGTCGGCGCCGAGCCGATCGGCCAGCTCCGCCCGCACCTCGTCGGCGAACTCGTCGCCCAACAGCGCTGGAAAGCCGACGCGGCTCTCGCCCTCGAGATGGGGTTTTACGGTCGCCGCGAGCGCCTCGCGGGCGGACCGTTCGCCCGCGGCCGTCTCGACGGGCTCCTCGCGGTCGAGCAGGTGGGCGTACCGCGTGAGCTTCGCGTCGTCCCGGACGATCCCGGGGAACCGCAGGGTGACCCCGCGGGCCGCGAAGGGCGCGCCCGCGGCCTCGAGGTGGGAGGCCGCAAGCGGCGCGTCGAAGTCGGTCAGCGTCTCGAAGCCGACCAGCAGCGTGTCTCGGGGATCGCTCGCCAGTCCGGCGGCCGTCGAGACCGGGTACCGGGCCGTCGGTTTGACCGTCCCGCCGTGGGTCGGAACGAGGGCGTTCGCGTCCGTGTGATCCCCCGCGTAGGCGTCGCCGGCGACCTCGTCGAAGAAGGAAAGCGCCTCCCGGACCGCCTCGGTGCCGACCCGTCGGTAGGGGTGGCTCTCGGGGAGTTCCTCGAGTCGGTCGAACGGGTCGACGATCGGGCCCTCGCCCTCGTGGGTGTACCCCAGCACGTCGATCAGTCCGCTGGCGTTCCTGAGGGTGCTTTGCTTGTGGGTGACCAGTCGAACGTCGGCGCCCTCCTCGGCCGCGGCGAGCGCGGCGGTCGCGCCCGCGATCCCGCCGCCGATCACGAGGACGTCGTCGCTGATCGCCATCTCAGTCACCCCCCGACCGCCGGCGCGACGAGGGCCGCACGCTCGAGTCGCCCGAGTCGAACGCGCCGTAGTCGACCGCTTCCGTGTGGCTCGCGGGATCGTTGTCCCGGTTCATCGTCGTCGCGTGCAGGGCGTAGTTGAGCATCGCCTGGGAGAGTTGCTCGCCCCAGAGGGCGTGGCGCTCGCCCTTCCAGCGCTCCTGGAACAGTTCGTCCAGGGCCTCTCGAGTCGTCGCCTCGTCGTACTCGGGGTGGAGCTCGTTGGCCATATTTTGACAGCAGAACCCGCCCTGGCAGTTGCCCATCGACGCGCGGGTACGGATGCGAACGGCGTTGAGGTCCGATCCCGACTGGTCGATCGCGTCCTGCACTTCGGCCCGCGTAACGCCCTCGCACTGGCAGACGACGGGGTTCGGCTCGTCGGTCTCGAGGACCTCCTGGGACCGACTTCCCAGCCGCTGTTTGCTCCGGCGGGCGATCGGCGAGCGCAGCCCGAAGTCGTCCATCCCCTCCTCGAGGACGGCGAGGTTCTCGCTGCCCGGCAGGGCCTCCTCGGCGGTCGCACACGAGGCTCGAACGCCGAGTTGCTCGCAGACGTGGTTCGAGATCTCCTCGGCCATCGCCCGGTAGGTGGTAAACTTCCCGCCGACGATACTGGACATCCCCGAGACGCCGTCCCGTTCCTCGTGATCGAGCAGGAAGAAATCGCGCGTGATGTCGGTGGGATCCGTCGTCCCTCGGCCCGGGGGCTCGTACAGCGGCCGCACGCCCCAGAACGAGCGAATGGTTCGGGCCTCCTCGAGGATCGGCACGAGCTCGGAGAGCGTGTCGATCATCATGTCGACCTCCCACTGCTCCTCGGGGTAGTCGTCGGGGTCCGTGACCTCCTCGTCGGTCGTCCCGAGGATCGCGGTCGTCTCGTGGGGGACGACGATGTCGGCGTCGCCCTTCGGCCGACAGCGGTTGATGACGGTGTCGACCTGGCGGACGTTCATGATCGTCATCACGCCCTTCGAGGGGCGAACCTCGACGTCTAAGTCGGCCATCGCACCGATCTGGCCGGCCCACGCACCCGTCGCGTTCACGACGTACTCGGCGGTGATCTCCTCGGTCGTGCCGGGCGTCCCGTGGGTTCGCTTGCCGGGACCGGACTCGTGGCGCACCTCGACGCCGTAGATGTCGTCCCCCTCCCGGAGCAGGTCGATCACTTCGGCGTGGGTCTCGATGCGCGCGCCGTAGTTCTCGGCGTCGACCGCGTTCGCGACGCACAGGCGGAACGGATCGACCGCGCCGTCGGGGACCTGGATCGCCCGCTTGACGTCCTCCGCGAGGTAGGGTTCGACCTCGCGGGCCTCCCGCCCCGAGAGGACTCTCGCGGGGATGTCGCAGTCCCGACAGCCCTCGAGTTTCTCCCGGAAGTAGTCGTCCGGGTCTTCGGGGCGTTGAACGAACAGCCCGCCGGTGGTCTCGACGCAGTGGCCGGCGATCTCCCGGAGGATCTCGTTTTCCTCGATGCACTCGACCGCGCTGGCCTGATCCGAAACCGCGTAGCGTCCGCCGCTGTGTAGCAGGCCGTGCATCCGGCCCGTCGTCCCGTCGGTCAGATTGCCTCGCTCGACGAGCGTGACCTCGACGCCGCGCATCGCCAGATCCCTGGCGATACCGCAGCCGGTCGAGCCGCCCCCGAGTACGAGAACCTCGGTGTCGTGTGCCATCCCTTCGTCCGTACCTCGCGCTCCTGTCTCTTTATTTTATCGCAGACCTCGTACCGGCAGTAACGCCCGAGCGACCGCCGATCGGTGCGGGGCGGACCGATATCCGCTCCACGAGGAGATTCCGACGGTATATCGACGATCGGACGGATACCGAGACGATTCGGGTCGGATCGTACATATTACTTCGGCGCTAACGTAACAGCTATATTATAACTTCGGCAACGTTTATAATGATCGTAGGAAATGTTTACCAGTAGAATGCGATCGTCAGTAAAGACATCGCTCGGAGCGAGACGGGGTGACCACCAATGACAGGACAGACGTACGTCGGCGCAGTCGATCAGGGAACGACAGGGACGCGATTTATGGTGTTCGACCACGGCGGGCAGGTCGTCGCCAACGCCTACGAGAAACACGAACAGATCTATCCGGAGCCCGGCTGGGTCGAACACGACCCGATAGAGATCTGGGAGAACACGAAAGACGTCATCACGACGGCGCTGGGCAAGGCGGGGATCAGTCCCGACCAGCTCGAGGCTATCGGCGTCACGAACCAGCGCGAGACGACGCTGCTGTGGGACGCCGACTCCGGCAGGCCGGTCCACAACGCTATCGTCTGGCAGGACCGACGGACGACCGACCGCGTCGAGCGGCTCGAGGAGGACGGCCTCGTCGAGACGGTCCGCGAGAAGACCGGCCTCGAGGCCGACGCCTACTTCTCGGCGACGAAAGCCGAGTGGCTCCTCGAGAACGCCGATCCGATCAAGATGGAGCGCACCCGCCCCGAGGACATCTACGACCGGGCCGAGCAGGGCGACGTGCTGTTCGGGACCATCGACACCTGGCTGATCTACAACCTCACCGGCGAGCATATCACCGAGGTCACGAACGCCTCGCGGACGATGCTGTACAACATCCACGACCTCGAGTGGGACGACGACCTGCTCGAAGAGTTCGGCATCCCCCGGGAGATGCTTCCGGAGGTCCGTCCCTCGAGCGACGACGACACCTACGGCTCGACCGATCCCGACGGGTTCCTCGAGGCCGAGGTTCCCGTTGCCGGGGCGCTGGGCGACCAGCAGGCCGCGCTGTTCGGCCAGACCTGCTTCGACGCCGGCGACGCCAAAAACACCTACGGCACCGGTTCGTTCTTCCTGATGAACACCGGCGAGGAGGCCGTCGAGAGCGACCACGGCCTGCTGACGACGATCGGCTTCCAGCGCTCGGGCGAACCGGTCCAGTACGCCCTCGAGGGTTCGATCTTCGTCACCGGCGCGGCCATCGAGTGGCTCGAGGACCTCTCGCTGATCGACAACCCGGCCCAGACCGCCGAACTCGCCCGCAGCGTCGACTCGACCGACGGCGTCTACGTCGTTCCCGCCTTCACGGGACTGGGCGCCCCCCACTGGGACCAGCGCGCCCGCGGGACCATCGTCGGGATGACCCGGGGCACCCGCAAGGAACACGTCGTCCGGGCCACCCTCGAGTCGATCGCCTACCAGACCCGCGACGTCGCCGAGGCGATGGAAGCCGATTCGGGGATCGAGATGACCAGCCTCCGGGTCGACGGCGGCGCGGTCAAGAACAACTACCTCTGTCAGCTCCAGTCGGACATCATCGGCTCGAGGATCGTCCGCCCGAAGGTCGACGAGACGACGGCGCTTGGCTCGGCCTACGCCGCCGGGCTGGCCGTCGGTTACTGGGAGGACGTCGAGGGGTTGCGCGACAACTGGCAGATCGACCGCGAGTTCGACCCCGAGATGGATCGCGCCGAGGCCGATCGAAAGTACGACCGCTGGGACGACGCGCTCGATCGAGCGCGGAATTGGGCGACGGACGGTGAGCAGTGAGCCATGATCGGGACCCTGCTGCAAGTTCCGATCGTCGGCATGGAGCTCGAGGCGTTCGTCGTCCTGCTGATCGCCGCCCTCGCCGGCGGTGCGTTCGGGGCGGCCCTCGGCGCGCTGCCCGCGTTCGTCTTCACGGGCTTCGTCGTCTTCCTCGGCGAGGGTCTCGCCGTTCTCGAGGGAGAACTGGGCGGGCTCGGGGCCGTCGCGGCCGGGGACATCGCGACCGGCATCACCGGGACGATCGGCTTCGGCGCGGTCACCGGTCCCCACATCGCCTTCGCCGGCGGCGTCGCCGCGACGGCCTACGCCGGCAAGCGCTATCCCGAGATGGAACCCGCCGGCTGGGACTACCACTTCGGGAAGAACATCCTGTACGCGTTCGGGACCAAACCCGACATCCTCGCGGTCGGCGCGATTTTCGGCGTCGTCGGGTTGCTGATCACCCAGGTGCTCGACGGGGTCGGCTTCCCGACTGACAACATCGCGCTCTCGGTCGTGGCGACGGCGTTCCTGGCGCGACTGGCCTTCGGCTACCCGCTGATCGGTAAGGTCCGCGGTGCGAACATCCTCGACATGACGCCGTTCGAGCGCGAGGAGACGCGCGTGGCTGCCGACGGCGGCGACGCGGGCGGCCGGTTGGCCACCGAGCCGTGGCTCCCCCACCAGTACGAGTGGTCCGGCGTCGCCGCCGTCGGCCTCGTGGGCGGGATCCTCGGCGGGTTCATCTGGCTCGAGACGGGGAGCATCTTCCTGGGCTACGCGATCTCCGCGATGAGCCTGCTGTTTCTCAACCTCGGCGTCGAGAAGATCCCGGTCACCCACCACATGACGCTGCTGGGCTCGGTGGGGGCGGTGATCGCGGCCTCGGCGATCGGGAGCGATCCGGTCGTGTTGCTCGTCGCCGGCGCGTTCGGCGCGATCAGCGGCCTTCTGGGAGAGGTCTCCCAACGCGTGTTCTACTCCCACTCCGGGACCCACGTCGACCCGCCGGCGATGGCCATCGCCGAGTTCATGTTCGTGCTCGGGATCCTCTACCTGGCCGGGCTCCTCCCCAACGCGGGCTACCTCGCGCTGTAGCCCTCGAACCGACTCTTTTAGGTCTCCTAGCCCTCGAGTGACGGGCATGACCGCCGATCCGCCGCTGGTGCTCGACGTCGACGGCACGCTCACTCGCCTCGAGGGGTGGGGACTCGACCCGCGCGTCTTCGATCCGCTCCGCGAGTGGGAGGCCCCGGTCGTGATCGCCACCGGGAAGGCGTTTCCCTACCCCGTCGCCCTCTGTCAGTTCGTCGGCGTCCCCGAACTCGTCGTCGCCGAGAACGGCGGCGTCGTCTACACGGGCGACGACGTCTTCTTCACCGCCGACCCGGAGGCCGCCCGGGCCGTCGTCGAGGACTACCGCGCGGCGGGCTACGAACCCGGCTGGGGCGCCGAGGACACCGTCAACCGCTGGCGCGAGACCGAGGTCGCGATCAACCTCGAGCAGCCCGTCGAACCGCTGCGGGAGATCGCCGCCGAACACGGCCTCGAGGTCGTCGACACCGGCTACGCCTACCACGTCAAGGACACGGCGCCGAACAAGGGCGACGGCGTCGAGACCATCGCCGAACACGTCGGCTTCGACCTCGCCGAGACCGTCGCCGTCGGCGACTCGGTCAACGACGTCTCGACGTTCGAGGTCGCGGGCCGGAGCTTCGCGGTGGCCAACGCCGACGCGGCCGCGACCGAGGCCGCAGACGAGGTGCTCGAGGAGGGCCACGCCGACGGGACGCTGACCGCGCTCGAGCGCGTTCGTGGGAGTCGATAACCCTCGAACCTGTGTCGACCCGCGGACCTACGTCAACGAGGAGGCTTCCAGCGGTTCGTCCGGAACGAGTGTAACCGACCGAATAACGCTGCGGTGGCGTGCGCTGTCGACTGTCCGAACGCCAGTGAGGGCAGTCGATGATGCTGCGCGAGGGATGAGCGAACGACGTGAGCGAATCGGCTGGGGAGGACGTGGCGATTTTTTATCTCCGTGATCGACAAATGAGTAACAACAGATCGTCCCGCGGTTTCGTTGTTCAGTTTGCGTCGTGGATCTGAGGCGGTCGAACTGTTACATGGAGATGCAGACGTACCTTTTTCTCGTCGGGTTCGCTCGCGTCGCTCGCTCACCACTCCTCCAAAAATCTACGCTAAAAAGCCGCCTCCGCGGGCTTCGCCCGCTTCGGCGGGGAACCGCTCGCTTCGATCGCGGATTCTGGCGGTGATACCTGCTTCACCTGTACGGAACGCGAGTTTCGCTCCCTCTCTGAATAAAGAAACCGTGCTACCAACCATTAGTAATATAACAACTTGCCCGTACAGGACAGACGGCCACTATGGTTCGAGCACGAATCGTCGGGCTGGAATTGGTCCTCGCGACCGGACTCCTCCTCTGGACGACGACTCGAGTCAGCGGCTACGAACGACAGGTCCTCTTTGCACTGCTGACGATGAGCGTCGCGCTCGCCGCCGTCGTCCTCTTTCGCTCGCTCGAGCGCGTCGATGAGCGCGAGTAACTCGCTCGAGCGGAGGTATAGCCTCCCTCGAGACGGGACTGCACTGGTCTCGCGTCGCTCGAGCGCGGTCACGAAAGAACGGGGAAGCGACTCGCCGACTGCGTCAGGTTTCGTCCTCGTCAGTGAGATCCTCGATCCAGCTGATCGCGGCCATCGCCTGCGGGAACCCCAGCGTCGGGATCGAGAGCGCGGCGACCTGTTTCAGGGCCTCGGGGTCGACGTCCTCCTCGAGCCCGCGCCGGACGTGAGAGTGGACGGCTCCCTCCGATTGGGCGCCGATCGAGAGCGCGAGTTTGAGCAGGCGTTTCGTCTCGTCGTCGATCGGGCCCGCTTCGGAGCAGGCCTCGCCGAGGTCGGCGTACGCCTCCCAGACCTCGGGGTAGTCGTCGGCGAACTCGCCCGCCGTCGACGGCAGTTCGTCGGGATCGTCGATCTGATCTGCCATGCGTGGGGTGGTCCGCCCGGACCACCAAGATACTTCTGCCGAGCCCCGGGAGCCGGGAACCGGCGCACTCGATCGCCCCGAGCGCTCGAGGTGTCGACCGGTCGCAGAACCCTTTTCTACGAACCGACCAACCCCTCCGTATGGACGGACTGGATCTCGCGGTCGGGGCCTTCGGCCTCAGCGGGACGGCCGCGATCTTCGCGCTCACCTACCGGGATGCGATTCGACGGGAAATCTCCCGACCCGTCTTTTGGGCCGCGGTCACTGCGATCCCGTTCCTACTTGGGGTCGGGCTCTACCTGTTCGCGCCGGTTCCGATGACCGGCGTGATCATGACCGCAAACACCGGGATCGTCATCTACACGTTCGAGCGCGAGATCGCCGACGAGGACGACGAGGACGGCGGCGAACCGGTCGAACCGGGCACGCTCCCCCACCGGAAGTAGCGCCCTCGAACGGACTCACTGTCCTCGACTCTCCTGACACCGCACGGCTTTTGCCCGCGCCGCGTAAACGGAGACCAACATGAGCGACTCCGCGGATCCCGGATCGAGCGCCGACGGGGACGACGCCCCCGCCCAGGTCTCGAGTCCGGACTACCACAGCGAGAACCACACCGCGGCCCAGACCTGCGGCTGGACGGCCAACGCCCTGCGCGGCGAGGGCTGTTGCTACAAGAAGGTCTACTACGGGATCGAGTCCCACCGCTGCATCCAGATGACGCCCGTGGTCAAGTGCAACGAGCGCTGCGTCTTCTGCTGGCGGGACCACCGGGGCCACGCCTACGAGCTCGGCGACGTCGAGTGGGACGATCCCGAGGCGGTCGTCGACGCCTCGATCCGCCTGCAGAAGAAACTGCTGTCCGGATTCGGCGGGAACGACGAGGTTCCCCGCGAGGTCTTCGAGGAGGCGATGGAACCGCGCCACGTCGCCATCTCGCTGGACGGCGAGCCGACGCTGTACCCCTACCTCCCGGAGCTGCTCGAGGCCTTCCACGACCGCGATATCACCACTTTTCTCGTCTCGAACGGCACCCGTCCCGAGGTCCTCAGGGAGTGTGATCCCACGCAGCTGTACGTCAGCGTCGACGCCGCTGAACGCCACACCTTCGATCGGGTCGTCAAGGCCGTCGAGGACGACGCCTGGGACCGCCTGCTCGAAACGATGGGCGTCCTCCGCGAGAAAGAGGAGACGCGGACGGTGTTGCGGACGACGCTGGTCGACGGCGAGAACATGCACCACCCCGACTGGTACGCCGGCTTCTACCAGCAGGCCGACCCCGACTTCGTCGAGCTGAAGGCGTACATGCACGTCGGCCACTCTCAGGGGCGGCTCGACCGCTCGTCGATGCCCGACCACGAGGAGGTCGTCGCGTTCGCCGAGCGCGTCGGGGAGTACATGCCCGAGTTCACCGAGGTGAAAGGCGTTCCGTCCTCCCGTGTCGCCCTGCTCTCGAAGACGACCGACACCTGGGTGCCGAAACTCGAGAAGGACAGCGAGTTCTGGGAGCGGGACCCGATGACCGGCGACTGACCCGAGCGCCGGCCCGTACGGCCGACCCGTCGACACGTTCGGCCGCGAAGACGTTCGCCGGAGGGCTTTTACCCGCGTCGGGCGGACGTTCAGTACGAAGCGAATAAACTTCCGCCAACTGCATAACGGTTTCGTTACGCATTCCACATCCGATACGCTTTTGAGTGATCCGACGAAACGTCCAGGTATGTCAGTGTCAGCGGAGTCTTCGGTCGGCCACGACGAACTCGCCGTTCTCAAGCTGCTCGCCCTCGAGGGCGGGCTCGAGGGGGACGTCAAGATTTCCTGTTCCCGCCTCGCGGATCGGCTCGACGCGTCGAACCAGACCGCCTCGCGGCGGCTCCAGCGCCTCGAAGCGGCCGACCTGCTCGAGCGCGACACCGTCAGCGACGGCCAGTGGGTCGCGGTGACCGACGCGGGCGAGCGGGCCCTCCACGCCGAGTACGAGGACTACCGCCGGATCTTCGAGACCGACGCCGAGGTCGCCCTCGAGGGAACCGTCACCAGCGGGATGGGCGAGGGTCGCCACTACATCTCGCTGCCGGGGTACGAACGCCAGTTCGCCGAGCGGCTCGGCTACGAGCCGTTTCCGGGGACGCTGAACGTCGACCTCCGCGAGGACAGCGTCCGCCGCCGGAGCGCGCTGGCCTCGCTCGAGCCCGTGCCGATCGACGGCTGGGAGGACGACGACCGAACGTACGGCCCAGCGGTCTGTCACCCGGCGACCGTCGAGACCGCGGACGGCGACGCGTACGAGGGAGCGCACATCATCGCCCCCGAACGAACCCACCACGACGAGGACCAGCTCGAGGTCATCGCCCCCGACAAGCTCCGCGAGGAGCTCGACCTCGCGGACGGGGATCGCGTGACGGTCACCGTGGGTGATCGCCGATGACCGGCGGCCGCGCCAGCGCGAACGCCGGGGCGGGCGGACGGTCGCCGGCGACGTTCGAGCGCGCCCTCGAGTCGCTGCGGGCCGGCGAGCCGGTGCTGGTCCACGACGCGGCCGACCGCGAGGGCGAGACCGACCTCATCTACCACGCCGACGCCGTCACGCCCGAGGCCGTCGCGCACCTGCGCAACGACGCGGGCGGGCTGGTCTGCGTCGCGCTTGGCCACGGCGTCGCGGAGGCGTTCGACCTCCCCTTCTACGCCGAGGCGGTCGACCACCCCGCGACGGCCGATCACGAGCTGGGGTACGACGAGCGCTCGTCGTTCTCGCTGACGGTCAACCACCGCGACACCTACACGGGCATCACCGACGCCGACCGCTCGCGGACGATCCGGGCGCTGGGCGAGGCCGCCGCCGACCCCGCCACGACGGAGTTCGCGTCCGAGTTCCGGGTGCCCGGCCACGTCCACCTGCTGAAGGCGGCCCCGGAGCTGCTCGACCAGCGGGAGGGTCACACCGAACTCGGGCTCGCCCTCGCCGACGCCGCCGACCTCCCGCCCGCGGTCGTCGTCTGCGAGATGCTGGACGAACGGACCGGCGAGGCGCTCGTCCCGGCCGACGCCCGCGGCTACGCCGACCGCCACGACTACGTCTACCTCGAGGGTCGGGACGTGCTCGAGCGGCTGGACTGAACCGTTCGTCAGTCGCCGTCGCTTCCCAGCGAGCGCCGCTGGGATCCCGGACTGCTCCGGTAGACCGCGTACAACACGAGAACGGCGATCGAGAAGTCGAACCCGTGCTCGACGAGGTGGTGGACCGTCATGGGCACGAGCCCGAAGACGGTGCCCAGCCCGACGATCGATCGGATCACGAGCAACCCGAGCACGGCGGTGATCAGCAGGTACCGCCTCGATCGCCGACGGGAGTAGGCGACGACCCCGCAACAGAACAGCACCGTCGTGCCGATCGCTGCCAGCACGATGACGACGAGCAGTATCGGGGTCAGCTGGGGGTCGACCCAGCCGCCGCCGACCGGGATCGGGAACTGCATCTTCGGTGTCGTACGTCGGTCGGGGCGGTACTATGTCCTTCGGTCGCGAATGCGGGTAGTATGTCGATCGGGGTCGACCGTTCCACAACCCGTCCGGAGGCGGCGACGGTCGGCCCGTTCTCGCGGATCGGGAACGATCGAAACCGGTTATCAGTGCGGATCCGCTAGCGGTCGACGCCGACCGTCCGCCGACGGAGCCGATGCCAATGACAGACACGAGACGACAGATCGAAGCCCACGTCCGCGCGAACGCCGGCATTCACTTCAACGAGCTCGTCCGGGAGTCGTCGTTCGCGCCGGGGCAGATCCAGTACCACGTTCGCCGATCGATCGACGACGGCGAGCTCGTTCGCGGCGAGTTCTACGGCCGAACGCACTACTACACACCCAAGTACGACGAACGCGAGCGGGCGGTGCTGGCGCTGTTCCGGCGCGAAACCGCCCGCGAGATCGTCGTCTACCTGATCGAGCACGAGCCGACGGGACCGAGCGCGGTCGCCGACGCGCTCGGGATCGCCCGGAGCACCCTCGAGTACCACCTCGAGCGCCTGGTCGAACGGACGGTCGTCGAGAAGGAGTACGACGAGCGCAACCGCGTCGTCCTCCGGCTCGCGAACCGCGAGCGGACCGCCGAGTTGCTGTCGGCGATCGAGCCGACGGTTCCGGACCGACTGCTCGACCGGTTCACCCGTCTCGTCGACGGCTTGCTCGAGAGCCCGGGCGACTCGGAGTAGCCCGGGTGCGGCGTCGGGCGCACGTCGCGAGTCGTTCGCGATCCCGTCCCGCGTCGTCCGCCCGGACCGCCAATCGCGAACGTTCATTACGCCGGGCTTCGTCCCCCCGTCTATGGGATTCGACGAGATGGACGTCGACACGATCTGGATGGACGGCGAGTTCGTGGACTGGGACGACGCGCAGATCCACGTGCTCACCCACGGTCTGCACTACGGGACGGGAATCTTCGAGGGGGCGCGCTGTTACGACACCGAGGAAGGGCCCGCGATCTTCCGCTGGGACGCACACTTAGAACGGCTCTACCAGTCGGCCAAACCCTACGAGATGGAGATCGGCTACGACCGCGAGGAGCTGACCGAGGCGACTCTCGAGCTTGTCCGGAGCCAGGAACTGGCCTCCTGTTATATCCGCCCCGTCGCCTTCTACGGCTACGACAGCCTCGGGGTGAGTCCCGGCGACTGTCCGACGCGGATCGCGATCGCCGCCTGGCCGTGGGGCACCTACCTCGGCGAGGACGCCCTCGAGAACGGGATCGAGGTGATGGTCTCCTCCTGGCGGAAACACGCCTCGAGTCAGATCCCGACGAACGCCAAGACCACGGGGCTGTACGTCAACAGCATGCTCGCGGGCGAGGAGGCCCGCCGCAACGGCTACGCCGAAGCGATCGTCCTCAACAAGGAGGGCGACGTCGCCGAAGGCCCCGGCGAGAACGTCTTCCTCGTGCGCGACGGCGAGATCTACACGCCCGGGCTCTCGGAGTCGATCCTCGACGGCATCACCCGCAAGACCGTGATCACGCTCGCGGAGGATCTGGGCTACACCGTCCACGACAGCGCCTCGATCTCGCGGGGCGAACTCAACACCGCCGACGAACTCTTCTTTACGGGCTCGGCGGCGGAGGTCACGCCCATCCGGAAGGTCGACAACGTCGTCATCGGCGACGGCTCGCGGGGTCCGGTGACCGAGGAGCTCCAGTCGAAGTTCTTCGAGGTCGTCGAACGGCGCACCGACGAGTACGACGACTGGTTCACGTACGTCTAGGGAGCGTCGAGTCGAACGCTCGAATCGTCCGAACGAGGGGACTCCGGCGTTAGCGACTGCTCGTCGTCACTTCCAGGCGCAGCCCGTCGCCGTCCTCGGGGACGTACGACGCGGGATCGACGGACTCGCCGTCGACCAGCGCCCGCAACTCGGTGGTGGCGTCGGCCTCGTCGTAGGTTACCCCGTCGTGCTCGAGGACGTGGTTGCCCTCGATCGTCTCGAACCGGAAGTGAGGCAGCAGGTCGATCCCCTCGGCGATCGTCACCGGTTCCTCGCCTTCCATGTACCAGTTCTCGTCGCCGTCGTGGAGGTGAAACCGAACCGAGTGGTTCTCGGCGTTCTCGGCCTGGTACCGGTCCGCCGAGAGGTCGATCGGGTCGCCGTCGATGACGATCGCGATGTCGCCGCTCGCGTTGACCCCGTCGTCCGAGAGACATCCGGCGAGGAATGGAACGCTCGAAACCCCCGCGAGAACCGTTCGTCGTTGCATACTCGTTCGAAGGCGGGGTCCGATCAAAAGGGCCCGGTTTCGGCGCCGACGGCGCCTCCGAAAGCGAGCCCCGATCAGTCCTCGAGGCGCGGTTCGGAGTCCGTCTCCCCGCCGTCGGCGGTCGTCTCGTCGACGACGTCGATCGGAATTCCGGACTCCATGTCGCGGCTCCGATTCGAGTCGCCGAAGCCGGCGCTCAGCACGCGCGTGAGCGCATCCTCGACGTCCTCGTCGAGTTCGGTGATCTGCTCGGATTCGACCTCGACGACGAACCCCGTCGTGATGTTCGGCGACGTCGGCAAGAAGAGCACCTCGCGACCGTCCTCGGTCACCTTCCCGGTCTTGAACGCGGTCATTCGGAGTCCCCGCCAGGTCTCGATCTTGACGGGTTTCTGCAGGGAGTCCTGCTCGCCGAAGGCGGTCTCGGCGGCCATCTTCGAGGCGTTGTAAACGACCCGGATCACGGGAACCCGGTTGGCGACGTTGTCGAGGAGCCGTTCGACCAGTCCGCCGACGGTCGTTCGCATGAGGTAGCCGACCGAGAACGTGAGGATGATCAGCACCGCCAGCGCGACGATCACCCGGAGAAACTGGGCGAGTTCCTCGCGGGTCTGCTGGGCCTGCGCCCCGTCGTCGGGGATCAGCGGGCGGAGGACGGCCTCGTCGAGGATCAGCTCCGGCGTCAGTCCCGCGATAAACCCGTAGAGCCAGTAGCTGACGTACAGCGTCACGAGGATGGGGCCGAGAACGATCAGCCCGCTCGCGAAGTCCCGCTTCCACGAAGCCATTGTGCGTTCACTCTCACCGGAGCTAATGAGCCCTTTCCTTTACCGGCCGAGGACGGCTCGCAGCGCGAACCGGAGGTTCTCCTTGCGCTCCATCGCGCGGCGATAGAAGTACGACTTCCAGCGGGCGCCGTAGGGGACGTACTGGTAGACCTCGTACTCCTCGGCGAGCTCGAACTGGGCGTCGTTCCGGACGCCCATCAGCATCTGGATCTCGAAGTCGGTGCCGTGTTCCTCGTGGAGTTCGATCGCGCGCTCGATCATCGCCGGGTCGTGGCTGCCGACCGCGATGCCGTCCTCGAACTGTTCGAAGGCGAACTCGAGCAACGCCTCGTACTCGCGGTTGACGGCCTCCCCGTCGGTGTAGGCGATCTCGGAAGGTTCGTCGTAGGCGCCCTTGACGAACCGAACCTTCCCGGGAACGTCGGCGAGTCGTTCGACGTCCCTGCGGGTTCGTTTCAGGTTCGCCTGGACGCAGACGCCGACCCCGCCGTCGGCCCACCGGTCCGACGAGGATCGCGTTTCGGCGGAACGCTCACCGCCCCCGTACGCTCGGGCCAGCTCCTCGTAGGCGTCGAGGGTCGCGTCGGTCGTCGTGTGATCTTCCATGTCGATCCAGACGAAGACGCCGCGGTCGGCCGCCGTCTCGACGATCTCCTCGAGGTTCTCCCGGAAGACGCTCTCGCCGAGGTCGAGGCCGATCTGGGTGGGTTTGACCGAGATCGTCGCCTCGAGGTCCGACCGCGCGATATCTTCGACGAGCTCGCGGTACTCGCGGGCGTCGGCGTCGACGTCCTCGCGGTCGTCGTAGTGTTCGCCCAGCAGGTTCACGATCGCCTTCACGTCCCGGCCGTTCAGCTGGCGAACGTGCTCGAGGGCCCCGGCGGGTCCCTCCCCGGCGACGAATCGGTTCGCGACTGGCGGTATCATACTCGAGTGATACGACGCCGTTCACAAGGAAGTAGCGCTCGCTCTCCTCGCGGGAAACCGACGCGCCGGGACCGCCCGGGACGCTGCGGAACCGCCTCGATTAAGACACGCGGGTTCGTTCCGCCGCACATGGCAGTACTCGAGACGATCGTCGTCGCCTTCTGGGCGATGTTGCCAGCCTACGTTCCCAACAACGCCGCGGTGCTCGCCGGCGGCGGTCGGCCGATCGACGGCGGACGGACCTGGGGCGACAAGCGCGTGCTCGGGGACGGAAAGACCTGGCGTGGAACCGCCGCGGGGATCCTCGCCGGCGTGGCGCTGGCCGGCGTCCTGACCCTCCTCGCCGATCCCGTGCGCGCGGCGACCGGGATCGGCGTGCCGTCGTTCGTCCCGCTCGCGGCGTTCGGGCTCGCCGCGGGGGCGATGCTCGGCGACATCGGGGCCTCCTTCCTCAAGCGCCGGACCGGTCGCCGGCGCGGCGCGATGTTTCCCGGACTCGACCAGCTCGACTTCGTCGTCGTCTCCCTTCCTCTGACGGCGCTGCTGGCGACCGAGTGGTTCTTCGAGGTGTTCACGTGGGGCGTGGTCGCCGTCGTCGTCGTGCTCACGCCGGTGTTGCACGTCACGACGAACGTGATCGCCTACAGGCTCGGACTCAAGGACGAACCCTGGTGATCGTCGGGATCGGACGCTCGCTGCCCCGTCGAACGGGAGAAACGGCGTCTCGACGCCTTCGCCGTCCGCGTCGCTCGATTTCCCTCCTGAATCGATTTCTGTGTACGACCTCTATAGTTACTGTGGACAAATTATTTATCACTGTTCCTCCTGGGCCTACGTATGACGGCAGGTCCACCGATCGACGACCTACACTACGAGGAGGCACCGAACGTCGACACCGTCCCCGGCCCGCGCTCGCGCGAGCTGCTCGAGAAACAACGCGAGATCGACAGCAGCGCGGTCGCCTACCCCGAGGACATCCCGGTCGCGTTCGAGGAGGGCTCGGGCGCGACGGTCCGGGACGTCGACGGCAACACCTACATCGACATGTTCGCCGGCATCGGCGTGCTCAACGTCGGTCACGCGAACCCCTACGTGCTCGAGGCCGTCCACGAGCAGGCCGACAAGCTGGTCCACACGGTCGACTTCCCGACCGAGGCCCGCCTCGAGCTGATCGAGAAACTCGACGAGATCGCCCCCGACGGACTCGCGGGCAACCAGAAGGTCGTCTTCGGCGGCCCGACCGGTAGCGACGCCATCGAGGCCTCGATCAAGCTCTCGAAGTACAACACCGGCGGCGACGGCCTGATCGCGTTCCGCGGGGCCTACCACGGCGCGACGACCGGCGCGATGAGCGTCACCTCGAACAAGAGCTTCAAGGAACACTACACGCCGTTGCTGCCCGACGTCGTCCACGCGCCGTATCCGAACCCGTTCGAGCAAGGCAAGCAGCCCCAGGAGGCCGTCGACCACGCCCTCGAGGAGGTCCAGGCGATCCTCGAGGACCCCTACGGCGGACTCGCGAACCCCGCGGGGATCATCGTCGAACCGATTCAGGGCGAGGGCGGCGTCGTCACGCCTCCGGAGGGGTTCCTGCGGGGGCTGCGCGACCTCGCCGACGACAACGACGTCACGCTCGTCTTCGACGAGATCCAGAGCGGCTTCGGCCGCACCGGCGAGTGGTGGGCCAGCGACTGGGCCGACGTCACGCCGGACGTCATGACCTCGGCGAAGGCGCTGGGCGGCGTCGGCTTCCCGCTGTCGGCGACGATGTACCACGAGGACCTCGACACGTGGGGGTCGGGCGATCACGCCGGCACCTACCGCGGCCACGTCGTCGCGATGCGGGCCGGCAGCCGCGCCATCGAGTACATTCAGGACCACGACCTGCTGGCTCACGGCCGCGAGCTGGGCACGTACATCCGCGACCGACTCCGGGAGGTCGCCGACGGGAACGACCGCCTCGGCGACGTCCGCGGCCAGGGGCTGTTCATCGGCGCCGAGTTCGTCGATAGCGACGGCGCGCCGGCCGACGACCTCGTCGACGAGATCCAGCAGTACTGCTTCGAACACGGCGTCCTCGTCTGGTCGGCCGGCCGTCACGGCAACGTCCTCCGGCTGCTGCCGCCGCTCGTGCTCACCCAGGAGCTCGCGGAGACGGCGCTCGACGTTATCGCCGACGCGATCGAGCACGCGACCGCAGAGACCAGACAGACGGCCTGACGACCCGAACGATGTCCGACACCGAACCCATCACCACCGACGGCGCACCGAGCAACGACAACCCCTACTCCCAGGGCGTCCGCGCCGGGGACACCCTCCACGTCTCGGGCTACGGCCCCGTCGATCCCGAGACGGGCGAGGCCGTCGACGGCGACATCGGTGCCCAGACCGACCGCGTGCTCGAGAACGTCGCCGCGGTCGTCGACGAGGCCGGCGGCGACGGTCTCGCGGACGTCGTGAAGGTGACCGTCTACCTCACGGATCTCGAGGACTACGAGCTGGTCAACGAGGCCTACGGGGAGACGTTCGGCGAGGAGCCGCCCGCCAGGGTCTGCGTCGAGGTCTCGCGGCTGCCCGAGGACGTCCGGGTCGAGATGGACGCGACCGCCTACCTCGGCTAGAAGCGACGAAACTCGTTTTCGACCGGTTTTGCGCGACCGGGTGGCGTCGCCCGAAGACGGAACCGTCTCGACCGTCGACGACCCGTCCGCGACGCCACCCCGCGGGTCGGCGCGATTCGATCGTCGTATCGCCGTCCAAACGAAGGCCGTCCCGACAAACGTACCGTTAAGTGAACCGACTGCCTACCGCCACGAAAGATGGTGTACGACGTTCGAAACCGGCTGTCGGAGCTCAGACGGGAGTTCCACCGATGCCCGGAACCAGGGTGGCGGGAGTTCCGGACGACGGCCCGGATCGTCGAGGAGCTCGAGCGACTCGGGGTCGACGAGATCGCCGTCGGTCGGGAGGCGCTCTCGACCGACCAGCGGATGGCGGTGCCCGACTCGAGCGAACTCGAGCCCTGGCTGGAGCGCGCCCGCGAGGCGGGGGTTCGCGAGGACGTCCTCGAACGGACTGCGGACGGCCACACCGGCGTGGTCGGCGTCCTCGAGCGCGGCGAGGGGCCGACGATCGGGCTCCGGGTCGACATGGACGCGATCTCGATGACCGAGTCCGACCTGGCCGAGCACCGACCCGCCGCGGAGGGGTTTCGCTCGGAACACGAGGGGTTCATGCACGCCTGCGGCCACGACGCCCACATCGCGATCGCGCTGGGGACGATCGAGGCGATCGGGGAGAGCGATTTTTCGGGGACGCTGAAAGTCTTCTTCCAGCCCGCCGAGGAGATCTCCGGCGGCGGGAAAGCGATGGCCGAAGGGGGGTACCTCGACGACGTCGACTACCTGCTGGCGCTCCACGTCGGACTCGACCATCCGACGGGCGAGATCGTCGCCGGCGTCGAGAAGCCGCTGGCGATGGCCCACCTGACGGCGACGTTCGAGGGCGCCAGCGCCCACGCGGGGAAGGCGCCCAACGAGGGCGGCAACGCGATGCAGGCCGCGGCGACGGCGATCCAGAACGCCTACGGGATCCCCCGCCACAGCGAGGGCCAGACCCGCGTCAACGTCGGTCGCATCGAGGGCGGCACCGCGAGCAACGTCATCGCCGAGGAGATCGCGATCGACGCGGAGGTCCGCGGTGAGACGACGGGATTGATGGAGTACATGCGGACCGAACTCGAGCGCGTCTGCTACGCCGCCGCGGAGATGCACGACTGCGACGTCACCCCCCGGGTCGTCAGCGAGTCTCCCAGGGCCGATAGCCACCCCGCCCTGCGCGAGCTGGTCGAGGGCGTCGCCCGCGACGTCGACGGCGTCGACCGAGTGATCCCCTCGACGGAGTTCGGCGTCAGCGAGGACGTCACCTACCTGATGAACCGCGTTCAGGACCGCGGTGGCCTCGCATCCTACCTCCTCGTGGGGACCGATCACCCGACCAACCACCACACGCCGACGTTCGATATCGACGAGGACAGCCTCGAGATCGGCGCGGCGGTGCTCTCGCGGACGATCCTCGAGCTCTCCCGGCGGCCGGTGTGAGTCCGCCGCGGTTCGACGAAGCTATCCGCTCGCCGTCAGGTTGCTCGGATCAGAAACATTAATTCCCGCGATCCGCCAGTATTGCGTATGAGCCAGGATGACGTTCCGCAGTCGCTTCGGACCGCGGCCGACTCGGATCGGCCCCGCGGGATCCTCACACCCTCCGATCGCGACTTCCTCCTCGGTCGCAAGACGGACTACACCGACCACTCCAAGAAACAGAAGCGAAATCGGATCCGACGCCGGGTCCGCAACTCGATACTCGATTTCAGCATCCTCTTCGAGTACATGGAGGAACGGGACCGCGAGACGGTGTTCGATCCCGACGACGAGGATCGGGACGCCTACACCCAGGGGATCACCGACATGCTCGCTTTCCTCCACCTCGGGGCGATGGGGTATCACACCCCGTTCAGGGACATGCTCTCGGAGGGCGTCGGCAAGGCCGAACAGCGCCTGGCCGGCTCGAACTACCGGATGGTCAACGTCGAGTTCAGCGTCGAACCTGTCGGCCAGATCGACGTCGACGAGGTCGTCGCGAAACTCGAGAACGAGGAGTTCGCCCAGCTCACCGACGAGGAGCTGCGGGCGTTCGTCCGACTGCTGACGATGTCCGACTCCTTCTCTCCGGAGGCCACCCGCGAGGAGATCAAGGACCGCGTCGACGAGTTCGCCGAGCGCGCCGACGAGAGCGCGGCCGCTCGCGAGCGGAACCTCGAGGAGTTGACCAACTGACCGCCGTCCGCTTCGGTTTCGCACCGAACGAGGGGGTTCGAAAAATCGAATACAGTACGCGATTACGAGTATCGTTTGACATAGTTAGCGGATAGTTCGACGAATCGCGGGTTCGAATCGTAGATTTGATTGTTGGGTGCTATACCGTGAACTCCTGAAGATATAGCTATAACCACTGCCCGACTGTTCGATTATGGGTTCCGTTGAGGCGATCCGTACACGATCCGTATAATAAACGCAATCTGTGTATGGTAGATACGAAAAGGAAATGTTTATGCGAGATACTGGCAATGGGTTCGGTATGCCATCGCAGCGCACGGCGAGTGGGAGGGAGAACCGCCGCGGATCGAACCGACCGCTCGGCTCGAGAGCCGGAGGTGAGTTCGCGTGAGCAACAGCGAACGGGGGATGGTCGGCCGGTTCCTCGACGAGCTCGACCCGGTCGTCTTCGCGTTCGGCGCCTTGCTGACCGTCGGCGTGATCGTCGCCTTCTTCGTCGATCGGGACTTCGTCGCCGGCGGGATCGAAACGGTCCACGCGGAGATGCTCAGCTACATGAGCTGGGCGCTGCTGGTGATCGTGTTCCTGATTGTCGTGTTCCTGTTGTACCTGATCGTCGGTCCCTGGGGACGGCTCAAGCTCGGCGACGAGGATCCCGAGTACAGTTTCCTCTCGTTTTTCTCGATGTTGTACTCGGCCGGGTTCGCGGCCGGCGTCGTCTTCTGGGGGCCGACCGAGGGGCTGTTCTACTACGCCGATCCGAACCCGCTGTTCGGCGTCGAAGGCGGCACCAGCGAGGCGGTCCCACTCGCGATCCAGCAGACGCTGTTCCACTGGGCGCTCCCGCAGCTCGCGGTGTTTACGATCATGGGGATCGCGATCGGCTACTTCGCGTACAACTACGAGAAGGTCCCGCTGCGCGCCTCGTCGGCGCTGACGCCGATCCTCGGGAAGGAGAACCTGGACGGCCCCGTCGCTAAAGTCGTCGACATCCTCGCCGTCTTCGCGACGATCGGCGGCGTCGCGACCTCGCTGGGCTTTATCGGCAGCCAGTTCGTCAGCGGGCTGGAGTACCAGTGGGGGCTCAACTTCGGCGACGTCGGCATCTTGCTCGTGGTAACGACGATGACGATCCTCTTTACGATCTCGATGGTGCTCGGGGTCGACAAGGGGATCCGTCGGCTCTCGAACTTCAACATGGGGCTGTTCGTCGTGATCATGCTGGCGACGTTCATCCTCGGTCCGTCGATGTTCCTGCTGTTGCTCGGCTCGCAGGCCATCGGCGGCATGATCAGCGACTTCGTCTCGATGAGCCTCTACACCGGCGCCGGCGATGGCGGCACCGGCTGGGTCGAGAGCTGGACGGTCTTCTACTGGGCGTGGGCGCTCTCGTGGTCTCCCTTCGCCGGGCTCTTTATCGCGCGGATCTCGAAGGGGCGAACCATTCGCGAGGTCGCCTTTACCGGAATCGTCGCGACCTCCGCCGCGACCATCCCCTGGTTCACGTTCGTCGGCGGGACCGCCGTCTACCTGCAGGACACAGGCGCCGCGGACTTCGGCGCGGTTATCGCCGGCGAGGTCGGCCCGGAGGTCTCCGGCTTCATCCTGTTCGACGCCCTGCCCTTCGGCGCGGTCTTTATGGTCGCGTTCCTCCTGATCGTGACGACGTTTTTCATCACGTCCGCCGACTCCTCGACGCTCGCGGTCTCGATGATGACCACCGGTGGCAAGGAGTCGCCCTCGACGATCAACCGCGTCTTCTGGGGCATCGTCCTCGGGCTGACCGCCGCAATCTTGATGATCCTCGGCGGCGAGGGCGGCGCCGGCGCCCTCGAGCAGGCCGTCGTCATTACCGGTGCGCCGTTCGCGATCGTCTGTTTCCTCGCGATGCTGTCGCTGATCAAGAACCTGAGCGGCACCAACGGCCGCGTGCTGCTCCAGGAGGAGACGGTGCTCGTCGGCTCGGCGGAACGGCGATCCGACGATCCGACCACGACCGCGGAGCCGGGCGACGACGACTGACGGGACGTTCGAATCGTCCGGTATCGTCCGCATCGGTTCGTTCGCCGCGACGGTTCGATCCTCGATTCTCGACTTCCGTGCTCATCTATAACAACATTTAATGTACGACGTACACATTATCTGTGTATGGATAGGGACACTGCCGAACCGAACGTGGACGCGTTCCCCGGACCCAACGCCCGCGAGTGGGTCGAGTTCCACGGGGAGAACGCGGCGCCGAGCGAGTACTCCCACGAGTTCGTCTGGGACGTGACCCGCGAGGCCGACGGCCCGTTCGTCACCGACGTCGACGGCAACGTACTGCTCGATTTCACGTGTCACATCGGCGCCGCGCCGCTTGGCTACAACAACGAGAAAGTCACCGACAAACTGCGGGCGTTCGATCTCGTCGAGCCGATGAAGATCGCTGGCCAGGACATGTACTTCGGCGCGGGTCCGACCCCCGAGGAGTCGGCGGTGCCGGGCTCGAGCCACCTGATGGAGAAGCTGGTCGACGTCTCGAGTCAGTACGGGATGGACACGGTCTTCCTCTCGAACTCCGGCGCGGAGGCGATGGAGAACGCGATGAAGATCACCCACGACTACCGGGCGCCCGCGAAGTACGGCGTCGCCTTCGCCGGGAGCTTCCACGGGCGCACCTTCGGGACGCTGTCGATCACCAAGTCCAAGGAGGTCTACACGCGTCACTACCCTCAGATCGACGGGATCGAGACGGTGCCGTTCTGTGCCGATCGGGGCTGTGACGCCGACAGCTGCGACTGCGGGTTCTTCGCGAACGGCGGCTCGCAGCTCCGGAACTCGCTGTCCCCGGAGGGCGGCCACATCAACCCCGACGAGATCGCGTTCCTGACCCTCGAGCCGATCCAGGGCGTCGGCGGCTACCGCTTCCCCAGCGAGGCGTTCATGGAGGAGGTCGCGGCCGTCACCGACGAGTACGACATCCCGCTGGTCGTCGACGAGATCCAGTCCGGCGTCGGTCGCACCGGCGAGATCTGGGCCTCCGATCACTACCCGATCGAGCCAGACGTCATCTCGGCGGCGAAGGCGCTTCGCGTCGGCGCGACGATCTCCCGATCGGAGATCTTCCCCAGCGAGAAGAACCGCCTGGGCTCGACGTTCGGCGGGGGCGATCTACTCGGTTCGATGATGGGCGCGCTCACCCTCGAGGCGATCGACGAACACGATCTGCTCGAGAACGCCACCGACCGAGGACGGCAGGCGAAGGAGTTGCTCCGGGACGACGCGCCCGACCACGTCGTCGACGTCCGGGGCAAGGGCCTGATGCTCGCCGTCGAGTTCGACACCCCAGAGCGCCGCAGCGCCGTCGTCGAGGAGTCGCTGCGCCGCGGGCTGTTGACCCTCGGCTGCGGGAAGAAGACGATCCGGCTGCTCCCGCCGCTGGACTCGAGCGAACGCGAGATCGAACTCGGGATCGGGATCTTCAGCGAGGCGATCGAAGCCGCGGGTCCGAACGCGAGAGTCGCCGAGCGGTAGTCGTCGGACGCGGAATCCTTATTCGGCCCAGTACGCCTCGCCGGGTTGCTCGCGGAAGAGGGCCCGCTCAAGGAGTTCGACGGCTTTCTCGAGGCCCTCGCGGGAGCTGGTCAGCGAGTCCTCGTGTTCGATACTGAGCGCGCCGTCGTAGCCGACCATCCGCAGCGTCGAGACGACGTCTTTCCAGTGGCCCTCGCCGTGGCCGTAGCCGACCGAGCGGAACAGCCACGAGCGGTTCGGCTCGTCGTCGTAGGCCGTCGTATCCAACACGCCCTTCTCGCGGGCCTGTTCCTCGTAGACCTTCGTGTCCTTGGCGTGGAAGTGGTGGATCGCGTCGCGCTCGCCGAGATACCGGATCGCGTCGGTGATCGAGATATCCTGCCAGTACAGGTGGGAGGGGTCGAAGTTCGCGCCGACGCGGTCGTTCGTCTCCTCGCGCAAGCGGGCCATCCCGTGGGGTTCGTACACGAGCATGTTCGGGTGCATCTCGATCGCGAGGTCGACGCCGCGGTCGTCGGCGAACGCGGCGAGATCCGACCAGTAGTCGACGGCGACCTCCCACTGGTAGTCGTGGGCGTCGGCGTGCTCGGTCGGCCACGGCGCGGTGATCCAGTTCGGCACCTCGTCGTCGGGGCCGCCCGCGGGCAGCCCGGAGAAACAGGTTACGGTACCGACCTCGAGCTGGTCGGCGAGTTCGATCGCCTCGCGGAGCTCGGTGTCGGCCTCCTCGGCCCGCTCCTCGTCGGGGTGCAGCGGGTTGTTGTGCGTCGCGAGCGCGCTGATCCGCATCTCGAACTCTCCGAGTAGCTCCTCGAGCTCGAGCTGGGCGTCCTCGTCGTCGAGGTACTCCTCGCGAACGAGGTGGTCGTCGCCGGGGAAGCCGCCGACGCCGGGTTCGATCGCGTCGACGCCGATATCCGAGAGGTACGCCAGGGCGCCCTCGAGCGATTCGTCCGCGAGCGGCGGGGTGTGTACGCCGATATCCATACGGACGAACGGTCGTGACGAGAGTCCATAAATCCGGGTGGAGTCACCTCCCGTCTGTCGACGGTAGACGGTCTATGGGTCGAATTTCCTCGGAAAACGCGGCGCTCGATGCAGGTTCGATCGGGACGGTTCCTCGATCCGTGACGGCGAATCCGCGACGGGTCCGCACCCCCGCTCAGTACAGCTGCTGTTCCTGCTCGTTTTGTTCCTGCTCGCGTTCCTGTTTTGCCTGCTGGCGCTTGCGCCCGCGGCGGTACTGCCTGATGCCGGGGATGACCTTGTTCTTCACGTCCAGAGCGAACGAGACGATCCCGTAGATCCAGAAGAAAAACAACACGAGACCGCCCCCGTAGTAGACGACGGGAACGAGGCTACTCACGCTGACCACCGGATTCGGCCGCCGCCTTCGTTCGCTCGGCCTCCGAGAGGTCGACGAC
This sequence comes from Natronococcus jeotgali DSM 18795, assembly GCF_000337695.1. Lineage (GTDB taxonomy): Archaea > Halobacteriota > Halobacteria > Halobacteriales > Natrialbaceae > Natronococcus > Natronococcus jeotgali. The sequence continues at coordinate 118,881 of NZ_AOIA01000116.1, forward strand.
GCCGTGTGCCAGCGCGTCGCCCGACGCGGTGTCGAACAGGTGGATCTTCGAGCGGTCGAGCACGACCGAGATCGATTCGTCCTCGTCGATTTCGGTGTCGGGATCGACGCTCATCAGCAGCTGGTTGGCGGCGCTCGCGGCCTCGTCGCTGGTCATCGAGGAGCCGCTGGTGCCGTCCAGCGAGAGGTAGACGAAGATCTCGTCGCCCATCGGCTCGAGGACGTCCGTCGTCGCCTCGATCACTTCGGAGGAGTGATCGATATCGTCGTCGTTTCTGGTGAGGTGGATGTCCTCTGGACGGACGCCGGCCGTGATTTCGTGGCCGGGATCGACGCCGAGTTCGGCCGTATCGAACTCGATGTCGAAGTGTTTGGTCGTAATGCCGCCGTCGACGAGTTCGCCTTCCGTGAAGTTCATCGACGGCGAGCCGATGAAGCCGGCGACGAACAGGTTCGCGGGCTCGTTGTAACAGGTAAGCGGGGGGTCGATCTGCTGAAGCTGTCCCGCGTTGAGGACGGCGATCCGATCGGACATCGTCATCGCCTCGGCCTGGTCGTGGGTGACGTAGATGATCGTCGTGTCCAGTTGCTTGTGCAGGCGCTGGAGTTCGGTCCGCATGTGGACCCGCAGTTTCGCGTCCAGGTTCGCCAGCGGCTCGTCCATCAGGAAGACGTCGGGGTCGCGCACGATCGCGCGGGCGATCGCGACCCGCTGTTGCTGGCCACCGGAGAGCTCGTTGGGCTCGCGGTCGAGCATCCCCTGGAGCTGGACGATCTCCGAGGCGTCTTCGACTCGGCGGTCGATCTCGTCCTGATCGTACTTCCGAAGCCGAAGTCCGAACGAGATGTTCTCGTAGACGTCCATGTGGGGGAACAGCGCGATGTTCTGAAAGACCATCGACACCCCCCGGTCCTTCGGCGGCAGATTGGTGACGTCGGTTTCGCCGATCCGGATCGTTCCCTCGGTCGGCTTGGTGAGGCCGGCGATGGTCTCCATCGTCGTCGACTTTCCACAGCCCGAGGGGCCGACGAAACAGACGAACTCCCCGTCTTTGATATCGAGGTTCATCTCGTCGACCGCGACGACGTCTTCGTAGCGCTTCGTGACGTTGTTGAGTGATACGCGTGCCATGTGTTACTCCTTGAGTCCGCCCGCAGTTAGTCCGCTAACGATTCGTTCCTGTGCGACGATGACGAGAATCAGGATCGGGATGACCCCGACGATGCTCGCCGCCGCCATGAGGTTGAAGTCGGTCGTGTACTGGTCCTGGTAGCTCAGAATTGCGCCGACCAGCGGCGACCAGTTCTCGGGGACGTTCTCCAGGGCCATGATCGAACTGAAGAAGTACTCGTTGTAGACCGAGATGAACGTCAACACGGCCGCGGTCGCGACGCCGGGCGCCGACAGCGGCATGATGACCCGAAAGAGCGCACCCAGGCGGGTCGTTCCCTCCACGCGGGCGGCGTCCTCGAGTCCGTCGGGGATCTGGGAGTAAAACGTCGTGAGGATGAAAATCGCCAGCGGCATGAACAGCGCGCTGAACGGCAGGATCATCGACCCCGGCGTGTTCACCAGCCGCGGCGGCTGGAACAGCTCGATTCCCAGAAACGGGATCACGACGGCGTTCCCGAGGAACGCGTCGAACAGCGGGATGAGAAACGCCGCCGGCGGGAAATAGGAGATCATCAACACGGCGAGCATGAGCGGTCCCTTCCCGGGGAACTCGAGGCGGCCGAAGACGTAGCCGGCGAGGCTCGCGATGAGAAGCACGATGATCGTCGTTGCGGTGGCGAGGACGAAGCTGTTGAACACGTGGAGGTGCAACGGGACCTGCTGGAACACGTCGACGAACGCCTCGGGGTTGAACCCCTGAGGGTGCGGGAACTCGATCCCGACGACGGGGAGCGACCAGTCGCCCGTGAGGATCGAACTGTTCGGCGTGATCGCGAGCACCAACAGCCAGTAGAACGGGAACAGCGTCGTGACGAGGAAGAAGGCGGACGCGACGTAAAACAGCGCCCGGTAGAGCCGGGCGCGCTTCTCGTCGTCCCCGATGACGCCCTGTGTCCATCGCGCGAGCACGCCGTCGTCGGAATCCGTCGAATCGGATCGCGATTCGGTTGTCGTAGCCATCTCAGAATCCCTCCTTGAACTGCCTGTAGATAACGATCATCGCGAGGGCGCCGATGATCCCCGCCGTCACGAACGCGATCGCCGACGCCAGCCCGCGGTTCGTGTTGAACGTCTCGACGACCATACACGACAGCGACGGCACGACCGTACAGCTCGAGGTGATGTCGACCAGCCCGTAGATCCGCATCGCGTCGATCGTCCGGAAGAGGACGGCGACGCCGACCGCCGGCAGGACCAGCGGCAGCGTGATCAGCCTGAACTGCTGCCAGCGACTCGCGCCGGCGACCTTCGCGACGTCGTAGAGGCTTCGGTCGACGCTCTGGAGGCCCGCGAGGATCAACAGCGCCATAAACGCCGTCGTCTTCCAGATGTCGGCGATGGTGACGATGATCAGCGCGCTCAGCGGGTCGTTGAGCGTGTTCGTCGGCGCGAGGATCCCCGCGTTCGCGAGGTACTCCGTCAGGAACCCGGTGCTCGGGTGGAACATCAGGTAGAAGATCATTCCCTGGATGACCAGCGGGATCGCCCACGGGATGATGATCGCAACGCGGACGAGACGCCGTCCCCGGAACTCACGGTCGAGGATCAGCGCCTGTCCGAACCCGATGACCGTCTCGAAGAAGACGCTCACGACGGTGAACAGAAGCGTCACGATCAGCGCGCTCCGGAACCAGCCCTCGACGTGGACGAACGGGAAACTCGAGCTCGTAGTCACCTCGGGCAGGAACGTCGTGGATCCCGGGAAGTCCGGATCGCGCTCCCCGGTGAACATGTCGACGTAGTTCTGGAACCCGACGAACTCCGGATCGCCGGTGCCAAGCACGTTGACGTACATCGACAGCTCGAAGGTTCGCAACAGCGGATACAGCGCGATCGATCCCAGGATGATGAACACCGGCACCAGCAGCAGGTACGCGAACGCGGTCTCTCCCAGGTTCTCGAGCCACCGCGTGATCGCGACGAGCGGTCCCGACCGCCGCGACTCCCGGCTCGCGGTATCCGACTTTTGTTCCGTGCTCATGCTTACGATTCGCTTTCTTCGAGTGCCGACTGGAGCTCAGCCGCCGCGTCCGCGGGAGTCGCGTCTCCGGCGACGGCCTGGTTGAGCTGCTCGGCGATGATCTCCGCCTGGGAGGGCCACTGCTCGGTGACGGGGCGGGGCATCGCGTTCTCCCCGGCCACGCGCAGCGTCTCCATGTAGTTCCCGATCGGCCCGACGGAGTCGGGGTTCGTCGCCTGTTCGTCCTCGAACAGCGCGGGTTTGGGGGGAAGCCAGGCGACCAGCTCGAGCATGCCGAGATTGAAGTCGTCCTCGGTCATCGCCTGCATGACCTGCACGGCCTCCTCGGTCCGCTCGGAGTTGGGGTTGAGGCCGATGTGCCAGCCGCCCTGGGCCGACGCGGTTCCGCCGGCGCCAGGCTGGGCGGCCTCGCCCTCCTCGACGGCGTAGGGGATCGGCATCGCGCCGAGGTCGTCGGGACCCTCGAACGGGTAGTCGTCCCCGTTGAGCGTCGTCGGAACGATGTACGGCCAGTTTCGAAGCATCGCGGTCCGGCCCGACGAGAACGGCTCGCGGGAGCCCTCCTCGCCCCAGGACGTGATGTCCGTCGGCGCGATCCCGGTCGGGTACTCCTCGAGGGTGTTCTCGTCCTGGCCGTCCGCGACGAACGTGTACATCATCGCGAGGGCGTCGATGAACTCCTGCTCGTCGACGGTAACGGGTCGGTCGCCGACGGGACCGCCGAGGTTCTCCTCGCCGCCGAAGTAGGCACCCCCGAACGACGTCATGACCTCGTTGAAGCTACAGCAGGAGGTTCCCTCGTAGATGTCGAACTGGGTCGCCAGCCCGGTCTCGGCGTCGGAAGCGTCGACCATCTCCTGGGTGATCTCGGCCCACTCCTGCCAGCTCATCGGTTCGGTCGACCACTGCTCGAAGTCGCTGTCGTCGTAGCCGGCCTCGCGGGCGTAGCTCTTGTTGTAGTACAGGCAGCCGTAGTCCGGAAACAGTGGGAGCGCCATGAGGTCCTCGCTCTCCGGATCGCGGGCCGTACCGACGAACGCCTCGAAGTACTCCTCGTCGATCAGGCTCAGCGTCTCGTCGTCGAGCTCCTCCGAGAGGTTCGCGAGGTAGCCGTTCTCGACGAGCACGTTCGTCCACCCCGTGTCGCACATCATGAGGTCCGGCTCGGACTCGCCCGCCTCGATCAGCTGCGAGTAGGCGTCGCGCTGGTCGCCGGTATCGTCCGACTGGGAGCTGAAGGAGATGTCGATCTCCTCGTCTAGTCCGTTCTCGTAGAGCAGGTCCGGCATCCCGTCCTCGACGTCGCTGATGGTCGTCGATCCCATCGCGATGACGACGGAGTCCCCGTCGCCGCCGTCCCCGTAGATACACCCTGCCAGACTGGCCGTCGCCCCGGTCGCGCCGGCCGCGGCGACGAACGTCCGTCGCGAGACGCTTGATTCGCTTTCGGTACGCCCCCGTGAATATCTGTCACTCATGAACTGTAATATTGAATTGTACCTATTTATAATTGCTGCCTTGGGTACAACGGATGTAGTTAACTTCTCACACTCGGCCCGAGCAACAAGGGTCGATCGCCCCCTCGGGGCTCGACGGGCCGCGGATCGTCCGATCCGGCGGCGATCGACCTCAGGTCGCCGACTCGAGGGTGATCCGGACCGCCTCGACGTCCTCGACGATCGCCCCCCAGCCGCCGACGGTGCGCGTTCGGCCGTCGCGCTCGAGCGCGAACGCGGCCTTCCCCGCGAACTGCGTGATCGGCACCGCCCCCCCGTCCCCGCTCGAGCGGCCGGTGTAGTCGACGTCCGTCACCGTTCCGGAGGCGGTCGTCTCGAGCCCGGTGTCCGTCTCGAACCCCTCGACGGTGGCCTCGATCCGCCGTCCCTCCTCGAGCAGCGATTCGATCCGGCGAAGCGCCTCCCGGATGTCGACGTACGTCGTCGGGAGTTCGTCGTCCCGGGCCGAGTAGACGGGCTCGTAGACGTCCCACAGGCAGGTGCTGAAGTACCAGTAGAAGACGTACGCGTGAGTGCGGTCGTTGACGAGGACGCCGTACTCGTTGGCCGAGTGTCGGTTCGGCGCGAAACACGTCCAGGAGCGGTCGACCAGCGCCACGAACGGTGCGGGGATGCGGCGGTACCGGGCCTCGGTGCACGCCTCGGCGAGTCGCTCGGCCGCTGGCAGCGACGGTTCGGCGGCCGTCTCCGGAAACAGGCACAGTTTCACGTCGGCGCCGGCCTCCCGGGCCGCCACGAGGGCGTCCTCGAGCGCGTCGAACTGCGGGGGGGTGAGCCCGATCTGAATCTGGTGGTCGGCTGACCTGATCAGTTCGTTGGCCCTGGTGAGAACGGTGTCGAACCGCTTGACGATGCTGACGGCGTGATCCTCGATATCCGGTCGGGTCCACCGGGTTTCGATCTCCTCGGCCGCGTCCTCGAGCCGGGTCGCCCGCGAGCGGAGGTCGTCGAGCACCTCCGTGGGATCGCGCGCTCGAGCCTGCAAACTCCCCTGCTCGTAGGTCTCGACGTATCCGCGCTCCTCGAGCCCCCGCAGGACGTCGTAGATCCGCGGATCCGGGACCGAGCTCGCCTGGGCGACGTCGGTCGCGGAGGCCGATCCCCGCTCGAGCAGCGTCACGAAGGCGTCGGCCTGGTAGGGCGAAAGCCCCGCCTCCTCGAGCGTCGCCGCGAGCTCGTCGGGGTTCATTCCCCGATCACCGCGCGGGTCCGTCGCTCGCGTCCTGTGATAGGTAATCGCATAGAACGGAGTACAACGGTAATTGTAAAAAAGACTCTCGTTGGCGCTACACTGAAGGCGATCGGGTGGAAACGCGACCGTATGAGTCGCCTTCTCGAATGGATTCGCCGCCCCGAGTACACCGGTTCGAACCGGTGTTGTCCCTGTACGATCACGAACGGCGCGCTGGTCGCGGCCGCGGTCGCCGCGCTCGCGCTCGCGCGCCGCCGACTGCTCGCCGCCGCGGTCGGCGCCGTCGGACTCGCCTCGATCGGCGCTCGCGGCTACGTCGTTCCCTACACCCCACGCTTCGCGCCGCAACTGGCGGCCGCGCTTTCGCTCGATCCCCACGACCCCGACGAGCCCGGTTCGCTCTCGGGCGTGCCGACCGACGCGGACTCCGCGAGCGACGACGACGCGATCCCGGGCGAGGACGTTCTCGCGGCGCTGCTCGAGGCCGAGGTCGTCGTTCCCGACGGCGAGCAGCTCCGCCTCGCGGACGGGTTCGGGACCGACTGGCGCGAGGAGATGCGCGCGCTGCGCGAGCGCGATCTCGAGGCGCTGGCCGCGCTCGCGGACGAGCACACGGCGTCGGAAACCGAGGCCCGGGTCGGCAGCAGCTTCGGTCGCTCCTACCTCGTCCTGCAGGGCGAAGGGGGGCTCGTCACGCTCCGGCGGGAGATCGCCGTCGCCGAACTCGGCGCCGCCCGCGCCCTCGAGTCGCGGGTCGACGATCCCGCGATCCGTCGGGCCGCCGGCAAACCGCTGCGCTCGCTGCTCGAGGCGTGTCCGCTCTGTGACGGCCCCCTCGAGATCACGCAGTCGACCTGCTGTGGCGAGGTGACGCCGATCGGCTCGCTGCCCGCGGAGAAGCTGTTCTGTCCGGACTGCGACGTTCGCCTGTTCACCTTCGACCGCGAGCGCTGAGCTACTCGTCGTCCCCGAGTTCCCGTACCGCCTCCCGGTTCGGCAGCGCGGTCATCGCGCCGGCGGCCGTCGTCGCCGCCGCGCCGACGGCGTTGGCGAAGGCGAGCGCCTCCTCGAGATCCGCCGCCTCCGACAGCGCCGCGATCGCGCCGGCGACGAAGGCGTCGCCCGCCCCGGTCGTGTCGACGACGTCGGCGTCGTAGCCGGGGTGGCTGGCGGTACCCGACCAGGGGGCGTCCGCGTCGGCGACCGCGAGGGCGCCCGCCCCGCCCCGCGTCGCCAGCACCGTCGACGGCCCGTCCTCGAGCGCGAGGGCCTTGCGGGCCGTCGCCTCGACGTCCGCGCCCGCGAACCCGAGTGCCTCGAGTTCCTCCTCGGCGGCCTTCAGCACGTCGACGTACTCGAGCGCCCTTCGAACGACGTCGCGAAACTCGGCGTCGTCGGCCCACAGCTCGGGCCTGGCGTTCGGGTCGAACGAGACGGTACAGCCGGCGGCGGCGGCGCGCTCGAGCAGGTCCAGCGTCGCCTCGCGCGAGGAGCCCGCCGAGAGCGCGACCCCGCCGGCGTGGACCCACTCGAGGTCCGCGAGGGTCGCGTCGTCGATCCGACCGGGCTCGAGGCGGGTATCGGCGGTGCCGTCGCGGTAGAACGAGAACTCGCGGTCGCCCGTCTCGTCGTGGGTCACGAAGGCGAGCGTCGTCTTCGCGTCGGGGTCGCGCTCGACGAACCGGTCGGGCAGCCCGCGGTCCGCGAGGGTCTCGGCGAGGTAGCGACCGAACGGGTCCTCCCCAACGCGGGTCCAGAACAGCGGCGTCCGCTCGAGGCGCTCGAGCGCGACGGCGACGTTCGCGGGCGCGCCGCCGGCGCGTCGGTCGAACCCCTCGACGCTCGAGATCGGACCCGGTCGCTCGGGCAGAAAATCGATCAGCGTCTCCCCGGCGATCAGGATGTCGTGTGTCATACGTTCCCGTTGAATCCCCCGGCGATAAGGCGTTACGGACCTTCCCCGGTCAGAAGACGAGCAGGAGTCCCACCACGACGACCGAGACGTACGCCGTGACGGCGGCAGCGTAGGTCGCGAACTCCCGCCCGTCGAAGCCGTAGATCGAGAGCACGCTGGCGAACAGGAACGCGAGCCAGAGGTTCGAGACGCCCGCGCCGTACATCGTCGCGACCAGCGCCTTCGCTCCGGGCGGGTACCGCGCTCCGTACCCGCCGGTTCGAGGCCGTTCGGCGATCGTGATCCGGCACTGTCATCTACCAGCTACCGGATCCAGAAACCGGAAAAGGTACAGCCTGATTCGGAGCGGGGCCGACGCTCCCGTTCGAGCGCGGGTCCGTTACTCGAAGCCGCCGCGGTGAACGATCTCCTCGAGGGGTTTGCGGTCGCTTGGCTCCTCGCGGTCGCGAAGTTCCTCGGGGAGGCTCTCGGGGGGCGCGCGCTCGCCGATGGCGGCCATCGCCTCGACCTCGTACTCCTCGGGAACGTCGAGCACCTCGGCCGCGCGCTCGTAGTCGAAGCCGGCCATCCCGTGGACCGCGAGGCCGCGGCGGGCTCCCTCGAGCGCGAGGTTCTGCCAGGCGGCGCCCGTGTCGAAGGAGTGGACGGGCGCGGGCTCGCCGTTGTGGTCGAAGGTGGTCTTCGAGACGATCACGACGAGGACGGCCGCGTCGGTCGCCCACTCCTCGTTGCCCCCCAAAAGCAGGTCGGCGAAGGCGTCCCACTCCTCGTCCTCGCGGCTCGCGTAGAGGAAACGCCAGTGCTGGTTGTTGAACGCCGAGGGCGCCCACCGGGCGGCCTCGAACAGCGGCAGGNTCCGAGCTGATACATCGTGCTCGATATCGTCTCACTGGTCGGGTTCGCGGTGGTCGGCGACCTCGTCTCGGATTTCGCGTCTCTCGGCGAATTCCTGCATACGCCGGGCTAGACGCCTGCGACGTATGACTGTTCCCGGACGCTCGAGTCACCCGGTAACGGTCGCGCCGTCGGCTCGCGTTCACACGGCCCACTCGCGGGAGACGGCGAACCGCGATGAACCGAGCACGGGGTCCGACTCGAGGTCGAGTCGACGAACTATCCGAGCGCGATGTCGAGGTACAGCATCACGATTGTCCCGAGGATCGTCCCGAGGGTGGCGACGCGCTCGTACCCGCTCGCGTGGGTCTCGGGGATGATCTCGTCGCTGATGACGAACAGCATGGCGCCGGCGGCAAACCCCATCGCGTAGGGGAGCAAGGCGGCGACCGACTGGACCGCGTAGGCGCCGAGGACGGCCAGCGGGATCTCGACGACGCCCGACCGAACGCCGGCGAGCACGGCGTAGAACCGCCTGTTCAGCCCGGCGTTGACCGCCGCCAGCGACACCGCGAACCCCTCCGGAACGTTCTGGATGCCGATCGCGAGCATCAGCGGGATCGCCGTCTCGAGGTCGCCGCTGCCGAAGCCGACGCCGACGGCGAGGCCCTCGGGCATGTTGTGCAGCGTGATCGCGAGGACGAACAGGACGACGGCCGCGAGACGGTCGTCGTCGACCGGGAGGTCGGTTCCGGGATCGGCGGCGTCGGGCCGTCGTCGCCCCGAGAGCAGGAAGTGTGCGTGGGGAACGAGCAGGTCCGACCGGTCCAGAAACAGCGCGCCGAGGGCGACGCCGACGAGGACGGGAACCGGATTTCCGTCGGCGTAGGTCTCGACGCCGGGGATGATGAGGCTCGTGAAACTCGCCGCGAGCATGATCCCCGCGGCGAAGCCCAGCGCCCCGTTCATCGCCCGCTCGGAGGGGTTCCGCCAGACGAAGATCAGCGACGCGCCCAGCAGGTTGAGCGCGGCGATGACGAGCCCGCCGACGAGGCCGTGGACGACCGGGTCGGTGCCGAACAGCCCCGTGAACGGATCGGCGACCACGCGCTATCGCCTCCGGAGCCGAGCGCGTCTCGCTCGCGCGTCCGGGTCGGCCAGCCGCCGCGCTCGACGATTCATACCGCCTCGTAGAACGTCGAACGAAAAGAAACTACAGGGTCGCGTTCAGTCGTCGGCCGTCGCGGGCGCGCCGCGATCCAGCTCGCCCGCGTCGAGTTTCGCCTCGACGTTGCGGGCCGCCTCGACCATGTTGGCCATCTTGCCGTAGGCGACCTCGCGGGGCAGCAACTTTACGCCGCAGTCCGGCGAGACGACGAGCTGTTCGGGCGGGACGACCTCGAGGCCCTTCTCGATGTTGCGCTCGATCTGCTCGACGCTTTCGACCTCGCCGACGTGGACGTCGGTGACGCCCAGCGCGAGGTCTTTCGTGAACTCGGGGTCCTTGAAGACGTCGAGCTGGTCGTAATCGCCGTTGGCGAGCTCGAGGTCGAACTCGTCGACGGGGAACTCGAGGATCTCCGGGTAGATCCGGGAGTAGTCGCCGTAACAGACGTGCAGCCCGATCCGGACCTCCTCGGGGATTTCCGCGACGATGCGCTCGAGGGCTTCGCCGACGATGGCGTGGTCGTCCGGCGTCGTCGCCAGCGCGGGCTCGTCGATCTGGATGTAGCGGGCGCCGGCGTCGACGAGCTTCTCGATCTCCTCGTTGACGAGGTCGGCGAGGTCGTAGGTCAGCTCCTCGTCGTCGTCGTAGGCCTCGTTGAACGACCAGTTCGCCAGGGTGTAGGGGCCCGTGATCGGGACCTTGACCGGGCGATCGGTCGCGCTCGCGGTGAACTCGTACTCGTCGACCAGCCAGCTATCCGCGTACTCGACCTCGCTCACCACGGAGGGTTTGTCGAAGTAGTTGTGTCCCCACACCTTGACGGGGCCGTTGAACTCGTAGCCCTCGATGCGGTGGGCGAAGAACTCGACCATCTCGTTGCGCCGCATCTCGCCGTCGACGACGACGTCCAGGCCGGCGCGTTCGTGTTCGTCCGTGATGAGGCGGGCGGCGTCGTCTTTCGCCTCCTGGTAGTCCTCCTCGTCGAACCCGTGGTCGGGGTCCTGGTAGAGCTCCTTCGCGCGGTTGAGCCACTTGGGCTTCGGGTAGGAGCCGACGACCGTCGTCAGCAGGAAGCTGTCGTTCTCGTGCTCGTCGGGTCGGAACTGATCCTTGTTCTCGTTCGTCATGCTGCTTTCACCTCCGCGATCTCGGCGGCCTCCGCGAGGGCGGCGAGTTTCTCCTCGAACTTGGCGTAGGGCAGGTAGAACGTCTCCGTGTTCGTCGTCAGGTAGACCGTCTCGAAGTCGGTGACCGGGATCTGCTCGTAGACCCAGTCGACGCGGTCCCGGATCGCCTCGGGCTCCTCGACGAGGGTGTTCTGGCCGTCGGCCAGCCCCAGCGAGACGTCGTCGGTCGCGCCGTACTCCTGGAGGTTGTAGACGTTATCGTCCCGCTCGGCGACGAAGTCGAAGCCGACCGCGTCGATATCGGCGTCGAGCAGGTGGGCGTAGACCTTCTCCTCTAAGGCGCCCCAGTAGGGCTGGACGACGACGTCGGCGTCGGTCGCGCTCGCGACCCGATCGATCGCCTCGCTGGCGCGCTCGTCGAGGCCGTCCTCGGGGGCCGATTCGACCAGCGACGGCTCGAGCAGGAACAGCGTCTCGACCTCGGGGAAGGCGTCGACCTCGCCCGCGAGGAAGTCGGCGATGGCCGCCAGGAACTCGGCCTCGTCGCCGTAGTGGTCGTCGGTCGCGAGGTCGGAGAGCGAGTACGGGCCGGGGAGGACGGCCTGCAGGTCGTCGCCGTCGACGAACTCGGCCGCGGCCTCGAGCTCGCCCGCGACGTCCCCGGAGAAGTCCAGTTCACCCTGGACCACGGGGTCGCGGTAGAAGTTGTTGTTGTCGTAGTAGCGGACGATCCCCTGGGTGTCGACGGCGTCGTGTACGGCGAGGGGATGGGCAAGCATGTCGTCCCAGCGCAGCTGGCCCTCCGAGACGCGGTCGAGCCCGGCCTCCTGCTGGACGCCGACGACTTCCTCGCGGGCCTCGTCGTAGGCCGTGGCGATCTCCGCGTCCTCGTCGCCGTCGATAAGGTCGCCCTTCTGGTGTCCCTTCAAGTCCGAGAGGTCCTCTTTCGCCCAGTCCGGGAGCGGGAACAGCCCCGGCGTGGTCGAGACGTAGTCGGTCATTCGTGACCCCGGCTAGGCTATGCCGGGGCTTAATATTTTCCATACGATGGAATACGCAGCAGTAATTCTTGCAGGTTCCGCGGGGACGCCGACCGACCCCGCTCCGGCCGCGAGGCGGGGCGCGGTCGGCGAGTACCGTCGCGCTACCCGCCGCTCGAGCCCGGTCAGCGAAACAGCTCGAGCACCGTCAGCGTCTCGAAGGGAAAGGAGTGATCGGCGACCGCGGCGGCGCTGAAGCCCTCCTCGCCGGCGCACTCGGCGACCGCGTCGACGTCGGCGAGGCTGCTGACCAGCAGGTAGACGACGCCGCCGGGTGCCAGGACGCGGCCGACCGACGCGAGGAAGGGATCGATGATCGCCCGGCCGTCCTCCCCGCCCGACAGCGCCCGCTCCATCCAGTCGTCCCACTCGGTGTCGGGCTCGGTCGGCAGGTACGGCGGGTTGAAGGCGACGGCGTCGAACGCGCCGTCGACGAACGGCGAGACCAGGTCGGCGCGAACGGTCTCGATCCCCACCTCTCGAGCCTGTCGCACGGCGTGTGGGTTGAGGTCCGAGGCGATCACGCGGGCGTCGGTCTCCGCGGCGATGCGGCCGGCGACGTAGCCCGACCCCGTTCCGACCTCGAGGACGGTCCGACCGCCGCCGGGACCGTCCCCGACGTTCGCGAGGCGCTCGCAGACCGCGTCCGCGAGCAACCGCGAGTCCTCGGCGGGCTGGTAGACGTCCGTTTCGATACCGCGTCGTTCCTGAAGATCCATTTATTCGTCCTCCGGTGGCGCGTACCGTCGTTCGTTCGACTTCCGATCCGTCTCCGCCTGCCCCGTCCGCTCGTCGCCGATCCGGAAGCCGCCGGTCTCCTCGCGACCGCTGAGCTCTCGCTGCGGGTAGGGGATCTTGATTCCGGCGTCCTCGAACTCGGCTTTGATCGCGTGGATCGCGGCGCTCCGGGCCTCGGCCTCCCGTCTGGCGCTGGGTTTGTCGATCCAGAACCGCACCCCCAGTAGCACCGCCGAGTCCTCAAGCGACTTGGTGACGACCTGCGGCGAGGGCGCCCCGAGGGAGTCCTCGAGCGCTGCGACCGCCGACTCCGCCAGCTCGCTCGCCCGCGCGACGTCGGCCGCGTAGTCGACGCCGACGTCGACCTCGACCCTGATGCGGCCCCGCTTCGAGCGGTTGGTGACGACCCCGGCGGAGATGACGTCGTTGGGGATCATGATGTACTCGCCGTCGAACGAGCGGATGCGGGTGTTGACGATCGAGATGTCGGTGACGATCCCCTGATCGCCCTCCACCTCGATCCAGTCGCCGATCTCGAACGGGCGAGCGAACATCAACACGAAGCCCGCGAGGACGGTGCCGAGAACCTGCTGGGCGGCCATCCCGATGACGATCCCCAGAAAGCCGGCCCCGACGAGCAGGCCGCCGAGGTCGTCGACCCACAGTGCGAGGATGACGATCGACGCCACCGTCAGGATGATCACCTGCGAGAGCCGCTGGGTGACCTCGCGCTGGTGGGCCGTCACCGCCGACGCGGAGCTGAACACCTCCTCGATTACCCGTTCGACGACCCGCACGGCGATCACCGCCGCGAGTGCGAGGACGAACGTGAAGACGCCGCGGGCGACGGCGTCGCCGCCGACGTCGTACTCCGCGTAGAGGTACTGCAGATTGTTGGTCTGTCCCCAGACGCCGACGATCACCGCCAGGCTGATCGCGCAGGTGCCGACCAGCAGCGCCGTCGCGACGACGTCGCTGTACAGCGGACGCAGCCGCTCGCTGAGCCGCTCCTGAAGCTGCTGGAACGAGAGGATCACGGCGATCAACGCGCTGGCCGCGAGAAGCGTCACCGCGATCCGGGCCGGCGTCGCCTCGAAGACGTCGGACAGCCAGTCGAGGCCTACTGTTGTGGTCATCGTTCCGTTCCCGCTCGAGTCGGCGACCCAGCCACCTGTATCCGTCGGTGAGATCGTTTCACGGGCGGTTTCGGTTGTATTAGCCGTCCTCCGGTTCGCCGACCTCGAGGGACAGCGTCGCCAGCTCGGCGAACTCCGTCGGAGTCATCGCGTCGGCCCGTTTCTGCAGGAGCTCGTCGTCGGCCGCCTCGACGACCGCGTCGGGCGAGCCGAGGTTCGTGATGTGGGCCGTGTTCCGGATCGCGTTCCGGATCGTCTTCCGGCGCTGGGTGAACATCGCCTTCACGAACCGCAGGAAAAAGGCCTCGTCGCCGACCGCGTAGTCGGGGTCGCGGGGCTCGAGTCGGACGACCGCGCTCCGGACAGCCGGCGGCGGCGAGAACGCCTCCTTCGGGATCGACTCGACGAGTTCGGGCGCCGCGTAGTGCTGGGTCGACACCGAGAGCCGCCCGTACTCGCCGGTCCCCGGCTCGGCGACCATCCGTTCGGCGAACTCCTGTTGAAACATTAGCACGAGCGGGCGCTTCTCGGGCAGCAGCCGGAACGTGATCTCGCTCGAGACGCCGTAGGGAAGGTTCGATACCGACGCCGAAAAGTCGGGTAGGTCGACCTCGAGGGCGTCGCCCTCGATCACGGTCAGTCGCTCGTCGTCGATCTCCTCGCGGAACTCCTCGCGGAGGAAGGCCGCGAGCTCGCGGTCGCGCTCGACGACGGTTACCTCGTCGGCGATCGCGAGCAGTCGGTCGGTCAGCGCGCCCGTTCCGCCCCCGATCTCGAGGACGTGACTCGTATCGGCGCCGAGTTCCGTCAGGTACGTCGGCAGTCGATCGAGGACGCGGTCGTCGACCAGAAAGTGCTGGTCGCGGTCCGGATCGCCGCGAACGCCGGCGCGGGCGATCAGATCGTCGGGATCTCTCATCGCCCCCGCTAGCGGCGGGGGCGGTGTAAACGCACCGTCTCGGCTCCGGCGTCGGTGCGACCCGAGGGCGGACCACCGCGGCCGAGCGGAGACGACTACGACTGGTCGCGGACGTACGTCACCGGACAGGGCGCGTTGAGCATGATCTTCTGGGCGGTGCTGCCGAACACCGCCTTCCCCGCGGGCGAGCGCTTTCGCCCGCCGACGACGATGTTGTCGGCGCCGACCTCCTCGGCGATCCGGAGGATCTCGGACTCCCGGTTGCCGACCGACGCCCGCACCTCGACGTCGATCCCGGCCTCCTCGAGGCGGTCGGCGATCTCGCCGACCGGTTTCGTCTCCCGGGCGACCTTCTCGGCCGGGAGGTCCCGGCTCTGAATATCGAACCCGATCTGCGCGACGGCGTCCGGGTAGCTCTGTACGTCGTCGTCGTACTCGTCGGAACCGACGACGTGGGCCACGACGACCGTGGCGTCGACCGGTTCGGCGACGTCGATCGCGTGCGAGACGAGTTCGTCGATCCGATCGCTGTCGCCCGTTCCCACCGGGAGCAGAATCGTCGAAAGCATTGGTATCGATTGACGCGGTCGTCTCTTAAATGTGCGGGACCGCGGACGCGTCGGGGCGCCCCACGGCGGACGAAGGCGTCGACGGCTGCGGTCGCGCGCGATTCCGCACTCACTCCCCGTCCTGCTGGCGGCCGACGAACGTGCGGTACTTCAGGTCGTCGTCGCGAAGCTCCTCGAGGATGCGTTCGACCAGCACGTCGCCGGGGTCGTGCAGCCCCGAGACGCGCTCGGAGAGCTCCTCGAAGCTCTCGAAGGGCTTGCGCTTTCGCTCCTCGAGGATCCCGTTGCGAAGCTTCTTGCCGATCCCGGGCAGGAGGTTCAGCTGGTGGAGCCGCAGCGTGATCGGCTGGGCGTCGTTGTAGAAGTCGACGAACCGCTGTTCGTTTTCCTCGACGAGGTCCTCGACGACGTACTCGAGTTCGGTCTGGGCGCCCGACGAGAGTTCCTCGTACTCGACTTCCTGACACTCGACGACGGCGTCGCGTTCCGCCGTCGGTTCGATGACGACCTCGCTGCCGATAGTGAGCCGCGTGTCCTCGTCGAACGCGACCTGGTAGAGCCGGAAGTCCTCGACGTCGAGGGCGTACCCCGCGGGCGACTTCGCGTACTGCGGCCGGCCGTCGTCCGAGAGCCCGTGTGCGAGGTAATCCAACACGACTGCGCGGCGAACGTCCGTCCCGTCGCTGTCGGCTTCGCTCATTGGGTGACGGTACGGCGACGCCGCACTTAAAGAATCGGCCCGCCGTCAGGCGTACTGCGCGACGACGTCGAGAATCTCGTCGAGTTCGTCGCCCGACAGCGAGTAGCGCTGCTGGGCGTACACCGATCGGAGCTCGTCCCGGTTTCGCGGGAGGAGGTCGGTGATCTTGTACGCGGTCGGCTCGTCGACGTACTCGAGTTCCTGCAGGTCCGCGACGAGCTGCCGGGACTCCTCGGACTCGAGGACGGCGAAGCGATTCGTGTGCTCGATCGCTCGCGCGAGTTCGTAGCGCAGCTCTCGGTCCTCGTCCATCGCGCGTTCGGCCTCGATGTCGGCGAGGAGCTCCTTCGTCTCCGAGACGGTCAGGTACTCCTCGTCGACGATCTCTTTGAAGATCGTCATGCGTTTCAGACGCTGACTTCGTCCTGGTCCTGTGCGCGGAGGTGGGCGGCCGTGACGATCAGCGTCTTGTCCTTGCCGCCGTCGTCGATCTGTACCTTGAAGGCGGTGCCTTGCTTCCCGACGACTTCGCCGGTGTGGCCGTCGAATCGCGGGTGGAAGCGCCCGTTCTGAATGCTCGGGTCGATCTTCAGGTGGACCTTCTGTCCCTCGTCGTACTGCTGAATCGCCCGCTGTGGCGGAGAGGCGCCGCGGCTTCGCGGATCGTTCGAGAGCTTGTCCCGGGTCCCTTGGCGAGGTCCATTAGAGTTCGGCATAGTCGTACGGCCCTCTTACTTCGTGACGGTTATAAAACGCACGTTCCGCCCTCGCGTCGGTTCCGAGCCGAGTCGGGCCGGCGAAAGCCCGGTGGCGCCCGTCGATCGTCACGGTTCCGAACGCGGGTCCGGCGCGACCTCGAGCCGCCGGCGCCGCCGCGTCGCCGCGACCTCCGTCGCGCCCGCGACGAGAAGGACGGCGCCGACGCCCGCGAGAACGATCGTCTCGACCGGTGCCGACAGCAGCCCCGTAACGTAGTAGCCCGTCAGCGACCCGACGAGAAACCCGAGGTGGATCGCGACGACGCTGGCGATCACCCAGCCCCGACCGACGGCCGCGTACAGCCCGGCGATCGCGACGGTCTCTCCGACGGCGTGTCCCGTCAGCAACGCCAACCCGACCAGTCCGAACGCGGCGCTCGCGGTGTAGACGCCCGCGACGAGGACTCCCTCGACGGTCCGGTGAAGCAGTACCGCGCCGAAGGCGGCGTCAGCGCAGCCGCCGTAGGCCGAAACGCCGCTGGTTCGATCGACCCACGCGATCGACCCTCCGAGCGCCGCGCCGCCGACCGCCACGGTCGGTTGCTGCGTAACGGCCGAGAGCAGCGCGACGACTCCGAGGACGACCAGCAGCACTGTCACCTCGACCCGCGGTTCCGACCCGTGACCCGACTCGGCGACGAGTCTCGACCGGTAGTACCACGCCGCTCCGAGCCCGATCGAGACGCTGAGAACCGTCGAAACGCCGATCGCCACGGCGAACGGAACCGTCGAAGCCTGGCCCTGCGCGCCCGCCTCCGCGCCGTGGGCGCCGACGACCGCCGGCCATATCGAGAGAACCGCGAGGGCGATCGCGGCGGTCGCTCGACGGACTCTCATGGGCTGGTTTCGGTACTGGCGTTTCATTCGTCGATCATAGACGGTGATGGCAGGGGGAGCGATCGTGGACCCCACGTCTGTCGTTCGACCGCTGCTGCTACATCCAGATGTCGCTCGTGCAGTCGCCCTCGGGCCACCGAATCTCGTGGGCGCGGGCCGGCCCCTTGGGGAGGGTACCGAAGTCGACGAGGAACTTCTCGTCTAGGACCATCGTTCCCTCGCGGGGGTCGACGTCGACTTTCAGCATGACCGAGCCCTGCTCGGCCTCCTCGGGGAAGAACTGGTCGTCCCAGCTCGAGTACAGCGACGTCGTGAAGTACAGGCGCTCGCCGTCCAGCGAGAGCTGGAGCATCTGCGGGCCGGCGTTGATCGTCCGCCCCGCTACCTCTCTGCGGTCGCCGAAGAGCCCGCCAACGGAGACCGTATCGACCAGCCGCGGGTTCGCCCGGTCGGAGATGTCGTACATGCGGACCTCGCCGTGGAGCCAGTTCGAGAAGAACAGGTAGCGATCGTCCATCGAGACCACGAGGTCCGTGATGAGACCCGGCACCGGCATGTCCCAGTCCTCGTGTTCGCGCGGCTCGACGTCGATGACCTTGTCGGCCCGCCACTCACCGCCGGCTCGCGGTTCGTCACCGCTCGCCCCGTCCGCGGCGCCGCGCGCCGCGCTCTCCCTGTAGAGGTGGAACATGTTCGAGGAGAGCGCGGCACCGACGTAGGCGTGTTCGGAATCGGGACTGTGCAGGAAGCGGACCTCCAGCGGGACGAGCCCCTCCTCGCCGAGGTCGATCGTCTGCTCGACGGTCCGATCCTCCCAGTTCCAGAAGTGTAGCTTCCGGCCGTAGTTTCCGGCCTCGACGTCCTCGAGGTCGAACCCTGGCTGGTAGGTCGCGGGGGCGGCCCACTCGGAGGAAACCATCACGTTCCGGCGCGGCTGGTACCAGAAGTCGTAGTTCATCTCGATGTCGCCGGGCGCGTCCCACCGCCCTTCGACCTCGAAGTCCGCGTCCAGGAGGAGGAACCCGCCCGGAAGATCGCCGTCCGCGTTCCCGAGCATGCTGATCATGATCTTCTCGTCCGGAATGCAGTGGACGGTGTGGGGTGCCGACAGGTCGTGCTCGAAGACTGCCTCGGGTTCGACGACCGTCTCGAGTTCGGGGTGTCGCGGGTCGTCGGTGTCGACGACGTAGATCCGGGACGAGCGGTTCCCGGGAACGACGAGATACCGCCGCTGTGCCCCCTCGACGTGGCAGGACGACGAACACGCGTTCCAGCCGAAGTGGTGTAACTCGTCGCCCTTGACGCGCATCTCGATTCGGTCGACGATCTCGCAGTACGTCTCGGAGTCGGGATCGAGGTCCACGACGGCCAGCATGTCGGGCGCGTCGACGTCCGTACCGACGTACAGCGCCGGCACGTACGCGATCGTTTCGCGAGCCGCTTGCTCGATGGCGGCCTGGGGCGTTTCGTAGCCCACGTCACTGACGCGGTGGTCGTGGTGACCGTGAGCGTGGCCGGCGTGATCTGAACTGGAACCCATGCAGTATATTCCGCCGCCAAGCAGCATAAACAAATAGTATGGATAACTAGTTACATTAGTTCGGTCCTGTATTTTAATGGGACGGTACGCCGTGGCAAGGAGGCGGGTGGGTACGCTCCGGAGGGCGATCACGTGGAACGGAACGGCGGTCGCCAAGCCGCGACAGTCCGCGTGACGCGGGACTCGCGGCGTATTCGTCAGTATCACCTACCTTCGCCGCGTCGGCCCGGGTATGGACGACGACCAGTTCCGGTTCGAGACCCGATCGATCCACGCCGGACAGGAACCCGACGCGGAGACCGGCGCGCTGATGACGCCGATCCACGCCAACTCGACCTACGAGCAGGATGCCCCCGGGGAACACCGCGGCTACGAGTACTCCCGGACCGGAAACCCCACTCGAACCGACCTCGAGGCGAACCTCGCCTCCCTCGAGAACGCCGAGTACGGCCGGGCCTTCGCCAGCGGGATGGCCTCGATCAACACCGTCCTCAACCTGCTCGAGTCCGGCGACCACGTCGTGACGGGCAACGACGTCTACGGCGGCACCCACCGAATCTTCACGCAGGTGTACGAGGACTACGACGTCGACTTTTCGTTCGTCGACATGACCGATCTCGACGCCATCGAGGCGGCGTTTCGCGATGAGACCGAACTGCTGTGGCTCGAGACCCCGACCAATCCGCTCATGTCGATCGTCGACATCGAGGGCGCCGCCGAGATCGCCCACGCCCACGACGCGCTCTGTGCGATCGACAACACGTTCGCGACGCCGTATTTGCAGCGTCCGCTCGAGCTGGGCGCCGACATCGTCTCGCACTCGCTGACGAAGTACCTCGGCGGTCACTCCGACGTCGTCGGGGGCGCCCTGCTGACCGACGACGCGGACCTCGACGAGCGCTTGGGCTTCTACCAGAACTCCGTCGGCGCGACGCCGGGCCCCTTCGAGAGCTTCCTCGTCCTCCGGGGGACCAAGACCCTGCCCGTCCGGATGGATCGTCACTGCGAGAACGCCCGCGCCATCGCGGAGTGGCTCGACGATCACCCGGACGTCGATCGGGTCTACTACCCCGGACTCGACTCTCACCCCGGCAACGGGATCGCCCGCGAGCAGATGGACGACTTCGGCGGGATGCTGAGCTTCGAACTCGACGCGAGCCTCGAGGAGACGAGCGAGGTCGTCTCGAACACGGAGGTCTTCACCCTCGCGGAGAGCCTCGGCGGCGTCGAGAGCCTGATCGAACAGCCCGCGCCGATGACCCACGCCGCGATCCCCCGCGAGGAGCGACTCGAGGCCGGGCTCACCGACGGCCTCGTCCGCGTCTCGGTGGGAATCGAGCACGCCGACGACCTGATCACCGACCTCGAGACGGCGATCGAGTCGGCGCTGCACTGAACGACGGGACGCAACGCTTTCCTCCCGCCTCGCCGAATCGCGAGCCATGACAGACGAGGACCCGGGCGTCTACGCGCTCCCGATCACCGTCGACTACGGCGGCCGCGAACTGACCGTCACCCCCTCGGCCGTCGAGACCGACCGCGGGCTGGTGCTGATCGACGTCGGCCCGCCCGGCGCCGTCGACGGGCTCCGGACCCACCTCCGCGAGCTGGGATTCGACCTCGAGGACGTCTGGTGTGTCGTCGTCACCCACCACGACGGCGACCACGTCGGCGGGCTCGCGGAACTGCTCGAGCGCACCGACGCGGTCGTCGCGACCCACCCCGAGGAGGCGCCGTACGTCCGCGGCGACCGGGACCCGATCAAGGGCGACGGCGACGACTACCGCCCGGTCGGGGTCGACCTCGAGCTCGTCGGTGGCGCCCGCGTGCCCACCGTCGCGGGCCCGATGGAGATCGTCGAGATCCCCGGCCACGCGCCGGGGCACGTCTCCCTGCAGTTCTCGGACCACGACCTGCTGCTGGCAGGCGACGCGCTCGTCGCTGACGGCGACGAACCGCTCTCCGGCCCGAAGCCGGAGTTCACGCCCGATATGGAGCGCGCCGCCGAGTCGGTCGGTCGCCTCGCCGCCCTCGAGGTCGGACAGGTGGTCTGCTTCCACGGCGGGTACGTCGAGGCCGACGACGAGCGGATCGCGGAGATCCACGCCGCCCTTCGGGAGTGACGGTCACTCCTGGACGACGTGGCCCTCGAGGTAGTTTCGAATCTTGTCGTTGCTCGACTGGACCCGTTTGCGGAAGGTGAGAACCCGATCGCCGTCCTCGCGGCGGTCGGCCTCGATCTCGAGAGTCAATCCCTGATCGAGGAGGTGCTCGAGCAAGGCCTCGATCGTCTCGTGGCTGGCGCGGACGG
>NZ_AOIA01000117.1 GCF_000337695.1 Natronococcus jeotgali DSM 18795
ATGTGTATAAGAGACAGGTTCGAAACCCCTCCCGCAGCAGTCGCCGGAACATGAAGGCCTGCCCGTAGTCGAACGGCAGCGAGAACGCGTACGCCAGGTCGCTGCGAGTCGAGGCGGCCGTCGTGTACTTCAGCAGCGTCGTCGCGTCGACCGAGCGTAAGACGACGCCCTCGCGACCCTCGGCGTCGAGCTCCGCGACGATCCGTCCGACCTCGCTCGCGGCGTCCTCGAGCGCGTACTCCCCGAACAGTCTCGTCTGCGGGACGCCGTAGCGCTCGTAACGCTCGCGGCGCTCGGCCACGTCGAGGGGCTCGCCAGTCCGTCGGTCCCGCCAGTCGAACGCCCGAAAGGCGATCGAGTCGACCTCGGGGTAGTCGTGGGCGGTGTAGGGGTTCTCCGGGCCGATTATCTCCCCGCAGACCATCGCCTCGGGATGGTCCTCGAACAGCTCCTCGAGGTCGACCAGCCGCCCGAGGACCCGCGTGGTGAACGGGCAGACCATCCCGCTGCGGGTAAACGCCAGTTGCTCGCCCGCGAGGCGGACGACCCGGACGTTGTAGCCGTTGAGCTTCTCCTCGACGGCGACCGGACCGTCGAACTGGGTCGGGATCCCGGTCTCGAGGACGAGGGTGCGAGGAACCTTCGGGAACCCGCGGACGACCTCGCCCGCGATCAGGACGGTTCCCCGTTCGACCCCGCGGCGGTAGTCGGGGACGTGGCGGTACTCGAGGTCTCCGTACGCGCGGCGCTCGAGGTGGTCCTCGAGGGCCTCGAACGCCGACGTCCCGATCCCGAGCTTCCTGTGGTACTCGGTGTCACCCATCGCGAACGGCTACCACGGCGAGGGGGATAACTGCCGGGGCGCGCTCTCCTGTCGGGGATCGAAGCGGAATTCTCATCGGTGCGCGGCGACAACCCGCGCCCATGCGCATCGAACTCCGCGTCTGCCAGCACTGTCTCGAGGGCGATCACGGCAACGAGCAGCGGACGCAGGTCATCAACGACATGGTCGCCTGCGCGGAGCGGATCCGCGAGCACAAGGAGGTCATCGACCTCGACGAGGTCGTCGTTCGCCGCGTCTCCGAGAACGATCCGGGGAAGCCGGAGGCGCTGCCGGTCGTCTCGGCGACGATCCAGGACGACCAGATCGTGCTCAACGACCTCCAGCTGGTCACCGAGGGTCCGGACGGGAACATGCTCATCTACGTCGAACCGCAGGACATCATGACCGTCCTCGCGGGCAACGTCGACGAGATCAGCAAGGCCGTCCACGAGGACGTCACCGTCGACCTCTCCTCGACCAGCGCGGAGATGATCTCGGAGGCCGACCTCGGGGCGCGGGGGCCGAACGCGGACGAGCCCTGACCCCGCCGCGAACGCAGCTATTTGCCTCTCGAGGCCGTACCCCTGCCCATGTCCATCGAGGCGTTCAAACAGCGGTTCGTCCTCGACA
Organism: Natronococcus jeotgali DSM 18795; assembly: GCF_000337695.1. Lineage (GTDB taxonomy): Archaea > Halobacteriota > Halobacteria > Halobacteriales > Natrialbaceae > Natronococcus > Natronococcus jeotgali. The sequence goes on from NZ_AOIA01000117.1 coordinate 1,454, forward strand.
CCTCGCTGTTTCTCACCGACGAGATCCGCCGGGACGACGAGTCGCTCGAGGACGCGGTGCTCCGGCTGCTCGAGCTGATCGCGAACGCCCGTCTCAACCTCGGCATCTCCTGTTACGTGCCGCCGACGATCCACGACGAGCTGACGACGATGCTCGAGGCCCGCGACGTGAGCGAGGAGGTCTACTCGAAGCTGAACACCTGGGTGATCCGCAAACACCCCGACCGGTACGCGGTTTCGATCCCCGCCAACGTCGTCTACAGCTTCGTCGACGAGATGAGCGGTCGTGTCGACCGGGGGCTTCGGGTCTCCGAGAAGGCGGTTCGGCGCGCGGAGGCCAGCGCCGACGAGCCCCTCGAGGACCACGACCACAAGACCGAGGTCGACGCGGTGATCTCCCAGCTCCGGGAGAAGTACCGCGACGCGATGCGGACCGGGGTGCTCGACTCTCGGGAGGACTTCGACCTGCTGATCCTCGCCCGCGAGCTCGAGGCGGGCGTCGTCACCGAGGACCGTGGGATCATCGACTGGACCGAGGACTTCGGGCTGCGGTACATCCGCGGACGGGAGTTTCCGGCCCTGCTCGAGCAGTACCTCACCGCGGTCGATCCCGACTCGAGGCGGACGATCGAGTAGGTGCCCCGGTCCGCGAGCGTTTTCGGACGACCAGCCAGCACGCACAGCAGAACCCGACCGCCACCGTCGCCGCGAGGATACCGAAGGCCACCCGGTATCCGAACTCGGTGTAGGCGACGGTACCGCCGACGGTCTCGCCGGTTCGGTAGGCGTCGAGCGCGGCCCCCATCGCCGCCGGCAGGATCGAGCCGCCGACGAACCCCGCCGTGTTGACGGTCGCGGTCGCGATCCCGCTCGCGCCTGCGGGGTAGCGTTCCTTGACGACCGACAGCGACAACATCGCGGCGCCGAAGAGGAAACCGCAGGCGAAGTAGGAGACGGCGACGACCGCCAGCGGGGGACGACCGAGGACGGGAACGGCTCCGAGCGCGACCGCGAACAGGCCGATTCCGACCGCCATCGGAAGCAGCCGCCGCTCGATCCGGTCCGAGAGCCACCCGAGCGTCGTCGGCCCGAGCAGGACGCCGACCGACGCGAGCAGGGTAAAGGAGGAGGCCGTCGTCACGTCGAGTTCGTAGACGACGACGACGTAGGGAATCCCCCACAGCCCCACGAGCGTCAGCATCGCGCCGTTGCCCGCGAAGAAGACGATCGACAGCAGCCACTGGTCGAGGTCCCGCGCGAGCGTTCGCAGGTGGCCCCCGAGTTCGGCGAGGGTCGTCTCGGGCTGTTGGGGGACGCCCTCGATCGGCTCGAGCCCCGCGGCGGCCGGGGACTGACGCGCGAGGGCGAAGACGGCGCCCGCGGCGACGATTCCGGCACCCCCCAGCGAGAGGACGGTCGCGCGCCAGCCGAACCGGCCGACGGCGACCGCCAGCGGCGTCGTCGCGAGGATCGCCCCGAGCCCGGCGATGCTTCCGGTGAGGCCGGCCATCGTCGCGAACTCGTCGGCCCGGTACCAGTTGGCACAGAACCGCAGGATCGAGACGAAGATGACGCCGCTGCCGAGGCCGATGAGCGCCCGCGAGGCGAACGCCGCGAGGTAGCTCCCGCTCAGCGCGAACCCGACCGCGCCCAGGCTCAGGACGACCCCGCCGACCGAGCCGACGTAGCGCGGACCGATCCGGTCGGCGAGCACGCCCGTCGGTACCTGGACCGCCGCGTAGATGAGGAAAAAGGAAGCGTGCAGCGTCCCCAGTTGGGCCGCCGTCGTCTCGAAGGCGACGGTCAGCTCCTCGGAGAGAACCCCCGTCGAGAGTCGGTGGAGATTAACCAGCAGGAAGACGGTCGCCAGCGCGGCCCACGCCAGCCACCGCCGCTTCGTCGGGTCCGTCAGTGCGCTCACGCCGGAGACGTTTCTCGGGGGCGACAGTAAGCGTTTGGAGAAGCGGACCGCCGGGACGAACCCGGACCGTGCGAGCTACGGGGACCGGTCCGGCGAGCGGGGCGGAGTTGCGTTCAGATGCGGCCGACGTTCTCGACGTCGACGCTCTCGACGCCCTCGACCTCGGTGAAGTTCTCCTCGACGGCTTCGGTACCGCCCGCACCGTCGGGGACGATGACGGTCGGGATGAGCGCGACGAGACCGAACGCGACCTCCTCGCGTTCGACGCCGTTGATCTTCGCGCCCTCAGGAAGAGAGCTCTCGAGGCGCTCCTGGAGGGTGTCCAGGTCCATCTCGGGGCTGTCCGGCATGACCTTGATCTTGGCAGCGACTTTTCCCATGGTCGTATCAGGGCCCGGTGAATCCGCAGTCGGGACACTCGTAGAGGTTGCTCTGCTTGCGGCACTTGGCACAGCGGAAGATGCGCGCGCCACAGTCGGGACACTTGAACGCCGCGGCGTTCGTGCCCGCGATGTTGATCCCACAGGAGACACAGGAGCGTCTGTCCTGCTCGTCCGTCGTACTCATACCCCTCCCTTTTTGCCCGTCGTTTTTAACCCTTGCGAGGTCGCCCTCGGCCCTCGAGCGGGCCGCGGCGGGGCGAGCGGTCGCCCGCGGGCGGCCGAACTCAACATTGAAAGTCTCGCGTCACCAACCCTCGTCGAATGCGCCTCGACGACTATATCGAGAGCCTCGAGCCCGACGAGGAGGCCGAGCGCCGCCGGCTCGCGAAGGAGAAGTCCTACGCGATCACGGATCACCTCGAGGAGTTCGAGCGCAACTTCGAGCGGGCGCTGTCGGGCGACTCGCTGGTGGGTTCGACGGCGCCGTCGATCTTCGTCGGGCGGTCGAGCTACCCCGACGTCCCGATCGGGGTGCTCTCGCCCGTCGGCGACGAGGACGACGCCGAGTCCTACGTCACCGACGGGGAGTGGTACCGACGGGGGTACGGCATCGACGACGTCCTCCAGCGTCGAACCGGCCTGTTGAACTCGAACAAGCGCGCCGACGTCGACTCCCCGAGCGTCGCGAGCCGCCTGGCGCCGTCGGTTCACGACGCCTGGGACGGGTTCGTCGGCGTCCAGCGGGAGGTCGCCATCGCGGATCGACCAGTCGACCTCGAGATCGGACTGAACGACGACCCGGATCTCGGCCTCAAGCCGGGGGCCGACGTCGCCACGCCGCGGGGGCCCCGCGCCAGCGCCAGCGGCGCCGAGCTCCGGGAGAACCCCCACGTTCCGCGGCCGGTGAAGAAGACCCTCGAGGACGACGACTGGCGGGCCCAGGGGGCGATGACGTACCTCTACCGGCGCGGGTTCGACGTCTACGAGATCAACTCGATCCTCTCGGCCGGGGCGCTCGGCGAGGCCGATCAGCGACGGCTCGTTCCGACGCGGTGGTCGATCACGGCCGTCGACGATACCGTCGGCCAGTTCCTGCGCGGGCGCATCCGCAACGCGCCGAGCATCGACGAGGTGCAGGTCCGGGCCAACGAGTACATGGGCAACCGCTACTGGATCGTGCTCGCTCCCGGAAGCTGGGAGTTCGAGCTCGTCGAAATGAAAGCTCCCGGAAGTATCTGGAACCCCAATCCGGACGACGACGTCTGGCTCCAGAGCGCCAGCGAGGGGTACGAGGGTCGCTCGAGCTACGTCGAGGAGACCGCGGGCGCCTACTACGCGGCTCGGCTCGGCGTCCTCGAGCACCTCGAGTCGATCGGCCGTCAGGCGAAGTGCCTGGTGCTCCGGGAGGTCAGCGACGACTACTGGGCGCCCGTCGGCGTCTGGCAGGTCCGCGAGAGCGTCCGCAACGCCTTCGAGGGCGTCCCCGGTGAGGCGAGCGATCCGGACCTCGAGCGGGCGGCGCTCGCCGGCGAGTACGGCGAGGCCGAGACCTTCCACGCCGCCCTCGACGGGCTCGCGCCGCAGCTGCCGATCTCGGCCGCCCGCCTCAGGCGGAAATCGGAGCTCGCCGCGGGGCTGCAGTCGAACCTGAGCGCCTTCTCGAGCCCCGACGGCTGAGCCGCGACGGCGACGAGCGTCGAGCGGCCGCGTCTCGGCTGGGACTCCCTCGTTCTACGGCAGGCCGCTTCCCCGTTCGACCGCGGGGTCTCTCGTCGTTCGGTTCCGGTCCCGTCTCTGCCGGAGCGACGGCCGACCGCAACGGCGCGTGAGGACGTGTGATCCGATAGCGAGCTGCATACTCTCGAGTAATGTTTCGAGTTATTTTTATTCCCGAAGTGCATAACGAGGGTAATGTCACGGGATTTCACGCCGACCACGATCGACGAGCTCGATCCGGAGCGGCGTCCCTCCGCTCGGCTCGCGCTCGTTCCGGTGCTCGCGGTCGTCGCCTTCCTCGGAATCGGCTCGGCGCTGTTGGGACTCGACCCCCACGCGCCGCTTCTGTGGAGTATCGTCCTCGTCGGTGCCTTCGGCTACGTCCTGGGGTACTCCTGGGAAGACCTCTACGACGGGATCGCCGACGGCCTGCTGATGGGGCTACAGGCGATCCTGATAATCTTCACCATCTACGCGCTGATCGCGACGTGGGTCGGTGCGGGGACGATCCCGGCGATGATGTACTACGGCCTCGAGTTGCTGACGCCGGCGGTCTTCCTGCCCGTCGCCGCCGTCCTCGCGGCCGTCGTCGCGTTCGCGATCGGCTCCTCGTGGACCACCGTCGGCACCCTCGGCGTCGCGTTCGTCGGAATCGGATCCGGGCTGGGCGTCCCCGAGGCGATGACCGTGGGCGCGGTCATCTCGGGCGCCTACGCGGGCGACAAGCAGTCGCCGCTGTCGGACACGACCAACCTCGCGGCCGGGGTGACGAACACGCCCCTGTACGACCACATCTACCGCATGCGAACGGGGACCGCGATCGCGTTCGGGATCGCCGTGGTGGCCTTCGCGGCGCTTGGCCTGCAGGCCGGCGGCGCCGTTCCCGGCGATCGAATCGCCGAGATCCAGACCGCCCTCCAGGGGACGTACGCGATCTCGCCGCTGGTCTTTCTCCCGCTGGTCGTGACGTTCGGACTCGCGCTGTACGGCTTTCCCGCGCTGCCGACGCTGGTCGCCGGAACGATCGCGGGCGTACTCACGTCGGTGCTCGTCCAGGGTGCGGGTTTCGTCCCGGCCTGGGAGATCTTCCTGAGCGGGACCGCACCCGAGACGAGCTCGGATCTCGTCGACGAACTCCTCGTGACAGGCGGGCTCACGGGTTCGGCCTGGACGATCACCGTCGTCGTCGCCGCGCTCTCGCTGGGGGGCCTGCTCGAGCGAACCGGCGTGCTGGCGGTGCTGGCCCACCGCGTCTCCCAGGGCGTGACGAGTTCGGGCGGGCTGATCGCCGGGACGGGGCTGTCCGCGATACTCATCAACGGGCTCACCGCCCAGCAGTACATGAGCATCGTTCTCCCGGGAGTGACCCTGCGAAACCTCTACGAGGAGTTCGACATGGGCAGCGACGAGCTCTCGCGGGCCGTCGAGGCCGCCGGAACGCCGACCGGCGCCCTGATCCCCTGGCACGCCGGCGGCGTCTTCATGGCCGGCGCGACGGGCGTCGACACGCTCGCGTACGCGCCGTACTACCTGTTCGGACTGCTCTCGCCGCTCGTGTTGTTCGCGATGGCGCTGACCGGACGGGGGATCCCGACGACGAACCGCTCGGAGTCGGCCCGGGCCGCCGACTGACCGTCAGTCGTCGGCGGTGCCGGGGTCGGCGTTGGCCAGCTCCGTCCCGTCCCCCTCGAGCCGGAGATCGTCGGCGGTAAGCGCCGTTTCGTTGAAGACGTTCAGCCCGGCCTTGAACACCGCGAGCAACACCGGGCCGAGGAACAGTCCCATAATCCCGAGCAGGTAGATCCCGCCGACGACGCCGATCAGGACGACCGCGGGGTGGAGCCCCGTCCGCCGGTCGACGAAGATCGCCCGCAGGTAGTTGTCCACGACAGAGAGCACCGATAGGCCGTACAGGAGCAACGCGATCGCCGGGAGCGGACCGGTCGTCATCAGGAGGTAGGCGACCGCGGGTCCCCAGACGAGCCAGACGCCGATCGCCGGGAGAAAGGAGACGACGACCATCACGATCGTCCAGAAGGGGGCGTTGGGAACGCCGAGCAGGTAAAAGCCGATCCCGCCGAGCAGGCCCTCGACGACGGCGACGAGGACGTGGCTCTTGATCACCGCCCAGGTGACGACGTCGACCTCGGCGAACAGCTCGTCTCGCACCTCGTCCTCGAGGGGCGCCACCGCGGCCAGCCAGCGGACGAACGTTCGGCCGTCCGCGAGCAGGTAGTACAGCAGAAAGACGAGCACCAGCAATCCGATCCCCATCCGAACGCCCGCGTCGAGCAGCCCGACCACCTCGCCCAGTGCGACGTCGACGGCGCCGTCGAACGCCCCGTTGACCTCGGCGAGCAACCGCGCGCGCGTCGTCGCGACCAGCTCGGGATCGACCCCGAGCTGAATCGCCCACTCGCTGGCCGTCTCGACGGCGGCGGTCTCGTCGAACCGGTTCAGAAAGGAAAACACCGTCTGGACGGTGACGATCGACAGATAGAGGATCGGGATGACCGCGGTGACGACGGCGACGACGGTGAGGACCAGCGCCGACGGCCGGCCGCCGATCCGTCGCTCGAGGCGTTCGTGGGCGGGGTAGAGCACGAACGCGAGCAAAGCGGCGCCTAACACATACTGCAACAGCGGCGCGAGGATGAGCGTCGTGACCGCCGCGAGGGACAGCAGGAGGAGGGCGAAGAACGTGGCTTTGACGTCCATACTCCACCAACGTGGCTAATGTATGTAAATCTTGATATTCAGAAATACTAATGTAATGTCCGACACGCGTCAGTCGCCCGTTCGATCGCGGGGCGGCTCAGTCCGCCGTCTCGACGTCGACGGAGTCGAACTGTTCGAACGCCTCCTCGACGAGTTCGCCCGTGGTGTCGACGATGTCGGCCCACTCCTCGTTGTCGGGAGCGATGTCGAGCAAGCGCGCAATCTTCATGATCGAGAGGTGGTACACCCGCTGGCGGCCCGGCTCCTCCTCCCAGACGATCACGTTACACGGGAAGAGCCCGCCGATCCGCAGCGTCTCGTCGAGCGCCCGGTTGGCGACCTCGGGGTTGCAGGCGCCCAGCACGTAGTAGGGATCGCGGTCGGCGTCGACCTTCTCGTTGAGCAGCTCCGAGGGGGAGAACTCGACGGGGATGCCGAAGCCGACCGCCTCGCAGACCTCGCGGACGTGCTCGATCGCCGCCTCGTGGTCCATCTCGAGGACGGCCTGTTTCTCGCCGACGTCTTCCGGATCGATCTCGGCCGGGTCGATTGGGAGACTCATACTCGGGTCCTCGCCCGGGAGCCACTAAAGCCCCACCGTCGCGGCTGCAGCGTCCCCCGTCTCAGATCGGGATCGGCAGCCACTCGAGGCGAGCCAGAACGCCCGCGGGATCGAACAGCGGATCGTGCAAGACCAGCCAGTCCAGCAGGACCAGGCCGGCGCCGTGGGCGATCACCGAGGGGAGGATCGAGTCGGAGGTGTAGTCGACCGCGCCGAAGAGGACGTCGGTCGGGCCCGACAGCAGGAGCTCGAGGGGCGGCTTCGAGGCGTGGTGGAGCATGTAGACGACGGGGCTGATCAGGACGGCCTTGAACCCGATCTCCCGGACGCCGACGCAGAGCAGCCCCCGGTAGTAGGTCTCGGCGGCCAGCGCCAGCGCGAACAGCTTGATCGCGTGGGGGAGAAACTCGCCGGGCGCCGCCGAGGTCTCCCACATCGGGTAAAAGGCTCGGATCGACGGCAGCGTCGAGCCCACGAGATAAAAGGGCAGCACGAACAGCGAGAGCAACGCGGCGTTGCGGACCGCGGTTCGATCGACGTTCCATCCGATGCGGTTACCGTGGGTGAGCCCGAGCGCGAGCGGGCCGCCGATCAGCAGGATCGAATCGACGACGACGCGGCGCCCGAGGTCGGGGGGAACCAGCTGCGTCCACAGCACGGTGAGGACGGCGCCGGTCAGTAGCGACTTCTGGAACCAGGTGAGCCCGGCGAGCGGGCTGGGCAGCCGGCCGACCTCGCCTCGCTCGTCCTCGGCCGTCACGGGTGGTTACTCGTCGGCGGTCGGGACCGGTCCGGTGCCGACGACGTCGCGAACGTGGCGTTCGAACTCCTGGTGGCGCTGGAAGTAGGTCTCGTCGACCTCCTCGAGCACCGACGCGAGCTCCCGGGGACCCTCGGGGGTTCGGATGACGCTGTCGCCCTCGAGGCGGTCGATCTCGCTTTTCTCCTTCGGCCAGAAGAGCCGCGAACTGATGCGGGCCAGCGGCGCCCCTTCGACGGGGGTTCGCTCGCCGAGCTCGACCGCGGGCCCTTCCTCCTCCTCGTCGTCGCTCATGGGGAAGCGTTTTCGAGCGCGGCGATTCAACCTTTCGCTTCCGCGGGTGGGGTCCTCTCTATCCTGTTACCTGTGTCTGACGTTATTGTTTTGTACTTGTAAGTCACAGATATCTTCATGACGAGTCTGACGGAGGTGTACCGGGGCGGCGCGCGAACGGGACCGGGTCGTCGCCGGCTGTACGCCGGAACGGGCCTCGTCGCGCTCGGCGCCGTCCTCGCGGTGCTGGGGGTCGGGCTGGCGACGACCGAACTGTTCGACGGGATCGTCGCCGAGGCCACGGGCTGGGAGATGGCGGCCCACTACGCGACCGTGCGGTTCGCCGGGGTCGCTGCCGGAATCGGCGTCCCGGCCGCCCTCGTCGGTCTCTTCCTCGTGTTGCCCGCGAGCCGTCGGCTCCGCGCGGCCGGCGCGGTCGGCGCCGGCCTCTGTCTGCTCGGGGTCGGGCTCTTCTGGGTCGCCTACCCCTACCACTGGCGCGGGGTCGGCGCGGACCTGACCCTCGAGGTCGCCGCGGTCTACCTCCTCGGGCTGTTCGCGGCGGTCTGGTGTCTGTTCGTCGGCGTCGTCAACTTCAAGACCCGCAACGACCCCGGCGGCACCCTCGAGATGCACGTCACGCGCCGGAACCGAACGATCGTCGAGCGAGGCGACGAGGGGGCCGCCGGCGGACTCGGCGGGATCGGCGTCCTCGGCGCCCGACCCGACGGGGAGATCGAGCCGAACGCGCGTCGAGACGGCGGTCCCGTCGCGGCGACGGCCGACTCGATTCCGGAACCCGAGGCCGTCGGCAGTGACGCCGAACTGCTCGAGGCCGGGGACGACGACTCGACGCCGCCGACCGACCGCTACTGCGGAAACTGCGAGCAGTTCGCGTACGCCCGCGAACGCGGGTCGGACGAGCTGATCCCGTACTGCACCCGTCACGAGGAGGCGATGACCGGAATGGACGCCTGCGAGAAGTGGACGCCGAACCGTCGGTAGCCGTCC
>NZ_AOIA01000118.1 GCF_000337695.1 Natronococcus jeotgali DSM 18795
GATGTGTATAAGAGACAGTAGTGGGTCAACACGCCGATCCAGACGTACTCGAGGTTGCCGAAGACGAACGGGAAGGCGACGAACAGCGCCAGCACGGGGAGGTTGTGCAGCGTCTTGCGGTGGCGGCCGAACGCGGTGTCGACGTCGGGAAAGAGCGCGCCGAGCGTCACCGGGACGGTGATCGCCACGACCGACTCGAGGGTTCCCGGATCGAGCGCGGGCTCGAGCAAGATCGCGAGCCCGACGCTCAGCAGGACGGCGTTGAGGACGTGTCCCCGCTTGTTCATGGGGGGAGTCGCGGGGGGACCCCCGAATAGTTTTCTCTCGCAGACGGTCAGCGTCCGCGAGGGGTCGGCTCGCGTATCGTTCGATCGCTACCCGCGGACCTCCTCGACGGCGGCGAGCAACTCCTCGAGCGCCCGGTCGACGGTCTTCGCCCGCACGTCCGCGCGGTCGCCGTCGAACTCGTACCGGGAGACCGTCGCGAACGAGGACTGCGTTCCCCAGGGTCCGGCGTAGGAGACGCCGATGTAGACCGTGCCGACCGGGTCGTCCTCGGTACCGCCGGTGGGACCGGCGACGCCGGTGGTCGCGACGCCCCAAGTTGCGTCGGTGGCGTCGCGGATCCCCTGGGCCATCTCGCGGGCGACCGGCTCCGAGACGGCGCCGTGCTCGTCGAGCGCCTCGCGGCTGACTCCGAGGTGGCGACGCTTGGCGTCGTAGGCGTAGGTCGTCAGCCCCGAGTCGAAGTAGTCGCTGGCCCCCGGAACTGCGGTGATCGCCGCGCCGATCAGCCCGCCCGTACAGGACTCGGCGACGGCGAGGCTGTCGCCGGCGTCCCGCATCGCGTCGGCGACGTCCATCGGCAGCTCGCGGTCGATGTCGTCGTTCATATCCGATCCGAGGCGCCGGGTGCGTTTCAAAGTCGGGGTTGCGCCGCCGGGACGTCCCCGCTCGAGAGCCGACCTCGAGCGCGCGACGAAAGAACGACGACGGACGAGCACCCAGTGAGCCGCATGGAGTACGAGACGCCGCTGTTCTTTCGCGTGATGCAGTACGCCGACCGTGCCGACCGGGACGTGATCGACATGGTCAGCGGGAACCCCGACTGGGAGCCCCCGGAGGCCCTGCGCGAGGGACTGGGCGAGTACGCCGACCTCGAGCCCGACCAGTTCCAGTACCCGCCCAGCGAGGGCCTCCACGAGCTTCGAGAGGAGATCGCCGCCCGACGGAACGTCGACACCGAGCAGGTCGTCGTCACCAACGGCGCGGGGGAGGCGAACTACCTCGCGATGGCGCGAGCCCTCGAGCGCGACCGCGGCGACGAGGTCGTGCTGACCGATCCCGTCTACCCCTACTATCCGGGGAAGACGACGATGCTCGGCGGTCGTCAGCGGTTCGTCGCCGCCGACGAGACGGGCCAGCTCGATCCCGCCGACGTTCGCGACGCGGCGAGCGAGGAGACCGCCGCGATCGTCGTCAACTCGCCGAACAATCCGACGGGGGCGGTCTACCCCGAGGAGACGATCCGGGAACTCGTCGCCATCGCCGAGGAACACGACGCGATCCTGGTCAGCGACGAGGTGTACGACCACTTCGACCTCTCGGGGCGGTTCGCCTCCGCGCTCGGGGTCGACTCCGATCACCGGATCGTCACCAACGCCTTCTCGAAGTCGATGGCGATCACGGGCTTCCGGGTCGGCTACGCGGTCTTCCCGCCCCACCTCGTCGAGAACGCCAAGAGCCGCCACATGCTGGTCAACGTCGCGGGCAGCCGCCCCGCCCAGTACGCCGTCCTCCGGGCGCTCCGGGAGACCGAACCGGAGTACTACGAACAGAGCCGGGAGCTGCTCGCCGAGCGCGTCGAGACGTTCACCGACGCCCTCGAGGCCGCGGGCGCCGACTACACTACCCCCCAGGGCTCGTTCTACGTGATGGCCCGCTTCGAGGGGTATCCGGGGACGCTCGAGAACGTCGAGCGACTGATCGACGAGGCCGGGGTCGCGGGGATGCCCGGCGAGGCGTTCGGCGACTCCCGCGCCGACTGGCTCCGCTTTGCGCTGGTCACGCCGCGGGTCGAGGAAGCGGCCGATCGGCTCGCGACGCACTTTGAATAACCGTTGTCGGAAGTACGGTTCCCTCGTTCGACCTCGGACGGGAGCCCGAACGGACCTCGCGTGACGGGTGCCGGGAATCGAACGACGGGGATCCGTTCAGGTTCGTACTGGGTTCTGACTGCGTTAAAAAACCGCGTGGAGCGACTGTAATCTCGATTGAAACAATTGCACAGCGTAAAGTCACGTTAATTGCTGAATAGGATTATGACTGATCGCGGTACTCGTTCGTATGTCACCGTGGAAACGGCGATCCGTACTGGCAACAGGTGCAGCACTTTCGATTGGTGGGCTCGCTTCGGTGGGGGCCGGAGCCGCCGAGGGTGACGTCGACGAGCTTCCGGATCCGAATCGCGGTCCGAATCCGGAGGGAGACTGGACGTCACACCGGGGCGGCCCCGGTCACGCCAGATACATTCCCGACGGCCACGAGTTCGACGGGGGCGAACTCGAGGCCGCGTGGTCCCTCGAGGGTGCGGGTGCGGGTTTCGTCGCCGTCGCCGACGACACCGTGTACACGGCGACCGACGACGGCGTCGTCGCCCTGGATGCGGCAGACGGAACCGTCCGCTGGGAGAGCGCGGATATCGAGGCGGGAACGCCGTCGGTCGCCGGCGAGAGCGTCTACCTCAGCGGAACCGAGGTCGTCGCGCTCGACCGGTCCGACGGGAGCGTTCGCTGGGAGAGCGAGTTCGATCCCGAGGAGGAGATCGTCTGGCAGACGGTCGCCTACGGCGGCGTGTACGCCGTCGTCGACGGTACGCTGTACGCGCTCGAGGCCGACGACGGCTCGGTTCGGTGGAAGAAAGAATCGGTCGGCAGCGACGACGAGGAGTACGAGTTCTTTACGGCGCCCGCCGCGGCAAACGGCGTGATCTACAGCGTGACGGGCGCCGGTCTGATCGCTCTCGATCCCGAGACCGGTGCCGAAGTCTGGCAAAAGGGAACGATCGACTCTCAACCCGATACCGTCTACGCGACGTCGGAAGCGGTCGCGTATCCCGCCGATGGCTCCGCGGAGTGGCCGCTGCGTGATGCCCGGACGGGCGAGTTTGTAGCCGTAGGTTACGGGTTCAGCGAGATAGCCTTCGGCGAGGAAATCTACGTCGGCGGCGGCAGCGACCACGGGTACGGCGGCGGTTCGATCCGCGGTGACGAATACAGTTGGAGTCTCGACGTTCTGTACACCTACGGGCAAGCTGTTATCAGCGACGAAACCGTGTTCGCGTATCTCACTCGGAACGGGGGTCCCCCAAATCCCGAGTGGCGGGACTACGACGAGCACCTCGTCGCCCTGAACAAGTACGACGGGTCCGTGAAGTGGGCGCTCTCGAAGGACGATGCGCCGGTCGGATCGATTCGTGCGATCAGCGGGGAAACCATCTACGTCGACAACGACGGCGACCTCGTTGCGCTTCGGGAAGAGACCGACACGGACAGCGGTGAAGACGGCGAGGAGAACGACCAGTCCGGTGACAGTGAGGAGAGCGACCAGTCCGATGACGGTGAAGACGGTGAGGAAAACGACCAGTCCGGTGACAGTGAGGAGAGCGACCAGTCCGATGACGGTGAAGACGGTGAGGAAAACGACCAGTCCGGTGACGGGGACTCCGACGAACAGGACGAGCACCAGGACGGCGAGGACGATGGCAACACGGGGGAAGACGACACCGACGAAGACGAGTGTCCCTGTCCGGACGACGATCCGGCCGACAGCGGTAGCGGATCCGGTAGCGACGGCGGATCCGGTAGCGACGGCGGATCCGATGACGACGGCGGATCCAGTAGCGACGGAGAGTCCGATGGCGATGGCGGCGGATCCAGCGGCGATGACGGTAACGCCGGGAACGGGGACGCCGGAGATGGAAACGCCGGAAACGAGACCGAAACCGACGCCGACGACGTGCCCGGCTTCACGACCGGCGCCGGACTCCTCGGCGGGGCGCTCGGCCTCGAGTGGCTGCGCCGCAAGGCCGGCGTCGACGAACCGACCGGCGTGAACGAACCGTCAGAGTGAGGCATTCCCGGTCGGTCGGACTGGGACGAGCGGACCGACCGACGAACGTTTGCCGCCCCGGGTCCGATCACCGCCGGCGCAAAAACGTCACCGAAAAGGCCCGCATTCGCGGACGTCGTCCGCTTGTGCGGTGAACTGCTCGCGTTGTGGGCCCGACGACTACGATCGCGCCCTAGAGAACCGCGATTCGGTCCCGGTCCGGAGGACCTATCGCAGGGTTCCGCTCCAGGCGCAGTCGGGACAGACGTACAGCCCCGCGCCGTTGACGGTCTCGGCGGCACAGTCCGGACAGGCCGTCGAGCCGGCGGCGCCGACGGCCGCGGTCGGATCCTCGGGCCGGAGCACGCCGCGGGCGTTCGCAGCCGGGAGCGCCAGCCCGGGCTCGCCGCCGCCGTACGGGAACGGGGCGTCGTCGTTCGTCGTCGATTCGTCGGGACTCGGTCGGGTGAGTTGTGCGGTCATGAGGGGTAGTTCGAAGCGCCACCACCGCTTCGCCGTGAGCGTACCGTCGACGCCATCGTAATTAAATCTACGTAGAAAGATGGGTATATCGATAAGGACACTCCCCATGCCTTAAATTGGCGAGGCAGTGTTAATATCTCTCGTGGACGGGCGCGGTCCGATTCGTCGATCGCTCCTCGAGACCGACGGGTTCTCGTGTGCGCGCCGGAAACCGGACTGCATGAGCGGAATCGACGTCGAACCGGTCGACGAGGCCGAGGCGGACGACGGGGGGACCGACGACGGGGACCACACGATCGAGGTGACGCCGACGGAGTCGGTCGGCGAGAGGGAGACGGTCTCCGTTCGTCCGTCCGAGGAGGACATCGAGGGACCGGACTACGTGCTCTACGGCGGCAAGGGCGGGGTCGGGAAGACGACGATGGCGGCCGCGACCGCGCTGGACAGCGCCCGCGGGGGCGTCCCGACGCTCGTGGTCTCGACCGATCCGGCTCACTCGCTGTCGGACACCTACGAGACGGAGATCCCCTCGGAGCCGGGACGGATCCGCGAGGACGTTCCGCTGTACGCCGCCGAGATCGACCCCGAGGCCGCCGTCGACGACGCCGGCTTCGCCGCCCGGGCGCAAGCGCAGGGAGAGGGGGCCGGAATGTTCGGTAGCCTCGAGGGGATGTTCGGCGAGGACTCCCCGATGGAGTCGCTGCTGGGCGGGCCGATGCCGGGCTCGGACGAGGCCGCCGCGATGCAGCTGTTACTCGAGTACCTGGACGACGATCGGTTCGAACGGGTCGTCGTCGACACGGCGCCGACGGGCCACACCCTGCGATTGCTCCAGCTTCCCGAACTCATGGACACGATGATGGGCCGCATCATAAAGTTCCGCCAGCGGATCGGCGGCATGCTCGACGGGATGAAGGGGATGTTCGGTGGCGAGGAGATGCCCGAGGAGGAGCCCGACCTGCGGAACGTAGAGGAGCTGCGCGAGCGCATCGAGCGCTTGCGCGCCGCCCTGCGGGATCCCGCCCGAACGGACTTCCGGATCGTGCTGGTCCCCGAGGAGATGAGCGTCCTCGAGTCCAAGCGGCTGCGCGAGCAGCTTCAGGAGTTCGGCATCCCCGTCGGCACCGTCGTCGTCAACCGCGTCATGGAGCCCCTCTCCGACGTCACCGACGACGTCGAGGGCGACTTTTTGCAGCCCGACCTCGAGGGCTGCGAGTTCTGCCAGCGCCGCTGGGACGTCCAACAGTCGGCCCTGGCGGAGGCCCAGGAGCTGTTCCGGGGGACCGACGTTCGCCGGGTGCCGCTGTTCGCCGACGAGGTCCAGGGCGAGGGGATGCTCGAGGTCGTCGCGGCCTGCCTGCGATAGCTACTGTTCTTCCGTCTCGGCCGCGGGAACGGTCGTCACCGGGCGATCGCTGTCGAGGATCACGCCCTGTCCCTTATACACATCTCTGAGCGGGCTGGCA
>NZ_AOIA01000119.1 GCF_000337695.1 Natronococcus jeotgali DSM 18795
CGCTCAGAGATGTGTATAAGAGACAGCGACACCTCCTCGTGGACGTGGAGGACGTCGACCGCGATTTCGTCGCGGGCGCGGGGTAACTCGAGGACGGCCTCGGCCTGTGCGCGAGCGCGGGCCTCGCTGTCGTCGATAGGGAGTAAAACGCGGTACATGAGCGGGGCTTCGTCCTCGGAGATCATAGTGGTTCGTCCTTCGACTCGATCAGTCGGCCAGCGCGGGGTCGTCGATCGGCGGCTCGCTGCGAACCGCGACGACAAGCAGGCCCGCGGCGAGAACGCAGCCGGCGCCGAGCAGCCACCACGAGGCGCGGTAGCCGACGGCGTCGGCGAGGTAGCCGAACGCGGGCGGGGCGACGATCGAGCCGGCGACCAGCGCGAGCTGTCCGCCCGCGGTCGCCCCGCCCATCTCCTCGCTGCCGACCAGCGTCGACATACAGGAGTAGTAGACGCCCGTATTTCCGAGGGCGAAAAAGCCCAGCGCCGCGAACGCGACGGCGGCGCCGATCGGGCTCGAGGTCGCGGCGACGACTCCGAACAGGACGGCGCTGGCGAGCGCCTGGACGATCAGGATCGCCCCGATCCGGCGCTGTGGATCGCCCGGGAGCGCGTCGCTCAGCCACCCCGTCGCGATCCGGCCGGCGCTGCCGAACAGCTGGGCCGTCGCGAGGACGACCCCGCCGAAGGCGACCGAGGTGCCGACTTCTTCCTCGAGGAACAGGACGGTGTACCCCGTCGTGGTAAACAGCGCCGCGCCGAGGAAAAACCCCGCCGCGACCAGCCAGCGGTACGGGCGATTCTTCGACAGCGCCCGGAAGTCGGGGTACTCGGCGGTCCCGCCGCCGTCGGAGCCGTCGTACAGCGCCGCGAAGATGAGGGCGACGACGAACCCGACGCCGGCGGCGACGAGAAAGCCCGCTTGCCAGAAGAACAGGCCGGCGAGTCCGGTCACGAGCAGGGCGCTGATCCCGCTGCCGGCGGTGACCCCGACCTGCTTGATCCCGACCGCGAGGTTCTGGCGACCCGCGGCGACGTTGTCGTAAACGGCCTTGTTCGTCCCCGGGATCGCGCTCGCGTACGCCGAGCCCAGGAAGAAGGCGGCGACGAGCAGCAGGGCGACCGACGGTGCGCCCGCGACGAGCGTCGCGCCCGCGGCGAGGCCGACGAGGCCGACCACGAGCGAGCGGTACTCGCCGAAGCGATCGATCAGCGCACCGACGGGGAGCAGGAAGACCGCGTAGCCAAGCGTCAGGGCGGTGACGACGAACCCGACCTGGAACCGGGAGAGGCCGAACTCCGCGCGGAACAACGGCGTCGCCGCGAAGACGGTGTAGTAACAGATACTCGCGGCGACCTGCCAGAGCGCGATCAGCGAGACCGTCCGGCGGTCGGACCGATCCATCGACCGCGCCTTTCCGACGGGACCGCTTTACCGTGACGGAACCGGCGGGCGGCACGGCGCTCTCGATCCGTTACGCTTCGCCGTCCCACTCGCCGCCGACCCGATCGACGCCCATCATCGCCTCGCCCTCGTGTTCGGTGAACACGACCTTCATGTTCTCGTCGGGGATCTCGAGGGCGTCGCCGGCGTAGGCCATCGTTTCGAGCGCGAACGCCCGCTTGCGCTCGAACGGCCGTCCGCGCCGGATCTCGGCGTCGAGAAAGAGCAACGGTCCTTCGACCTCGCGACCGAGGTGCATCGCCGAGGGATCGCGCTCGCGGATCGTCACCGCGACGTGGCCCGTCGTCGTCTCCATCTCCTCGGCGTACAGCGCCGTCACCCGCTCTGCGAGCCCAGTCCGTTCCTCGGCCGACAGCGACCGGGTCGTGTCGAACTGTAACAGTGGCACGCCTCGAGTTACTCCGGCGACGATATGTGCGTTCCGGCGCTCCTCGAGACCCGATCCCGCGGGAACGTCTAACGCCGGTGACACACTCTCGCGAGCGAACCTCGGCATTTTTAATCCCGGGTTCGCAACGCTCGTGCAGATGGTATCGAACTCCCTCGACAGGTGTCAGCTCGCTATACAGCGGTTCTGGGGGTACCTGTGGTTCCTTAACGAACGGACGAAGGCCTACCTCACGCTCGACGGTCACGCGATCGCCGAGGACCTCGACGAACTCTCGGCGGCGGAGCGACGCGTCGCCAGGGAAGCGTTTACCGACGGCGGCAGCGACGCGCCCGACGATCCCGAGCGCGGCGGCCTCGGCGGCGGGGACGACGGGGACGGCTCCGACGGCGACCGATCCCCGTTCGACGTCGGCGGCAGCTACGAGCTGCGACAGAAGATCGGATTCGTCCTCGGCCCCGTGCTGTTCGCGGCGATCTTCCTGTCGCCGACGCCCGAGGGGCTGACCCCTGAAGGACAGGCCGTCGCCGCGGTCACCGCGTGGGTCGCCGTCTGGTGGATGTCCGAGGCGATCCCGATCCCGGCGACGTCGCTGTTGCCGATCGTCCTCTTCCCGCTGACGGGCGCGTTGCCGGTCGCGGACACGACGCCCTCCTACGCCAGCCCGCTGATCTTCCTGTTTATGGGCGGCTTTTTCCTCGCGATGGCGATGCAGCGCTGGGGGCTGCACCGACGGATCGCCCTGCGGACGATCAAGGCCGTCGGCACCGAACCATCGCGGCTCATCCTCGGGTTCATGCTCGCGACGGCGTTTCTCTCGATGTGGGTCTCCAACAGCGCGACCGTGATGATGATGGTGCCGATCGCGCTGGCGGTCATCTACCAGACCGCCGACCTGATCGACGAGACCGGCCTCGATATCGAAACCGCCGAGGGCGAGTTCTCCTTCGGCGTCGCCCTGATGCTGTGTATCGCCTACGGCGCCTCGGTCGGCGGCGTCGCGACGCTGATCGGCACGCCGCCGAACATCCTCTTCGCCGGCCAGGCCGGCGAGCTGTTCGGCACGACGATCGGCTTCGCCGAGTGGATGCTCTACGGCGTCCCGATCTCGCTCGTCGGGCTCGTTGCAGTCTACGTCTACGTCACCCGGGTCGCGATCTCGCCGCAGTTCGACGAACTGCCGATCGGCGCCGACACGATCGACCGCGAGCTCGAGCGACTCGGTCCGACGAGCACCCAGGAACGGATGGTGCTCGTCGTCTTCGTCGGAATGGCGCTGTCCTGGATCGGCGCCAGCCTGCTCGAGCCGGCCCTGGGGATCGTCCCGCCGGAAGACGCCGACACGATCGTCGCCATCGGCGGCGCGCTCGTCCTCTTCACCCTGCCGACGAAAACCGAAGACGGCGACCACACGTTCCTGCTCGACTGGACCAACGGCGTCGACATCCCCTGGGGCGTCATCCTCCTGTTCGGCGGCGGACTCGCCATCGCCTCGGGCTTCGGGGACACCGGGCTCGCCGCCTGGATCGGCGAACAGCTGGCCGCCCTCGAGGGCGTCTCGATGGTCCTCATCCTGCTGGCGGTCGTCACGATGACGATCTTCCTGACCGAGGTCACCTCGAACACGGCGACCACGGCGATGCTGATGCCGATCCTCGCCGGCGTCGCGGTCGGCATCGGCGTCCACCCCTACGGGCTGATGATCGCCGGCGCGACCGCCGCGTCGTTCGCGTTCATGCTCCCGGTCGCGACGCCCCCGAACGCGATCGTCTTCGGCAGCGGTTACATCTCCCTGCCCCAGATGGCCCGCGTCGGGATCGGGCTCAACGTCATCGGCATCGCGCTGATCACGACCGTCGCGCTGCTGTGGCTCCCGATGGCCTGGGGGATCGACATCGCGACGCTACCGACCGAGTTCGCCGAGGCGTTCAGCGGGTAGCCGGCGATCGCTCGTATCCGGCTCGAGCGCTTCCCTCGGAGCCGTTCTCACCGACTGGGAACCGGAGCGCCATTCATCCCTCGCTCGGACAATGTCGAGGTATACCAATGCCGACGGACGAACCGCCTTCCGGCCGGAGCGACTGCGAGATCCTCGAGACACTGACCGACGGCGGTCCGATGACGATCTCCCAGCTGGCCGATCGCCTCGCCGCGCACCCGGTAACGATCGACCGCCGGTGTCGCGAACTCCAGCGGGCCGGGCGCGTCCGTCGGTGTCCGGGCGGGGCGTTCGCCGTCGACGACTCCGGAACCGACGCTCGAGCGACCGGTGACTGACTATCGGCTCGCGCTCGAGGCGGCGCTATCGCCGTGTGCTCTCCTTCGTCCCGGCGTCGAAGCTGTAACGACGGCCGCGAGATCAGACCAGCTTGCGGACGACGCCGTAGAGCGCGTCCTGCAGTCGGTCGGGGAGGAACCGGGCGTAGACGCCCAGCTGACCGATCGGGCCGACGGGGTAGCGGGCGGGGGGCTCCGAGCGGATCGCGGACTCGACGATCGCCGTCGCGACCTCCGCGGACGTCGAGGCGAACGGGCCGCCCTGGCCGCCGCCGATCAGCTGGGCCTCGTCGTAGATCTCGTACAGCGACTCGTAGGCCGGCGTGCGCTCCGAGCCGGGCAGTTCCTCGTCGACCCGGTCGGAGAACTCGCTCTCGATCGGGCCGGGCTCGATCAACACGACCTCGATGCCGAACTCCTCGACCTCGCCCCGCAAGGCGTCGGTCATCGCCTCGAGGGCGTGTTTCGACCCCGAGTAGGCGCCGTAGCCGGGGAACGAGACTCGGCCCGCGACGCTCGAGACGTTGACGATCCGCCCCGCGCCCTGGGCGCGCATGTGCGGCAGCGCGGCGCGGGCGAGGCGGTGGGGACCGTAGACGTTGACGTCGAACTGGCGGTGGAGGTCGACCGTCGAGATGTCCTCGATCGGTCCCATCTGGGCGTACCCCGCGTTGTTCACGAGACAGTCGATCGCGCCGCCGATCTCGACGGTGCGCTCGACGACGTCGGCGACCTGGTCGGGGTCGGTGACGTCTAACTCGAGGGTCGTACAGCCGAGTTCCTCGAGGTCCGCGATGTCGTCGACGTTCCGGGCCGTCGCGATCACCTGCCAGTCCCGCTCGAGGAACGCCCGCGCGGTCGCGTGGCCGACCCCCGACGAGCAGCCAGTGATCAGCACGCACTGCTTGCGCGTGTACCGGTCCTCGGTCGCGTCGGTCGTCGTTTCCCGTCCGGCGTCGTCCGCGGCGGTCGCGTCGTCGCCCGCCCGGTCGTCGGCTTCCTCAGCGATGGCCATGCGTGACCGTTTCGGGTGAGGGTGCCTAAGTATCGACGGTTTATCGTGCCGGTCGAAACGGCAGTCACCGCGAGCGACCGATCGGTCGTCGATCCCCCGTCCCTCACTCCTCGAGCCCGCGTTTCGCCTCGTTGGCGTAGCTGTCGGCCAGCCGGACGGGATCGGGGAGCTTGTACGACGACGACAGCGCGAGGGCGACGTCGGCCGCGGTCTCGGGACCGACGCGGTGGCCCGGACTGACGTACAGCGGGTTGATGTACCGATCCGGCGAGTCGTACTGGCGGGTCTGGACGGCGTAGCCCAGCAGCGTACCGTCCTCGGCGTCGACCCTCGAGTTCGCCTCGATCCCGACCCGCGTCCCCTCGGGCAGGTCCTCGAGGTCCCCGCGCGGGCTCCCACAGAGCAGGCTCTTGGCGATCCCGATACTCGGCGCGTCCAGCACGACGCCCATGTGGGTCGCGATCCCGGCCTGTCGGAAGTGGATGCGCCCGCTGCCGTCGAACAGGAGGAGGTCTGGTTCGACCGACAGCTCCTCGAGCGCGTCGAGAATCGGCGCCCCCTCTCGAAAGGAGAGCAGGCCCGGGATGTAAGGGATCGAAAGCGGCGTCACCGCGTGGACCCGTTCGATCACCTCGCCGCCCTGCACGGCGACGACGGCCGACAGCGCCCGGTCCTGGTCGCCCGCCTCGTTCGTGAGGAAGGCCTGGTCGACGCCCGCGACGATCGGGGGCTCGCCGGCGCTCGCCGACGCCGCCAGCGGGTCGCCGAGGACGGCGGGATCGAACTCGAGGTCGTCCTCGAAGACCGCGGCCTCGGCGATCTCGCGCTGGAGGGCTTCCATGTCGGCTCGCTCGAGCGAGGCGTCGGGGACGAGGGTCGGGCGGGAGACGTGCATCGGTGGCTCGAGGTTGCGGCCGAGGGAAAATCAGTGCGTGGGCTTTCGGCTGCGCGCTCAGAAGCGGCGGCGACCGCCGGGGCCGCCCGGACCCCCGGGGCCGCCTCCGCCGAGCTGGAACTGGTCGGGCGTCCGGACGTTCCTGGTCCGTCTGATGTACTCGCCGTAGCCCAGTCCGATCAGGAGGCCGACCAGGTGGGCGCCGTGAGCGATCGGGCCGCCGCCGCCGGTCCCGATGTAGACGACGCTGATCAGCGCCGTCCCGATCGTGAGCACCCAGATCGGGACGGGGAGGATGAAGTAGAGGTAGACCTTGAGATTCGGGTTCAGAACCGTCAGCACGCCCATGATCGCGAGCGCGGCGCCGCTGGCGCCGAGCACGCTCGTGGGGACGCCCTGGGCGGCGGAGATGGCGACCTGTCCGAGTCCCGCGAGAGCGCCGCTGACGACGAAGAGGATCGCGAAGTTCTTCGAGCCGACGTAGCGCTCGACGAGGGGTCCGAAGAAGAACACTACGATGCTGTTGAACACGAGGTGCGTGATACCACCGGGGTCGTGCGCGAAGACGGACGTGACCCACGTCCAGACGTACTCGGGGTGCGCCGTCGAGAGCGTAAACAGCGCGCCGTGTAGCGCCTGTCCGCCGACGAACAGCGCGATCCACTGGCAGAGGAAGGTGATCCACATCAGCGCGAGGAACGTGTAGGTCGCGTTCCCGCGGAAGTACCCCAGCGGCCCGCCCGGCCCGGTGTCGATCGGGAGCTTGTCCAGCAGGCTCGTGTTTCCGGATCGGCCCCCGCTCTCGACGCCGTCGTCGAACCCGCTGTCGAAGACCCCCTGGGGATCGTTCCAGTTGTTGAGACTCGTACAGTCGTGGTTCTCCGGCAGGCGGTGTTCGGAGCAGTAAGTGCCACCACAGTGCCGGCAGTTGTAGGGCATGCTCTCTTCTCTCCCACACACGTCGCACGTGGCCATTGCGCGAGGATAGGGGTGGCACTACCAAGGGACTTGGGGTTCAGATCCGACGCTGACGGGCAATTCTCGAGATCGGACCGAGGTTGCACTCGAGTCGCGGTCGAACTCGGATCCCGACTCGCGGGAGACCGCGCCCGCCTCGTGTGGGGACCGTCGCCGAAGCGCCGACGGTGCCGGAACGTACATTTTTGCCGTTCAGCGCCCAACGGATGGGTGTGCAAGAGTACGAGCGCAAGCAGCTGCTCGAGCGCGTCGAGCGCGAAGGCGCCACCGTCGGTGCGGACATCCCGGAGACGATCACCGTCCAGGGCGAGGAGATCGACCTCCGGACCTTCGTCTTCGAGATCAAGCGCCGCGACACGGTGCCCCCCGGCGAGCGCGACCGCGTCGAGCAGGCCAAACGGAACCTGCGCCGCGAGCGCCTCGAGCGCCTCGAGACCATCGAGGAAGGCGCGGTCTCCCGCGAGGAGGGCGAGGAACTCGCCCAGGGGATCATCGGCATCGATCGCGCGTTAAACGCCCTCGAGAACCTCGGTCCGACCGACCTCGAGCGCGAGCAGCAGGCGAAACGGGCAGCCGACACGAAGCGCTGGATGTCGTTCCTCAAGCAGGCGCTGGGTCAGGAAGAGGGCGGGAGCGCCCGGAGGGGGCGATGACGACCAACGCCGAACTCGCGGGGCGGCTCGAGGAGTTCGCCGACCTGCTCGAGGCCGACGACGTCGAGTACAAACCCCGCGCCTACCGGCGGGCGGCCGAAAGCGTCCGCGCCCACCCGACGCCGATCGCCGACTACGTCGCCGCGGACGACCGCGAGTCGATCGAGACGATCGACCACGTCGGCGACGCCATCGCCTCGAAGATCGTCGAGTACGTCGAGACCGGCGCGATCGAGGAACTCGAGGAGCTGCGCGCCGAGTTGCCGATCGACATCGCCGACCTCACCCGCATCGAGGGCGTCGGCCCGAAGACGGCGGGCAAGCTCTACCGCGAGCTGGGGATCCAGAGCCTAGACGACCTCGAGGCCGCCGCCGAGGCCGGCGAGGTGCAGGAGGTGAAGGGGTTCGGTCCGAAAACCGAGCAGAACATCCTGGAGAACCTCGAGTTCGCCCGCACGATCGGTCAGCGCCAGCTGCTCGGGGAGGCCCGACCGCTGGCCGACGACGTGCTGGCCTTCCTCGAGTCCGTCGGGACGGTCGAGCGCTGCGAGGTTGCCGGCTCCATCCGGCGCTGGCGCGAGACCATCGGGGACGTCGACGTACTCGTGGCGACCGAGGACGCCGAGGACGTGATCGACGAGTTCGTCGACTGGAACTCCGTCGACGACGAGATCGAGTCCGGCCCCGCGAAGGCCAGCGTCCGCGTCGGCGAGATCCGGGTCGACCTGCGGACCGTGGTCCCCGAGGAGTTCGGCTCCGCCCTGCAGTACTTCACCGGGAGCAAGGACCACAACATCACGCTGCGCAACTACGCGATCGATCGCGACGTCAAACTGAACGAGTACGGCGCGTTCGACGTCTCCGGTATCGACGACCCCGATTCGGGTGAGGGAACCGACGGAAGGCAGCGTGTCGGCGACCGCGTCGCCGGCGAGGACGAGGCAGGGATGTACGAGGCGCTCGGACTCGAGTGGATCCCGCCCGAGCTGCGCGAGGACCGCGGCGAGATCGACGCCGCGGCCGACGGCGACCTCCCGGAGCTGCTCACCCGCGACGATATCCGCGGCGACCTCCACACCCACACCGAGTGGTCCGACGGCAACACCTCGATCGAGGCGATGGTCGAGGCGGCCGCGGAGATGGGCTACGACTACTACGGCGTCGCCGACCACGCCGAGGGACCGGGCGTCGTCGCCGATATGGGCCTCAGCGATACCGAGATCCTCGAGCAGGTCGAGGCGATCCGCGAGGTCGCGGCCGCGGCCGACGTCGAGGTGCTCGCCGGAATCGAAGCCAACGTCGACGCCGACGGCGGGATCGGCCTCGGCGAGGAGGTCGTCGACGCCCTCGACGTGATCGTCGCCTCGCCCCACAGCGCGCTCGGCCAGGACGCCGAGACGGCCACGGCTCGACTCCGGACTGCGATCGAGAACCCCGCCGTCGACGTGCTCGGCCACCCGAGCGGACGGCTGCTCAACGAGCGCTCCGGGCTCGAGTTCGACGCGACCGCGCTCGGCGAAGCCGCGGCCGACCACGGAACGGCCCTCGAGATCAACGCCAACCCGAAGCGGCTCGACCTCTGGGGCAGCGCCGTCCAGGCCGCGATCGATGCGGGCGCGCCGATCGCGGTCGACACCGACGCCCACCAGCCCGCGACGCTCGAGTACGTGCGCTGGGGCGTCCACACCGCCCGCCGGGGCTGGGCCGAACCCGCGGACGTGATCAATACCCGGGAACTCGAGGAGCTACGGGCGTTCCTGCACTGAATGGAGATTCTCCTCGACGTCATGTGCGGCGGGCTCGTCGCCTACCTGCGGATGTGCGGCCACGATACCGCCTACGCCGGGGACCGCGACCTCGAGGCCGACGACGCCCTGCTCGCGTCCTCGAAGGCCGAGGACCGCACCCTCGTCACGAGAGACGTTCAGCTCGCGACCCGCGCCGACGCCTCGATCCTGCTCGAGTCCCGCGAGGTCGAGACCCAGCTCGCCGAACTCGCGTCCGCGGGGGTCGACCTCTCCCTCGAGGGCGATCCCTCCCGCTGCGGGCGCTGCAACGGCCCGCTCGAGGCGGTCGACCCCGCGGCGTCGACGCCCGAGTACGCGCCCGATCCCGACGAGTTCGCGGTGTGGCGCTGTCGGGGCTGCGGCCAGCACTTCTGGCGCGGGAGCCACTGGGCGCGGGTCGAACGCACGCTCGAGGCGGTCCGCGACGCCTCGCGCGAGGAGTGACCGACCGCCCGTCGGAGGCGTCTCGAGGTCCGTCGGCCGAACGGTTTCGGGGATCGACGTCGAACTCGAAACTGATGGCAAACGATACCACAGACCTCGACCGTGCGGGCAAGCAGGCGGCCTACATCACCGACGAGTGGACGACCGATCCGGCGATCATGCAGACGCAGGCGCTGTGTTACGTCGGACTGCAACTCGAGCGCATCGCGGACGCACTCGAGGACGACGTCCAGGATCAGTAGACCGCGACGTCGTCGAATCGACCGTCGTAGGCGATGTGGTCGGGATGGGTCGGTTCGATACCCGAGAGGAAACAGCGGTCGACCTTCTTCCAGGTGTTCTCGTAGCCGAGGTGGGCGAGCTCCTGGGCCGACGTCCGCAGCTGTCGCGGTCCGTTGTCGTGAACGGCCCGCCGGGCGACGCGGTTCTCGAGGGCGGCGACCAGATCGGCCTCGGACTCGATCGTCGCCTCGAAGGCGGTGTAAGCGACGCCGACCGAGCTCGGCAGGTGAGCGTACGAGGACGCAAACGGCGGGTAGGAGAGCATGTCTGCCAGCTCGCGGGCGCGGCGGTTGTGCGACGGGAGGTGTTTCGGGTTGTAGATCTCGATCGCGTCGATCGTCCGCGCGTACGTGCGCAGCTCGGGCTCGCCGAGACTGACCGTCGCGAACTCGGGGTGGGGGACGAGCACCGCGGCCCCCTGGCGGTCGAACTCGGCCATCGCCACCTCGAGGGGAATGAAGTCCGGGACGGGCTCGGAGAGCCCGATCGCGAGGACGTGTTTGCGGTCCCGCCAGGTGCCGGTGAAGACCTCCCTGGCCGGGACGACGAGCAGGTCGTCGCTCGAGTAGGCCGCCGCGCGCTCGCGGATCTCCGGCAGACGGGTGAAATGCGGTGCGTAGACGATTGCGTCGAGGCCGGCACGCATCGCGCGCTCGACGACGGCGTCGTTGAGCACTTTCACGTGACAGTCGACCCGAACTTCCTCTCCGTCGCTCACGAGTACGTCGCCCCTTTCGCGAGCGTCGGGTTATGCATTCTGATTCCGATACCGTCTGACGGCGCGGTGACGAGTTTGCGGCGACCACTGCGCCCTCGTGGCCGTTTCACCTGGGCGTGGGGCCGTCTGCAAAGGAGCGCCGAGCGAACCGATTCGTTACCGCTCGTCGGAGTCACTCACGGACACGGTGTGCCCGTTCGTACTGTCTGACGAACTATCGTTCGTCACTGTCGAGCACGCGAATCTGGTCGCCTCGAACCGTCACACGCCTAAATTTTACTGCGTCGGGTTCGCTCACACCGTTCGCTCACCACCCCTTGCAAAATTTAGTACAAAACTTTCTCGACGCGATCCGTCAGGAGAGCGTCGAGCGAACCGACTCGCTACCGCTCGTCGGAGTCCAGCACCCGGATCTGGTCGCCCCGCACCGTCACTGGGATCGGAACCGTCGCCTCGTACAGTTCGACCGTCACCTGATCCTTCCCCTCGTCGATGCGCTGGACCTGGGCCTTCTCGCCTTTGAACGGGCCGGCGATGAGCTCGACGATGTCCCCTTCGGCGATCCCCTCGACGTCCGGCTTCGGCGAGAGGAAGTGCTCGACCTCCGAGATGTCCGACTTCCCGGGGACCATGCTTCGCGCGTGAGGGATATCCTCGAGCACGCGGGTGATCACGGAGTCGTCGTCGGCCTCGACCATCACGTAGGAGGTCAGCGAGTCCGGCGCGAGCGCGGCGTGGATCTCGGGCTCCTCGCGGTTGATGATCATGTCGGCGACGGTGCGCTCCTGGCTGGCCGTGGTCTTGACTGCGTAGATGCCCATTAGAAGGCACCACCGGCGTCGCCGGTCAGGAGTACCATAATTGCGCCGATGACGAACCCGAGGAACCCGACGAGCAGGATTCCCGCACCGGCGATCTTCGATACCTGGAGGAACTCCTCGCTCGTGGGCGTCGTCGCCATCTTCAACACCCGAACGTACGAGGTGAGGTCGTACGGAACGTCCATATCTATCCGTTCACAGTGCGGGCTCTTTTATCTGTCTTTCGTGTCAGCTACCCTTTCCTTGAAACGAAACGTCCTCGCGGCCGACGTTGCAGTCGACGGCCCGAGGACCAAACCGCTCGGTCCCGAAACCGAAGTCGGTATGGCCGAAGACGACACCGACCGCGCCGACGAGTACGAGGCAGAACGGGAAGCCGAGGTCGAGGAGTAACTCGAGCGCGTCGACCGCGAGGACGACGCGACCGACGACGGCGACGAGGACCTGGGCACCCAGAACGCGCCGCGCTCGGACGGAGAACAGCCCGACGACCTCGAGGAGGCGGAAGGCGAGACCGACTCCTGACGCTCGAGCGCCCGCACGGACTCGAGCCGTCCGTCGACTACTGTACCGCCGGCAGCACCTCCTCCTCGTAGAACTCGACGAACTCGGCCTGGTTCGAGCCGACGTTGTGGACCGCGACGTGATCGTAGCCGGCGTCGACGTACTCCCTGATCCCCTCGATGTGTTCCTCCGGGTCGGAGCCACAGACCACCACTTCCGCGACGTCCTCCGCCGTGACCGCCTCGGTCGCCTGCTCGAAGTGGGCGGGGGTCCGTAGCTCCCAGAGCAGCTCCCCCGGAAGCGCCGCCTGCGGCCAGATCTCGTGGGCGGTCTCGATCGCCTCCTGCTCGTCCTCGGCGTAACAGACGTCGATCTCGGCGTACCGGGGTTTGTCCTCGCCGCCGCCGTCCTCGAAGGCCTCGATCAGGTTCGGGTCGGGCGCGACCCCGACGAGACCGTCGCCGATCTCCCCCGCTTTGCGCGCCGTCTTCGGGCCATCCGCGGCGATCGGGATCGGCGGGAGCTCCTCGGGCAGCGTGTAGATCCTGGCGTTTTCGACGGTGTAGTACTCCCCGCGGTAGCTCGTCGTCTCGCCCTCCCACAGGGTGCGGATGAGGTCGACGGCCTCCTCGAGCATCTCGAGGCGTACCCGGTGTTCGGGCCAGCGATCGCCGAGTACGTGCTCGCTCAGGTTCTCGCCGGTGCCGACGCCGAGGAAGAACCGACCGGGGAGCTGTACCCCTGCGGTCGCGGCCGCCTGCGCGATGATCGCGGGGTGGTACCGCAGGATCGGACAGGTGATGCTGGTCCCCAGGGTGAGGTCGTCGGTCGCCTGCGAGATCGCGCCGATCACGTTCCAGACCAGCGGGCTCTCGCCCTGGCTCGAGGTCCAGGGGTGGAAGTGATCGGAGATCATCGCGAAGTCGAACGCGGACTCGTCGGCGAGTCGCGCGTACTCGGCGAGGTCGTTCGGGCCGTGCTCCTCGCAGATGAGTTTGTGACCGATTTCGGTCATACCTCGCTCCAGCACGCTCTCGTCCCTAATCGCTGGACCTGCGTTCGCCTGCGGAGCGGGCGGTCAGGGAACGTCCACGTCGGGTCGGGTCCCGAGCGCGAGCTCGACGGTCTCGCGCTCGCCGCCGCGGACGAACTCGATCTCGACGACGTCGCCCGGCGAGGTCTCGAGCGCGATCGTCGAGGCCAGTCGCTCCTGGTTGGGGATCTCCGCGCCGTCGACCGCGACGATCGCGTCGCCGCCGGCCGGAACCGACTCGCCGTCGACGGTCGCGACGCCGTCGGCCGGCTCGAGGACTCCGTCGGCCGGCGAACCCGGGACGACCTCTGCGACCAGCACGCCCCGGGGCTCCTCGAGGCCGTTGGCTTCGGCCAGCGCCGGGCGAACGGGGACGACGCTGACGCCCAGGTACGGGTGTTCGTACGAACCGTCCGCGGCGAGTGCGGGGACCACCCGCCGGGCGAGCGCCGCCGAGATCGCGAACCCGATCGTCTGGCCCGCGCCGGCGAAGACGACGCCGACGACGTCGCCCTCGAGGTCGACCAGCGGACCGCCGCTGTTGCCGGGGTTGACGGGCGCGTCGGTCTGTATCGCGGCGGGAATCGAGAATCCGCTGGGACTCGGCAGCGAGCGCTCGACCCCGCTTATCAGCCCCTGCGAGATCGAGGCGTCGAGCCCCAGCGGATTGCCGAGCGCGAGCACCTCCTGGCCGACGGTCGGCTCCGCGTCCGCGAACGACAGCGCTCCGGCGGCCTCGGGGGCGTCGTCGACCTCGAGGACCGCCAGATCGCCGTGGGCGTCCGAGCCGACGACCGCCGCGGTCCGCCACCGTTCGTCGCGAAACTGGAGTTCGACCTCGTCGGCCCCCTCGACGACGTGGTGGTTCGTGACGACGCGGTCGTCGTCGACGAGAAACCCCGATCCCAGTCCCTCGGTTCCCCCGTCCCCCCCGACGCTGACGAGGACGACGGCGTCGATCGACTCGGCGTAGATCTCGGCGTAGCGATCCTCCTGCGCGCTCGCGACGCCGCCGGCGCCCGCGGCGCCGACGGAGCCGACGGCGACGCCGAGCAGCCGTCTGCGTGTAACGTCTGGACTCACGCCCCTCCCCACCTCGAGCAGGCGGATAAAACGCTCACCCGCAGCTTCGCGGTCGGCCGGGAAACATCCTGCAGGCGTTCGGCCACCTCGGACTGCCCGACAGCGCGTCGTACCCAAAGCGCGCTCGAGGCCGATGGGAGGCGAGTCGGCGGACGTCCGCGGGGCCGACCGCTCGGCCGGGCGGACGGGTCTAGTAGTCCTAGGACTCGTCCTCTCGCTCGAGGGCGGTTCCGGATCGCCGTCGACTCGAGGCGTCGCCGTCGGCCAGCCGCTCCAGCTCCCGCTCGAACTCGTCGTCGCTCAGTTCGCCGGCGACGTACCGCTCCTTGAGCTTCCGCCGTCGATCCTCGGCCGTCGGCTCGACCCGATTCGAGGCGTCGAACCGGGCCAACAGCGGGTACCGTCGCTCGAGTCGCTCGACGACGGCGGCGAGCCGATCGTCGCGCGGAACCGACGCGCTCCGGAGGATCGAGACGACGGTCGCGGCGAGAAACCCGACGGCGACCAGCCCGAGGACGAGCCCGAGCAACACCCATTCGACGGCCTCGCCGAGCATCGCCAGCACGACGAACTCCTCGCCGTAGTACGTGCCGTCGGACAGCACCGACATCGCGTCCGCTAGCCCCAGCAGCGCGGTTCCGATCAAAAGCAGCCCCGCGATCAGAAATCCGCCGAAGTACAGCCAGCGGCGTGAGACCATACCTCGTCGTCGGGGACTCGAACTGATTAACGCTTCGAGGCGCCCCCGTCGCCCGGAACTCGATCTCGATCGAGATAGCGGTCGGCTCGGAACGACACCGAGCAGCGTTCGGCGGGCGTGCCCTCACTCGGTCGAACGCCGAGAATCGGGGATTCTCGAGCCCGACGCGGATTACTCCTCGTCGAACAACTCCTCGCCGTCGACCATGTGCTCCTCGACGGCGTCCATATCGAGGGTCACGCCGAGGCCGGGCTCCTCGGGGATCTCGATGTAGCCGTCCTCGATGACGTCCTCTTCGACGAGGTCCTCCCACCAGTCGAGCTCGTAGGAGTGGTACTCCACCGCCAGGGAGTTCGAGATGGCGGCGCCGACGTGGGCGCTGCCCATCGTCGCGACCGGCGAGGCGACGTTGTGCATCGCGACCGGAACGTAGTACATGTCCGCGAGGTCGGCGATCTTCCGGGTCTCGCGCATGCCGCCGACCTTGGGCATGTCGGGGGCGATGATGTCGACGGCCTGCTCCTCGATGAGGCTGCGCTGGCCGTGCTTGCGGTAGACGTTCTCGCCGACGGTGATCGGGGTCGACGTCGACTGAGTGACCTCCCGCTGGACGTCGTGGTTCTCCGGCGGGACGGGGTCCTCGAGCCACCAGACGTCGTACTCCTCGAGGCGCTGGGCCAGCCGCTTGGCGCTGCCGCCCGAGAACGTCCAGTGGCAGTCGAAGGCGACGTCGGCCCGGGAGCCGACGCGCTCGGTGACGGCCTCGACGATGCTGGCCTTGTGCTCGATTTCCGGCGCCCGCAGGTGGCGGTTCGCCCGATCCTTCTCGTGGCCCGAGGGGACGTCGAGGTCGAACTTCAGGGCGTCGTATCCGAGCTCCTCGACGACGCGCTCGGCCTCGTCGGCGCAGGCAACGGGGTCGGCCTCCTCCTCGGTGTGGCAGTCGCAGTAGACCCGCACCTCGTCGCGGTACTTGCCGCCGAGCAGCTGGTAGGCCGGAACGTCGAGGATCTTGCCCGCCAGGTCGTGCAGGGCGACCTCGATGCCCGAGATCGCGGTGACGGTGACGCCGCCGAGGGATCCCTCGCCGGACATCTTCTGGACGAGGTGCTCGGTGAGCCGGTCGATGTCGAGCGGGTTCTCGCCCCGCAGGAACGGCGTCATCCGTTCGATGAGTTCGGGTGCGCCGGCGCCCCAGTAGGCCTCGCCGGTGCCGACGATGCCGGCGTCCGTGTAGACGCGAACGAGCGTCCACGGGAAGTTGCCGTCGACCATCGTCGTCTGGACGTCCGTGATCTCGACGTCGCGGCCGCCGCCGCGCTTGCCGACGACGCCCATCGTCTCCCCGGAGAGTTCCCGCATCGTGTACTCCGCGTTCGGGTCGTGGAGCTTCGAGTAATCGACTCCCATGGAGTGGAGTACTCACTCGTGATCGGGTAATAGTTTCTATTCTGGGATACAGTATCTGTCACGCCGATACGAGCGTCGCCACTGGCCGGGGACGGTTCCGACCGTCACGTCGCCGTCTGCGATCGGCGCTACCGGCCCGCGACTGCGATCTCTCTCACCGAACGGGCGCGAACTCGACGGCCGTTTTGACGATCTCGTCGCCCGTTTCGAACGCTCGCTCGTACTCCGAGAGATCGTAGACGCCGGTGACGAGGTCGTCGAACAGCCACTCGGGCAGCCCCTCGAGCGTATCCGTCGCCGCCTCGAAGTGGCCTCGGTGGGAGTTGACCGAGCCCACGAGCGCCTTGTTGTGCAGGACGAACTCCCGGTGGAGCCGTCCGCCGTCGATCTCGAACGACCAGGGCTCGGGGACGCCGACGAGGGCGGCGACCCCGTTGGGCGCGAGCGCCTCGATCGGCTCGAAGGCGTGTTTCGCGTACCCCGTCGCCTCGTAGACGAAGTCGACCGACTCGTGCTCGTCGGGGATCTCGGGCACGGGCGTCTCCCGCGAGTCGACGTAGGTCGCGCCGAGCTCGTCGATGATGTCGATCGTCGGATCGGGGCGGTCCCGCCGCCCGAGGCAGTAGGTGCGGTCGAACCCGAGGACCTCCTCGAGCATCGCGAGCGTCAGCAGGCCGAGCGAACCGTTACCCAGGACGAGCGCGGACTCGGGCTCCCACTCGAACGCCGAGCGGGCGGCGACGGCGTGTTCGATCGCCTTCTCGGAGACGCTGATCGGCTCGACCAGAAAGCCCAGATGGGCGAGTCGCTCCGGGATCGGGACGAGCGTCTCGGCGGGACTCGTGAAGTATTCCGCCATGAACCCGTGGGCGCCGACGATCCCGCGCTCGAGGTACTCGCCCTCCGGCGCCATGTCGGGTTCGCCGCGCTCGAAGTACTCGTTGGTGCCGTCGGGCGGTCTCCGCACCGTCGGGACGACGTACTCCCCCTCCTCGAGGTCGGTGCCGTTCGGGTCCGCGACGACGCCGACGGCCTCGTGGCCCAGCACGAGGCGGTCCTCGCCGGGGGGCACCTCGCCGTGGTGGCCCGCGATGACCTCGTGGTCGGTGCCGTCGACGCCGACGCGGAGCGTCCGCACGAGCGCCTCTCCCGCTTCCGGTTCCGGCCGGGGTCGCTCGACGAGGGTCGGCTCACCGGCGCCCGGTTCGACTGCGATCGCCTTCATGGCTCGAGGAACGGGCTCGGGGGATAAAAGATTACGCTATCTGTAGTAAATATTTGAACAGCGGTCCGGCAGCGGCGGTACCGACTCGGCGGTGCGTGCCGTCGTCGTCGCAGACGAGAGTGACCGCGGAGACGGGCGCCGCGGCTGGTCGGTCCGGCGACGATCGAAAAGCGGGGGCCGGAGCGTCGGCGCTCGGGGCTACTCCGAGCGCGCGTCCTCGACGGCCTCGACGAACGCGGCCGCGGTCTCTCGCACCTGGTCCATGTCGCCCTCGGCGATCGCCTCGTAGTCGACGATGGCGCTGCCCGCGCCGACGGCGACCGCGCCGGCCTCGAGGTAGTCGGCGAGGTTGTCCCGATCGACGCCCCCGGTGGGGATCACGTCGACGTCGCCCAGCGGTCCCTGCAGCGCGCCGATGTGGCCCGGCCCGACCGTCGAGGCGGGGAACATCTTGAGCACGTCCGCGCCGGCGTCGATCGCGGTGACTGCCTCGGTCGGCGTCATGACGCCCGGCGCCGACAGGGCGCCGTGGCGGTTACAGACCGTCACGACCTCGGGGTCGACGTGGGGCGAGACGACGAACTCGGCGCCCGCGTCGATCACCGACTGGGCGCTCGCGGCGTCGAGGACCGTGCCCGCGCCGACGACGGTGTCCGTCCCCGAGAGTTCGCGGTCGATCGCCGCGATCTTCTCGTACGTGCGTGTTCCGTCCGCGGTCACCTCGAGCGCTCCGACGCCGGCCTCCGACATCGCGCGGGCGACCGGGACGACGTCGTCCTCGTCGACGCCCCGGAGGACGGCGAGCGCGCCGCTCTCGACGATCCGATCCTTGACGGCGGCCGGCGAACTCATCGGCGTCCCCCGTCGGCGGTCCCTCGAGCGGTCGACGGCTGAATCCGGGTCGAACGTTCACTCGATCGCGAATGAGCCTTCATCACGTCCGGGTTCGCCGCCCCCGGTCAAGAAAGTTGCCGAGGCCGCCCCTCGAGCGCGTCGCCCGCCGGAGGGGACGCGCTCGACGACCGACGGAACGGACGTCGTTCAACAGGGTTTACACTCGAGGCCGAGTACGACGGAGCCGATGCACCTGCACGACGCCCTCGACGACGTCAAACGCTCCCGGGACGATCCCCGCCGCTTTCCCGGCGAGCGCCGTTCGACGGCGGGGCTGTTCTCCGGACTCGACGACCGTCTCGTCCACGTCGCTCCGGACGGCTCGATCCGGGACTACTCCGCCCCGCTCTCGGGACTCTCGGGGATCGAGCGTTCCCGGTTCGGGATCGTCCTCGACGGCGAGGTCGCCTGGTTCGACGACGCCGCCCAGTCGTACGTCGACGACACCGCGACCGTCGAGACCCGCCACGAGGGCGACGGCTACGCCTGCCGCCAGTACGACCTGACCCTCGGTCGAACCCACCTCACGGGGATCGTCCTCGAGGAGCCGACCGCGGCCGACGCGCGGCTCCGCGCCTGCGTCGAGTTCGCTCCCGACGGGCGGGACGACGGGATCGGCCAGCTCCGACACGGCGACGCCGTCGAGGTCCACCACCGCCGCGAGCGGGACGTTCTCGCGGCCTCGAGCGCGCTCTCGACGCGGGGCCACCCGCCAGTACGCTTCGAGGAAGTGCTCGCGGACGAGCCCGCACCGTTCCCCCGCGCCGGGAGCGACGACCGCTACGAGGAGGACCGCCTGAGTCCGGTCGTCGTCGCCGACGTCGAGTTCTCGGGGACCGAACCGACCGCGACGATCGCAACGGTGCTCTCGACCGGGGATCGCGGGGACGCCCTCGAGCGCGCGCGTCGAGACGTCGCCGAGTTCTCCGAGTGCGAGGAACTGCTCGAGGCCGGACGACGGCAGGCCCGGGACCGACTGCCAGCCGAGACGTCCGGCCTCGAGGACGGCTTCGCCGATCTGCGCGCGCTCTCCTTGCTGCGGGCGCCGTCGGGGGCCCGGATCGCCGGCCCCGAGTTCGACTCCTTTTACCGCCACTCCGGCGGGTACGGCTACACCTGGTTCCGCGACGACGCCGAGATCGCCGGCTTCCTGCTCGAGGCCGACCGCCGAACGGGGCTCGGACTCGACGAGTGGCACGCCGCCAGCGCCCGCTTCTACGCCGAGACCCAACTCGAGGACGGCACCTGGCCCCACCGGGTCTGGCCCGACGACGGGCGCCTCGCGCCCGGCTGGGCTCACGGCCGGCTCGAGGAGGGCGACTCGGTCGACTACCAGGCCGACCAGACCGCCAGCGTCGCGGCCTACCTCGCGACCTACCTCCGGGTGATCGACGGCGACGACGAGCGCGTCCGCGAGACCGTCCGCGCGGCACTCNGGGGCTGGACGCCTCCCTCGAGGACGACGGCCTTCCCGAGCGGGTCCAGAACGCCTGGGAGAACATGACGGGTCGGTTCACCCACACGGCCGCGACCTTCCTCGAGGCCTACGCCGCGATCGCCCGGGCGCCCCTCGAGGACGGCGTCACGTCGCGGGCGCGCGAGGGCGCCCGAGCGGTGTTCGAGGGACTCGACGCGCTGTGGGTTCCCGACCGGGACCGGTACGCGCTCCGGCTCGAGGGCGGCGAACTCGACGACCGCCTCGACGGGAGCACGCTCGCGCTCGCCGCCGCCCACCGGGAGTACGCCGCGGTCGACGACGTCGACGACCAGCGCCTCGAGCGGCTCGTCTCCCACCTCGAGGCGACGATCGAGGGCCTCTACCGCGACCCCGAGGGACCGATCGAGGGGCTCGCCCGGTTCGAGGACGATCCGTGGCGACGCGGCGACCAGGAGGCGCCGAAGATCTGGACGGTGACGACTGCCTGGGGCGCCCACGCCGCGCTCGAGCTGCGAGAGCTGCTCGCCGCCGCGGGCCACGACGCGGCGCCGACGTTCGACGCCCGCGCCCGGGCGCTGCTCGAGCTGGTCGCACCCGGCGGGCCGCTCCGGGGCGACGGCGACTACCTGCCGGAACAGTTCTTCGACGACGGAACCCCCGACAGCGCGACGCCGCTGGGGTGGCCCCACGCGATCCGGCTCGCGACGGCGACGGCGCTCGAGACGGAATCCCAGGGACGAGCGATCGAACGGAAGTAACCGAAACGGTCGAAAACGTTCGCCTCGATCAGGCCAGCGGTACGACCGACGCGGTGACGACGATGATGACGAACGCCGTCACCGAGATGATCGTCGTGAGCGCGGTCCAGATCTTGACGGTCTCCATCTGGGTGAGGCCGCCGATCTCCTTGATCAGCCAGAACCCGCTGTCGTTGTACCACGAGCAGATGTTCCCGCCCGCGCCGATGATGAGCGCGAGGTAGACCGGGTGTACCGCGAGCTCGGGGACCTGGGGCGCCATGATCCCGGCGGTGGTGATCATCGCGACCGTCGCCGACCCCTGCGCGATGCGGATCGCGGCGGCGACGAGCCACGCCGAGACGAGGACGGTGACGCCGCCCGCGCCGACGGAGACCAGATCAGTGATGTACTCGCCGATCCCCGACGCCGCGAGCAGTCCGCCGAACGCCCCGCCCGCCGAGGTGATCGCGGCGATGTGGGCGCCGCTTTTGAGCGACTCTGTGAGCTCGTCGGTCCAGACCTCCTGATCGATCGCGCGAACGCGCAGGTAGGTGATCGCGGCGGCCATGGCGGCCGCGGTCAGCGCGAGGTTCGGATCGCCGAGGAAGCTGGTGACCGGCGAGAGCGCCTCGAGGGTCCCCTCGGCCCCGGCGAACGGAGCGACGCCGCTCCCGGCGAGGTCGAGCAGGAAGTCGTTGGTCGTGCTCGCTCCGACGAGCGCCACCGCGAGGAGGATCGGAAGCGACGCCTCGAACAGGCCGGGAAGCTCGCTGATCGACCGCTCGGCGCGCTCGCGGACCTCCTCGGGGGTCGATCCCATGGTCTCCCGCAGCGGGATGTCGTCCAGGCGGGCGTTGATCCACTTTCCGTAGAGGATGCCGGAGACCGCCGCCGTCGGGACGGCGACGAGGACTCCGCCGAGCATCATCGCGCCGAGGTCGACCGCCTCGCCGAGTTCCGACGCCACCGCGAGCGGACCGGGCGTCGGCGGAACGAACACGTGGGTCGTCGCCGCGCCGGCGCCGATGACGGAGATGAACAGCGCGTAGTCGCGTCCGGTTCGCGCCCGCGTCGAACGAGCCAGGGGAGCCAGCAGGAAGAAGACGTTGTCGAAGAAAACGGGAATCGACAGCGCGCTGCTGCTGCCCCACAGCGCGAGGTACGACCTGTCCTCGCCGGTCGTCGACTGGAAGGAGCGAACGATCCGCTCCGCGGCGCCGCTTTCCATCATCGCCTTTCCGATGACCGCGGCCATCAGGATCGGTATCCCGACCCCGACCATCGTGTCGCCGAATCCGCTGGCGATCTCGGCGGGAACCTCCGCGAGCGGAACCGCGGCGGTCGCCGCGCCGACGACCAGCGAGGCGAGGATCAGCCCGATGATGGCGGGAAGTTTCAGCCAGACGAGAAGCGCAATAACCGAAACGAGTCCGATAACGAACACTACCAGTGGGTTAGCGATTGCCATATGTGTGTTACAATCGCACTCGTCTGAATAGATCCTATTATATCTATTGATATTTGGAAATAGATAAAATAGGATAATTTGGCATAAAATCCCGAGTGGGTGTCCGACCGTTTCGTTTCCCGCCGCTCGAGGCGGAAATCGAGGGATCGTCTCGACGGTCGTTCCTCGAGTGTATTATCTTTACTGAACGGCGAGTAAGTCGTCGCCCGAACTCGGTCGTGGCCTCGCGAGTCGTTACCGCGCGCGCTATCGGGATGGTACGGTGCAGGAGGATGGCGGTCGGAGGTCGCCGACTACTCCGCGAGGGTGATCTCGAGGCGGTCCTCGAGGGCCGCGATCAGGCCGCCGCCGACGCCGGCCTGGGTCGCACGTCCCTGTTCGACGGCCAGCAGGTCGGCCTCGGGGACCCCGAGCTCGTCGGCTAACTCCTCGCGCTGGTAGCCCGCTTCCCGGCGAGCCTCGACGACCGCCGAGCCGTACTCGGAGACGAGGTAGGGTAACGGATCGTCGTCGTAGTTCGTCCCCTCCTGTTCCCAGTGCTCGGAGTCGCCGTCCCAGACCGGGTTGGCCTTCGCGACGTTCTGGGCCGCCTTCTGCTTCCGGCTGGGTTCGTCGTCACGGCGGTCCCGCGAGCGGGAACCGCCGCGGTTCCCGCCGCGTTTCTGCGCGTCGTCGTGGGGCGCACACTCCGGACAGACCTCGAGTTCTGCTCCGGCGACCTGCGCGGGTCGCAGCGAGTCGCTTTCGGTCCCGCAGAGCTCACAGCTCGTCCCGCCGCCGCCGGCGGACGAACCGGTCGAGTACTTAGCCATACGGAACGTTGGGCTCTGCCGCGGTTTAACTCTTACAGGCGTCGCCGTCCTCGAGCGGTTTCTCGCCCGCGAACGACCCCAGACCGTCGGTCCGATCCCGGGGCCTCGCCGCCGCGCCGAGGCCGTCCGCCTCCGGCGGTTTCGTGTGATCGCCCCCCAGGGGCCGACCCAAAGGAAAGGGCTTTTATAATCACGCTGGATACGATTGAGTGCAGAAAGAGAACGCGAGCGTGGGTAGCCAAGCTAGGCCAACGGCGCAGCGTTGAGGGCGCTGTCCCGTAGGGGTCCGCCGGTTCAAATCCGGTCCCACGCATCGCATGCGCGGCTCTGCCGCGAAACACGATGCAGGTGATCTCCCTTCGCGGACATCACCCACGCATAACTTCTGACGAACGCTACACTCGAGAGCAACGGCGCTCGTCGCTCGAGTCACACTGCGAGACAACAACCACTTTCTTCGCCCAGCCGAACCCACGGACATGGAGTACGTTCCTCGAGAGCGGGTCCGCCCGCTGACGGTCGCGCTGAGCGTCGTCTCGCTGGCGATCGTGTTCGCGGCCGCGGGCGGGCGCGTTCCGCGGTCGATGGTTCCCGGCGCGCCCGAGTGGTTCATCGAGTCGATCCCCCACCTCAACGTCGCGATCAGCGCGGCGGCGATCGCGACGATCGCGGTCGGCTGGCGGGCGATCCGTCGCGGCCGGGTCGATCGCCACCGGGTCGCAATGGTGACCTCGTTCGGGCTGTTCGCGACGTTCCTGACGCTGTATCTCTACCGGCTGGTCGCGACGGGCGGACCCCAGGAGTTCCCGGGTCCCGAGACGGTCTACCAGTTCGTCTACCTGCCGACGCTCGCGATCCACATTCTGCTCGCGATCGCGTGCATTCCGGTGCTGTACTACGCGCTGTTGCAGGCGCTCGCGTACCCGATCGCGGAACTCCCGCGAACGAGCCACGCCCGGTTCGGCCGGATCGCCGCCACCCTGTGGCTGATCTCGTTCTCGCTGGGGATCGTCGTCTACGGGCTGTTACACGTCGCGTACTGACCCGATCGACGGCGCTCTATCGGACGGAGACGAGGGCTCGAGAGCCGCGCCTGCCGTCACTCGCAACGGACACGCCCAACGGTCGGCCGCGGGTAGGGAGGACCATGACACGCGAGCAACCGCGCGAGACGGCCGCAGCGATCGACTCACAGGAGCAGAACCGACGCCCCGGCCTCGAGGCCGAGATGGAGCCGCCCGCCGAGTTCATCCGCGACGACTACGCGGGCAGCGGCAAGCTCGAGGGAAAGGTCGCCGTCGTCACCGGCGGCGACAGCGGGATCGGCCGGGCGGCCGCGGTCCACTTCGCGCGGGAGGGTGCCGACGTCGCCGTCCTGTACTACGACGAGGACGAGGACGCCGAGACGACCGCGGAGATGGTCGAGGACGAAGGGCAGGAGAGCCTGACGCTGGACGGCGACGTCCGCGACAGTGCGTTCTGTCGGGCGGCCGTCGAGGGGGTCGTCGACGAGTTCGGCGACCTGAACGTGGTCGTCAACAACGCGGCGACCCAGGTGGTCAAGACCGACCTGACCGACATCTCCGACGAGCAGTGGGAGGAGACGTTCGCGACGAACATCCACGGCTACTTCTACCTGACTAAGGCGGCCCTGCCCCACCTCGAGGACGGCGATACGATCGTCAACACGACCTCGATCAACGCGTTCAAGGGGAACGACACGCTCGTCGACTACTCGACGACGAAGGGGGCGATCGTCGCCTTCACGCGCTCGCTGTCCCAGCAGCTCGCTCCCGAGGGGATCCGCGTCAATCAGGTCGCGCCCGGACCGATCTGGACGCCGCTGATCCCCGCGACGATCGGCCAGTACGATCCCGAACTGGTCGCGGAGTTCGGGCGGGACGTGCCGATGGGCCGTCCGGGCCAGCCAAGCGAGCTCGGTCCGGCGTACGTCTACCTCGCGTCCGAGGACTCCTCGTACGTGAGCGGGCAGACGCTGCACGTAAACGGCGGTTCGATCGTCGGCGGGTAGACGCCCCTCCCACCCTCGGCACGCGCACTCCCCGATTCCGGAAGGCTCGAGCCCCAGCCGATACCGATTCGCCACTGGTGCCACGAGCGCGGGAACGTCCCGTAGGCTCCCGGGTTCTGCGAGTAGTACGCCGCCGACGCCGAGCGAACGCCGTGGCGGCCCGTGCCCGGAACCCGGTGACGATCAGTCGTCGGCGCGCAGCGTCTGTCCCCCGACGTCCGGACGGGAGACCTCGCGGTCGGTCTCCTCGCCCTCGATGTCGTAGGGGTACTCTCCCGTCACGCAGCCCAGACAGAGGTCCGACCGGTCGGTCTCGAGTACGTCGGCGACGGCGTCGGTCGAGAGGTAGGCGAGGCTGTCGGCTTCGATGGCCTCGCGGATCTCCTCGGTGTCTTTATCCGCGGCGATCAGCTCCTCGCGGGTGGCCATGTCGATCCCCATGTAACAGGGGGCGACGATCTCGGGTGCGCCGATGCGGACGTGGACCTCCTCGGCGCCGCAGTCCTTGAGCAGCTGGACGAGCTGGGTGGAGGTCGTCCCGCGGACGATCGAGTCGTCGATGACGGTGACGGTCTTGCCCTCGATCGTGGACTTGATCGGGTTGAGCTTCAGACGCACGGCGCGCTCGCGCTCGTCCTGGGTCGGCATGATGAACGTGCGACCGACGTAGCGGTTCTTCATCAGCCCCTCGGCGAACTCGACGCCATCGTCGTCCTCGGGTCGGGGCTCCCCGTCGGGAGTCGTCTCTCCCGCGGCCTCGGCGTAGCCGGAGGCGAACGCCCGTCCGGAGTCGGGAACGGGCATGACGACGTCGGTCTCGACGCCGCTTTCGTCCCAGAGCTTGCGCCCCAGCTCGCGGCGGGCCTCGTAGACGAGCGTGTCGTCGATGACGCTGTCCGGGCGCGCGAAGTAAACGTGCTCGAAGAAGCAGTGGGCGGTGTCGTCCTCCTCGACCAGCTGGTAGGAGTCGAATCCGCCGCCGTCTTCCTCCAGAACGACTAGCTCGCCGGGACGGACGTCCCGGACGAGCTCCCCGTCCAAGGTGTCGATCGCGGCCGACTCGGAGGCGAGGATGTAGCCGTCGTCGAGCCGTCCGATACAGAGCGGGCGGTTCCCCCGGGGATCGCGCACGCCGAGTACCGTGTCGTCGTGGCTGATCGTCAGGGCATAGGAACCGTGGATCCGCCCCATCGTGCGCTTGACCGCGCGGACGAGGTCCTCCTCGAGCAGGTTCCGCGCGAGGTCGTGAGCGATGACCTCGGTGTCGCCGTCGCTGGTGAAGGCGTGGCCGAGGGCGGCCAGTTCGTCGCGGATCTCGTCGGCGTTGACGAGGTTGCCGTTGTGGGAAAGACCCAGCGAACCGCTCTTGAACGAGACCGAGAACGGCTGCGCACAGGACGTATCGAGCGAGCCCGCCGTCGGGTACCGGACGTGGCCGATCCCCGCCGAGCCGGCCAGCCCCTCGAGGTCGCCCTCGGCGAAGACGTCGCCGACCAGCCCCCTGTCGACGTGGCTGTGTTGCTGGAACCCGTCGTGGGTGAC
Organism: Natronococcus jeotgali DSM 18795; assembly: GCF_000337695.1. GTDB lineage: Archaea > Halobacteriota > Halobacteria > Halobacteriales > Natrialbaceae > Natronococcus > Natronococcus jeotgali. The sequence continues at coordinate 26,604 of NZ_AOIA01000119.1, forward strand.
GATCCCCGCGGACTCCTGGCCGCGGTGCTGGAGCGCGTAGAGCGCGTAGTACAACGGTCGAGCCGCGTCGCGACCGTCGAGTGCGACGCCGACGACGCCGCACTTTTCGGTCATTCCTGTTCGCCGGGGAGTCTCGCCCCGCCCATCAGTCATGGTCGACCGTAGCGTCCCGAACGGACAAAAACCCCCGTGTTTGTGCTGTCCGTCGCCCCGCTACACGAATGTGATATCCACGTTCGTGAGTACTCGTTCGAACCGCACGACAGCGCGGAGCGGGCTACGACTCCGACTTCGGCGCGAAGACGATCACCGCGGTGCTCTCCTCGAGGGCGTGTGGCGATACCTCCCGGTCGCCGTCGAACCGGACGAGGTCGCCCGCCTCGAGCTCGTAGCCGTCGCCGTCCAGCTCGAGCTCGAGGACGCCCGACACCAGGTGGAAGACGATCCGAGAGTCGGGGTGGCGGTGCTCGGGGATCCGTTCGTCGGCCTCGAGTTGCAGTCGGACGGTTCGGGGGGCCCGTTCGTCGAACACCTCGGCGTGTGGGACGTCCTCGAGGTCAGAGAGCGAGGTCAGTTCCGGCATACGAACCACTCCCTCGGTCGGGTACTTGGAACTGCCGGCGAATCGGTTCACCCTCGAAATCGACCGAAAGGTGTTACCGGGCCGCTACCCCAAACGGGAGTACGTGAGCGGGCCGCGTCGACACGGCGCCGCGCTCTGTACCCCACCAATGGTATCCGAGATCTCCGCGGAAGACGTCAAGGAAAAGCTCGAGAACGAGGACGTCCAGATCGTCGACATCCGTTCGGAATCGGAGTACGAGCGGGGCCACATCCCCGGCGCGATCAACATCCCGATGACCAGGCTGGCCGCGGAAATCGACGAGTACGACTGGGGCGACGACGTGGTCGTCGCCTGTCCGATCGGTCAAAGCTCCGTCCAGGCCGCCCGGCTCATCGGCAGCTTCGAAGACGTCGACAGCGACGCCGTCGCGAGCATGGCGGGCGGCTACAGGGACTGGGAGTACGACCTCGAGACCGAAACCGAATCCGAGTCCTGACGCGTTCCGGTTCCTTTCGGCCGGCTACTCGCCGACGACCTCGACCGAATCGCCCGTCCGGAGCGTCCGTTCGCGGTGGCGCTCGGGGACGGCCGCGATGAGCATCAGCGTGTAGTAGTGGTCGAAGGCGTCCTCGTCGGCCCACTCGGGGAACGTCTCGCGGCGCCGCTCGACGAACCGCTCTCGGAACTCCGGGGTCGGCTCGCCCGTGTCGGGGTCACGCTGGGGAACGACGCAGCGCCCGCAGGGCGTGACGCCGTCGAACCGGACGTCGCCCGCGAGAAACGAGGGCGCGTCCGCGCCGACGAACCGATCCTCCCAGAACGGCTCGACGCCGGCGACCTCGACGTTCGCTCGCATCCGTCGGCGAACGCTCTCGACGGTCAGCCCGTCGAACCAGTCGGCGACGGTCTCGAGGGTCGCCGTGCTGATCACCGACGGCCCCATCTCGCGGCGATCGACGAACCCCAGCGACGGGTCGCGTTCGAGGGTCACCTCGAGGTCGAAGACCTCGCCGAACCAGTCGGCCGCCCTCCCGGGGTCGTCCTCCAGGTCGAACCGCCGTCGGTCGCCGTCGGCGGATTCGGCCGTGAACTCGCCGGTCTCGGGATCGAAGCCGGTCTCGAGATCGTGGACCCGCGCGGTCCGTTTTCCGTTGACGACGTTGCCGTCCGCGTCGACGAGCCTGAACTCCCTGTCGCGGGCGAGGGTCCCGCCCGCGACGAGCTCGGCCCGCTCGAGTTCGATCCCGTCGAGTCCCTTGATCGGGTACACCCGGAGTCGATCGACTCGTGCCATTGTCGGTACCTGGGACGCGACCCGTATATACGGTCCCGTCCGCCCGCCGAGCGCTCCCGACTACCGATCCGGTCGCCGGACCCGGAACGTTACTTCTCGCAGTGTGCATAGCGGACGGCGTCGTACTCCGACCGAACGCGTTTCTCGAGGTACGTTCGCGCCTCGCGTCGCCCGAGCCGTCCCGATTCGATCAGGTCGCCGAGAACCGTCTTCGTCGCACGAAACCAGATCCGGAACTCCCGATCGTTTTCGCCCGGCTCCACGCCGACGATCGCGCCCCGGTCCGCGGCTCGATCGTCATCCCCGTCCCAGCCGAGCCAGGCGACCCGATAGGGGTCGACCCCGCCGTCGACCTCGACGAGGTACAGCGCCTCATACCGGCGGGGGTCCAGGAAGTCGGTGAGGATCCGCTCGCGGCTAACCGAATCCGCCACCACCTCGGGGTCGACGGCACCGCCGGCGAGTGGCGTTCGCTCGCCGAGCCGATCGACCAGCTCGAGATCCGCACCGCCCCAGTGGCTGTGGCGCAGGTCGTAGAGGCGATCCGGCCGCTCGTAGGCGACCAGGGACCTATGTCCCATCGTCGGCCCTCCGCGGTCGCTCCCGCACCGTCGCTTCCGTCCGTCGCAGGTCGGTTCTCATCGGGCGCTCTGGCCGCGCGTTCGGACTTCAACCTGCGGAGCGGAACGCCGAAACCGGGCGAAATCGAGAAACCCCTGCGACCGTTACTGCCGTGAACGGAATGGCCTACGACGCATTCGTCTTCGACAACGACGGCGTGCTTACGCGCCCGACCGATCGATCGGTCCTGACCGACGCGATCTGCGGGGCGTTCGCCGAAGTCGGCGTCGCGGACCCGACGACCGAGGAGATCGAGACGATGCTCTCTCCGACCGTCGACTCGCTGCGCGCCGTTGCGACCGCGTACGATCTCGAGCCCGCGACCCTCTGGGAGGCCCGCGAGCGCGCGGCGATCGAGGCCCAGCGCGAGGAGCTGGCATCCGGTCGCAAGCGAACCTACGACGACGTCGCGGCCCTCGACGCCCTGCGGGCGCCGACGGCGATCGTCAGCAACAACCAACACGAGACGATCGAGAACGTCCTCGAGCACTGCTCGCTGGCCCCCTTCGACGTCTGGTACGGGCGCGAGCCGACCCTCGCTGGAATCGAGCGCAAAAAGCCCGAACCGTACTACCTCGAGCGGGCGATCGACGAACTCGGCGCCGAGAACCCGATCTACGTCGGCGACAGCCGCGTCGATATCGCCGCGGCCGACGCCGTCGGGATCGACGCGGCGTTCGTTCGTCGGGACCACCGCCGGGAGTACGAGCTGCCGACGGCGCCGACCTACGAGCTCGAGTCGCTCGCGGGGCTGTCCGAGCTCCCCCGGTGAGCCGGGGTCAGGCTCGCGCTCGCGGCTCGGATCGCTCCCTGATCAGCCGGTTGCGATCCTCGAACTCCCGTCCGAGCCGCCGCTCGTCGAACAGCACGGGGACGAGCGCGCCCCTCGCGGTCTCGCGCTGGAGGAGCCGCGTCCGTCTCCCGCCGTCGATCGGCTCGAGGTGAAACTCGTGGTAGCTGTCGAGAGCGTACGGAACGCCGATCCGATCGAGCCGAACGAGCCGTCGGTTCTCCTCGGCGATTCGGACCTCCGGCTCGAACACCGCGCGTCCGATCCCGGTGGGCAACCGATCGGCCCCGAGACGATCGCCGATGACCGGAACCGCCTCGAGCGACCGGGAGAGTGCCGTCCGTCGGATTTCGTCCTCGAGTTCCAGAAGCACGTTCCACACCGTCTCGGGAGGCGCGTCGACCTCCTCGAACCGTTCCACCTGATTCATGGTAACACATATCTTTGTGTAATATTGACGGTATCGGTTTCGCGGCGGTCCCGCTTCCGACAAAGAGGGAGAAGACGACGCCGGCTGTCGAAGTGATCCGCCAGGGATCGGCCGGTGCGAGTCGGTGTTGGCGACCGCCGCGTCGAACACGGCCCTCGACGACGTCGTCGGGTTCCTCGCCGAGGACGTTCTCGCGTACGCCCGCGATCGGGAAAGGTCGTCGACGTCCGTCGCGTCCCCGACGCGACGATCAGTGTCGAGTTCCGGACATCCAATCCGAGACCTCCGACGAGACATTGATACGGCACTCGAACGACGAGGATGGATCCGACTCGGCATAGCGATTCGATGTCTTCGCGTCCCACCTCATATTACGCGATTGTGAGTCCTTCCCGGCGAGCGTTTCGTTCGACGGTCTTATGTACTCACCGGGCACTCGTCACTAATACGAACGACGCGGCACACCCGCGTCCCCTCCGGCCGTTCTCCGGCACGGAGGCAGACACGACATCCTACACCCCGATTCGACGCCAACTGGTGTCGGAGACCCTTATACGCAGCGGGCTTGTACTGCTGGACAGACGATCGTTCCGTCGGATGCCACTTTCCGGCGCGCTCCGATCCGACGGCCTTAAGTACGAACGGGGATTCGGATGTAGTGTGATCGGCGAGGCGCCTTGCGCCTCGTCGGATCGGACGACTCGCCTTCGAAGGGGTTAAGTACTCCTCGGGGATTACGAGTACGTCCGAAGGAAATGAGGATCCTACCCCTGCGGTCCGCCGTACAGATGGGATC
>NZ_AOIA01000120.1 GCF_000337695.1 Natronococcus jeotgali DSM 18795
GAACACGGAAGATAAGCTCGCCTGCGTTTCGGCAAGTACTGGAGTGGGAGACCCTCTGGAAACACCGATTCGCCGCCCACCACTCATACCGATGACCGACAGTGGTCTCACGGCGGTTCGATTCCGCCGGTCGGCGTTACAGCGGCCACAGCGGCGAGGTGCCTCCCGTACCCATCCCGAACACGGAAGATAAGCTCGCCTGCGTTTCGGCAAGTACTGGAGTGGGAGACCNCCCGTACCCATCCCGAACACGGAAGATAAGCTCGCCTGCGTTTCGGCAAGTACTGGAGTGGGAGACCCTCTGGAAACACCGATTCGCCGCTTTCATTCATACCCTTTTCATAAACTAGTTACAACTCCTCGAGACGTCGATGTCGACCACGTCGGCTCGGGCCGTCCGCCGACGGACGAAAGGGCCGTTCCGGTAGCCCTTCGAGTCTCCGAATTACCGGTTACTCGCCCTCGAGCGGGTCTCCTTTGTGGTCGATCCGCGTAGCGGGAAGCCCCGCTCGCTCGGCGTGCTCACGGACTGCAGCCGTGTCTTCGGCCCGGTAGTGACAGTACGTGCCAGTGACCTGTCCATCTTCGTTCGTTAGCACTTCCGATTCGACCCAGCGGATGCCGACGCCCTCGTCGCGCAATTCCTCGAGGGCGTCGCCCGACTGCTCGGCGGCGGCTTCGAGGTCGGTTTCGCTGATCGGGTCGTCGAGCGCACGGAGGATAAGGTAGTCCTCCAGGTTGTCATTCGTCATGGTCCGTGTTACTCCTCAACGTCATATCCAATAAACATTCGTCGGGATCGAACGGTGAGGTGGACTCGAACCGTTCGTTCAGGGTCGGGGTGGCGCGGGACCGATCCAAACGTTCTTGCACTCGTACGTGACACGTTATCAAAAGACGATTGCGCAATGAGACTCACCGTCAAGCCGCTTGTTTCGGATCGGATGAAGAGGGTCATCGCCCTCGAGCGGGAGACGATAACCGCGCTCGGCACCGAGCCCGGCGAGTACGTCTCGCTCGAGGGACCAACGGGGGAGTCGGTCGTCGCCGAGGTGACGTCGCGACCGAGCGAGGAGACGGGGGCTCGAACGGTCCGTCTCGACCGCCGGCTCGCGGAGCGGCTCGACGTCGCCCCCGGCGAGACGGTCCGCGCGGAGCCGGCCGACGTTCGATCGGCCGAGCGCGTCGAGATCGCGCTTCCCGAAGACGTTCCCTCGAGAGAGGCCCTCGAACTCTCACAGCGGGACGCGTTGGTCGGGCGGGTTCTCTCGGACGGAGAGACGGTAACGGTTCCGCTGGCAGACGGATCGGGAACCGAGACGCGAAACGTCCCGATCGAGGTCGTCGCCCTCGAGCCGGCCGGGCCCGCCGTCGTCGAGGACTGGACGTCGGTCGTGCTCTCGCCGGAGTCGGCGACGGTCGGCGACGCGGAGGACGATCCGGGCGCCGTCGGCGTGACGTACGACGACGTCGGGGGGCTGGACGAGGAACTCGAGCAGGTTCGGGAGGTCGTCGAGTTACCGATGCGATATCCGGGGCTGTTCGATCGGCTCGGGATCGACCCGCCGAATGGCGTTCTCCTGTACGGACCGCCGGGAACCGGAAAGACGCTCGTTGCCCGCGCGCTGGCCAACGAGGTCGGCGCGCACTTTCGAACGCTTCGCGGGCCGGAGATCGTCTCGAAGTACCGGGGGGAAAGCGAGCAGCGGCTCCGGGAGATCTTCGAGGAGGCCGAGGCGAACGCGCCCGCGGTCGTCTTCATCGACGAGATCGACGCGATCGCGCCGAAGCGGGAGGACGTCGGCGATGCCGAACGCCGGATCGTCGCCCAGTTACTCTCCGTCCTCGACGACGGAGCCGACGGGGAGCAGGTCGTCGTGGTCGGGACGACGAATCGAATCGATTCGATCGACCCCGCCCTCCGTCGTCCCGGTCGGTTCGACCGCGAGATCGAGATCGGCGTGCCGGACGCCGACGGGCGGGCGGAGATCCTCGACATCCACGCGGCCGACGTCCCCCTGAGCGACGGCGTCGATCTGGAGCGCTACGCCGAGCGCACCCACGGCTTCGTGGGAGCGGATCTCGAGAACCTGATCAGGGAGGG
>NZ_AOIA01000121.1 GCF_000337695.1 Natronococcus jeotgali DSM 18795
GAGGTGTTCGTCGAGGTTCCGGACGCGAGTTGGGCGGATATCGGCGGACTCGACGACGCCAAGCGGACGCTCCGGGAGACCGTGCAGTGGCCCCTCGAGTACGCGGCGGCCTTCGACCGGGTCTCGCTGCGCCCGGCCACGGGCGTGTTGCTGTACGGGCCGCCCGGAACCGGAAAGACGCTGCTGGCCCGCGCCGTCGCCAACGAGGCGCGGTCGAACTTCATCTCGGTCAAGGGGCCGGAACTCGTCGACAAGTACGTCGGCGAGTCCGAGCGCGGGATTCGAAACGTCTTCAGCACGGCCCGGGAGAACGCGCCGACGGTACTCGTCTTCGACGAGATAGACGCTATCGCCGGAGCCCGCGGCGAATCGGGAGAGACGGCCGTCGGAGAGCGAGTCGTCTCGCAGTTGCTGACCGAACTCGACGGGCTCGAGGCGCTCGAGGACGTCGTCGTTCTGGCGACGACCAACCGGCCGGACCGGATCGACGACGCGTTGCTCCGGGCGGGGCGGTTCGAACGACACGTTCGCGTCGGCGAGCCCGACCGAACCGCCAGGCGGGAGATCTTCGAGGTTCACCTCCGGGATCGTCCCCTCGCCGGCGACGTCGATCTCGACGCGCTCGCCGAGCGAACCGAGGGCGCCGTCGGCGCCGACATCGAGGGACTCTGTCGCAACGCGGCGATGAACGCCGTTCGCGACTACGTCGAGGACTCGAGGGGAACCGGCGGCGAAGCCGGAACGGTCCCCGGCCCCGAGGCGATCGAGGTGACCGCCGCGCACTTCGATCGGGCGCTCGAGTCGACGGCCGAGGGACGAGCGGACGAGTTCGTCCGACGGGAGGGCGAATTCGACGCGTTCCTCGACGGCGAGTGAGCCGCCGAACCGAGAGGGGCGACCACGGATGCTAAGTAGGAGCATCGCTAGTGCTTGTGTATGTCTCCCAACCTCCCTCACGTTCGGCTCGGCGAGGACGCCGCGAAACGCGGCGACGGCGAGACCGACGCCGGTCCCGTCAGGACCGTCGAGTACCTCAACTACGAGGTGTTGAGCCAGCGCGGGTGGGACATCGAAGACGACGACCTCTTCGAGAAGGCGGCCGAGGCCGACCTCGACGACGTCGATCACGGACGGATCGAGGTTAGCGGGCGCCGATACATTCTCGACGCGGCCGAGGACCAGGACTACGAGTGGCCCTACGAGTGCCGCGCCGCGTCGTGTGCCAACTGCGCCGGGATCGTTTACGAGGGCGACGTCGAGATGGATATGGATCTCATCCTCACCGAGGAAGAGGTCGAGGAGCGACGGATCGTCCTCACGTGTCAGGCGATTCCCCGAACCGACGAGGTGAAACTCGTCTACAACGCGATGTACCTCGACTACCTGCAGGATCGGGTCATCGGCGTGCGAGAGGTGTAGTCACGGCGACCTCTGGGAGGTCAGAGTCAGGACTCGAGGCTCTCGATGGCGTCCTCGAGCCGCTTCGAGGGGGACCGGTCGGTGACGATCTGTTCTTGCTGGTAGGCGCGGATAGGCTCGGGGTCGACCTCGACGTCGGCGTCGGCGAGCGCGTCCAGCGCCGTCGCGAGCACGACGGTCTGGAACTCGAGTCTGGCCTCGAGTTCGTTGACCTGCTCGAGGGTTTGCTCGGAGAGGTCGGTGAGCGACTGGGAGAACTCCGAGAGGTTCGCCTCGGCCTGGTCGAGTCGCCGCTCGCCGAGGCTGATCGTCGCGAAGTTTTCGAGTTCGTCGACGTCCTCGGACATCTGCGCGAGTTCGGACTCGACCGTCTCGAGTCGGTCGTCGACGACGCGTTCGATGTGCTGATCGATCGGCGTCGTCTTCGAATCCGCTTCCTCGCTCGAGTCGGACGCGGACGCGGTCCCCTCGACGGGCTCGTCCGCGGAGACCGCCCCGTTCTCGTTCGTACACGTGAGTACGTGGCTCTTGTACGGACCCGGTGCCGGGTACTCCTCGCCGCAGTGTGCACACTCTGGCATACGGGCACAATCAACACGGTCGTGTAAATACCTTTAGCTCGCATTTCAATTCTAGCGCGGACGAAACGAAGCCGGCCGAGCGTGACGGCTACGTCGATTCCTCGACCTGTTCGGTCGTCTGAAGGATAAAGGTGCGTTCCGGCGGCGGCGCGGCGTACAGTTCGACGTCGTTGACGAGGCGGTAGTACTTCCGGTTCCCGCGCCGGTAGTGGTCGACGAGTCCCGCCTCCTCGAGGACCGAGAGGTGGTGTACCGCCGACTTTCCGTTCATTCCGACGGCCTCGGCGAGCTCGGACACGTACTTCGGTTCCCGGGAGAGCTCCCGGATGATCTTCAGGCGTCGAGCGTTTCCCAACGCCTCGAGCAGCGTCATGAACTACCGTACACGCACGCGGTAGTTAGTGTTACCGTCGCTCCCGGGCCCGTCACGCACTTTTATATATCGACGGCGTGGTAGTCGGAACCATGGGGAACAACGTCGAGTTTCCGGACGACGAACGGCCCGAGCGACGGGTCATCACGGACGGGTTCTTCGAGCAGGAGATCTATCTCTCGAGAACGGAGACGGCGAGTTTCCTTCGCGAGATCGCCGACGCGCTCGAGGACGACGCGTCGCTGACGATCTCGGGGAGCAGCTGGGAGATCCCCTTCGAGTACCGCGAACCGATCGAGGTCGAGATCGAGTTCTCCGGCCAGCGCAGTTCGGAACTGGAGATCGAACTCGAGTTCGAGCAGGCCAGGGAGGGGAGCGACCTGCGGGTCGAGTGAGCGGGACGTGATCGGGCCACGATACTACTTCGGCGTCTACCACTGGCGTCGCCGTCTCCGATCGATCGGCGTCGACGCGATCTCGATCGTGGTCGCGGCCGTCGTCGGGGCCCGGACGCAATGTCGAGGGCGTCGGTTCGTCGCGGCCGCGATCGCGACGGTCGCGGCCGTCCGCACCGGGCGGACGCTCCGTCGGCTGGGCGCTCCGCCGCCCTGGTCGCTCGAGCGCGCGAAGTACGACGCGCTCGCGAGCCGGCTTCCGTTCGATCGGTCGGATCGGGTCCTCGACGTCGGCTGTGGAACGGGACGATCCCTGGTGGGGCTGGCTCCCCACGTCCCCGACGGCGTCGTGGTGCTCGGTCTCGACGTCTTCGACGATCGCATCATTCTGGGGAACGGACCGCGACTGGCACGTCGAAACGCCGCCCGCGCCGGGCTGGCGGTCGAACCGATCGCCGCCGACGCGGCGACGCTCCCGCTCGAGACCGATTCGATCGACATCGCGACCGCGTGTCGGGTCTTCCACGACCTGCCGGCCGAGAGCGCCGCGGCCGCGCTCTCCGAGCTGCGGCGGGTCTGTGCACCCGACGCGACGCTCGGAATCCTCGAGTTGCCGCTCGTTTCGGACGGCGTCGAGGGCGACCCCGACCCGGAGGCGTACTGGTCGGATCGCGTCCTCGAGGCTGGGTTCGAGATCGAGACGCTCGAGCGCCTCGAACTGTCTGGTCGACCGGAGCCGTACGTCGTCATCGTGGCGCGGCCGGCTGCCGATCCCTGATCGGTCGACGGCTCGAAAAATACGACCGCCGCGGATCCTCACTCCGACAGCGAGAAGACGGCCAGGCGAGTGTCGCGGCCGCCGGAACCGCGTCGGAGCCAGCCGCTGCCGCCGACCTGGATCGCGACGTACTGCTTCTCGGTGTCGGGGTCGTACCAGCTCATCGGGCTGGCTGCGATCGACGCCTCGCCGAGGTCGTACTCCCAGAGCCGATCGCCGGACTCGCCGTCGTAGGCGATGAAGTCGCCGTTCTGGGTTCCGGTGAAGACGACGCCGGTCTCGGTCGTCATCAGTCCGCCCCAGATGTAGGCTTCGCTCTCGATCCAGTCGCGCCAGATGCGCTCGCCGGTCTCCGGGTTGATCGCGACGATGGCGCTGATCTTTCCGTTGTAGTCGTCCGGCACCGCCTCGGTCTGGTCCTCGAGGATGCCGCCCCAGTACTTCTTGCCCTCCTCGTACTCCTCGAAGCGCCACCAGGCCTCCTGGGGCGAGTTGTTCATCTTCATGTACGCGAGCCCGGTCTCGGGGTTGTAGGCGGGCGGTTGCCAGTCGTTCCCGCCCATCGCACCCGGCATGAACGGCATCCGGCGCCCCTCGTCGATGTGGGGGATCATCCGGTACATGTTCAGCTGCTGGACGCCGGGCTCGCTACGTTCGATGAGTTCGCCCGTCTCGGCGTCCATCGTGTAGACCCAACCGGTTTTCCCCGCCGAGACGACGACGTCTTTGGTCGTGTTGCGGTGTTCGATCTCCATGTCCCGGATGAGGATCCGGGGCGCCGCGGAGTCGTAGTCCCAGACGTCGTGGGCGACCTCCTGGTGGGACCACAGCCGCTCGCCGGTGTCCATATCCAGCGTCAGCGTCCCGCAACTGTTGCGGTTCGGCCCCGGTCGGACCGAGCCGTCGAAGTCCGGACCCGGGTTGCCGATCGGAAGGTAGAGCCGGCGCTCTTCGACGTCGATCGTCGCGTTCATCCAGTTCGTCGCGCAGGACTGGTTGATGCTGTCGCCGACCCACTCGGTCTCGGGCGAGGTCCAGGTGTGCCACAGTTCCTCGCCGGTTTCGGCGTCCAGCGCCGTGTGGAACCCGCGAACGCCGTACTCCCCGCCCGCGCTGCCGGTGAAGATCATCCCGTCGAACGCGACCGGGGCCCAGGTCGCGGAGTACCCCTCCTCGTGGTCCGCGGTCGAGGTGTACCACGCTTCCTCGCCGGTGTAGCGATCCAGCGCGACGACCCCGGAATCCAGCGTCGTCATGAAGACCTTGTCGCCGTAGGCGGCGACGCCGCGGTTGTTGTCGTCACAGCAGAGGACGACGTCCGAGGGGACGGCGTAGGTGTAGCTCCAGAGGATGTCGCCCTCGCGGGCGTCGATGGCCTTCACGTGGTTCGGGCCGTTCGACTGATACATGATCGGGGGATCGCCCGGCACGATCAGCGGCGTCCCCTCCATGCTCGAGCCGGCGCCGACGTCGAGGATGTACTCGACCTCGAGGTCGGCGACGTTGTCGGGCGTGATGACGTCGGCGGTCGTGCGGCGGTGTTGCCCGTAGTTGCCACCGTAGGTGAGCCAGGCCTCCGGATTATTGCCGGACTCCTGGATCATCTCGTTGGTGACGTCGAACTCCTCGATCCGCTCGATGTCGTGTTGGTGCGTGACCGATTTGTCGGGGGAACCCAGTACGCGGAACCCCTGGTCAGTCTCCCTTACAACCGTATCCTTTGCGGCCTGTACGGCCCTGTCTTCTTCGAGTGACATTGATGATTACCTCGCTTCGGATGGCGCGCGCATCTCTTCGGTGATCCAGAACACGTTCTTGCAGATCTCCTCCTGGTTGACGATCGTGATCGCCGCCCCGGCGGTGATCGCGGCGGTCAGCTGCGAGTCGGTCAGCCCGTCCTGGCGGGTGATCTCGAGGGCCGCCTGCGCCAGCAGGTAGAACCCGCCCAGCAACGCCTTGACGTCCCAGTAGCCGTCGTCGAGGATCTCGTCGGTGACGAGGACCCGGTTCTGCCAGAGGTGGACGTCTAACGCGTCGATCCACAGCAACGCTCCGCCCGCCGCCCGCTGGTGGAGCGGCGGGACGTGTTCGACGCCGAACTCCACCTCCTCGGGGATCTCCCGCGTGGGAACCCACCGCGCGAGCCTATCGTTGTTGTTCGTGACGTCCATCACCAGTGCGATCCGTTCCTGCTCGTCGAACCCGAGGGCCTCGAGTTCCGCGGTCAATTCGTCCGAACCGATCAGCTCGTGGGCCGTCCCCGCGATGTGCTCGGGCGTGAACCGCGGCAGGTTCGCCTCGAGGCTCTCGAAGAAATCGACGTCGACGAGGTGGTCGTAGATCTCCCAGCCGGGTTCGGCGAGCTCGCGGTAGAGCACTTCCGCCTCGGTCTCTCCCTCCGGGATCCCCTGCTCCCGGACCTCCGGCAGTCGCTCGAGCTGGTCCGAGAGCGCCTCGAGCTCCCGCTCGAGCAACTCGGCGTCTACCCGTCCGGAGAGGTCGCTTCGAATCGCCTCGCCCATCGAGGCGAACTCGGGATCGTCCACTTCGTCCACTTCCCGCCGAAGCCGCTCGATGGTCAACGGATCGCCGTCGTCCACCCGTTCGACGTCCAGCGTCCGTGCGAGCTGGCGTTGCGCCTCGTCGGTGATCTGTGCCGTCGTCATGCGTCGTACTCCCGATATCGCCTGTCGTGTCCCTTGTTTTCGTCTACCATGCCATGTGTGTGGCCAACCTACACTATCTTAGACCTTATTATAATAAATCTACAACTAGTACGGGGAATTATCTGTTTCGAGCCGTCGCTCTCGAGTTTTCGAGACCGCTCCCTGCTCGCTCACGAACCCGATCGCGTTTCGACAGCCGGTACGTGTAGAACGTCAACCGGTGGTCGATACCACCTCGAAGACGTTCCTCCACGATCCGAGACCGTCCCCCGATTCCGAGGAGCGGTACTTAACCGTTCGTCCAAATGATTTATATCCACTTTCCGCGACACACTCTATGGGTGAGAGTGTGAAACACACGCAATGTACGCGACGCGGCGTCCTCGCCGTCGGCGGCGGGATCGCCCTCTCGGGGTGTGTCGGCCGGCTCGGCGGAGGCGAGGAGACGCCCTCGGACGAGGGAGTCGATGGGGAGTCGGTATCGCTGTTGCTCAACTGGAACCTGGGCGGCCTCCACGCGCCCTACGTCGCCGCCCGCGAGGAGGGGTTCTACGAGGCGGAGGGATTCGCGAACGTCGAACTCGAGAGCGGCGACGGCTCGGACTTCGCTGCGAACCAGGCCGGGCTCGGCAACACCGAGTTCGCCGTCTCGAGCGCCGACCAGATCCTGGCGGTCAACGACAACGAACTGTCGCCGCGCGCGGTCGGCATCGTCATGCAGCGGAACCCGAACGTGATCTTCGCCGACCGCGAGGGGTTCGGGGAGCTCGCCGATCCCGAGCGGCTCGAGGGCGCCACCGTCGGGAGCGGCCCCGGAATGGTCCGGACGATGGCCGAGGCCTACCTCGATCGCTACGACCTCCTCGACACCGTCGAGTACGTCGACTCCGGGTTCGACACCGTCCAGCAGCTACTGGCCGGCGAGATCGACGTCGCCGCCGGCGTGTTCGGCGACGTCGTCGACGCCCGCCACCAGGGCAGGGAGATCGACGTCCTCGAGATCCACGACGCCGTTCCGTCCTACGGCCACCTGATCGCGACCGAGGAGTCGTTCGCCGAGGACAACCCTGAGACCGTCGCGGCCTTCCTCCGGGCGACCGCGAGGGGGACCGTCTGGGCGACGCGAAACCCCGAGGAGGCGATCGACCACCTCGTCGACGTCCAGCCCGAACTCGAGGAGACCCGGGAGAACCAGTACGAGAAGTGGGCGGAGATGCACGCCGGGTACGTGCGCTCGGAGACGGTCGAGACCGAGGGGTGGGGCGCGAGCGCGCCGGAGCCCTGGGCGGAGACCCGCGACGTGCTCGCCGAGGCCGGCGTCCTCGAGTCGGAGGTCGATCCGAGCGAGGTCTGGACGAACGAGTACCTCGACGACGAGGACGAGTACGTCTCGGCGTTCGCCGACCGTATCGATGGGTGACCGCACCGTCGGACCCCTCGGCTCGGACCGCCCCTCGCGATGATCGACGAGCGCGCCGAGCGACGCGACGGCTGCGGGCTCGAGGGCGTTCCCGAGGGCCGGGACGGGCTCGAGCGGTCGCGGTCGATCGCCCGCGGGGTGGCGGTGCGGCTCCTTCCGCCGTCGATCGTGCTCGCGGCGCTGCTGGCCGCGTGGCACGGGTTCGTCCTCGCTCGCGACGTGCCGACGATCGTGCTCCCGTCACCGGCCGCGGTCGGCGCGGCGCTGGCCGAGACGTATCCGACGCTGCTGGCCGACGCCGCCGTGACGGCGGCGACCGCCGGAATCGGACTCGTCGCGGGCGCCGTCGTCGGCGCGGGGCTCGCCTTCGCGATGGTCCGCTCCCGGACGGCGGCCGAGACCGTCCTGCCGTACGTCGTCGCGCTCCGGATCGCGCCGGTGATCGCGATCGCCCCGCTGCTCTTTCTCTGGTTCGGCCGCGGGATCCCCGCACGGTCGCTGGTGGTCGCGACGCTGACGGTGTTTCCGATCACGATCGCGACCCTCGACGGCCTCCGCGGGACGCCCGAGCCCTACCTCGAGCTGGCGCGGACCGTCGACGCGTCGCCGACCGCCGTCTTCGTCCGGATCCGCGTCCCCGCGGCCGCGCCGAGCGTCTTCGCCGGGCTCAAGATCGCCGCGACGCTTTCGGTCGTCGGGGCCGTCGTCGCCGAGTTCGTCGCGCTCACTGCCGGCCTGGGCTACAGGGTGTTCGAGACGGCGGCGTACCTCCGAACGGCCGAGACCTACGCCGCCCTCGTCGTCCTCTCGCTGGTCGGAATCGCCTTCTACCTCGTTCCGGTCGCCCTCGAGCGCCTGCTCTGGCAGTAACCTCCCGCCGTCGGTTTCGGCGCAGTCAGTCGAGAGCCTCGAGGCCGAGTCGGTCGTGGACGTACCCCTGCGCGACGGCGACGAGGCCGTACAGCGCCAGCCCGACGATCAGCAGGACGACCAGCGCGGCGAGCATGACGTCCGGACGGACGTTCTCCGATCCGGACAGGATGAGAAAGCCCAGGCCGTCGTCGGCGACCACCCACTCCGAGACGACGGCGCCGACGACGGCGAGGGTCACCGACTGTTTCAACCCGGCGAAGACGTCGGGGATCGCGTACGGGACGTCGACGTACAGCAGGCGCTCGAGCGGCCCGGCCCCGACCGATCGCAGCAGGTCGCGGTGGGCCGCCGGCGCCCGATCGAGTCCGGCGGCCGCGTTCAACACCAGCGGGAAGAACGTGATGAGCGCGACGAAGACGATCGCCGTCGCCGTTCCGGTCCCCAGGTAGATGAGCAACAGCGGCGCCACCGCGAGCTTCGGGAGGACCCTGACGGTCACGAGGTAGGGGTAGACGGCTCGCCGAAACCACGGCACGTAGGCGACGAAGACCGCGAGGGCGACGCCGGCGCCGATCCCGATCGCGCCGCCGTAGACGACCTTCTCGAGGGTTGACACCGCGTTCGCGAGGTACAGCTCGGGGTTTCCCGCCAGCCGCGCGGCGACGGTGGCGGGCGACGGAAGGAGAAACGACGGAATCTCGAGGAGGCGTGCGAGCGCCCACCAGAGCGCGACGCCGGCACAGAGCGCGGCGGTCGGATAGACGACGTCGCTGCCGGCGATCCGACCGGTCTCGGCGCGTTCACTCATAGCTCTCGTGGAGGGTTCGCCGGACGGTCGCGACCTGCTCCTGAAACGCCCGGGACCCCAGCGCCTCCGCGTCCCGCGGGCTCGGCAGGTCGACGTCGAACGTCGCCTCGATCCGACCGGGACGGTCACACATTACCACGCACCGATCCCCGAGGAACACCGCCTCGGGAACGCTGTGGGTGACGAAGACGACCGTTTTCCGCTCTCGCCGCCAGAGCGCCCGGATCTCGACGCCGAGTTCGTCGCGGGTGATCTCGTCGAGCTCCCCGAACGGCTCGTCCATCAACAACACGTCGGCGCCGAGGTGGATCGCCCTCGCGATGGCCACGCGCTGTTTCATCCCGCCCGAGAGCGCGGCGGGCCGCGCGTCCTCGAACCCCTCGAGACCCATCGTCTCCAGCAGGGCGCGAGCGCCCGCACGATCGGGCGGCTCGTCGGCCAGCTCCCGGAGGAAGACGACGTTCTCGAGCGCGCTCTTCCAGGGGAGCAGGGTGTGTTGCTGGAAGACGAACCCGATATCGCCCGTCTCCTGTGCCGCCGACGGGGGGCGATCGTCGACGGCGACGGTCCCCCGAGTGGGCTCCTGGAGCCCGCCGATCGCCCGAAGGAGCGTCGTCTTGCCACAGCCCGAGGGGCCGACGACGGTGACGAACTCCCCGTCGTCGATCCGGAGGTCGACGTCCGCGACCGCCGTGAACCCGTCGAACGTCACCGTGAGGTTCTCGAGGTCGATCACGGTTCCCTCGCGAGCAACCCGCCCTGCTCGAGGGCCGTTCGCAGCCTGTCCCAGGTTCGCTCCCGCTGCCACCCCCAGCCCCGCTCGCGGGTGTCGTCGCTGCGCCCGAACTCCTCGAGCGCGCGCTCGAACGTCTCCCGGACGCGGTCGGGCCGGTCGTCGCCCCGTTCGGCGATCCGTTCGGCCGCCCGGTCGGCCCCGCGGATCGCCTCGCCCCAGCCGCCGACGGTACCCGCCAGAAACGCCTCCAGCGACGGCCGCCGTCGCTCGAGCGCCCGCTCGCGGACGACGATCGTCGGCCCGTAGATCGGGAAGTGATCGGTGGGAAACAGCGTGTCCACGGTCTTCCCCCGCTGCTCGAGCTCCCGCGGATCGGTGATCGATCCCGTCACGACGTCGGCGTCTCCGGACAAAAGCGCCGTCCGTTCCTCGCCGCCCGTCTCCTCAATCTCGAGGTCGTCCTCGAGGGCGGCCTGCGAGACGAACAGGCGACCGAGGACTCCGGTCTCCGAGCGGGCGGGCATGCCGATCCGCCGACCCCGCAGCTGGTCGACGCTCCGGAGTTCCGCCCCGAAGACCTCGCGGGTGGAGTAAAGCACCGCCATCGCGCGCTGGTAGAGGACCGCAATCGGGACGACGGGGATCTCCGCCGCCCTGGCCCGGAGCACGGTCGCGGCCCCGGCGAGTCCGACGTCGGCGTCGCCGGCGGCGACCGCGTCGACGGCGCGCCGGGAGCCCTCGTGGTGATCGAACTCGACGTCGGCGCCGTACTCGTCGTACCACCCCGCCTCGACGGCCGCGTAAAAGGGAACGTGGAGCCCGTTCGGACGCCAGTTCAGCGCGACCGAGAGTTCGGACGTACCCGATCGCTCCGAGTCGGATTCGGACTCGGTTTCCGAGCGCTCGAAGATCGTCTCCGCCCGCTCGAGCAGCGCGGTCGCGTGGGCGTCGTACGCGCGGCGGCGGCTCGAGGCGAGGTCGGTCGTCGGCGTCCACGCCGAGGGGGGACGCCCCGTCGCGTCGGTGTCGACGGTCGAGCGCTCGATCAGCCCGTCGGCCTCGAGCCTGGCGACCGCGTCGCTGATCGGCGACCGACTCAGCTCGGTCCCGACCCGTAGCCGGAGCGTCGTCGCGGGGTCGTCCTCTCGCTCGGCTCGCAACAGCAGGTACGCCAGGACCCGCGCCGACGTCCGTCCCAGCCCGACGGCGAGGTCGTCGACGACGGGCCGATCCGCGTCGTCGAGCACCCAGAACGTTCGCGAACGCATTCGTCGTAACAGATCATGTGGGACCGCATAAGGATACCCCCGGTTCCGGTCGGCTCTCGGTCTCGGGAGTCGGCGGGCCCTGTCGGTCCCCGCGCGCTCGTCGTCCCGAACGGGCCGCAAAACGGTCGGTGGTCGCTACCGGTGGTTCGTCGCCGTGTGGTCGACCCGCGAGGGGTTGACCTTTCCGTGCTGTTCGAGCTCGTGGGCGTTGAGCCGCCGCTGGAGGTCGGCGCTCGAGGTCACGGCGAAGTACGTTTCACAGACTTGGCATTTATCGACGAGTAGATCGTTCGAACTCATAGTAGTCAGGGTCGAATACGGGGTCGTTCGAAGCCTTCGACACTCGAGCAAGGGACCTGCGAGAGATGACGAGCGCGGTTGCGTTCGCCGGTGGCTTTTCACCGGTCTCGAATGCACCGAATGCCGTGGTAGAACCACTCACTGCGGCGATAACGGGAAGAACCATGATCGTCAGCCGCGGACGCCGAGTCCACCCGAGGGTTCTTTTACCACGGGTGTCAATATCTATCTCATGGATCCCTACGGCGACGACCTGCGACTCCCGAGGGCGCGTCTCGAACCGGAGGAGCGGGCGACCGTCCGCTGTCGCGACTGTCGAGCGACCTTTCCGCGGAGCGACGCCGCGGCCCCGACGAAGGGAACCCTTCGCTGTCCCGAGTGTCACTCCGAAGCGATCGGCGACGTCGACTGACGGCGAGCGTTCCACGCGGGACCTCGAGGGAGCGCGGCACGAACGTTTTTGCGGAGGCCGGTAGTAGCTCGTCTCACCTCATCCATGCGATTATCTCCCACGGGACTCGAATTGCTCCGACGGCCCGAGTACACCGGCGAGAACCGGTGTCTGCCGTGTACCGCCGTGAACGTCGCGATCTCGCTCGTCCTGGCGGGCGTTCTGGGAGCCGTCACGGCTCCCCCGGTCGGGGCGGCCGCGCTCGTCGTGTTCCTCGCGGCCGTCTCGCTGCGCGGCTACCTCGTTCCCGGAACGCCGGAACTCACCGAACGCTACCTCCCGCCGTCGGTGCTGTCGCTGTTCGGGAAGGAACCGATCGAAACCCGTTCGATCGAGGACGCCGACGCGGACGACCCCTGGGATGTCCTCGTCGCCGCCGGAGTCGCCGAGCGGACGCCCGACGGCGCGCTCTCGCTCGCGGACCGGTTCCGGACGGAACTCCGCGGCGAGACCGAGCGTCGGGAGGCGCCGGACGCCGACGACGTCGCGGCGCTGGTCGGCGCGGACGAAGCCGTCGAACGCGGCCCGCGGGCGTACTCGATCGACGGCAACCGCCTCCTCCGGTGGGAGTCCGACGCCGCGCTGGTCGCCGACGTCGCGGCCGCGTCCGTCCTCCGGGAGACCGTCGACGGCTGGGCGGCCCTCGAGCGCGACCGACGCTTGGCGCTTCTCCGACGGCTCCGGCTCCTGCTCGAGCGGTGTCCGACCTGCGGCGGTGCGGTCGATCGGTACCGCGAGCGGGTCGACCCGTGCTGTCAGCCCCCGCACGTCTCGGCCTGGGCCGCCTGTCGGGACTGCGAGGCGGTCCTCGGGGACGTCACCGTTCCGGAAACCGAGGGGACGTCTTGGATCGTCGCGCTCGAGACCGCCGAGGGGGCGGCGGTCGCCCCTGACTGACCCCTCCGCGAACCGATCGCACGTGATCGCCCGCGGGACTCGCGAGTCGTGAGACTGATGCCGTCGAGTACTGGTAAACGCTCGATCGCGCCTCACGGTCCGTCGCCGGAGGCGATCGTTCGAATGCGACCGCTACGCGAACGATCCCCTCCGACAGTACGAACGCGGAGCCACCGACGATACCGAACTCTCGAGTGCGAATTGTCCTCCTCGATCGAGAACCGAAACCGGAAGGAAGTGCTCCGACAGGGATTCGAACCACGCGAAACGCTCGCTGCGCTCGCGTTTCTCTACTTCGAACCCCGTGATCGAGTTCACGGGTCACGGTGTGACTCGCACACGCTCTGCGGTGCTCGTCGAGTAGTTCGCCGTAGAAGTGCTCCGACAGGGATTCGAACCCTGGTCATTGCCGTGAGAGGGCAATATGATTGGCCGGACTACACCATCGGAGCGCGGTCGGCTTCTGCCTGCACTCTTTCGTAACGCCGTGTTATGTTTAAGCGTTCCGTTTCGACCCGGCTCTGGCCCGTCGTAACACGGTCCTCGGTGCCGAACGCGCCCCTACTCGTCGAACGGCGATTTCGCCGCCTCGGGTTCGTACCCCTCGAGGCTGATGATGTTCTCGCGGCCGACGCGGAGTTTGCTGATGCTCCCCTCGCGTTCCATCTCCGAGAGGAGCATACTCACCTTCGACTTCGACCAGCCGGTCTCCTCGACGATGTTGACCTGCTTCATCCGTCCGCCGTTGTCTCGAACGAGCCTGATCACCCGGTCTTCGTCGGTCAGGAGTTCGTTCTCGGTGAGCGACTCCGACGCCGACTCCTCCGCGGTCGCCGCCTCCGGCTCGGGCTGCGGGCCGATCGGTTCGGTCGATTCGGTCGCCTCACTCGAGGGTGGTTCGTCGTCTCGGCTCCGGTACCAGGCGACGGCGATCACGGCCCCGAGGACGACCGCGGTCGTTCCGAGCAGCGCTGGCCACGAGAGCAGGGATCCCTCGGAACCGTTGGCCGCTCCCGCGGTGTCGCCGCTGCCGACGGCGTCGGCGTCTCGCAACACGACGCGGGGATTGCCCTCGAGGAACTCACGCTCGCCGGTCCAGGTCATCGAGCTGGCGTTTTCCATCGTAGTGCCGGTGTACTCGCCCTCGGGCTCGGCGGCGGTGATCACGAGGTCGCCCTCGGGTTCGATCACGAGCGACTGATCGGCGCCCAGGTACAGGTTCTGGAAGACGTCGCCGACGACGATCCGATCCTCCCGGACGTCGGCGAATCCCTTCCAGACGAACGACATCTCGATGACTCCCACTGCGTCGGGACGGTACTCGGTCGTCGCCGAGCGGTTGTACGCGGTCGTTTCCATCTCCCGGTCGGTCGCTTGCGCTCCGGTGTCGGCAAGCGCCTCGGACTGATCGGTGAACCGCTCGTAGAGTCCGGTCTCCTCGCTTTCGAACTCCTCGGCGAACGCGGCGAAGTTTTCCTCTTCCTCCCCGTCCGCGAGCCGCCGCTCGTGTCGGAACGTCCAGGTCGCGCTCCCGTTCTCGTGGACGGTGATCTCGAAGGCCGTGCTGTCGAAGTCCTGCGGCTCGAACTGCTCGAGCGAGCGGGTCGTCGGCGCGGGCTCGGACCCTGCGAGCGACGACTGGTCGCCGCCGACCGAACCGGCCGTCGCCACCGGGAGGCTGAGACCGGCGAGCACGACGACAACGACGAGGATCCCGACCCCGACGGGGACCGACCGAGTCATTCGTCCGCTACTACGTGCCGGAGCTAAAAATGGTTGTGAATATCCGAGTCCGTCGTTCCCCGTCGCGTCGGGGACGCGAGGTCGACACGCACAAGCCCCCCGGCGCTGTACGGCCCTCCATGATCACGAATCTCGCCCAGGGCGTGCAGGCGTTTACCAGCAACGTCTTCCTCGTTACCGGCGAGCGAACGGTGGTGGTCGACCCCGGCGCGAACTTCGACGTCGTCGACCGTCTCGAGTCCGAGGTCGACGATATCGACGCGGTCGTGCTCACCCACACCCACCCCGACCACGTCGGCAACCTCGAGGCGGTCACGTCGGCGTTCGACGTCGAGGCCTGGGGGTACGATCCGTCGATCGACGGCGTCGACCGCGGAATCGCCGACGGGGAGACCGTGCGACTGGGCGACCACGAGTACGTCGCCGTCCACACGCCGGGACACAAGGACGACCACCTCTGTTTCCACGCGGCCGACGCGGGGATCCTCTTCGCGGGCGATCTCGTCTTCCAGAACGGCAGCTTCGGACGCACCGACCTCGAGGAGGGCGACCGCGAGACGCTGATCGAGAGCATCGACCGCCTGCTCGAGCGCCTCTCGCCGGAACTCGAGGAGCTACACACGGGTCACGGCCCGAGCGTGACGACGACCCCCTACGACCACGTCGAACTCTCCTCGCGGATGGCCCGGCAGGCCTAGACGCGGCCCGCTGCCTCGAGCAGGGCGTCGTAGGCGTCGGCGTAGGCCGTCGCGACCCGTTCCGGGTCCTCGCGTTCCTCGCCCGTAAGCGGCGGCAGCCGAACCCGCTCGAGGGGATCGAGGTAGTCGAGGACCGTCGGCACCCGTTTCTCGAGATTGCCGTCTCTCGGGCTCGAGCTGGCGACCTCGCAGGCCCGGCAGTAGCGACCGCCGGGGTAGATACGGGCCCGGCCCGGTTCGACGGCCGCGACCGCGGCGATCGCCGCGGGGTCGAGATCGGGCAGCGGTCGGGCGATGTCGCCGTAGGATTCGACGACGGCGACGTCGGTCGCCTCGAGTTCGTCCGCCAGCGCGTCGAACGCCGGCACGTACCTGTCGGTCGTGACCGCGTTGAGCTCGTCGACCGACTCGACGGGGATCGCGTCCTCGAGGGGCAGCGCCGAGGCGACCCGATCGGGGACGTCGACGGTGGCGTTGCGAACGTAGATCGACCCGTCGGGGCCGCCGACCCTGTCCACGACGAACTCCCGGTCGGTCTGCCCGAGCAGCCCCGTCCCGCCGCCGGGGCTCGGCCGCCACAGCCGGTGGACGGGGTTTAGTCGCTCCGGCTCTCGCTCCCGATCCTCCGCGGCCGCGAGCCGTGCGGCGTCCTTGCCGTACAGCCGTCCCTCGGCGAGCGCGCGCCGGCAGTCGTCGTGGTCGAACCAGTAGTCGTTGCCCGCCCGGGGCTTGGCGCCGACCGCGCCGGTGCGCTCGAGCAACCCGGTCGAGAACGTCGTCTTGCCGGCGTCGACGCGGTCGGCACCGACCACGAGGAGGATCATTCGTCCTTCAGTCCGTAGAACCCGGGCTCCCCCTCGTCCCGCGGCTCGGCGACCACGAGGTCGTCGGCGTTTACCATCACCCACGGGATCGCCCAGTCCAGCAGGATGTCCTCGGTCTCGCGGTCGATGTCCGCGTCGGGCTCGAGCCCCTGGAGCAGGCGCGCGATCTCGTAGACGGTGTACATTCGATCGTCCTCGAACAGCTCCGCGGGCGTGTAGAAGTCACAGGGCGGGAGCTGGTCGAACTCGTCTTTCGGAACTGGCATGGGCGGTGCTATCGGGGCGGCGCCACAAGACCGCACCGATCTCCCCGTTCGACCGGAATCGGAGACGCCGCTCTCGGCGGTCGGTCGCGGCGAAAAAATCGTCGGGATGAACCTAGTCGTCGCTTACTCGAAGTGATCGAGACACTTCTCGTACTCGTCGGCGGCCTTGTTCCAGTCGACGACGTCGAAGAAGCCGTCGATGAACTCGCCGCGGTCCGGGCCGTAGTCGTAGTAGTACGAGTGCTCCCAGACGTCACAGGCGAGGATGGGATGGGCGCCCCACAGCGCGTGGAGGTCGTGGCGGTCGACCTTGAGGTTGCGCAGCTGCTTGGCGACCGGGTCGTATACGAGCAGCGCCCAGCCGCCGGCGGCGCTCGCGGCGGCTTCGAACTCGCCCTTCCAGGCCTCGTAGGAGCCGAAGTCCTCCTCGATCCGGTCGGCCAGCTCGCCCTCGGGTTCGCCGCCGCCGTCGGGGGACATGTTCTCCCAGAACAGCGTGTGGAGGTAGTGTCCAGAGCCGTTGTGGGTGACGTTTTCCATCGCGGCCGGGGTCGACTCGAAGTCGCCGTTCTCGCGGTTCTCGGCGAGTTCCTCCTCGGCACCGTTCAGGCCGTTGACGTAGCCCTGGTGGTGCGTGTCGTGATGCCAGGTGACGACCTGTTCGGAGATCGCCGGCTCGAGCGCGTCGTAGTCGTACGGAAGTTCGGGAAGTTCGTGATCAGTCATAAGTACACCTCTATGCGTCGTATCGACAGCTCGCCTGTTAAGCTTTGAGGATGGGAATGCTACCAACCCACAGGACCCGGAAGCGAGAACGGCGTCCAGGGGCGAGGATCGGCCGACGGCGGCGCGGTCGGTCGGCTACAGCTCTTTGTGTTTCGCGTGTTCGAGCCACTCCTCCAGCGAGGGCTGGCTCCAGTAGCGGACCGTGTCGCTGCGCGGGTCGTGTTCGAGCAGACTGGTGTCGGCGAGCTTCGGCAGATGGGAGTGTTGCAGCTCCGTTCGGACGGTCAGCCGGTGCTGATCGGCCTCGGCCTCGCCGACGTGTCCGGTCTCCGTTTCCAGTCGGACGATCGCGTCGGTCAGCTCGTCGACGTCCGCGACGCCGTCGGTCCGGTCGGAGAGACAGTACAGCGCGTACCGCCGCCGCCGGTCCGAGAGCAGATCGAAGATCAGATCCAGCGCGGGGGTCGTCGTCGAAACCGCTCTCGAGTCCTGTTCTCGCTTACGCATCCACGAACCACCTACCGTGAGTTACCATTCGAAACCACCGGGTCTGTCTACCACAGCCGATACATTAGATGTTCCGTCTATGTATTCCGACAGCTTCTATAATTTAATAAATAGTATCTAGGATAAAAATACGCTCCAGGAGCGGACGACGATCGCGAGAAGCGACGGCTCGTTACTCGTAGAGCCACTCGGCGTCGTGTTGCTCGTAGTCGACGAGTTCGTCCTCGTCGAAGTGCAGCGAGATCTCCCGCTCGTTGGCGCCCTCGTCCTCGTGGTCGGCCGCGTGGACGACGTTCCGACCGAGGTCGAGCGCGTAGTCGCCCCGGATCGTTCCGGGCTCGGCCTCGAGCGGGTCGGTCTCGCCGATCATCTGGCGAACCTGCCGGGTCGCGTCCTGGCCCTCCCAGACCATCGGGACGACCGGACCCGAGGTGATGAACTCGACGAGGTCGTCGTAGAACGGCTTGTCCTCGTGTTCGCCGTAGTGTTCCTCGGCCCGCTCGCGGGGCATGTTCTCGATCTTGATGCCGACGAGTTTGAGCCCGCGCTCTTCGAGTCGGGAGACGACCTCGCCGATCAGACCGCGCGCGAAGGCGTCGGGCTTGACCATCACGAAGGTGCGCTCGGCGTCAGCCATCAGGCTTCACTCTCCTCGAGATCCTCGGTTTCGTCGCCCGTCTCGTCGCCGGCGGGAACGTCCTCATCCTCGTCCTCGGCCTCGAGATCCTCGTCCTGGTCCGTCTCCTCGGCGGCGGCCGTGTCGGCTTCGGCGGGACCCTTGCCGGCGCGGCCGGCCTCGGTCCACTCGAGGTCGCGGGGTTCGCGGCCGAGCTTGTAGTTTTTCTCCGCCTTCGAGTCGACGAAGTGGAGCACGGTGCCGTCGTTCTGGACGTACATGATACCCGTTCCGGGCTCGATCTCTTCGCCCGTGTAGTCGCAGGTGCGTTTCTCGACCATTATTGTCCTCCGATGGAGTCGGCCTCGCGAGCGGTCTCGCGAAGCTGGAGTACGTCTCCTTCGCGGACCGGCCCGAGGCAGTTTCGGGTGATGATTCGTCCCTGGTTTTCGCCCTCCTGGATGCGGCACTTGACCTGCATGGCTTCGCCGTGCATGCCGGTCTTGCCGACGACCTCGATGACCTCGGCGGGCGTGGATCCGCTTTCGTTCTCTTCAGCACTCATCTCAGGTCACCTCAGTCGAGATCCTCGACCTTGTTGGCGATCTCTTCGACGTCGTCGGACGCCTCGCCGGCGTCGACGATCGCCGCGGCGGCCGAGCCGACCTCGAGGCCGGCGGCGTGGCCGACGTCGTCCTGGGTCTCGACGAAAACGACGGAGATGCCCTTCTCGTCGGCGAGCTCGGGCAGGTGCATGACGATCTCCTCGGGGGAGACGTCCTCGGCGACGTAGACGAGTTCGGCGTTGCCGCGCTCGATCGCTTTGGTGGTCTCGTTGGTTCCTTTCTTTACTCGTCCGGTGTCTCGTGCGACCTCGAGGGCCTCGAGGGCGTCCTCGGCGAGGTCGGCTGGGATGTCGGTTGTGACGTAGACTGACATTGGTTGTTCACCTCTCCTACGCGCGGGCTCGCGCTCCCCTGCCATCCGGGCTGGGTCCCGGGCCGGCGCGGCGCCGGCGGAAGTCCTGTGAGGCTAGGAGCATCATCAACCCCGCGTAGGGTGTACTACCGGATAGCGCTGCCCTCCTTAAAAGCGTGTCCAAACGCTCGAGCGGGTGGGACCGGTCCGCACGGCCGATAGCGGCGGTTTCGGATCGAAACTCGAAGCGCGGCGCTCGACCGCGAGACCGTGACACCTTACACTCGAGACGACGACTCGAGACCATGATCGCGGACGACGCCGTCGAACTCGCCCGATCGCTCCGGGCGGAGGCCGCGCGGACGAACGAACGGCGGGCGCTGGTGCTCGCCGGCGACCGGGAGCGAGGGTACGACGCGCTCGAGGACGTTCTCGACGCGCTCGCGGTGCCGATCACCCGGACGACGCTGGTGGGGCCCGCGGATCGACTCCGCTGCGAGCGACTCGCCCAGAGCCGGGCCGGCGAGTTGCTGGGGACGACCAGGGACGTCGTCGTCCTCGACGCCCACGACGAACTCCGACCCGACGCCCTCGGAAAACTCGTCGGGACGGTCGACGGCGGCGGACTCTTCGTGTTGCTGACGCCGCCCCTCGAGGACTGGCCCGATCGCCGGGACGGGTTCGACGAGTCCCTGGCGGTGCCGCCGTTCTCGCTTTCGGACGTCACCGGGCGGTTCAGACGTCGGCTCGTCGAGACGCTGCGCGCCCACCGCGGGATCGGCGTCGTCGACCTCGAGGACGGCGTCGTCGACGACGGCCTGACCGAGCCGGCTCCGAGACGCGACGTCGACGGCGAAGGGCTCGAACCCCCGTCCGAACACCGGTTTCCGACCGCGGTCTACGAGGCCTGTCGCACCGCCGACCAGATCGACGCTGTCGCCGCGTTCGAGGCGCTGTTCGAGGCTCCGGCGGCCGTCGTCCTCGAGGCCGACCGCGGCCGCGGCAAATCCAGCGCCGCGGGGCTGGCCGCGGGCGCCTTCGCCGCCGCGGGCGAGGACGTGCTGGTGACCGCGCCCGCCTCGCGGAACGCCCGGGAGGTGTTCGACCGGGCGGGGGAGCTCTGCGAGACGCTCGAGGTCGTCGAGGTCGCCGAGCCGCGCCGGATCGAGACGACCGCCGGCGGGCGCGTACGCTACCGCGAGCCGATCGAGGCGATCGAACGGCTCGGGGAGGCCGACGTCGTCGTCGTCGACGAGGCCGCCGCGTTCCCGGTGTCGGTCCTCGAGGACCTGCTCGCGGCCGAGCGGATCGCCTTCGCCACGACGGTTCACGGCTACGAGGGTGCGGGTCGAGGGTTCTCGGTCCGGTTCCGCGATCGGCTCGCGGAGAGCGACCACGCGGTGACCGAACGGGTGCTGGCGGAGCCGATCCGCTACGCGGCGGGCGACCCTCTCGAGGTCTGGGCCTTCCGCGCCCTGCTGCTCGACGCTCGCCCGCCCGTCGCGCAGCTGGTGGCCGACGCCGACCCCGACTCGGTCGCGTACCGACGGCTCGAGCCCGAGGCCCTGCTCGCCGACGAGGGGCTCCTGCGGGAGGCGTTCGGGCTGCTCGTGCTCGCCCACTACCGCACCGAGCCGAGCGACCTCGCCAGGCTGCTCGACGCGCCGAACCTCGAGGCCCGCGCGCTCGTCCACGAGGGACGGGTCGTCAGCGTCGCCCTGCTGGCTCGCGAAGGGAAGCTCCCGGCCGAGCAGCGGGCGATGATGTACGAGGGCGGGCGCATCCGCGGGAACATGCTCCCCGACGTCCTCACGAGCCAGCTGCGGGACGAACGGGCGGGCGAACCCGCGGGGATCCGCGTGGTCCGCATCGCGACCCACCACGCCGTCCGCTCGCGGGGACTCGGCTCGCGGCTGCTCGCGGAGATCCGAGACGAGTACGGCGATGCAGTCGACTGGCTCGGCACCGGGTTCGGCGCGACCCCCGGCCTCCTCGAGTTCTGGCGCGCGAACGGCTACGCGGCGGTCCACGTCTCGACGACCAGAAACGACGCCAGCGGCGAGTACTCCGCGCTCATGCTCTCGCCGACGACCGAGGCGGGGCGGGAGCTACGCGACCGTCACGCCGCTCGCTTCGCGCGTCGGTTCGGCGCCCTCTGTACGGACGCCCTCCGCGACCTCGAGCCCGACGTCGCCCGCGCGGTCCTGCGGACCGTTCCCGCCGACGCCGCTCCCGCCCTCGAGCTGACCGCCCACGAGTGGCGGGTCGTCGCCGGCGCCGCCTACGGGCCGGGCCTGTTCGACGTCGATCCGGGCCCGTTCCGCGCGCTGGTCGTCCGCTTCCTCGTCGAACGCCCCGGGGACGTCGAACTGACCGAACGCGAGCAGCGCCTGCTCGTCGTGCGGGCGCTGCAGGGCCGCGACTGGGAGGCCGTCGCCGATCGGCTCGGATACCACTCCGCCGGCCAGTGTATGCGGGCGCTCGGCGACGCGCTCGTCCCGCTGGTCGACCGCTACGGGACCGAACCTGCGCTCGAGGTTCGGGATCGGTTCGCGGACGGCTGACTCGCGGCGGCGACGGCTACGAGAGGATTCGCCGCAGGATCGCGTTCGGTACGAGAGCGAAGAGCCACGCGACGAGGCGCCACCGACGGGTGACGTAGACGTGCGTTCGCTCCCCGCGGATCGCCCGCGCGATCTGTTCGGCCGCGGTCCCGGGCGAGCACATCCAGAACGAGCCGTAGGCCAACTGGGTGTCGACGAACCCCGGCTCGACGGTCGTCACGGTCACGTCCGGATCGCGTCCGCGAGCCCGGGTGCGCAACCCCTCGAGGTAGGTCGAGACGAACGCCTTCGAGGCGTTGTACGCCGGAACGCCGCCGTTAGCGAAGCGGGCCGCCACCGACGAGATGCCGACGAGGTGGCCGTCGATTCCGCGCTCCTCGAAGCGTGTTACGGCCGCGGTCGCGATCGCCGCGAACCCGCGCACGTTGACGTCGATCGTCTCCCGTTCGGGTTCCCACGCCAGCCTGCGGTTCAAAGCGGCGGTGCCGGCGCTGACGACGACGAGTTCGACGGGCGGCATCGCGTCGGCGAGCGCGCCGAACCGCTCGCGGGCGTCCTCGGCGTCGGCGACGTCCATCGTCGCGACGTACGATCGGGTCGGAAGCGATTCGCCGATCTCCCGGAGTCGGTCGGTGCGTCTGGCCGCCAGCCCCACCTCGTAGCCGTCGGCGGCGAGTTCGCGGGCCAGCGCCTCGCCGATCCCCGAGGACGCGCCGACGACGATCGCACCGCGCGCTCGATCCATAGCGACCCGTTCGACGCGCCGTCCCTAACGGTTCCGAAGGCAGTACGCCTTTGCCGCCGTCGCGTCTGGTATCCCTATGGTCGACGTGGTCGCGCTCCTGGCGGTCGCTCTGCTCGTCGGCGGCGTCGTCGGAACGGCCGTCCCCCTCGTCCCCGGCGGACTGCTCTCGATCGGCGGCGTCGTGCTGTACTGGTGGGGCTCCGGCTTCGCCGAGCCGGGGCTGGCCTCCCTGCTCGTGTTGCTGACCCTCGGCGCGCTCACCCTGCTCGTCGAGTTCTTCGGCGGCTCGATCGCCGCCCGAGCCGGGGGTGCCTCCTGGACGACGACGGGCGCCGCCGCCGTCGTCGGCGTCGCGCTCATGCTGCTCACCGGTCCGATCGGGCTTCTCGTCGGCCTGTTCGGAACCGTCTTCGCCCTCGAGTTCGTCCGCGGCGGCGGCGTCGACGCCAGCACCCGATCGGCGCTGTACACGACGCTCGGCGTTCTCGCCTCGACGGCCGCGCAGGTCCTGCTGACGCTGTCGATCCTGCTTGGCTTCCTCGTCGCCGTGTTCGTACTCTGAGGGCAACGACTGAGTCCCCGGCCCTCGTACCGCGCCCATGGACTGCTCGGAGGACGACTGCGATAGGCGAGCCTGCGTCGAACTCCACGTTCCGTGGGCCGAGAACAGGCTCGTCTGCGCGGCCCACGCCCGCGTTCTCGGTCGACGGGACGGCGTCGTCGCGGACCCGCTCCCCGACAGCGAGGACGCCCTCCTCGAGGGAGAGTCCCGAGAGAGCGACGAGGAACGCGGTTGATCTGGTCCGGTCCGATCGACCCGTCGGGGTCGGACTACCGCCGTCCGCCTCGCCTACGGATGCGCGTAGTACGCCAGGACCGCCTCGCTTCCGTCGGCCTCGCCGGAGGGGGTATCGATCCGGGCGAAGCCGACGCGCTCGAACTGCACCATCTCGTCGGCGGCGAGGTCGGCCACGCCGGGCTCGGCGCGCCCGCTCACGTCGCCGTCCATCGTCCGCATGCGGACGGGGACGCTCTCCGCGGCCGGCACCCAGTGGACCACGTCGACCTCGCCCTCCCGGACGACGTCGAGATCCTCGCCGGTGTACTGGAGCGCGTCGCGCGTGTACCGGAAACACCCCAGCCCCTTGAGCCAGATTCGCCCCTCGCGGTCGGGGAGGTCGGCGGGCTCGAGCAGGACGGCGTCGCCGGCGGGGATCCCGCGGACGCCGCGGTCCTCGTGGTTGGGGTGCAGCGGTGGGTTCGCCTCGTCGGGAGGACTGCCGCCCAGCGGCACCTCGGTGCCGTCGCGGACGAGGAACCGGCGGTCGGTCTCCTCGTCGATCAGCTCGCGGTTGTTCGCGTAGATCGTACTCATCGCGAGGTCGACGTCGCTGGTCGAGGTGCCGAGGCCGGTCATGGCGTCGACGATCGCCTCGCCGCGGATGCCCCGTCGCCGGAGGCTCTTCAGCGTGGGCGCGCGCGGGTCGTCCCAGCCGTCGAGCTCCCCGTTCTCGATCAGCTCGGCGATCGTCGACGTGCTCATCGTCACGTCGTAGGCGTCGATCTGGACGTGGCCCCAGTGGACGACCTCGGGATACTCCCAGCCGAAGTAGTCGTAGAGAAAGCCCTGGCGTTTGGCCGAGTCCTGCAGGTCGATCCCGCGGATGATGTGGGTGATGCCAATCAGGTGGTCGTCGATCGCCGACTGGAAGTCGAGCATCGGCCAGCACCGGTAGCCGCTCGCCTCCTCGCGGGGGTGAGGGGTGTCGATCATCCGGAAGGCGACCCAGTCCCGCAGCGCGGGGTTTTTGTGTTCGATGTCGGTCTTCACTCGGAGGACCATCTCGCCGCTGTCGTAGACGCCCGCGATCATGTCTTCGAACTCCTCGAGGACGGTCTCGGCGTCTTTCTCGCGGTGTGGGCAGGCGTTCCCGTCGTTTTTCAGCTCCGAGAACTCCTCGCCCGAACACGAGCAGGTGTAGGCCCCGCCCATGTCGATCAGCTTTCGGGCGTGATCGTAGTAGGTCTCGAGACGGTCGCTGGCCCTGTAGGTCGCGTCGGGTTCGAAGCCGAGGTACTCGAGGTCCTCGAGGATCGCGTCGTAGGCCTCGAGGTCGGGTCGCTTCGTCTCGGGGTCGGTGTCGTCGAAGCGGACGCAGAACCAGCCGTCGTAGCGGTCCTTGTAGGTGCCGATGACGGCGGGCATCCGCGCGTGGCCGACGTGCCACGGCCCGTTCGGGTTCGGCGCACACCGCATCCGGATCTCGTCGTGCTCCTCCGCGCGGGGAAGGTCCGGCAGATCGTGCTCGTCCCCTTCGTCCTCGGCCTCGATCTCGGCGAGTTCCTCGGGAGCCAGCTCCTCGAGGCGTTCCCGCTTCTCGGCGTAGGCGAGGTCGTTGACCCGCCCGACGACGCCGCCGACGACGCCGGGAATCTCGTCCCCGTGCTCCCGGAAGGCGGGGTTCTCGCCCATCAGCGGCCCCATGATGGCACCGACGTCGGCGTCGCTCTCGTGTTTCACCGCGTTCAACAGCGCGTGCTTTTCGGCCTCGCGTTCGACCCGTTCGCGCAAGTCGTCGTCCATTACCGTGGGGTATTCGCCGGTCGCTCAAAACCGCAGCGGTGTCGGCTCCCCGTACTCTCGTCGGACGGGACCGGTAGCTCACTCCACTGTCATCAGGCGGGAGCGGGCGGATGCTGGGCCGTCTCGATCCAGAACCGCTCGATCGCCTCCGCCATCGAACTGAACTCCGACATGGCGTCCGGCTTCGAGAGGTAGGCGTTCGCGGCGTTCGCGTAGCTCTCGGCGATGTCCGCCTCGGCGTCCGAACTCGAGAGCACGAGCACCGGCGGGGGCGGGTAGTCGAGTTCCTCCTCGATCACCTCGAGAACGCCGATCCCGTCCTTTCGCGGGAGGTTCAGATCGAGCAACACCAGGTCGGGGCGGGGCTCCCCGTTCTCGAGCGCTCGGAAGTACGTCGCCGCCGCCTCGCCGTCGCCGAGGACCCGAAACGAAATCTCGCTCTCGGTCGTGCGGAACGCTTCCTGCGTGAGTCGAACGTCGCCGGGGTTGTCCTCGATCAGGAGCACGTCGACCGGTTCGGTGGGCGTGTGGTCGTTCATACGCTCTATTCGGAACTCGCGTGTGTAAGGGTGGTCCCTACACAGTTGGTACTCGATTTCCGCTCGAGGAATGGGGTGACGGTGTGTCTCAGGGATCGTATGGCGTCCGTTCTCACCGCTCGAGGCGGAGTTTCCGAGCGCGTATCCGGCGGTATCATTTATGTGTCTCGGTCCGATTCATCTATTATGGGTGGACCAAAGCATGTGGGAGAAATACTTTTAGCCGAGGACAATCCGGGGGACGTCCGACTCGCGAGGGAGATGTTCGAGACCGCGGGACTGGAGGGAACCTACCACGTCGTCGGCGACGGCGTCGAGGCGCTCGAGTTCCTCCATCGGCGGGGAGCGTACGAGGACGCGCCCAGACCCGATCTCGTCTTGCTCGACTGGCACCTTCCGAAAACGGACGGCGCGGCGGTACTGGCCGAGATCAGATCGGACGCCGAGCTCCGGGACCTCCCGGTCGTCGTGTTAACCGGAACGCAGCCGGAACTGGAGAAGATTCGATCGGAGCCGCCGCGAGCGGAGGCGTACGTGCTGAAACCGCCCGAACCGGAGCAGTGTCGTCGTCTCGCCGAACGGTTCTGTCCCGACTGAGACGGACCGCCAGCCGTCGGTTCCGAGGGCGATCGGTGCGGTCAGTAGCCGCGCTCGATCAGGTAGTCCGCGATGTCACAGAGGAGCTCGCGGGCCTCGTTGTCCGGCAACACCTCGAGTCGGTTCTTCCCCTGATCGACGAGCTCGCGTGCGCGGTCGGCCGCGTACTCGATCGAGCCGACGCGCTCGAGTTCGCCGACGGCGTCGTCGATCTCGGCCTCCGTCACGGCGTCGACGTCTTCCGTGTCGACCAGCTCCTCGACGTCGACGCCCCGCTCCCGGGCGTGAACCGTAATCAGCGTCTGCTTTTCCTCGACCAGGTCGCTGCCGCGTTGCTTGCCGAGCTTCTCGCTCGGCACGGTCAGATCGAGCACGTCGTCGTGGATCTGGAAGGCGCGACCGATGTCGAGCCCGTAGCCGTACAGCGCGTCGATCGTCTCCTCGTCGGCGCCCTGCAGTATCGCCGGCAGCGCGGCCGAGGCGGCGTAGAGCACGGCGGTCTTTTGCTCGATCATCTCGAGGTACTCCTCGGGCGTGACGTCGGTCCGCTGCTCGAAGTCGACGTCCAGGGACTGGCCCTCGCAGATCTTCGTACAGGTCGTCGCCAGCACCTCGAGGGCGTCGACCGCCCGGTCCGGCTCGGCGCCCGTCTCGAGCATGATCTCGAACGCCTTCGAGTAGAGCGTGTCGCCCGCGAGGATGGCCGTCTCGAGGTCGTACTCGCGGTGGACTGCCGGAACCCCCCGGCGGAGGTCGTCGTCGTCCATGATGTCGTCGTGGATCAGCGTGAACGACTGGATGACCTCGACGCTGACGGCGGCGGCCATCGCGTCGATGCGATCCCCGTCCAGGGTTGGAAACTCCCGGTACTCGCGGGAGAGCGGTTCGACGTCGGCCAGCGCCTCCGCGGTCGTCAACAGCACCGTCGGACGGAGCCGCTTGCCGCCCGCGTCCAGCAGGTATCGCGAGGCCTCGTAGAGTCGCTCGGGGCGCTGGATCGGCAGTTCCTCGGGGATCGCCTCGTTGACCAGCTCGCGGCGCTGACCGACCGCCTCGAGCACCGCTTCCTCGCGTGCCTCGGGAGTTGTCATATCACTCGACAAGCTGGATGAGGTTTCCGTTGCGCGTCACGTGCAGGTCCCGCCCCATCTGATAGCCCTCGCTCTCGCAGAGGTTGACGTAGCTGGAGAACCCGCTCAGGTCCTGGTGGGCCGGAATGATGTGCTGGGGCTGGAGCGCGTCGAGCATCTCGTAGTGGCCCTCCTGGTTGAGGTGGCCCGAGACGTGGATGTCGTCGTAGACGCGGGCGCCCTGCATTCCGAGCAGCTTCTCGGCCTGGTAGCGCTGGCCCTCGTTGGTCGGCTCCGGGATGACCCGCGCGGAGAAGACGACCTTGTCGCCGTTGTCCAGCTCGTAGGGGGTCTCGCCGCGGGCCATCCGGGTGAGCATCGCGCGGGGCTCGCCCTGGTGGCCGGTGACGACGGGCAGGTAGTTCTCCTTGCCCTCGTTCATGATCCGCTTGAAGGTGCGGTCGACGGACTTGCGGTGGCCGAACATCCCCAGATCGTCCGGGAAGTCGACGAAGTCGAGTCGCTCCGCGGTGCCGGAGTACTTCTCCATCGAGCGACCCAGCAACACGGGCTGGCGGCCGATGTCCTTCGCGAACTCGACGAGGCTCGTCACCCGGGAGATGTGACTCGAGAACGTCGTCGCGACGATCCCGCCGTCGTAGTCCTCCATGCTGTAGAGAACGTCGCGGAGGTGCTCGCGGGCGACGTTCTCGCTCGGCGTGCGGCCTTTCTTGTTCGCGTTCGTACAGTCCTCGATGTAACACAGCACGCCGTTGCCCTCGCGACCGATCTCGCGGAACCGCTCCATGTCGATCGGGTCGCCGATGACGGGCGTGTGGTCCATGCGCTTGTCCAGCCCGTAGACGACCGCGCCCTCGGGCGTATGCAGGACCGGATTGATCGCGTCGATGATCGAGTGGGTGACATTGACGAACTCGAGGTCGACCTTGCCGGAGTCGCCGATCGACATCGTCTCGCCGGCCTCCATCTTCACCAGGTCGTTCTCGACGCCGAACTTCTGTTCGCCCTCGATCTGTTGTTTGACGAGTTCGATCGTAAACGGCGTCGCGACGACCGGCGCGTCGTACCGGTGGGCCAGCTTCGAGATGGCGCCGATGTGGTCCAGGTGGCCGTGGGTCGGGACGATCGCCTGCACGTCGCCCTCGAGGTCGCTCATGATCCGATCGTCCGGAATGGCGCCCATGTCGATCAGATCGAGACTGTGCATCCGTTCGGTTTCGACGTTGTCGTGGATCAGAACCTGCGAGAGGTTCAGGCCCATGTCGAAGATAACGACGTCGTCCCCGGCGCGAACGGCAGTCATCTGCCGTCCGACTTCCTCGTAACCGCCAATCGTTGCAATTTCGATTTCCATAGTTGCTAGCACTGAAAGCCGCGTGTGGACTCTCACTGAAACGGTCCGCGGACTCCCGGTCGTACGGCCCCGGCGTCTTACAGCGCGTCGGCCATCCCGCTATGCGTTCGTGCGGCATTCCGCGCCGAACGGTCCACAGCAGCGCTGTGAACCGCGAACGCACTTGCCCGCGGGTACGTTAGCCCTACCTACACGCTCGGGTGTTAAAAACGCAGTGGGTTGGGTTTTCCGTCAACACGCCGATCCGTTGTACCGGTTCGGAAACGCCGGACCGCTTCCGTTCACCGGGTCCTCGATCGGGTACCGTTCGGCCGCTGCCATATAAACCCGGACCGATTAGGGAAGCCGAACCGTATCTCCCCCATGGGAGCTGATCGGTTCGACGACGCGGGAGAGACGAGGTGGAACGTGGCGATGGGTTGGCTCATCGTCGCGTTTCTCGCAGCGATCACCGTTCGACAGGGCGCGGTTGGCTCGTATCGCTGGTTTTTCCTCAGCGCACTGGCGATCGCGCTGACGGTCCTGCCCGCGGTCGCGCTCCGGAACCCGTACGCCGTCCCGCCGTGGGAACTGCTGGCGCTGGTGGCGATTCCGGTCGTCGACGCGGCGATCCTCGGTGAGAGCCTCGTCTCGCCGATCGCCGTCTACCTCGCCGTCGCCGCGGTCGCGTTGATCGTCGCCGTCGACGTCCACACTTTCACGGCGGTCCGGATGAATCGCCCGTTCGCGGTCGCGCTCGTCGTCATCGCGACGCTGGCGGTCGGGGCGACCTGGAACATCGCCCAGTGGATCGCCGACGCGACGCTCGGAACGGCCTACCTCGTGGGCGATCGGAGCCAGGACGCCGCCAACCACGCGATGATGATCGACTTTCTCTACGCGGCAGGCGCCGGCGGCGTCGCGGGCGTGCTCTTCACCGGCTACCTCCGCCGGCGCTCGCTCGCTCCGACCGCGAGCGCCGACGCCTCCCGTGAAGCGCCCGAGGACGAACCGGATCCGACGCCGTCGCTCGTCCGCGATCGGATCGGCGTCTCCGAGGACCGCATCAGGCACTTCTCGTGGGCGATGCAACTCGCGCTCGCCGCTCTCCTCGCGTACGGACTCGGCGCCCGCGACGTGACGACGATCGCCAACGCCGGCATCGCCCTGGCCGTCACCTTCCTGCCCGCGCTCTTCGAGCGCAACTACCGACTGCCCATCGAACCCGAACTCGTCGTCTGGCTGACCGCGGCGGCGTTCCTCCACGCGCTCGGTTCCGCCGGACTGTACGGGATCCTCGGCCAGTGGGACAGTCTCACCCACGCGATGTCGGCCTCGCTCGTGGCGGCGACGGGGTACACGATCGTTCGTGCGGTCGACCTCCACACCGAGGAGGTGTACCTCCCCGTGAAAACGATGTTCGCGTTCATCCTGCTGTCGGTGCTGGCGGTCGGCGTCGTCTGGGAACTCGCCGAGTTCGCCCTCGGACTCGCCGCCCAACGGTTCGGATTTCACGCGGCTCTCGCCCAGCACGGCATCGACGACACCGTCGGCGACCTGCTGTTCAACCTCGTCGGCGCCGTCGTCGCCGCGACGCTCGGGGCGACCTACCTGACGGACGTCTCGTACCGGCTCGCCGATCGATTCGACGGCTAACGTGGACGGCGGGCTCCCGACCTCGGTCCGACTACTCGATCGTCGTCCCCGGCTCCGCGCCCTCGAGGAACCCCTCCAGCTCCTCGAGCCCGAAGATCGAGGCGTCGGCCTCGAGTTCGAGCAACGCCCGTACCTTCGCTGCCATCCCCCCGGTGACGTCCGTCGACTCGCTTTCGCCCAGCACGTCCGCGACGGTCCCGTAGGACTCGATCCGCTCGACGACCCGATCGTCGGCGTCGAGCACGCCCGGAACCGTCGAGCAGAGTCCGATCCGATCGGCCTCGAGGGCCCGCGCGAGTTCGGCCACGAGTTCGTCGCCGCTGACGATCGTCACGCCCTCGCCGGCGTGGGCGATCACGTCGCCGTGGAGGACGGGGACGAACCCCTCCGCGAGCAGCGTCGCGACCTGCCCCGTCGGCAGGTGGAACTCGCCGTCGGCGTCACGGTGACCCGCCGAGAACGGATGGACCGGAACCGCGGGAACGTCCCGCTCGAGCAGCCGCGAGAGGACGAACCGGTTCAGCGTCGTCATCGCGCCGTGGATATCGTGGACCGCCGTGGGGTCGCGGGTGCCCGCGATCGTACTGACGCCGTGCTCGCTGGCGTTGTGGTGGCCGAAGCTGCCGCCGCCGTGGACGACGACGAGCCCCTCGGCGAGCGCTTCCGAGGGGACCGCGAGCGCGTCGGCGACGGCGTCCGCGGCTCGATCCAGGGCCTCGCCGTCCAGCGTCTCGGCCCGGTCCTTGTCGGTGACGACGCTGCCGCCGAGTTTCAGGACGATCATTCGAGCCGCTTCACCCCCGAATCGGCGAGCTCCGCCCGGAAGGTCTCCTCGCAACCGGGCGTGTACGAGAGGGCGGTCTCGGTCTCGTCGGTCGGATCGAGCGCGACGATACAGCCCCCGCCGCCCGCCCCGGTCAGCTTCGCCCCGCGGGCGCCGGCGTCCCGGGCCGCCCAGACCATCGCGTCCAGCGAGCGCGAGGACACTCCCAGCGCCGACAGCAACCCGTGGTTGAAGTTCATCAGTCGGCCGAGCTCCTCGAGGTCGCCCGCCTCGAGGGCGTCCTCGCCGTTGCGGACGACGTCGCCGATCGCGCCGACGGTGTCCTCGGCGAAGGGGTACTCCTCGCGGAGCCGTCGCACCCCCGCGACGAGTTCACCCGTGTCGCCCGCTCCGCCGTCGAACCCGATCACTAGCGGGAGGTCGGGCGCCTCGATCGAGCCGCAGTCCTCGCCCTCGACGCGGACCGCCCCACCCGTCGCCGAACAGAAGGTGTCTGCGCGGGAGGCCTGCCCGTCCTGAACCTCGTACTCCGTCCTGAAGGCGCGCTCGGCGATCTCGGTGGGCTCGAGAGTGACGCCGAGTTCTCTGGTCGCGGCGTCGATAGCGGCGACGACGACCGCCGCCGACGAGCCGAGTCCCGCGCCCAGCGGGATGTCGCTCTCGATGGTGACGTCGAAGCCGACCTCTTCCTCGCCGGTAACCTCGCGGACCTGTTCGATCGCGCCGTCGACGTAGCCCATCGCCGCCGTCACCAGCGATTCGGGGACGTCGACGTCGGGTTGCCCGTCCGCGCTCCCGCCGTACTCGACCGTAAACCCGTCCAGGCTGAGATCCTCCGCGTGAACGCGGAGCTTCCCGTCGTCGCGTCGCCTGACGCCGACGCGTGCCCGCCGTTCGATCGCACACGGCACCGCGGGCTCGCCGTAGACGACCGCGTGCTCCCCGAAGAGATAGACCTTGCCGGGGGCGCTCGAGCGTGTCATACCCGGCCGTTCGAACGACGACGGTTAATAGTTGACTGTGTCGCCCGCGCGGGCTACAGGAGGAGAACGGAGACCAGCCGATAAGCGATACCGACCGCGAAGATCGCGATCAGGCCGACCGTCGACAGTATCACCGGCAGCGGTATCTTCTCCGTTTCGAACTCGAAGACGCGCTCGAGCATACCTCCGCTTCGAACGAGAGGAACCTAACCCTATCGCTTCGACCTAACGGGCGGCGAGAAAAACGGTATCGAACGCCTTAGACCGTGCTCTCGAAGTCCTCGAGCGCGTAGGACGGCTCGGCGCCGCGGCGATCGAGAACCTCGTTGGCGAGCAGCCAGTAGACCACGGAGAGGGCCTTGCGACCCTTGTTGTTCGTGGGGACGACCAGATCGACGTTGCTGACCTGGTTGTTCGAGTCGCACATCGCGATGACCGGGATGCCGACCGTAATCGCCTCCTTGACGGCCTGGGCGTCGCCGATCGGGTCGGTGACGACCACGACGTCGGGCTCGATGTAGCCGTCGTACTTCGGGTTCGTCAGCGTGCCGGGGATAAAGCGGCCGGTGCGGGCGCGGGCGCCCACGGCCTCGGCGAACTTCTCGGCAGGGAACCGACCGTACTGACGGCTCGAGGTGACCAGGATCTGCTCGGGGTCGTAGTTCGAGAGGAAGTCCGCGGCCGTGCGGATCCGCTGGTCGGTCTTCGAGACGTCCAGCACGTAGAGCCCGTCGGTCCGGACGCGGTGGATGAACCGCTCCATGTCCTTGGTCTTTTGCTGGGTGCCGATGTGGACGCCGGCGCCCAGGTAATCCTCGACGGGGATCAGCAGGTCGGCCTCCTCGTCGCTCATGACGTCGTCGTCGAGGGTCGGCCCCGCATTGTCTTCGGCCTCGGCCTCGTCGGCGTCGGCGGGCTGTTCGGCTGCTGGCTCGACGTCCTCGTCGGGTTCGGCGGCGGGGCCGGGCCCTTCGGCCGGCTCCTCGTCGATCTCCTCGTCGGCGGCGTCGAGCCCTTCTTGGGTCGTGTCGTTTTCTGTCATGTCGCGTCGTCTGCGATTCTGATGAGCTCGTTGAGCTTCGCGGTTC
>NZ_AOIA01000122.1 GCF_000337695.1 Natronococcus jeotgali DSM 18795
ATCAGGATGCTGTTGGCCGCGTTGCGATCGATACCCTCGCGAAGCCGCTCGGTGTTCGTGACGAACAGGTCGTCGCCACAGACCAGCGTCCGCTCGCCGACCGCGTCGGTGAGCTCGGCGAAGGCGTCGTAGTCGTTCTCGTCGAGGGGGTCCTCGACGTAGGCGAGGTCGTACTCTCGAACCAGGTCCGCAACGTACTCGATCTGCTCGTCGGTGTCGCGGCTGACGCCGGCGGAGTCGTACTCGTAGGTTTCCGACTCGGCGTCGTACATCTCGGCGGCCGCGACGTCGAGCCCGAATCGGATCTCGAAGCCGACCTCGTCTTCGACCGTCGAGACGGCCTCGTCGACGATCTCGAAGGCCTCCTCGTCGTCGATCGAGGGCGCCCACGCGCCCTCGTCGCCCTTCCCCGAGGGGTGGTCGCGCTCCTCGAGAACGTCCGCGACTGCGCCGTGGACGGCCGCGTTGGCGAAGACGGCGTCCTGAACGCTCGGCGCGCCGACGGGCGCCGCGAGGAACTCCTGGATATCGGTCGCGTCGGCGGCGTGTTCGCCCCCGCCGACGACGTTGCCCAGCGGGATCGGGAAGTTGTTCCCGCGGAAGGTCCCGCCGAGGTGCTGAAAGAGCGGCGCGCCGAGCACGTCGGCGCCGGCCTTCGCGGCGGCCATCGAGATCGCGACCGCGCTGTTGGCGCCGATCTTCGAGAAGTCGTCGGTGCCGTCGGCGGCCCGAAGCGCCGCGTCGATCTCGCGCTGGTTGCCCGCGTAGGTCTCGCCGACGAGCCGCGGGACGGCGTGTTCGCGGGCTGCGGCGATCGCCTCGCCGGCCGGCAGTTCGATCGCCTCGAACTCGCCGGTGCTCGCGCCGCTCGGTGCCGCGGCGCGGCCGAAACCGCCGCTCTCGGTGACGACGTCGGCCTCGACCGTGGGGTTGCCCCGCGAGTCGAGGATTCGGCGGAGCCGGACGTCGGTGACCAGCGTCACCGCTTGCCACCCCGTCGTACCGTAAACGGCAGGACGTCCGCGTCGTACTCCTCGGCGGCGATCAGGATCGGCTCGCTCCGGTCGGTCTCGATCAGCACAGGTGCGCCGTAGGAGATCTGCAGCGCTCGCGCGCCCAGAATGCGTGCCTTCTCGTATCGGTTGTGGCGTTCCTGTTGCATCGTTACTGGTAGGGTGAAACCACGTCGACGAGGTCGGTGTGACTGACGAGCATCCGCCGACAGCAGTAGCGGTCGACGCCCAGCTCGTCGAGCACCTTCTGGGGGTCCTCGTCGCCTTGGTTCGCCCGCTCGTCGAACTCCTCCCAGTGTTCGCCGACGACGTTGCCACAGGTGAAACACCGAACCGGTACCATCATGCTTGAATCACCTCAGCGGTAGGACTTCTGGTAGCGAGCCCGTGCGCCCGGGCCGCCCCACTTCTTCGGTTCGGACTGGCGCACGTCGTTGACCAGCAGCGAGCGGTCGAACTCCATGTAGGCGTCGCGGAGTTCGGCGTCGTTCGAGTGCTGGACGATCCCGCGGGCGATGGCGGTGCGGACGGCGTCGGCCTGACCGCTGATCCCGCCACCCTCGACGTGGACCTCGATGTCCATCTCGTCGCGAAGCTCGTCGCCGGCGATGCGGAACGGCTCGAGCATCTTGAGCCGCGACATCTCCGGTTCGACCAGTTCGACCGGTTTCGAGTTGATACGGACGCGGCCCTCGCCCTCGCGGACGGTCGCGCGGGCGACGGCGGTCTTTTTCTTTCCACTCGTGTTCGTTACCATGTGACGTTAGCACCTAACTGTTCGCTGACCTCGTGCAGGTGCACGAAGCGGATGTTCGAGAGTCGATCCAGCGACGTGTCCTCGAGGATCTCGGCCTCGCGGTCGTCGTCCTCGTAGGGGTTACCGACGTAGACGCGAACGCTGTCGAGCGCCTCGCGACCGCGGGGCTTTTTGTACGGCAGCATGCCGCGGATCGAGCGCTTGAAGATCGTGTCCGGCCGCTTCGGATAGTAGGGGCCGCTGTCGGAGCCAAGCTCCAGGCGCTTGCGGTAGGTGCCGAAGATGTCGTCCTCGTCGCCCGTGATGACGGCGTCCTCGGCGTTGACGACGGCGACGCGCTCGCCGTCGAGCGCGCGCTGGGCGACCTGGCTGGCGACGCGACCGAGAATGCAGTCGCGGGCGTCGACGACGACGTCCGCGTCGAACTCCGCTAGACTCATCGAATCACCCGGACGTTGGATCCTTCGGGGTTGTCCTCGAGCACCTGCTCGAGGGCGACGGTGTCACCGACCTGTTCGATCTTCGTCTCCGCGGACGACGAGAAGTCGACGGCGGCGACGGTGACGTTTTTCTGTAGCGCGCCGGATCCCAGCACCTTGCCGGGAACGACGACGGTCTCTTCCTCGCGTGCGTATCGCTCGATGCGGCCCAGGTTGACCTCGGCGTGAGTGCGCCGGGGCTTCTCGAGTCGATCCGCAACGTCTCGCCAGACGTCGGCGTCCCGCTCTCGGGACGTCGACTTCAGCTCGGCGATGAGATCGTTGAGCCTCGGATTGGTTTTACTACTCATTGGTTTCCTCCAAATCTGCGAGATCGACGGACTCGGAGGTGCCGTCGATCGTGTAATCGGTTGGTGAGAAGTGATGCAGGGAGCAGGATTTGAACCGCCGGGAGACGCTGTCGCGACTCCCGTAGCTCAAACCTGCACGTTCCATTTTTGCGGCTCTTCCGTTCGGTCGAGCCGAAAAATGCAGGGAGCAGGATTTGAACCTGCGGACTCCTACGAGACAGCGCCCTGAACGCTGCGCCGTTGGCCTGACTTGGCTATCCCTGCTCGCACTTCCGTGTACCCGTCGCCCCTTCAAACCCCTTTCGATTCCGACTGCCGACGGCTCGC
The DNA here is from genome assembly GCF_000337695.1 of Natronococcus jeotgali DSM 18795. Classification (GTDB taxonomy): domain Archaea; phylum Halobacteriota; class Halobacteria; order Halobacteriales; family Natrialbaceae; genus Natronococcus; species Natronococcus jeotgali. Next base: position 2,888 of record NZ_AOIA01000122.1, read on the forward strand.
CAGTCTCGTTAGCAACGGCGCTGGCGAGGCGGGCGTCGGCGGCGTGGGTTCGGGGGCGTCGGATCATGATCTATAGCTGTACCGCGTCCTCGAGTTCGGTCGCGCGCGCCTCGATCGAGTCGACGGCCCGCGTGACCAGTTCCTCGACGCTGAAGGAGCCGTCCGTCTCCACGTGGAAGACGAAGGCGTTTGGCACGTCCTCCAGACGAATCTCCTTGCCGGGGTGGCGGGTCGAGAGATCGTGATCGAACTCGCTTGTCGGCACGAGCTCGCCGTTTTCCTCGACGACGCCCCGGACGATCTGGGACTCGGGCTCCTGGAACTCCGGCAGGTCGTCGACGACCTCCACGCGCTGGAGGTGTCGGTAGCCGACCGCGACCCCGCCCTGATGTTTGGCGTGGTCCTTCCCGCGCTCGAGGCGGGCGTCGGCCTCGGCCTCGAGGCGCTGGCCGTCCTTGAGCTCGATGATCGGGACGTTCTCGTCGGCCGGTTCCACGAGGGAGTCGCTCGAGACGAGATCGCCCGAGTAGGCGGTGGCCGGTCCTTCGACGTCGATCGAAAGCGTGACGGTGTCGTCCTCGACGAACTCGCCTTCCGGCGGGGTCGTCAGCGGGACGAGCCCGAGACGCAGGGCGAGCTGTTCGTCGAACATCACCGACGAGTTCTCGATGAACCGGACGGTGTCGATCGCCATCGTCGGGACGTCGGCGACCATCGCGCGACGGATCCCGTTGGCGAACCCGGGCGTGATCCCCCGGACGAGGAATCGAGCCTCTCGATCCCCGCGTTCGACGAACTCGACGTCGTACTCCTCACTCATGGTCTAGTAGCCGCCCTTGCCTTTCGGTGCGCGCGATCCGTCGTGCGGGATCGGCGTGACGTCCTCGATGCGCCCGATCTCGATGCCCGAGCGTGCGAGCGCGCGGATCGTCGCCTGCGCGCCCGGACCGGGGGACTTCTGGAGGTTGCCGCCGGGGCCGCGCACGCGAACGTGCAGGCCCGTGATGCCGGCGGCCTTGACCTCCTCGGCGATCGACTCGGCCATCTGCATCGCCGCGTACGGCGACGCCTCGTCGCGGTTCTGCTTGACCGCGGTCCCGCCGGAGGACTTGGCGATCGTCTCCGACCCGGTGAGGTCGGTGACGGTCATGATCGTGTTGTTGAACGATGCGTGCACGTGGGCTACGCCCCACTTGTCGTCGTCCTGGCTCATGTTATTGCTCCTCCGCGCGTTCGGGGTGCAGGTCGTCCGCGAGCGGACTGTTCTCCTCGAAGTCGACGAGATCCTCCTCGTCGACGTCGACGACGTAGGAGGGGACCCGGTGGCGCTGACCGTCGACCACGATGTGGCCGTGGACGATGAACTGACGGGCCTGCTGGGTCGTGTTCGCAAGCCCCTTCCGGTAGACGACCGTCTGGAGCCGGCGCTCGAGGACGTCCTCGACTTCCAGCGAGAGGACGTCGCCCAGCTCGTCGGCCTCGTCGAGGACGCCGACGCGCTTGAGCCGACCGAGGAACTCCTCGGAGCGGCGGACGACGGTCTCGTCGTCCTGGGCCTGGCCGAGCAGCTCTCGAGCCTCGCGCCGGTAGGAGCGAAGCTCGGACTGGGCTCGCCAGAGTTCTTCCTTGTTCGAGAGCCCGTAGCGTTCGACCAGCGAGTGCTCGTCGGCGATGCGCTCGCCCTGGTAGGGGTGGTTCGGCGTCTCGTACTGCTTGGTGTCGGTTCCGAGCGGCATTATTCGTCACCCTCCTCGGCAGCCTCTTCTTCTTGCTCCTCCCGGATCTCCTCGACGTTGACGCCGATGGTACCCTCCGTCCGGCCGGTGGACTTGGTGCGCTGGCCGCGGACCTTCTGGCCGCGCTTGTGGCGAACGCCCCTGTAGGAGTCGATCATCTTCATCCGGTTGATGTCGTGTTGCCGGGTCAGCTGGAGGTCGTTGCCGATCTCGTGGGTCGTCTCGCCGGTGTAGAAGTCGTGCTGGCGGTTGTTGAGCCAGTCCGGAACTTCGTCGGCGTAGCTCTCCACGACCTCGACGACCTCGTCGATGACGTCGTCGTCGAGTCGGCCGAACGTCGCCGTTCGGTCGACGCCCGCCTTCTCGGCGATGAGTCGGGCGGTCCGACGACCGATCCCGTTCATCTCCGAGAGCGAGCGCTCGACGGACTTCGTCCCGTCGAGGTCGGTTTGACCGATGCGGACGAAGTACTGAAGGTCTTCGTCCTCTTGCTCTTGAGGTTCTTCCTCGCTCATGTGTGGTGAATGTGTGTCTGGTGTGCGCGCGTTGCAAAGCCGACCGACTGGCCGTCGATCGGGTAAGCCGACGTCGTGGCGGGGATTTGAACCCCGGAGGCTTGACGCCACATGGTTAGCAACCATGCGCCTTGGGCCGCTTGGCTACCACGACACGGTCTGGCTATCGTCGCCCGTACGGACTCGGGGACCGCGTCCCCTGCACGTATTGCACTCTCACCTATCGCCGACGGGTACTTAAGCGCAACGAATGCTGGCGCTCGGGGCGTGAATCGTTGCCGATAGCGAAGGACCCACTCGTCCGGTTCGTCACCGACGGCCTCGAGTCGATCGTCGTCGGGTTCGGCGGCGGACGGGCGGGATCGACCCGTCGTCGACGACCCCGTTGCTGAGCCGGAAAGCGACGGAACGTATCGGCCACAATTGTTTTGTGTACTAACAGAAACGGTCGGTGTGGAGCGATGCGCGTTCCTCGCGACGGCGGCGGTCGGGGGGTTCGCCGCCATCGCGGGCTGTCTCGAGCGGCTTCCGGGCGTCGGGCTCGAGGCGACCGCCGGCGAGGGGCTACGTCGGGTCGTTGCGACCGAACACCACGCCTTCGGAGAGAGTTCTCGAGGACGGTCGGCGGACTGGATTAGACCTCGGCGTAGCCCTCGACGTAGTCGTCGTTTATCTCCCACTCGTCGTCGTCGTTTTTGATCATGTACTCGCCGTAGTAGGGAACCCGGTTCGCGACGACCTCGCGGTAGGCCTCGCGGATCTCGGCGTCGGTCATCTCGCCCATCGAGCGCAGATCGTCGCTGCGGTTGAGACAGCCCTTCAGGTACCCCTCGTGGGTGACCCGCACGCGGTGGCAGTTCGCACAGAAGGTGGGGTTCTCGACCGGGTCGACGATCTCGACCATCCCCCGTCCGCCGTCGTCGTTCTCGATCCAGTACCGTTTCCGGTCGTGCATCTCCCGGTGTTCGACCTCGGCGGCCTGCTCGGCGAGCCAATCGTGGACCCGCTGGATATCGATGTTCCACTCCGGCCGACCGGTCAGCTCGGGCATGTACTCGATCAGCTGGAGCTGGAGCCCGTCGTTCTCGGCGACGTGGTCGACCATCTCCGGGACGTATCCCGCAGTGTGTTCGAAAACGACCATGTTGAGTTTGACGGGATCGAGGCCGGCGTCGACGGCCGCCCGGACGCCCTCGAGGACCTTCTCGTAGGCGCCGCTTTTCGTGACGGCGGCGAAGTCCTCCGGGTCGAGCGCGTCCTGGGAGACGTTGACCCGCTCGAGCCCGGCGTCGACGAGGTCCTCGGCCCGCCCCGGGAGGAAGGTGCCGTTGGTCGTCAGCGAGACCTCCATCGAGTCGGGCGTACGCTCGATGATCTCCTCGAGATCTTGGCGGAGCATCGGTTCCCCGCCCGTGAACTTCACGGAGTCGACGTCGAACTCCTCGACGACCTCGAGAAAGCGGACGACGTCGTCGGCGCTCATCTCGTCGTCCTGGGGATCCATCGGTCCCCGCGTGTCCCCCAGCCCTTCGTTGTGGCAGTAGACGCAGTCGAAGTTACACCGGTCGGTGAGCGAGATCCGAACCCCCGTGACCTCGCGTCCGAACTCGTCGGTTAACATACCGCCTACTTTCGGTCGAAACCGCTTAAGTTCGCCGGAGAAGATTGCGTCTCGTAACCGAATTCGGTTTCGTCTCCGCGGGACGCAACCCGCGAGAGGCGACGCGTATACTCTTGCGGCCGGGCGTGGTGACTCTCCGCATGAGCACGATCGCCGAGTTCACCGTCCCCGCGGAGTCGTTCGCGCTCGGATACACGATCGAGCGCGCGCCGTCTCTGGGGATCGAGATCGAACCCGTCGTCGCGGCGCCCCCCGACGCGGTGTTGCCCTGCCTGCGGCTTTCCGGCGACGAGGAGACCCTCGAGCGCGCCGACGTGGCCCTCGCCGCGGATCCGACCGTCGAGGCGGCGTCCCGGGTCCTCGACCTCGAGGGCGAGCGGTGGTATCGGGTGCGGTGGAACGGCACGGTCGTCGACCTCGTGGAACTGCTGACCCGGGAGGAGGCGACGGTGTTCGAGACCGGACTCGAGGGCGATCGGTGGCGGTTTCGGGTCCTCTTTCCGAACCGCGAGGCGCTGGCCCGGAGCTACGAGTACGCCACCGACCGGGGAGTGCCGATCGACCTCCGGAAGATCAACCGCCTCGAGGAGGCTCGCTACGACCGGTTCGACCTGACCGACGCCCAACACGAGACCCTCGTCGCGGCCCTCGAGCACGGCTACTACGACATCCCCCGCGGGATCGACATGGAGACGCTGTCGGACGAGCTCGGCATCTCCCACCAGGCGCTATCCGAGCGGTTGCGCCGGGCCCACCTGGCGCTCGTCGAGGAGGCCGTCGGCGCGGACGACCCGGCGTGAGCGCGCCGGCGGAACGCCTACCCGGATCGGTCGACAACGGATCCGCATGGACCGAGAGATGCTCGCGGATCAGCGACGGCTCGTCGAACTCCTCGAGAACGAGGGCTGGGACGTCACCGACCTCGAGCTCTCGGCCTACGACAGCCCGTGGGCCGACGAGGACGATCCCGAGGCGACCGTGACGATCACCGCCCGCAAACCCTACGAGAGCGAGGACGGTGACGACGACGGCGATCGCGACGGCGAGGACGACGAGAACCCGTTTCGGCTGAAGTGAGCGAAATCAACCCTTGATGTTACAGACGGGAAACGTCCGCGCGACCCTGTCGCCGATGCCCAGTTCGTCCGAGACGCGGACGACCTCGTCGACGTCCTTGTAGACTCCGGGGGCCTCCTCGGCGACGGTCGCGCCCGACTGGGCTTTCACGTAGATCTGTTGCTGGTCCTCGAGTTCCTGCTTTACGTCCCCGCCCCAGTACTCGTTTTTCGCCTGGGTGCGACTCATCAGCCGTCCCGCGCCGTGGGCCGTCGACCCGAAGGTCCGCTCCATCGAGTTCTCGCCGCCCCGCAGGACGTAGCTGCCGGCGCCCATGCTACCGGGGATGATGACGGGCTGGCCGACGTCGCGGTACGCCTTCGGCACCTCGGGGTGGCCCGCGGGGAAGGCTCGAGTCGCGCCCTTGCGGTGGACGTAGAGTTCGCGTTCCGTCCCGTCTACCGTGTGCGTCTCTTTTTTGGCGATGTTGTGTGCCACGTCGTACAGCAGGTCCATCTCCATCGCCTCCCACGAGCGGTCGAACACGCGCTCGAAGACCTGCCGGGTGCGGTGCATGATCAGCTGGCGGTTGACCCACGCGAAGTTGATCGCCGCGTTCATCGCCGCGTAGTAGTCCTCGGCGAGTTGCGAGCCCGCGGGCGCGGCCGCGAGTTCCTTGTCCGGCAGCCGATCGAGCAGCCCCTTGTGCTGTTGCTCGATCTTGCGCAGGTAGTCGTTACAGGTCTGGTGGCCCAGACCTCGGGAGCCACAGTGGATCAGGACGACGATCTGGTCCTCCTCGAGGCCGAACGCCTCCCCGACCTCGTCGTCGAAGACGTCGGTCACGCGCTGGACCTCCAGGAAGTGATTCCCGGAGCCCAGCGAGCCGATCTGGTTCTTCCCGCGATCTTTGGCCTTCTGGCTCACCTTCGAGGGGTCGGCGCCCTCGCGGGTCCCCTCGTCCTCGCAGTGCAGGAGGTCGTCCTCGACGGCGTGGCCGTGCTCGAGGGCCCAGTCGACGCCGCGAGCGAGGATCTCGTCGACGGTGTCGACGCCGGCCTCGACGATCCCGCCGCCGCCGAGCCCGGAGGGGACGTTGGCGAACAGCGAGTCGACGAGCTCCTCCTCCCGACCCTGGAGCTCGTCGTAGGTGAGGTTCGTTTTCATCATTCGTACGCCACAGTTAATGTCGTAACCAACTGCACCTGGGGAAATACAGCCGTTCTCGGCGTCGAGCGCGCCGACCCCGCCGACGGGGAAGCCGTAGCCCTGGTGGCCGTCGGGCATGCAGATCGCGTGTTTCGTGATCCCCGGCAGGTGGGTCGTGTTCTTCAACTGCTGGAGGGTCTTGTCCTCGCTGATCTCCTCGAGCAAGGCCTCGCTGGCGAGCACCCGCGCGGGGGTGCGCATCTCCCCCTCCTGGGGGATCTCCCAGACGTACTCGCGCACCTTCTCGAGGGTGACGTCGCCGGCGTCGAAGGTAGTCATACGCGGTACTCCGAGGGCGACGAGGAAAGAACGTTCGCCTCGAGCCCGCGATCGGGTTCGCCGGAACGCGATCGGTCCCGCCGACTCTCGGCGACCGGGCCCCCGTCCACGATTTGCTGGGTCAGCAAATCGTCGCCCCGCTTACGGTCCGTCGACGAGAACCCCCCCGCAGGTATCTCTATGGAACACGAACGCGACGCGGAAGGCGGTCCGTCCCGCCGGGGCCTGCTCGCCGCCGTCGGCGCCACGTCGACCGCCCTCGCAGGCTGTACGGATCTCCTCTCGAACGACGACGACCCCGCCGACTCCGGACCCTGGCCGGCGCTCGAGTCGGGCGAGGTTCTCTCCGACTTTCAGGATCTCGAGGAGTGGACCGCCCGGACCGGTGCCGTGTCGGGGGCCCCCGAGGAGGCGCTGACGGGGTCCCAGGCTGCGGTTCTGGAAAGCGATGGGGAGACCGCCGAGATGAGTCTGGAGTTCTCCGACGGGTTCGACCTCTCGGAACTGGATCTCTCGGACGGCCTCGACCTCGAGGGGTGGGACGTCTCGCTGGCGGTCAAACCCGAGTCCGCGACCCGGATTCGCGTCGAGTTCGTCGCCCCGAGCCGGGAGGAACGGCTCACGAGCGTCCGACTGGTTCCGGACGGGTTCGACGGCTGGTTTCGCCTCGACTGCGGCTACCAGCAGAAGCCGGCCGAGGAGCCCGACCTCTCGGAAGTCACTCGCATCGACGTCGTCGCCGAGGGGCCGGACGGCGGCCCGACCAGACTGGTGGTCGACGACCTCCGCCGGACGGAGTCGGCCGACAACGGGGCGGCGATCCTCGCGTTCTACGGCGGCCACGACTCCCACTACGACGTCGCGGCGGACCTCCTCGAGGAGCGCGGCTGGACGGCGGCCGTACCGGTTCCCCCCGAGCGAATCGGCGAGGACGGACGGATGACCCGCGAACAGCTTCGCGACCTCGGCGACCGCGGCTGGGACGTCTGTCCGCTCCCGGAGCCGTCGACGCCGCTGCCGGAGCAGTCCGCGGACGGGCAGCGACAGGTTCTCGAGGACGCACGGGCGACCCTCGAAGGGGAGGGGCTCGACGACGGCGCCCGGCACCTGTTCGTTCCGGACGAGGGATTCGACGCGGAGACCTACCGGATCGCGCGGGACGTCTACGACGCCGCGTTCGTCTCTAACTCCGGGACCACGGGCGTTCCCCCGACGGAGATGCACGCGATCCCGTACATCTGGGGACCGGCGCTTCACACCGGCGTTCGCCGCCACGTGAACCTCGCGGACCAGTACGACCTGCTCACCGTGATCCGCGTGCCACGGCTCGTCGACGACGACGCTGCGAACGTGGGCGTCGACGAGAACCGGATGTCGATCGACGACTTCGGGCTGTTGCTCGAGCACGTCGACCACCGCGGCCTCGACGTCGTCACCCCCTCGGACCTCGTCGACGGAACGTTCGAGCGCGACCGCGAGGAACCGGCGGAGCCGGAGCGCCCGGACGGAGTCGTCTTCGAGGAGGGGCGATCCCACGCGTTCGACGGCTCCGGAGCCGGCGAGACGTCGTCGTTCGACCTCGAGGAGGGCCTTATCGTGGCGACCGTCTCCGGCGACGCGTCCGAGATCGCCGTCGATCTGGTGCGGGACGAGGGCGTCGGTATCGACGAGACGCTGGCGCGCACCGACGGAACCGACGGGGAGTCGGTCTCCGTCGTCGACGGCGGCGCCTACCGCCTCGAGGTCGCGGCCGACGGCGCGTGGTCGATCGAACTCGAACAGCCCGCGGTTCGCGGCGACGACCTCGAAGACCTCCCGGTCGAGGCGTCGGGGTCGGGCTCGGCGTTCGTCGGCCCGCTCTGGACAGACGGCGACGTCAGGGTCGTCGCGACCCACGACGGCGACGAACCGTTCGTCGTCGACGGCCACGGCGCCGACGGCCACAGGGAAGTTCTGGTCAATCGGAGCGGCGAGTTCGAGAACTCGCGGTCGTACAAGGCCGGCGGCCCCGTCTGGCTCGACGTCGAGGCCGACGGGAACTGGACCCTGTCGATCACCGACCCGTAGCGCCGACCGCGCCGGACCGCTCAGACGTCGAAGACGACGTAGGCCTCCCAGCCGTCGCCGACGTCCTCGAGGCGCATCTCCGAGTAGGTGACGGCCTTGATCTCGCGGGCGTCGACCGCATCGAGGGGGATCCCGCGGGCGCTGCCCTCGAGGCGCCACTCGCCGTCGTCCGATCCGTCGATTTGCTCGACGCGGTTATCGACCGGCAGGACCGTCCGAACGTCCCGCAGGTAGATCAGCTCGTCGAGGTAGTCGAACAGCAGGGCCTCCCGGCTCTCGGCCGCGACGGAGACGGCGAACCGGTCGCCGCCGTCGTCCGGGATCGCGTCGCAGGAGGCGGCCGCGAGGCCGTCGGCGACCGCGGCGAAGACGTCCTCGAGGCGCTCCCCGGTCGCCGCCACGCCGACGTCGGCGGTGTGGTCGCGAAGCTCGAAACTCATACCCGGTCTTCTCGAGCCCGCGAGGTATGTCCGTCGCTTCGCGTGTCGCCGTCGACGGTCGCGCCGGCGCGGCGAACTGGGACAGTTCGCGGCGAACGGTCGCGCTGCCGGTGGAATTATATTGACGACCCTGCTACACTGTGGTAGTGAGCGTCAACATCGACAGTCGCGTCGTCGCCCCGGGGAGCGACGAGCTCGTCGAGGAAGCCTGGCAGCTCAAGGAGCGTATCAACAGCCAGGAGGGCGTCCTCAAACAGCGCTACGAGTTCTTCACCGACGCGTACCGCCGCTCGACGGTCCACTGCTATCTGCGGGACGACGAACTCGTCGGCTTCGCGGCCGTCCGCCGGGACGGGTACATTCTCTTTCTGGCGGTCTCGACGGAGTTTCGCGGCCGGGGGATCGGCAAGCGACTCGTCGCGCGGGTCGCCGACGACCACGAGTCGATCACCTGCCACGCCCGGACCAGCAACGAGAACGCCCTCGAGTTCTACGAACACCTCGGTTTCGAGGTCAAACGCCGGATCAACGGCTACTACGAGGACGGCGGCGACGCCTACTACCTGAAACTCGGTTCGGACTCCGGACTGGCCGATCGGATCTCGGAGTTCGTTCGGCGCTGATCCGACGACTCGAGCGGAATCGCCCACCCTCGCCTACGCCCCGGTGTCGTCCCTGACGGTCCCCGTCACGAACGCCCGACGGAGGATCGTCGACAGCAGGTACGTCTCGTACTTCTGATCGCGGCAGTGCTCGCAGGGGGCCATCTCGGCTGCGATCCGGTCTATCGTCTCGCCGTACTCGGCCTCGAGGTCGGCCACGATGGCTGCGACCTCGGGCGCGATCGAGTCGGCCATCTCCTCGAGGTCGTCCCGCGCGCTCTCGGGGACCGCATACGAGAGCACGATCGTGTTCGCCCGGTAGTACTTCTCGGTCCCGCCGCTTCGCTCCTCGAGGCGAGCGACCTCGACGAGATTCGCGTCGCGAAGTTCGTTGACGTGGTGACGGACCGTGTTGCGCGTGCGGTCGTAGCCGCGGGCCTCGAGTTCCGCGTCGATCTCGGCAACCGAGTGCTCGGCGTCCGCGAGCATGTCGAGGATCGTCGCGCGGACCGGTTCGTCGACGGCGCTCGAGACGTTCGTATCCCGGATCGCGACGTCCTCGATAGCGACGTCCGACGTGAATTCGACCATTGGATAGCGGATGTAGGTGGCGAGTTCCCAAAGGCGTTCAGCCGAACGCGTCGGTAGTCGGAGTCGACTCGAGGCCGGTTCGTCCACCGTCTAGACGAGTCGTTGAACCGGTAGCAACGTCCGTGCCTGTTCCCGAACACATCATTTGAGTGATGTATTTACGGAGCGGGGTCGTACGACCAATCGAAGACCGATGACTCAGATCGAATACCGCGTGACAGATTTCGACTGTCCGACCTGTGCGAGCAACGTCGAACGAACGCTCGCGAAAACCGAGGGCGTCGACCGCGCCGCGGTCCACTACACGACCGGCCGCGTCGAGGTCGAGTACGACGAGGCCGCCGTCGACGACGCCGAGCTCGAGCGAACCATCGCGAAGCAGGGGTACACGCCCCGGTTACGGTGAGCACCGATGGATCTCAGAAGACAGTTCCAGAAACACCGCAAACCGGCCGTCGTCGTCGCGAGCGGCCTGCTGTTCGCGGTCGGGTGGGTCGCCGGCTACGGCTCCGGCCTCGAGACCGCGAGCGCGACCCTGATGGTTCTCGCGGCGCTCGTCGGCGGCTACGACGTCGCCAGGAAGGCCTACTACACCCTCCGAAGCGGCACCGTCGGGATCAACACCCTCGTCACGCTGGCCGCGATCGGCGCGATCGCCATCGGCGAGTACTGGGAGGCTGCCGCCGTCGTCTTCCTGTTCGCGCTGGGGACCTACCTCGAGGCCCGAACGATGAGCAAGACCCGCTCGGCGCTGACGGAACTGCTCGAGATGACCCCGGACACCGCGCTCGTCCGCCGGGACGGTGATGGGGGCGAGGCGTCGCGCGCCTCGAAGAGTCGAGCGGGTTCCCCGCGAGACTACGTCGAGGTGCCGGCCCGGGACGTCGAACCGGGCGAAACTGTACTGGTCAAACCCGGAGCGAAGGTCCCCGTCGACGGCGACGTGGTCGGCGGCGAAAGTGCGATCGACCAGGCGCCCGTCACCGGCGAGAGCGCGCCCGTCTACAAGCGCGCGGGCGACGAGGTCTACGCCGGCACCGTCAACCAGGAGGGCGCCCTCGAGGTCGTCGCAACCGGCACCGGCCGCGATACGACCCTCGAGCGGATCATCCGTCGCGTCGAGGAGGCCCAGGAGGCGACGGCGCCGACGGAGACGATCATCGAGCGCTTCGCGACGTACTACACGCCCGCGATCGTCGCGCTGGCGGTCGGCGCCTACGCCGTCACCGGTAACGCCGTCCTCGCGCTGACGCTGCTCGTCATCGGCTGTCCCGGCGCGCTCGTCATCGGCCCGCCGGTCAGCATCGTCAGCGCGATCGGGTCGGCGGCCCGGTCGGGCGTGCTGCTGAAAGGCGGCGAGCACCTCGAGACCGCGGGGAAGATCGACCTCGTCGCGTTCGACAAGACGGGCACGCTGACGAGTGGCGAGTCGACCGTCGCGAACGTGACGGGGTTCGGCGTCGACGACGAGACGGTCCTGCGCCACGCGGCCATCGCCGAGAAGCGGAGCGAACACCACCTCGCGGATGCGATCCTCGAGGCCGCCAGCGGTCCCAGCGGCGACTCCGCTCCCGTCGCGGACGGCGGCGCCGTCCTCGAGCGATCGACCGAAGCGACGGGCCTCGAGCCCGACGGCCCGGCGATCCCCGATCCCGACGACTTCGCGGTCGCCGCTGGCAAGGGCGTCCTCGCCGGCCACGACGGTCGGCGGATCGTCGTCGGCAACCGGACGCTGCTCGACGAGCGCGGGATCGACGTCCCGGACCGCGTCGAGCGCCACGTCCGCGACCGGGAGGAGGCCGGCGAGACGGCGGTCTACGTCGCCCTCGAGGACGAGGTCGTCGGCGTCGTCTCGATCCGGGACGAACTCCGCCCCGCCGCGGCCGGCGTCGTGGCGGCCCTCGAAAACGCCGGCGTCCGCACCGTGATGCTCACCGGCGACAACGAGCGCACCGCCCGGTCGGTCGCGGCGTCGGTCGGAATCGACGACTACCGCGCCGGCCTCCTTCCCGAGGAAAAGCAGCGGGCGATCGAGTCGTTCCGGGACGACGGCCACGTCGTGTCCATGGTCGGCGACGGGATCAACGACGCGCCGTCGCTGGCGACCGCCGACGTCGGCGTCGCGATGGGCGCCGCGGGCACCGACACGGCCATCGAGACGGCCGACGTGGCGCTGATGGCCGACGATCTCGAGCGCATTCCCGACGCCGTGGGTCTCAGCAAGGCGACCCGCCGGAACGTCGCCGAGAACGTCGCCGTCGCCGTGGCGACGGTCGGCCTGCTGCTGGCCGGCGTCTTCGGCGGTTACGTCCACATGGCAAGCGGGATGCTGATCCACATCGCCAGCGTCCTGCTGGTGATCCTGAACGGGATGCGGCTGCTGCGGTACTGATACGGTCGGACAGCACTGTTCGACGGGACGACCGTTCGGCGCGACCAGCGCGACCGATTCGAACCACCACCGACACACCCACACGATCCACGATGAGCACCACTCCCCACGAATCCGACTCCGAACTCGAGACCGACCCCGAACCATCCTGCGACCGAACGAGCTGGGCCGTCGACTACGACGTCGACCCGATCCGACTGCGCGATCCAGCCGCCGAGGCGCTGGCCCTCCTCGAGCCCGGCGAACCGATCGTCGTCACCTACGCCGATGTCCTGAAAGCGGCGGGCCACTCCTGTCCCACGACGGCGGGCGCCTACCGGCTCGCGAAGGACGCCCTCGAAGCGCTGTACCCCGACGGACTGCCCGTCCGCGGCGACGTCGCCGTCTTCGCGGGCGGGCCGCGAGACGATCCGGCCTACGGCGTCACGGCGCGTCTGATCTCGTACGTCACGGGCGCCGCGGGCGAGGACGGCTTCGCCGGGCTGGCCGGCGGCCACGGCGGGCGGAGGGACCTGCTGGACTACGGCGCGATCGGCACCGACGGGATCGCCTTCGAGTTCACGCGGACGGACACCGACGAGACCGTCCGGGCGACCTACCACGTCGAGGACGTTCCGGCCGGCGGCCCCGCGACCGCCGACCTGCCGAAGCTGATCGACGGCACCGCGACCGACGCCGAACGCGAGGCCTTCGCCGTGGACTGGCACGACCGCGTCGCGGCGATCCTCCGCGGAGAGCGGTACGTGACCGTCGAACCGCGCTGAACGGCCGTCGGTCGATCGTCGCGAAATCCTCGAGAACCGGTCCCGTAGAGTCGACCATTCGGCAGGGTTATACGGTCCCACTTACGACTACTCGAGTCGTATGGAGGAGCGAACGAGGGCCTACCTTCGGGGTCGATTCCGCGATCACTACCGCCGCACGGAGCTGACGCTGCCGCCCGCGGCCAACGAGCGCGAGTGGGGATACATCCCCTGGACCGAGGGCCCCGACACGACGATGGTTCGCCACCGTTCGCTGCTCGAACTCGGCGACCTCGAGGAGTTCCTCGTCCGCAAGCGACCCCGCCACGTCTACTTCTCGGCGGGGCGGTTTCGCGACCCCGGCGCGGGCTCGATGCACGAGAAGGACTGGCAGTCAGCGGATCTCGTCTTCGACCTCGACGCCGACCACCTGCCGAACGTGACGCTGGGCGAGGACTCCTACGCCGAGATGCTCGCGACGTGTAAGGACGCCCTGCTGCGCCTGCTCGATTTCCTCGAGGACGACTTCGCCTTCGAGGACCTCGAGATCGTCTTCTCGGGCGGGCGGGGATACCACGTCCACGTCCGCGACGAGTCGATCCGCCACCTCGACCGGGAGCACCGCCGCGAGGTCGTCGACTACGTCCGCGGGATCGGTCTGGAGTTCGAGGAGCTGATCGAGACCGAGACCGTCGCCGGGCTGGGCCGAAAGACGCCGACCGAACGCCGCACCCTGCGAACCGAGGGCGGCTGGGGCGCCCGCACCCACGACCGGTTTATGGCCTTCGTCGACGAGTTGCTCGCCCTCGAGGAGGAGGCGGCCCTCGAGCGACTCCGGGAGTTCGACGGGATCGGCGAGGGGAAGGCGACGGCGACGTTAAACGCCGCCCGGAACAACCGCGAGGGGCTCGAGGCGGGCAACGTCACCGTCCACACCGCCGTCGCCCAGCTGGCCGAACGGTTCGCAGAGCGGGCGGTCGAGGCCGACAACGCCCCGATCGACGAGCCCGTGACCACGGACACGAACCGACTCATCCGCCTGCCGGGCAGTCTCCACGGCGGCAGCGGGCTCGAGACGGTCCGCCTCGAGCGCGACGAGATCGACGCCTTCGACCCGCTGGTCGACGCCGTCCCGGAGACGTTCACGGGCCACGAGATCCGGGTCGACGTCGCCGACGGCGGCGAGGTCGAGCTCGGAGGAGATAGTTTTACGGTTCCGGAGGGCGACCAGTCGCTTCCGGAGTACGTCGCCGTGTTCCTCATGGCCCGGGGCCGCGCCGAGAAGGAGAAAGAATGAACCTCGACGAGCTACGATCCGTCCAGAGCAAGGAGCGCCAGAAGGACAGCCTCCAGAACCTGCGCCCCTCGTTCTACCAGGAGGTCGGCGAGTACATCGCCGAACTCGAGGCCGAACGCGACCGCGCGGCCGAGCGAGCCGACGACCCGTTCTCCTCGCCCGAGGTGAGCCGACTCACCGACGAGATCGAGACCGCCAAAGACGTCGTCGAGGCGATCTACGAACGGCGGATGGGCAAACTCGTCAAGCAGGCCAGCCTCGCGGCCGCGGGGATGGCGGCCGACGACGACGGCCTCACCGCCGAGGAGGCCGACCTCTTCGAGGATCTCGTCGACCGCATCGACGCGAACAAGACGCGCGTCCTCGACGTCCTCGAGGGCCTCGAGGCCGAGAGCGGCGATGCGTCCGAGCCCGAGGCGGTCGACGAGTCCGACTCGGCGACGCCCGACGACGCGCCGCCGGCGACGCCGATGGAACCGGATCCGACCGCCAACGTCGCGGATCGCAGCGAGAACGCGGACGTCGACCCGACGACGATCGAGCCCGACGACGACCCCCGGGCGTCGGACGCCAGCGACGTCACGGCCGCGGACGTCATGGGTGGGTCCGGCCCGCCCGTCGACGAGGACGCACCGAAACCCGACGCCGAGCCGACCTCGCCGGCCGACGGCCCCGAGGACGACACCGAGCCGCCGGGCGAATCCGTCGATCCCGAGTTCGACGAGGACACCGCGGGCGATTCGCTCGAGGATTCGGAGCCCGCCGCGGGGTCCTCCTCGGAGTCCGACGACGTCGAGCGGGTCACGGTTCGGATGACCCGCGACGTCGGCTCGATCCTCGGCGTCGACGACCGCGAGTACACCCTCTCGACCGACGACGTCGTCACTCTGCCCGAACAGAACGCCTCGCCCCTGCTCGAGCGCGACGCCGCGGAACGGCTCGACTGAGGAGTCGGACCCGGATCGCGCAACCGGAAGGCATACGACGACTCCCTCGAAGGGACGGTATGCTCGAAATCGGCGACGACGCACCCGAGTTCGCACTACCGAACCAGCGCGGCGAGACGGTTCGCCGCTCGAATTTCGAGGGCGACCGACTCGTCGTCTACTTCTATCCGCGGGCCGGTACCGACGGCTGTACGACCGAGGCCCGGGAGTTCGAGGCGGTTCGCGAGGAGTTCGAGGACCGCGGCGTCGCGGTCGTCGGGATCAGCGACGACCCCGTCGACGACCTCGAGTCGTTCGCCGCCGACCACGATCTCGGGTTCGACCTGCTGTCCGATCCCGAGGGCGAGGTCGCGACGCTGTACGACGCCTACGGCGAGAAGCGGATGTTCGGCAACACCTTCGACGGCGTCTTCCGGACCACCTACGTCGTCGGTCCCGACGGAACGATCGAGGCGACCTACGAGGACGTTTCACCCGCCGGCCACGCCGAGGCGGTGCTCGAGGAGCTCGACGAGCGACGGGCCGGACAGGCCGCCCCGGAGCGGTAAGGTTCCCAGCGGCGAGAACGCGGTATCCGGGGACGATCTTATCCTTGTTGCAAGCTAACGTGAACCATGAGCGTGATGGGTGAGTTCACCGTCCGCGCGTCGGACTTCGCTCTCTACCGGGCGCTGTCGACGGCCCCGGAGATGATCGTCGAGATCGAACGCCTCGTCGTCACCGCGGAGGACCGGATCATGCCGTACTTCTGGGTAACCGGGGATCGGGATCGCATCGAGGCGGCGCTCGAGGGCGATCCTAGCGCGACTCGAGTCGAGCGGGTCGACGAGGCCGACGGAGCGGTGCTGTACCGCGCGGCGTGGACGCGAAACGTCGAGGCGATGGTCTACGCCTACGCCGAAATCGGCGCGACGATCCTCGAGGCGACGGGCACCGACGACCGCTGGGAGCTGACGATGCGGTTCGACGACGAGAACACCGTTTCCGAGTTCCACGAGTACTGCCGGGAGAACGACGTCGCCTTCGAACTCGAGAAACTGTACGAACAGTCCCAGCCGATGGCCGGCGCCCGGTACGGACTGACGTCGCCGCAGCGAGAAGCCCTGGTAACGGCCTACGAAGCCGGCTTCTTCGACGTTCCCCAGCGAACGACGATGACCGATCTGGCGGAGCGACTCGGCATCACCCAGCAGGCGCTCTCGAAGCGGTTACACCACGCCCACAAGAACCTCATCGGAAACGCCCTTACCGTCGGCCAGGTCGGCGAGGGGGATGACGCCGCTCCGTAGCCCTCCAGACTTAAGGCAGTGGTCTATACAACCTCCCCGTTCTTTCATCCGGAATCAGTATGTCGGCGTATGGGCACACAACGGCGCTCTTACGCCGCTGTTCGGATCGACGACCTGTACGAAGGACTCAGCGTCGAGCGTCGTCGCCACGCGCTTTCCTGCCTCCGCGATCACGATCTCCCGATCGCGCTGGCCGATCTCGCCGACGAGGTCGCCGTTCGGGAACGCGGAACGAGACTGCCGGCGGTTCCCGCCGAGGAGACCAACCGGATCTACCTGTCGCTGTACCACGCTCACGTTCCGAAACTCGTCGACGTCGGGCTGGTCACCTACCACCAAGACCGCGATCTCGTGGGTGCGGCGCCGTCAGTCGACCTCGAGGAAGTGCTCGAGGGGCGACTCGAACGATAACCCGAAGGGAAGCTCGATCTACTGGAAGGTGCGGCCGAGCTGGTCCTCGCCTTCGGCTTCGGGTTCGGCGGTTTGGAACTGCTGTTCGATCTCCTCGTAGCGCTCGCGGGTCTCGGGGGTCACGCTCGGCTGGACCTCCTCGAGAGCCCGTTCGAAGTGTTCCTTGCTGATGCGGACGTTCTCGATGGTGTCCGGCATGTCGTCGGGGTCGACCGAGTTGATGAACTCGCGGCTGGCGGCCATCGAGGCCTCGCGGGTGACGGCCTCGATGTCGGCGCCGACGTAGCCCTCGGTCTCGCTCGCGAGCCACTCGAGGTCGACCGCGTCGGCCAGGGGCTTGTCGCGGGTGTGGACCTCGAAGATCTTCCTGCGAGCCTCCTCGTCGGGAACCGGCACGTGGACGTGCCGATCGAGCCGGCCCGGACGCAGCAGCGCCGAGTCGATCAGGTCCGGACGGTTGGTCGTCGCGATCACGACGACGTCCTCGAGCTCCTCGAGGCCGTCGAGTTCGGTCAGGAGCTGGCTGACGACCCGTTCGCCGACGCCGGAGTCACCCTGGCGCTGGCCGCGTTCGCCCGCGATCGAGTCGATCTCGTCGAAGAAGATCACGGTCGGGGCGTTCGAGCGGGCCTTCTCGAAGACCTCCCGAACCCCCTTCTCGGACTCGCCGACGTACTTGTTCAGCAGCTCGGGCCCCTTGATCGAGATGAAGTTCGACTGGGACTCGTTGGCGACGGCTTTTGCGAGCAGGGTCTTCCCGGTGCCGGGAGGACCGTACATGAGGACGCCCTTGGCGGCCTGCATGTCCATCTGCTCGAAGACCTCGGGGTAGTCCAGCGGCCACTGGATCGTCTCGCGCAGGCGTTCCTTGGTGTCGCTGAGGCCGCCGACGTCGTTCCAGGTGACGTCGGGCACCTCGACGAAGACCTCCCGCATCGCCGAGGGCTGGATCCCCTTGAGCGCCTCCTTGACGTCGGCCTCGGTCACCTCGAGGGACTCGAGGATCTCGGCGTCGATCTCCTCGGATTCGAGATCGAGGTCGGGACGGATCCGCCGCAGGGCGTTCATCGCGCCCTCGCGGGCCAGGGACTCGAGGTCGGCGCCGACGAACCCGTGGGTGTTCTCCGCGTAGTGCTCGAGGTCGATGTCCTCGCTGAGGGGCATCCCGCGGGTGTGGACCTGCAGGATCTCCTTGCGCCCTTCCTTGTCGGGGACGCCGATCTCGATCTCGCGGTCGAAGCGGCCGCCCCGCCGCAACGCGGGGTCGATCGCGTCGACCCGGTTCGTCGCGGCGATGACGGTGACTCGTCCGCGCTCCTCGAGGCCGTCCATCAGCGAGAGGAGCTGGGCGACGACCCGTCGCTCGACGTCGCCGCCGGCCTCCTCGCGCTTGGCGGCGATGGAGTCGAGCTCGTCGATGAAGATGATCGCGGGGGCGTTCTCCTCGGCCTCCTCGAAGACCTCCCGGAGCTGCTCCTCGCTCTCGCCGTAGTACTTCGACATGATCTCCGGGCCGGAGATCGTCTCGAAGTGGGCGTCGATCTCGTTGGCGACGGCTTTCGCCATCAGGGTCTTCCCGGTGCCCGGCGGGCCGTGCAGAAGCACGCCCTTGGGCGGCTCGATGCCCAGCTGCTGGAACAGCTCGGGGTGGCGCATCGGCAGCTCGATCATCTCGCGAACCTGATCGAGCTCGTTGTCGAGACCGCCGATATCCTCGTAGGTGACGTTCGGCACGCCCTCGGGCGAGCCGCCGGCGTCGCTGCTTACCTGTTCGGCCGGTGTCTCGGAGATCTCGATGTTCGTCGAGTCGGTGATGACGACCGTCCCGGAGGGGTCGGCGCTCGCGATCTTCAGCGGCACCGACTGTCCGGAGCTGGCCATCGGGCCGAACGACAGCGAGAACGGCACCGTCTGCCCCTCGGTGACGGCCTGGCCCGAGAGCTTGTCCCGGACGAGCGGGCCGATGTCCCCGCGGATGCGGAGGTTCTGGGGGAGCGCGACCGTCACCGAGTTCGCGGGCTGGACGTCGGCGGGCTCGATGTCGACGCTGTCGTCGATCCCGACGTCGGCCTCCTGGCGCAGGCGGCCGTCGATGCGAACGATGCCGCGGCCCTCGTCCTCGGGGTAGCCGGGCCAGACGCGCGCGACGGCCTGACTGTCGCCCTTGCCCTCGATGACGATGTAGTCGCCGTTCTCGAGGTCGAGCTCGCGCATCGAAACGCGGTCGATCGCGGCGAGCCCGCGGCCCGCGTCCTTCTGTTTCAGGGGTTTGACGGTGAGTTTCATTGGTCGTCCTCCAGTTCGACAGTGAGCACGCCGTTTCTGATAAACGTGTTCGCGTCAACTGCACCGTCGGGCAACTCGAGTTCGTACTGATCGTCGTCGTCGACGACGATCACCGTCCCGTCGACGACGTCCACGTCGGCGTCGGTGCTCGCCGTGCCGAAGTCGACGGCCAGCACCGATCCGTCCTCGTACTCGTAGCGACGAACGATCCGCTCGTCTCCACGGGTGAATTGGTCGAGTGTCATTTTGATACTAACTACGGGTAAGTGCTACTAGTATATAAATATTTCTCCGGCCAAATGCAGGACAGCATCGGGGTGGCTTCGAAGAAGCTTGTTCGTAGTTCAGCGTACGGACCTCGGACACACGGCCCTATCGGATCCGTCCGTTCCTGCCGGTTGTGCCGACGGCGGCTCGAGCCTTTATACCGGTACCCCACGTCCGAATGGGTATGGAAACGGTTCGACACCAGGGCCGCGAGACGGCCTACGACGTCGCCGACCGCGGAGGAACGGGACCGACCGTCTGTTTCGTCCACGGCAGCGGCGGCTCGCGAGCCGCCTGGAAGGCACAACATCGACTCGCCGACCGGTACCCGGTCGTCGCCGTCGACCTCAGCGGACACGGCGACTCCGAGGACGTCGACGCCGATCCCGGGTACACGAGGCTGTCGGCCTACGCCGACGACGTCGCGGCCGTCCTCGAGGAAACCGACGCCGACGTCCTCGTGGGCAACTCCCTGGGCGGCGCCGTCGCCATGCACCTCCTGCTCGAGCGCGAGCCCGACGTCGAGGCCGCCGTGCTGACCGGAACCGGCGCTCGGCTGGGCGTGTTACAGGACCTGCTCGAGTGGCTCGCCGACGACTTCGATCGGGCCGTCGAGTTCCTGCACGCCGACGATCGGCTCTTCCACGATCCCAGTCCCGAGCTCCGCGAGGAATCGATCGAGGGGATGTACGACTGCGGGCGGGCCGTCACCGAGCGGGACTTCCTGACCTGCCACCGGTTCGACGTCCGCAAGGAACTCCACGGGATCGACGTCCCCACGCTTGTGGTCTACGGCGAACACGACCAGCTGACGCCGCCGCAGTACCACGAGTCCCTCGCCGACGAGATCGACGACGCCGAACTCGTCGAGATCTCGGACGCGGCCCACCTGGCGATGCTCGAGCAACCCGCCGCGTTCAACGAGGCGGTCGCCGACTTTCTGGACGGACTCGAGTAGGTGCGGAACCGGGGCTCGGGCCCAGTGTCCGACGAAAATCAGTACAGTTCGTCGAGGTCGTCCTCCTCGTGGCTGTGCTCCTCGGCGGGGAACGACCCCGATTCGACGGCGTCGACGTAGCCCTCGACGGCCGAGCGCATCTCCCCGCGAACGTCGCCGAACCGCTTCGCGAAGGAGGGTGACCAGTCGCTGAGGCCGACGGCGTCGTCGACGACCAGCACCTGGCCGTCGCAGTCGGGCCCCGCACCGATCCCGATCGTCGGGATCTCGAGGCCGTCGGTGATCTCCGCGGCCAGGTTCGCCGGGACGTGCTCGAGCACGAGCGAGAACGCGCCGGCGTCCTCGTGGGCTCGGGCGAGTTCGCGGATCCGCTCGGCGCCCTCGCGGTCGGTTCCCTGGCGCGGGTAGCCGCCGTACTGGTTGACGTGCTGGGGAGTCAGACCGAGGTGGGCCATCACGGGAATCCCCAGCTGGACCATCGTCTCGGTCAGCTCGACGGTGTGGGGGCCACACTCGAGTTTCACCGCCGCCGCCCCCTCCTCTTTGAGCATTCGGCCGGCGTTCTCGAGGCTGTCGGCCTCGTCGACGCCGAAGGAGAGAAACGGCATGTCGGCGACGACCAGCGCCTCCTCGGTCGCCCGCGAGACCGCACCGACGTGGCGGGCCACGTCGTCGACGGTCACCGGAAGCGTCGTCTCGTACCCCATCGACGTGTTGCCGAGGCTGTCGCCGACGAGGATCACGTCGACGTCGGCCTCGTCGACGATCTCGGCCGTCGGCGCGTCGTAGGCCGTCAGCATCGTGATCGGCTTCTCCCCGGCCATCGCTCTGAGCTCCCGCACAGTTGGCATACCCGTTCGTTCGTCTCCTCGCGCTAAACGTCATCGTTTGTCACCTCGCGGGAGGGGACCGTGACAGCGCGACGCTTAAGAGGACCCGGTCGACACCTTCAGACGTGCCAGAACGCGTCGAGACGACCACGCCCGACGGCGTCGACTACGGCTGGGTGATGCAGGTCACCTTCGTCACGACGATCCTCGTCGGCGCGCCGGTCGTCGCGCTGCTGTCGACCGGGGCCGACCTGCCGACCTGGGACGCCCGCGCCGAGTTCGCCATCCGCGTCGGCGCGGTCATCTGGTTGGTCGTTGCCCTCTCGGTGTTCGCGTACGCGAAACGAACCCAGGAGTAGACCGCAGGGACCGAACCCCGACGTGCCGGCGTCTCAGACCCCGGACG
Source organism: Natronococcus jeotgali DSM 18795 (assembly GCF_000337695.1). GTDB lineage: Archaea > Halobacteriota > Halobacteria > Halobacteriales > Natrialbaceae > Natronococcus > Natronococcus jeotgali. The sequence continues at coordinate 24,830 of NZ_AOIA01000122.1, forward strand.
TACCGGTGCCGACGTACTCGAAGTCGACGCCCGCGCGGATCGCCGTTCGCTCGTCGCGTTCGGTGTCGCCGACGAACAGCGTCGTCGCCGGCTCCGCGTCGAGTCCGCGGACCGTTTCGAGCAGCGGCTCGGGATCGGGTTTCCGCGTCTCGACGGTATCCCGGCCGACGACCGCGTCGACGGCGCTCTCGAGGGCGTGTTCGTCGAGGGCGATCCGACAGGCCGCCTCGCAGTTGAGCGAGCAGACGCCGACCGGAACCGACCGTTCGAGCAGTTCGTCGGCGCGGGCCAGCCGACGCGAGCGTCGAGCGCCCTCGCGTTCGTGATCCGCGATCGTCTCCTCGACGGCCGGTGCGATCTCGAGCTTGCTCGCGGCCTCGAGCAGCTCCCAGAGATTCTCACTCGGCGGATCGGCGGCGGCTCGGGCGTACACCGCGATGACGTCGATCGCGACGGCGTTCCAGTCGACCGCGAGGTCGACCAGGGTCCCGTCCAGGTCGTAGACGATGGCGTCGTATTCGCTCACGATCGGTGCTACGGCGAAGGAGCCAATAGCGGCTTCGATCCCCGGGGATCACTCGAGCAGGTGGCGCGCGATGACCTTCTTCTGGATCTCGGTGGTCCCCTCGTAGATCTCGGTGATCTTGGCGTCCCGGTAGAGCCGCTCGACCTCGCCCTCGGTGACGTAGCCGTAGCCGCCGTGGATCTGGACGGCCTCGTTGGTGACGAACATCGCGGTCTCGCTGGCGAAGTACTTCGCCATGCTCGCGGTCAGCCCGGCGCTGCCCGACGCGCGCTCTCGGGCGGCCTCGCGGGTCAGCAGCCGGCTCGCCTCGATTCGGGTCGCCATCTCGGCGAGCTTGTGGCGAATCGACTGGAACTCGGCGATCGGTCGGTCGAACTGCTCGCGCTCCCCGGCGTACTCGAGCGCTTCGTCCATCGCACACTGGGCGAGGCCGACCGACTGGGCGGCGATGGCGATCCGCCCGCCCGTGAGGATATGAAAGGCCGCCGACAGCCCGCTCCCCTCTTCTGTCAGGCGGTTCTCCGCGGGGATCCGCACGCCGTCGAACGCGAGACTCGTCGTGTCGCTGGCCCGGAGCCCCAGCTTCTCTTCTTTCTCGCCGACCGAGAGCCCGTCGACGTCGCCGGGAACGAGAAACTGCGTTACCGACCCCGGGTCGTCACGGTCGGTCTTTGCGAACAGCACGTAGACGCCCGCCCGCTTCCCGTTCGTGATCCACTGCTTCTCGCCGTCGATGACGTACTCGTCGCCCTCGCGTCTGGCCTCGGTCGACATCTCGGCCGGGTTCGAGCCGGCGTGGGGCTCCGAGAGCGCGAACGCGCCGACGGGACGCCCGTCGGCCATCTCCGGCAGCCACCGTTCTTTCAGCTCCTCGCTTCCGAACTCGGCGATACAGGAGGTCGCCAGCGAGTGGACCGACAGCGCCGTCGCGACCGCCAGCGCGCCGTAGGCGACCTCCTCGTTGACGACGGCCGCCGTCACCGGGTCGGCGTCGTAGCCGCCGTACTCCTCGGGGACGGTGAGACTCGTCAGGTCGAGCTCCGCGAGGCCGTCCCAGACGTCCTCGGGAAACTCCTGGTTCCGGTCGGCCTCGAGCGCCGTCGGTCTGATCTCCTCGCGGGCGAACTCGCGGACGACGTCGCGGACCGCCGCCTGCTCCTCGGTGAGCTCCATACGTCCTCATTCGAGTCGGCCGGCAAAAATCACCACCATCGATCGCTCACCCCCCGCCGAGTCCCCCGGCCGAACGGTCGAGCTGCTCGCCCGCAAGCACGCGGTTCGCACGTCGGAGCCGCTCTGACAGCGCCTGGTGGGAGATCTCGAGCTCGTCGGCCAGCTCCTCGAGGGAGATCTCGCGGGGAACGTCGTAGTAGCCGTGGCGGTAGGCCTCGGTGATCGCCTCCCGCTGGGGGTCGGTCAGCGTCGTCGCCATCTCGAGGTCCTCGTCCTCCTGGGCCTCGACCATGCGCCTGATGTCGACCCGCGCGTCGCGATCCTCGAAGTCGGAGACGGCCTGCGAGACGCCTTCCCTGTGGGGGAACAACAGCGTGACCGTCCAGCGGCCGTTCGCGACCTCGGCCTCGAGGACGGTCCCGTCGTTCGCGTAGACCGCGCTGCAGATCGGCGTGGCCTCGTCGGCGTACCGGATCCGGAACAGCCACGCCTCGCCGTCGGGTCGCTCGAGCAATCGTGTGAACGTCGCAACCGTCGGATCGTCGGCGAGGGCCGTCTCGACGGTCGCGGCGTCAGCGTTCGCAAACCAGATCAACGGCGCGGTCCGGACCGAGTCGTCGACGACGACGCTTTCGACCCGCAGCTCGAACTCCGGCAGCGAGCGGATCGTCGGTTCCAGCGCGAACGATTCCGTGGGAACGGCCAGCTCGGCGATCGTCGTCACGGGCGGATCACCCCGATCGCCTGGTTCGAGCCCAGTCGCTGGTCGCTGGCGGTACCGAACTCGGAGTGGGACTCGAATGCATTCATACCAAATCACTCGACTCGACGCGCGGGCGCCCGACGTGGGAACCGCCCCCGGTCGAACCGTGTTGACCGAACGCACAGCTCCGAGCGGGTTGATGAGCCGGCCTATCTATTCCGGTTATTTAAGAGCGATACGGCTCACCCGAGCCTGGCGAGGCGATTCAGCGCGTACGCCGTTCGAAGGACGTCGACGCTCTTTCCGCGATCGAAGACGAGTTCGTCGGTCCGGAGGACGTGCTCGAGGGTGTCCTGAGAGGCGTGTTCCGGCGCGGCCGCGATCCCGGCGTCGTTCTCGGCGACCCACTCCATGACGCGGCGGTCGCTCTTCGAGTCGCCCATCACGAGCGCGAACGGATCCTCGACGCCGAGGACCTCCAGCGCGCGCTCGACGCCGACGACCTTGTTCAGCTCGAGGCTCCCGATCTCGGCGGCGTCGGCCTCGTAGTAGGCGACGTCGATCCGCTCGAGGACGCCCGCGAGTTCGTCGGGGATCGCCTCCTCGTCCCGGTCCGGGTAGGCGCCCTCCTCCTCGAGGACGGTCCTGATCTCGGGATCCTGGTCGGCGTAAAACGCGCGGGTCCGATCGCGGATCGCCTCGCCGTCGAACCCGATCGCCTCGCCGACCGCGTCGGCCAGCAGGTCGATCAGGTAGACCAGCGCGTCGTCGATGATCTCGCGGGCGTCGGTCGATCCGGTCTCGTAGTTGGGCTTCATCGTGACGTTGAACTCGTTGCCCTGGAGGTGACAGCCCCGCCTGAGCCCGTCGGGAGCCTCCGGCAGGACACGAGTCCGAAGGTCGTCGAACACCTCGCGGATCTCCTCGTCGAGCTCCTCGTATAGCAGCTGTTTGGTCTCGGCGCCGTGGCCCGGCGTGAACACGCCGGTTCCCGCCTCGTAGACGATCGACAGTTCCCCGGAGTGGACGATCTCGCTGCCCAGCCCCTGGATGGCGAAGCCCTTGACGTTCTCTAAGGTCTGGCCCGTACAGATCACGATCGGGACGCCGGCCTCGTGAAACTCCGTCAGGACGTGCAGCGTCTCCCGGGGGATCTCGTTGTCCGTGCCGCCGGCCGAGCGCAGCGTCTCGTCGACGTCGAGTACGAGGACGTTCACCCCGCGGCCGTACTTGGCCTCGAGGTCGAGCGCGGTGAAGGCCTGATCGCGGGTCGCTCGCGCGGCGATCTCCGCGAACGTCTCGCCGGACGCGAACGCCGACCGGATCTCGTCCTTGCGGCCCTCGAGCTCCTCGGTGGCCTCCTGCCAGTGCTCCAGCGCGACCCGCGAGTCGACGGCGGGGAAGACGTCGACGAACTCCTGGTACTCCCGCAGGGTCTTCGTGTCGTACTCGTCGTAGAGCCGGTAGACGAGATCGTACCGTTCCATACTCGGGATACCGGAGAGCCGAGTGATAATCCTTGCCACTGATGAGAGTCTTTCCAGCGACTCGAGGCGACGTTCGTCGACTGCGACACGACTATAAAAACGGCGTGCGAACCTCGAGCCATGAAAAACGTTGACGACCTCATCGAGAGCGCCGCCGAACTCGCCGATCAAGGCCTCTCGAAGGGCGAGATCGCGGACGAGCTGAACGTCTCCCGGGAGACCGCCAGCTGGCTGGTCGAGCGAAGCGGCGCGACGACCGAGCCCTCCAACCAGCCGACCCAGCAGTCGGCGGACAACGGCGGCCCGCAGGACATCCACGTCGACTGGTCGGCGATCGGCCGCGACAGCAAGCGCATGGGCGCGATCGCGGAGGCGATGGCCGACCTGCTCGCCAAACACGGCGAGGACGTCGATCTCACCGTCGGCATCGAGAAGGCCGGCGGCCCCATCGCGACGCTGGTCGCGAGCGAGCTCGAGACCGACCTCTCGACGTACACGCCCGCGAAACACCAGTGGGAGGAGGGCGACATCGACGAACTCGGCGGAACGTTCTCGCGGAACTTCGCCGGCATCCGCAACCGGGAGTGTTACGTCGTCGACGACACCGTCACCAGCGGCACGACGATGCGCGAGACGATCTCGGCGATTCGATCGGAGGGCGGCGAACCGCTCGCCTGCGTCGTCCTCGCGGACAAACAGGGCGTCGAGGAGATCGAGGGCGTTCCCGTCTACTCGCTGTTGCAGGTCATCAGCGTCGGGAAAGACGAGTGACCCGTTGAACGAGATGGGTCGAGTTCCGGTCCGTGACGGGCTCGAGCCGCGGTCGGCGTTCCGGGCAGCGACGTCGCTGCGCGAAGGCGACGTCGCGACTCGAGAGGGAGCGATGCGGCAAAAAAGCGGTACGAAGGGAGTTAGCCGTGGATGCCCATCGCTTCGATCTGTTCCTGGTAGCGGTTCCGGATGGTGACTTCGGTCACCTGGGCGACGTCGGCGACCTCGCGCTGGGTCTTCTTCTCGTTACACAGCAGCGAGGCGGCGTAGATCGCCGCGGCGGCGTACCCGGTCGGGGACTTGCCCGAGAGGAGTCCTTCCTCGGCCGTCTTCTCGATGATCTCGTTGGCCTTGGTCTGGACTTCCTCGGAGAGTTCGAGTTCGGAACAGAAGCGGGGGACGTACTTTTTCGGGTCGACGGGGCGCATCTCGAGGCCGAGTTCCTGCGAGATGTACCGGTACGTGCGACCGATCTCCTTTCGTTCGACGCGTGAAACTTCCGAGATCTCCTCGAGGCTTCGCGGGATGCCCTCCTTTCGACAGGCGGCGTACAGCGCCGAGGTGGCGACGCCCTCGATCGACCGACCGCGGATGAGGTCTTCCTTGAGCGCGCGCCGGTAGATCACCGACGCGACCTCCCGGACCGATCGCGGCACGCCCAGCGCCGACGCCATTCGATCGATCTCCGAGAGCGCGAACTGCAGGTTGCGCTCGCCAGCGTCCTTCGTTCGGATGCGCTCTTGCCACTTGCGCAGGCGGTGCATCTGGCTGCGTTTCTTCGAGGAGATCGAGCGACCGTAGGCGTCCTTGTCCTTCCAGTCGATCGTCGTCGTCAGCCCCTTGTCGTGCATCGTCTGTGTCGTCGGCGCGCCGACGCGGGACTTCTCCTGTCGTTCCTGGTGATTGAACGCCCGCCACTCCGGACCGGGATCGATCTTCTCCTCCTCGACGACGAGCCCACAGTCTTCGCAGATGAGCTCACCCCGATCGGAGTCTTTCACGAGATTGTCCGACTCGCATTCGGGGCAGGCACGTACCCCCTCCTGCTCCTCGGATTCGTCCGTTTCACGCATTCGCTCCCGCTGGCGGGTGGACCGTGTCATCGCGCTTTTATAGTAGTACTACTATGATATATAAGTTCTGGGGTCCCGTTCGCGCCTTGATTCTAGTACTCCCCGAAAACTCCAACGACAGGCGTTTAGAGGTGTGGTTTACGATTTGGAACCGGAAAACATTTATTTGGTTCTCGTCGATCACCGGCAGGAATGCCGGTTATCGAGTGTGACGTCGACGCCGCCCGCGACCGCCTCGAGGAGGCAGGCGTCTCCGTCGAATCGGGAAACACCGAACACGAACGCTGGCGGGCGAGCCGCGAGGGAGCGACCGCCGTCGCCTACGACGACAAGGTCGTGATCCAGGGCGAGACGCCCCGCAAACTCGAGTCGCTGCTCCGGGACGGGGGCGGCCGCGCGCACGTCTACTTCGACGGCGCCAGCCGCGGCAATCCCGGCCCCGCGGCGATCGGGTGGGTGATCGTCACCGGCGACGGGATCGTCGCCGAGGGGAGCGAGCGGATCGGCCGGACGACGAACAACCGGGCCGAGTACGAGGCGCTGATCACGGCCCTGGAGGCCGCCGCGGAGTACGGCTACGGCGAGGTCCACGTTCGGGGCGACTCCGAGCTGATCGTCAAACAGGTCCGGGGTGAGTACGACACCAATAACCCCGAGCTGCGCGAGCGACGCGTCGCCGCCCGCGAACTGCTCTCGCGGTTCGACGAGTGGACCCTCGAGTACGTCCCCCGGGAGGTCAACGACCGCGCGGACGGACTGGCCAACGAGGCACTGGATCAGAGTTAAAACGGCAAGCGAAAAACCCTCGAGTGCGAACGGTGAGTATGAGCGACCTCGAGAACGGGGTGGACGCCGACGGCGACCGGCCGTCCGACGAGCAACGATCGTCCGAGGAACTACCCGACGACGTGATCGACGAGGCCGAACGACTGACGCGGCTGGCTCGCACCGCGACCGACGAAAACGAGCGAGCGGCCCGGCTCGAGCGCCGCGACGACCTGCTCGACGAGCACGAGTTTACCGCCCGCGTCCGGGACGACGAGGACGCGACGCTCGTGCTCCACCCCGCGGAGTGGCACGAGGACGGCGTCATCAGAACCGACCGCATCGAGGACATCGACCGCGCGATCGAGATTCGGCTCGAGGGTACCGAGAACCCCGACGACTGGCGGGCCGTCGACGAGCGAAACCGCGAACTCGCCGCCGCGGTTCGGGAGCGCCGCGGCGACGTCCACGGCGACAACGCGGACGCCCTCGCGGCGTTTTTCGGCAACCACTACGCGAAGCCGATCGCGTCGGCGACGCCCGCGGAGCTCGAGGAGTTTCGAACCGAGTACTTCGTCCGCAACGCCTGGCCCTCCGAGGACCAGCGCGAGGCGATCGAGGAGTCGATCCGGCTGGTCTTCGAAGCGATCGACGAGCCACACCCCGAGCTCCGGGAGTCGTCGGCCGAATAAAAGGGACGGTGGCGCACCCGATCACGACTTCGGCGTGCGATCGGGCGCGAACGACGGTTCTGACACCTTAGTTATCGCTCAGTAGCTCTCGTCGACGAGCTGGCGGATCTCGTCGGCGCGGTCGTCGTCGGTGACGATCTTCGAGAGGGACCACTGGACGCCGTCGAGGACGGCCTCGTAGCCCTCGTCGGTCAGCGAGTACTGGTTCGTTCGCTTGTCGAGTTCGCTCTTCTCGACCAGGCCGAGCTCGACGAGCTCGTCGAGGTTCGGGTACAGCCGGCCGTGGTTGACCTCGGTCCCGTAGTAGTCCTCGAGTTCGCGTTTGATCGCCAGGCCGTACATCGGCTCCTTGGCGAGGATGGTGAGGATGTTGTTCTGGAACGCCGTCAGGTCGCGTGCGACGCTCTGATCGCCGCTGATTGATTGTGCCTCTGACATACTTTCGTGAAAGTATCCGGACTATTTAAGACTTCTCAACTATTCCGTCCAACCGATCCGTCAGACCGCGTCCGACCGACGAACGCCATCGCGCCGAATCCGTACTCGCGGCTCGGTCGGCGACCGTCGGTCGTAGCGTCCGATCCGATTACGAAAGTACTTTTTGACCTACCGTGGAGTTTCAAGCCACATGGTCAATCTCTGGGAAGAGTTAGAGACCGGACCGAACGCACCCGAAGAGATCTACGCCGTCGTCGAGTGTCTCAAGGGCGAGCGCAACAAGTACGAGTACGACAAGGACGTCCCCGGCGTCGTGCTCGACCGCGTGCTCCACTCGAACGTCCACTACCCCGCCGACTACGGCTTCATCCCGCAGAGCTACTACGACGACGAGGACCCCTTCGACGTCCTCGTCCTCGTCGAGGATCAGACGTTCCCCGGCTGCATCATCGAGGCCCGCCCCGTCGCGCTGATGAAGATGGACGACGACGGCGAGCAGGACGACAAGGTCATCGCGGTCCCCAGCGAGGACCCCCGCTACGACCACATCGAGGACCTCGAGGACATCCCCCAGCAGCAACTCGACGAGATCGACGAGTTCTTCGCGACCTACAAGAACCTAGAGGAGGGCAAGGAAGTCGAGACGCAGGGCTGGGAGGACAAGCAGGCCGCCTACGACGCGATCGAACACGCCCAGGAGCTCTACGAGGAGCACTTCTAACGGCGACGCCGTCCCGTCCTTCGTTTCGTCGCGCCCGAATACGCTCGAGTTATTTCCGCCCGCCCGTCGAATACGTTATGAGCATGGGTAATTTTATTGGCCGAGCCGCCGTACCACCGATCGTCATGGCAGCAACCAACCCGTCCGCACGAGAGTCCGACTCGGTCGAACCCGGCTCGGGAATGGCCCACCTCACGGTCGTCCCGACGAACTTCCGGCCCGATCGATCGGAGTCGGACGGGCCCGAGGAGTGAGTTCGACGGACGACGTCCTCGTCGCGTCCCGCTCCGGAGCCGTTTTGCCGCCGTCTACGAGCCGCCGATTCCGGAAACGGCGGGCCGATCGTCGCCGTTTTCGGGAGCGACCGTCACGAGAGCGCCGACGGCGCTCGACTCGCCGTCGTCGATCGTCGAAAACAGTGTCCGGAAACGAACCTTCTTGTATGCGGTCGGACTACGGCCCCCCATGGGTCTGTTCGACCGGTTGCGGGGCGACGACAACCCCCGAGTCGCGTTTATCGGCGTCGACGGCGTGCCGTACAGTCTGCTCTCCGAACACGAGGATCGCTTCCCGAACTTCGCGGCGATCGCGGAAGAGGGCACCGCAAGCGAGATCTCGAGCATCGTTCCGCCCGAGTCAAGCGCCTGCTGGCCGTCGCTGACCACCGGGGTCAACCCCGGCGAGACCGGCGTCTACGGCTTCCAGGACCGCGAGGTCGGAACGTACGACACGTACGTTCCGATGGGTCGGGAGGTCCAGGCCGACCGCGTCTGGGACCGCGTTCAGGACGAGGGGCTGAAGGCGACGGTGATGAACGTCCCCGTCACGTTCCCGCCCCAGCGCAACGTCCAGCGGATGGTCTCGGGCTTTCTCTCGCCCGATCTCGAGAAGGCCGCCTACCCCGACGACGTTCGGGACTACCTCGAGGGGCTCGACTACCGCATCGACGTCAACCCGAAGCTCGGCCACGAGGAGGACAAGGCGGCGTTCATCGAGGACGCCCACGAGACCGTCGACGCGCGCTTCGAGGCGTTCAAACACTACATCGAGGAGGACGACTGGGACCTCTTTTTCGGCGTCTTCATGACGACCGATCGGGTCAACCACTTCCTGTTCAAAGACTACGAGCGCGACGGCCAGTACCGGGAGGAGTTCTTCGAGTTCTACGAGAAGGTCGACGACTACATCGGTCGGCTGCGCGAGGCCCTGCCCGAGGACGTCACGCTGATCGTCGCCTCCGACCACGGCTTCACGAGCCTCGACTACGAGGTCCACTTCAACGAGTGGCTCCGCGAGGAGGGGTGGCTCTCCTTCGGGACGGACGAGCCCGAGGAGCTGGGCGACATCAGCGACGAGACCCGCGCCTACTCCTTTATCCCCGGGCGGTTCTACCTCAACCTCGAGGGGCGGGAGCCGCGCGGCTCGGTCCCCGAAGACGAGTACGACGACGTTCGCGACGAGCTCAAGGCCGACCTCGAGGCCCTCGAGGGCCCCGACGGGAAGAAGGTCGTCGACCGCGTCGTCGAGAAGGAGGCGGCGTTCCGGGGCGACCACGACGACATCGCGCCGGATCTGGTCGCGATCCCGAACAACGGATTCGACCTCAAGTCCGGGTTCAAGGCCGACTCCGAGATCTTCACGACGGGGCCGCGAAACGGGATGCACAGCTTCGACGACACCTCGCTGTACATCGACGACCCCGACGCCTCCATCGGCGACGCCGACCTCTTCGATATCGCGCCGACGATCCTGGAGCTGCTGGAGGTCGAGTACAGCCGCAGCGAGCTCGACGGCGCGAGTCTGATCTAAGCGCGAGTCGGTTCCGTTTTCCGCCCGGCGCGGTTCCGCCGAGGTATGAAGGAAGTGATCCGCGCTCGCGGACACGAGCACGTCAGCGCCGACCACGCGAGCACGTTCGAGGTGACGACCGACGACTACCTCACCCCCGCCGGCGATTGCATCCTCGCGATCGAGGCCGACCGAGCGCCCGCGGACTTCGACCCCGAGTTCGTCGACGCCTGTCGGGACGCCGAGGCGACGATCACCGTCGAGATCGAGGCCGACGGCCACCGCGCGTCCGTCGCGGGACGGGGCGACCCCGACCTCGAGTTCACGAACGAGCGCAGCGCGGTCGGGCGAACCAGCGACTACGTCGACGACCGGACGATCCTGGTCGACGCCGAGTTCGCGGCCGAGGGGTTCGACCGCGACCTCATCGACGCGCTCGCCGAGGGCGCCGAGGCGACGGTGACGCTCACCGTCGAGTGATCGCCCCCGCGGTCCGTCCGCGGCTCGAGCCGCGGCGTCGCTTCCGCGGCCGTTTTGCTTTTCGAACCCGAACGCGCGGCCATGAGTGACGACCGAGAGCCGTCGGTCAACATCAGCGGCGGCGACGCCGGAGGCGGAGCCCCAACCGAGTTCGACCCGGCGGCCGCCGAGACCCGCGCCGAGCGCGTCGTCGACCGCCTCGGCGAACTGTACTGGCAGAAGACCTACGGCGGGCAGGACGCCTTCACCTGTCTCGTACGGACGATCCTGAGCCAGAACACCAGCGACAAGGCGAGCCAGCCGGCTCACGACGCGCTGGTCGAACGGTACGACGGCCCCGACCGGGATCTGGCGGAATCGCTGGCCGACGCCGAACGGTCGGAACTGGCCGAGACGATCAGCTCCGCGGGACTGTACAACCAGAAATCGGAGATGATCATCGGCGCCGCCGAGGAGATCCTCGAGGAGTTCGGCTCGGCAGCGGGGTTCGACGACTTCGTCCGGGAGGAGGAGCCGGAAGACGTCCGCCAGCGGCTGCTCGAGATCCACGGCGTCGGCCCGAAGACCGCCGACTGCGTATTGCTGTTCGCGAGCGGGCGCGGCGGCGTCTTCCCCGTCGACACGCACGTCCACCGCATCTACCGCCGACTGGGGATCGCCCCGCCCGACGCCGACCACGAGGTGGTTCGGGCCGTCCTCGAGCGGGAGGTGCCCGCCGCGAAGTGCGGCTTCGGTCACACCGCCTCGATCCAGTTCGGCCGCGAGTACTGCACGGCCCGGAAACCGGCCTGCCTCGAGGATCCCGACGCGTGTCCGATGGCCGACGTCTGCGAGCAGGTCGGCGTCTACCCGGCGACGGGCGAGGTCGTCGACCCGGCCGAGGCGCCGGAGTCCTGATGCGGTCTGCCGTACCGGATTGTCGGTGCAATCCCGATCGGAGAGCGGTCGCGGTTGTACGGAACTGACGTAGCAGTCCGTGTGAACGGTCGACCGACTACCCACGCGCACTGCCGTGGGCGAATCCTACACCGTGCGTTCCGGACGATCGTTCTCCCCGCGATCGTCTCGCGGAGCGTTCGCACTTCGCTGTACGGCCGCCGCGCCCTCAGTAGCTGAACTGGATCAGCGCCGAGCCGACGAGGACGATCATCGACGCCGAGGCCTTCTGGGCCAGCGTGAACGGATCGAACTGCTCCTCGAGGACGGCGGGCGCGAGCTTCGAGAGCGCGAGCGCGCCGACGAAGACCATCATCACGTCGAGCTTGGTGATCGCGGTCGCCAGCGAGACGGGACCGTTCTCGAGTGCGCGGATGAACGTGAACAGTCCGACGGCGTTGAGCAGGCCGCCGACCAGCAGCAGCTTCGTCCCCTTCGTGAGCCGAACGTGCCCGGCCAGCAGGTCGGTCGGGTCGGGCTCGATTCCGCCGTCGGCCCGGAAGGGAACGACCGCGGCGATCGAGGCTAGGCCGCCGAGGCTGATCCAGAAGAGGATCTCGACGGTGCCGAAACCGTCCGTGAGGACCTTCATTCCGGTGTTGAAGACCGCGAAGGCGATCGCGGCCAGGATCGCGACGCCGACCGTCGAGAAGGTCAGACTCTCGCGGATCGAGCCCGCCTCCCGGTCGTAGGAGATAAACAGCGCGCCGAAGACGACCAGCGCGACCCCGGCGTAGACGCCGGAGGGAAAGGCCTCGTCGAGCACCAGAAACCCCAGCACGAGCACGAAGACGGTCTCGATCGACAGCGCGGGGACGAACCGCGAGACGTCGCCGTTGACCAGCCCCCAGTAGTAGACGCCGTAGGCGATCGTCGAGACGACGCCGAATCCCAGCGCGATCGCGATCGGGACGGGCTCGGCGCCCGGGACTCCCTCGCCGCCGACCCCGGCGAGGCTATTGCGGATCGCGGGCCACTCGAGAGCGAGCCCGACGAGGACGTAGACGGTGTAGAAGGGGATACAGTTGTAGATCGCCAGCGTCAGCGGGTCGTCGATCTCGACGCCGCTGACGATCTTCGACAGCAGCGCGATCACGGCGTAGATCCCCGCGGTCAACAGCGAGTAGCCGAACCACGACGAGATCACGGGCGGTCGACCTCCTCACCGTCGTCCGCTTGCGACCGCTCGGCGTCGTTCTCCTCGAGGCGGCGACCGCGCTCGTCGCGTTCCATCGTTTCCGACGGAGTGGCTCGAGTTCCAAGAGTGCCTTGCAATACGTATCCACTGTCACTTCGTCGCACGATCCCCGACAGTTCGTCCTCCGAACGGCAGTCCGGACCCGTCCAGCGACCGTGGCCGACTCGAGCGCGCGGCTCCGTTCGAGTCGCGCGCTCGAGTCACGGGGGAGGGGCAGGCCGACCGCGCGGCGCGGGGGTTCCCGCGCCGCGTTGCGGGCCTGGTGGACTAAAAGGGCGAGCGAGCGCTGCCAGGCGCTCGCGAGGGCTTTCAGAGGAAGCGGAACGTCTCGAGGTTCTTCGGCGCGAACGTCCGCATATTGTAGTCGTGGTACAGCGCGCTCGAGAGGTCCTGCGTCGAGCGCTCGTCGCCGTGGACACAGAGCACCTTCTCGGGACGCGGGTTCATCGTCTTCACGAAGTTCTCGAGGCCGGCGCGGTCGGCGTGGCCGGAGAAGCCGTCGACGGTCTCGACGTTCATGTTCAGCGAGAGGGTGCCGCGGCCGCCGCCGTTGCCCATCGCGCCGACCTCGCTGGTGGGGATCTCGTCCCAGCCGTTCTGGATGCGCCGGCCGAGGGTCCCCTGGGCCTGGTAGCCGACGAAGACCAGGGAGGAATCCGGATCGGGACCGAGGTGGCTCAGCCAGGACATGATCGGACCGCCGGTGACCATCCCCGACGTCGAGAGGATGATGGAGGGTTCGCCGTCGGCGACGTCCTGGCGTTCCTCCTCGCCGCCGTCGATGTGGTTGAACTGCTCGGCGAGGAAGGGATTCTCGTCGTCGTGGAAGATCCGATCCCGCAGGTCGTCGCGCAGATACTCGGGGTAGGTCGTGTGGATCGCCGTCGCCTCCCAGATCATCCCGTCGAGGTGGACAGGCATCTCGGGGATCTTGCCCGATCGCATCGCCTCCTCGAGGACGAGCATGATCTCCTGGGAGCGACCCACGGCGAAGGCCGGAATGAGGACCTTTCCGTCCCGGTCGTAGGCCTCGTTGATGACGTCGACGAGCTTTCGCTCGGAGTCCTCCTGGTCGGTCTGGTAGTCGTTGCGACCGCCGTAGGTCGATTCCAGTACCAGGGTCTCGACGCGCGGGAAGTCGTTGACGGCGCCATTAAAGAGGCGGGTGTCGTCGTAGTGGATGTCGCCCGAGAACGCGACGTTGTAGAGGCCGTCGCCGATGTGGAAGTGGGAGACGGCCGAGCCGAGGATGTGGCCGGCGTTGTGCAGCGTCAGTTTGACGTCGGGCGCGATGTCGGTGACGTCACCGTACTCGAGCGGGATGGTGTGTTTGATCGCCTCGCGGACCATCTCGGAGTCGTACGGCGGGGTGCGTCCCTCCTTGGCGGCGACGTCGAGGTAGTCGAGCGTCAGTAGCCCCATCAGGTCGCGCGTGGGCTCGGTGCAGTAGATCGGTCCGTCGTAGCCGTACTTAAAGAGAAGCGGGATGAGCGCGGAGTGGTCGAGGTGGGCGTGGGTGAGCACGACCGCGTCGATCGTCTGTGCGCCCGCACCCAGCGCCTCGGGGGCGTGGAGGTACGGCACCTCGCCCTCGGCGCCGGGCTTGTCGCCGCAGTCGACGAGGATGCGGGTCTCGGGCGTCGAGAGGATGAAGGAGGCCCGCCCGACCTCGCGACAGCAACCCAGCGTCGTGATCCGAACGTACTCGTCGTCGGACATCTCCTCGCGGTGGATCTGGCGGCCTACTCGCTCCAGAATGTCCCGTCGGTCGTCCCGTTCCTGCTTGAGGAAGCTCCGGACGTTCGAGACCGTCGAGGACTCGATCGGCGGGGTTCGGACGACTTCGGGCGTCCAGCCGACGGTTTTCGTGATGTCCCGGAGCGTCGAGCCGTGACGGCCGATGACCATACCGGGCTTTTCGGCCTCGATGACGACTTCGCCGGTGTCGGCGTGGAAGTCCAGGTCCGTGACGCCGGCGTCGTCGGGGATGACGTTCATGATCTCCTCGCGGGCCTCGTCGGGCCGCGAGAGGACGCTCGGGTCCGGACGGACGGTGATCCGCTTTCGCAGTTTGCTCGCCAGCTGCCGGACGAGGTCGCCCTGCTGGGCGAACTCCTTGGGGTCGCGCGTGTAGATGACCAGTTCGGGACCTTCGTACTTCACCGAGGAAACCGAGATATCGTTCGGTAACTCGCTCGTGATCTCTGCTTTCAAATCGTCGAGTTGCTGCTCTACAGTGCTCATAGTCGCCAGTTATCGATTGCGTGAACTCGCCGACGTGGGGGGCGTCACAGCCGTCGAAACGAACGCACCACCGCGGGGACCGGGACCGCCGGCGGCTCGTCGGTCGACGGTCGTCGGCCGCCGCAGTACTGCCGAGGACCGCGAGCGACGGCACCGTCGGACGACGGAATTACCGTTCCGTCCGGTGTCTCGAGTCATCGTGTGGTGGTTCGCCCGATGAAGACGCTCCCGGGTCGGTTATCCTGGTTCGTGCGGGAAGATTCCAGGGAGAACCCGCTTACACGAGGCTATTCTTTGCGTGGTATAAAAGCCTTCGCAAAACCCAGGGTGATTCGGGCCGAAGCGACCGCATGCACCTCACGCCGAACCGAGTCGCCGCCGAGTACGAGTGGGTCCGCGGACGCGCGGACACCGTCGTCCCGATCGTCAACGACGTGCGCGAAGACCTCGGATCGATCTTCGAGACCGACGTCGATCCCGTCACCGAGGCGGCCTACCGCGAGGAGGTCGACGCCGTCTTCGCCGACGGCGACCTCGCGGTCAACGTCGCCGCGATGGTCGCGATCCTGCGCGAGCTCGACGTCGACGGCGACTACCCCGGCTTCGTCGTCGACGAGATCCTCGGCCGCGAGCTGGCGGCGACGATCGCGGGCGCCCAACCCCTGCGGACGCTCGGCGAGGCGACGTTTCACTACGCCGACCTGCGGGTCCACGGCGACGAGAGCGAGAACGCCGGCGTCGACGACTGCGAGGCCGCGCTGGCCGCCGGCTTCCAGGAGCGACTGCCGGGCTGGGACTGGACCGATCGAAAGAGCCCCTTCGGCGTCGAGTAGGAGTTACGCGACTTCCTCGCCGGAGCTCGCGTCGGTCGGGCCGTCGTCGCTTTCGGTTCCGTTCGTACCCTGCCCGCCGTCGTCGGTTTCGTCGTTCCTCTCGCCGTCCGGATCGCTCTCGTTGGAGTCGGTCTCGCCGTCTGGGTTGACGTTGCCCCCTTCCGACCGCCGTTCCCGCTCCGCGAGGATGCGGTCGTAGGCCGCGCCCTCCGAGAGCGACGCGATCGATCCCCCGTTGAGCTCGTCGACGATCGTCCCGGCGTCGCCGTCGACTCGGTAGAGGCCGTACTCGGGACTCGCGTCCTCGATCGAGAGACCGTCGTCGTCCTCGGCCCGGGTCTCGAACGCCTCGATCGCGTCCTCGACGAGCTCCTGCTGGCGCTGCTGGGCCTCGGTCATGTCGAGTTCCTCCTCGGCGACTCGCTCCCGGAGCTCCTCGATCTCCGCAGTGCTCGGACCGACGACGGCGGTGAGAACGTCGCCGTTCTCGCCGTTGTCCCCGCCGTCGCTCAGCGGGTTGATGTCGGCGCAGCCGGCCACCGCCGCGGCGGCGCTCGTTCCGGTAAGCTGAAGGAATCGGCGACGATCGTGTTCGCTGGTCATCGTAGTTCGAACGCGCCTGCCCACGAGAATAAGGGTTTTCGATCGCCGACCCGTCGCCGAGCCGACCCGCGTTCGGGCCTCTTTTCTCCCTGAACCGGTTAC
The DNA here is from genome assembly GCF_000337695.1 of Natronococcus jeotgali DSM 18795. Classification (GTDB taxonomy): domain Archaea; phylum Halobacteriota; class Halobacteria; order Halobacteriales; family Natrialbaceae; genus Natronococcus; species Natronococcus jeotgali. The sequence goes on from NZ_AOIA01000122.1 coordinate 41,363, forward strand.
TCCGATGCGTGACATCCGGTACGCGACCCCCGCAGGCGACGACGCTCGAGCACCCCGCCCTCGAGACCGCCCGGGAGGCGATCGCCGACGGCATCGACCGCGAGGCGATGATCACCGTCTTCGGCCGCTGCACCGTCGACTACGACGGTCGGGCCTCGAGCCGGCTCGAGGAGGGCGACCGCCACCTCATGCTCAAACCCGACGGCGCGGCGCTGGTCCACACCGACGAGGGTCAACAGCCCGTCAACTGGCAGCCGCCCGGCTGCGACCGCTCGGTTCGCTGCGAGGACGGCGCGCTCGTGATCGAGAGCGTGCGGTCCTCGCCCGACGAGCGGCTGGTCGTCCGTTTCGAGCTGGTGGTGCAGGTTTCGACGTTCGCGGGCTCGGACCCGACCGAACTCGCTGTCGTCGGCACCNGGCACCGAGGAGGATCTCCGCCGGCGGATCCTCGAGGAACCCGGCCTGCTCGAGGAGGGGTTCACGCCGCTTGCGACCGAGCGGGACACGCCCGCCGGAGCGATCGACGTCTACGGCGAGGACGCGGCCGGGCGATCCGTCGTCGTCGAACTCAAGCGCCGACGGGTCGGCCCCGACGCGGTGAGTCAGCTTCGCCGGTACGTCGACGCCTTGGAACGGGATCTGCACGCCGACGCCTCGGTTCGGGGCGTCCTCGTCGCGCCCTCCGTGACCGACCGGGCCGATCGGCTGCTGGCCCGCCACGGCCTCGAGTTTGTCGCCCTCGAGCCGACCGATTGAGCTACGGCGCGTAGGTCCCCTCGAGCCGCGCGTCCGCGAGCACGCGGCCCTCCATCGCCTCCCGGAGGGCGTCGGCGTCGGTTTCGGAACCGAGTTCGAGGGCCGTCTCGAGGGCGAACGCCGCGAACCGGTAGGTGTGTTCCCGGTCCGGCGGGCTCGGACCGCCGTAACCGACCGCGCCGAAGTCGTTCGTTCCCTCCGTCGCGTCGTCGGGGATCCAGTCCTCGGGGATCGTCCCGATCTCCGGGGGGACGTTCCAGACGATCCAGTGGTCCCAGACCTTGCCCGCGGGCCCGACCGCGTCGGGGTCGTCCACGATCAGCGCGAGCGACTCGGCCGCCTCGGGAACGCCCTCGATCTCGAGGGGCGGGTTGACGTTTTCCTCGTCGTAGCCGTACCGATCGGGAATCCGTTCGCCGTCGTCGAACGCCGGGCTCGAGAGTGTGAGCGTCGCCATCGTTCGACGCTCCCACTCCGCCCACGAAATAAGTTACAGGCGGAACAGTGCAATGCCACGGCCTTTAGGCCGTGGATACGCGTGTAATATCGATGACGCTTCGAACCGAAGACGGCAGTACCGGAGTTCCCATGTTGGGAAACGTCGTCTTCGACGGCACCACGGCTTTGCCGTGACTTCCCGCGTGGTAACAAATCCGACTGAACCACTCCGCCACGTCCCGGCTCACGGGTCGGACGCGAATGGCGGTACCACGCGGGCTGAATACCCCGCTGGTGAGGACGAGCGGCATTCGGTCCGTTGACCCACTCGGCGCGTCCGAGGTGGAAGGCCCCATTGACAGGGCTGCACGCGCTGGAATCCACGCCCTCAGTCATAATTGGGCGGGTACTGTCGAAGGGAGGACGCGAAAGCGTACTTCGCTCCCGAGGAAACGCGCAACCTTGAACCCCGCTTCGCGGATTCCCGCGCCTAAAGTCGCGGGAGGATGTCAAACCGGAGCGCAGTAACATCGGTGTCAGCGCGGACTTATCCCGCTCGATCCACTAGCGCTGGTGATGGCACTTGCCTCTCGACTCACGAGCCGCAGCGACAGCGACGACGAACCCAGCGAGCGCACCGAGACCGTCGCGGAGCCGACCGACGACGACGGTTCGGTAACCGACACCGCACTCTTCCGTCTCGGGCGCGTCCTCTTCGGGGGCGTCCTCGCGTTCAACGCGATCGACAACCTGCGGAACCTCGAGGAACGCATCGGCTACGCCGAGTTCAAGGGCGCACCCGAGCCCGACCGCACCGTCCCCGCGGCGAGCGTCGGCCTGCTGCTTGGCGGGCTCGGCGTCGTCCTCTGGCGGCTTCCGGCCGCGGCCGCGCTCGGGATCGCGGGCTTTCTGGCCGGCACGACCCCGGTGATGCACGACTTCTGGAACCAGGACGATCCCGAGGAGAAACAGCAAGAGCAGATCCAGTTCCTGAAAAATACCGCGCTGTTCGGCGCCGCGCTCGCGTTCGCGCGGATCGCCCGTCGCTCGAAGTAACGCCACCGATCGCTTCTTCGCCGTTTCGACTACTCCTCGAGCAGTCGCTGTAACCGATCGAGCTCCGTCAGCGCCTCGACGGGCGTGAGGTGGGCCAGCTCGAGCGAGCGGAGCTCGGCCGCGACGTCGTCGGGAACCCCCTGGCTCCCGCCGTCGGTCGACGCCGGAACGTGGGCGTCCCCGTGTTCCTGTGAATCGGTCCGCGGGTCCGGCCTCTCCAGCTCGTCGGCGTGTTCCGCGACGAGCTCCCGGGAGCGCTCGACGACGTCCTCGGGGACCCCCGCCGCGGTCGCGACCTCGACACCGTAGGACCCCGTCGCCGCGCCGGGGGCGATCTCGTGGTGGAAGACGACCTCCCCCTCGCGTTGCTCGACCTGGAAGTGGAGCGTGAACGCGGCCGGGAGCGCCTCGGCCAGCTCGGTCAGCGGGTGGTGGTGGGTCGCGAACAGCGTCGGCGCGCCGACCTCGTCGTGGAGGTGCTCGGTGATCGCCCGCGCGATGGCGAGGCCGTCCGCCGTCGAGGTCCCCCGTCCGACCTCGTCCAACAGGACCAGCGAGCGCTCGTCGGCCTCCCGCAAAATGGTCGCGAGCTCGTCCATCTCGACCATAAAGGTCGAGCGCCCGCCCGCGATGTCGTCGCTGGCGCCGACTCGAGTGAAGATCCTGTCGACGGGCGAGATCCGGGCCGACTCCGCGGGGACGAAGCTGCCGACCTGTGCGAGAAGAACGATCTGGGCCACCTGGCGCATGTACGTCGATTTCCCGGACATGTTCGGCCCCGTGATCACCGCCAGCCGCCGATCGGGCGAGAGGCTGGCGCCGTTGGGGACGAACGACTCCTGGGTGCGCTCGACGACGGGGTGGCGCCCGCCTTCGATATCGATCTCGAGGTCGGCGTCGCGGTCGCGGATCTCCGGTCGGCAGTAGTCGTACTGGGCCGCGACGGTCGCAAGCGAGACCAGGGCGTCGACCGTCGCCAGCGCGTCGGCCAGCGCCTGGACGCGCTCGACTTCGTCGGCGACCGCGCTTCGCACCTCGCAGAACAGCTCGTACTCGAGCTCGTCCGCGCGCTCCTCGGCCCCGACGATCTCGTCCTCGCGCTCTTTGAGCTCGGGCGTGACGAATCGCTCGGAGTTCTTCAGCGTCTGGCGGCGCTGGTAGTCTTCGGGTACCGCCTCGAGGTTCGGGTTCGTCACCTCGATGTAGTAACCGTGGACGGAGTTGTAGCCGACCTTCAGCGAGTCGATCCCCGTCCGCTCGCGTTCGCGGGCCTCGAGGTCGTCGATCCACTGCTTGCCGTCCCGCGCGGTCCCCCGGAGCTCGTCCAGATCCGCGTCGTACCCCTCCGCGACGATCCCGCCCTCGGTGATCTCGATGGGGGGATCCGCGACGACCGCGTCGTCGATCAACTCGCGGACGTCGGCGAGGGGATCGAGCTCCTCGCGTAGCTCCCGAAGCCGCGCGCAGTCGGCGTCGGCCAGCCGATCCCGGATCTCCGGGACGACCGCCAGCGTGTCCCGCAGCGAGCGCAGGTCCCTGGCGTTGGCCCGTTCGCGGGAGATCCGCCCGATCAGGCGCTCGAGGTCGTAGACGTCCCGCAGCAGCTCGTGCAGTTGCTCGCGGCGTCGGACCGCACCCGTCAGCTCCTCGACGGCGTCGAGGCGGGCCTCGATCCGCTCGGGCTCGAGCAGCGGTCGGCGGAGCCAGTCGCGAAGCGCCCGCCCGCCCAGCGCGCTGGCGGTCTCGTCGAGGACGTCGATCAGGGTCGCGTCCTCGCGGGCCCGGACCGCACGCGGTTCGAACAGCTCGAGGCTGCGCAGCGCGACGGCGTCGAGCAGCAGGTACTCGCGGGGGTCGTACCGCGTGAGGTGGGTGAGATACTCGAGATGGGGTCCCTCGCGCTCAGTTGCGTCAGCGTCCTCGTCCACGTCGCTCTCGGCACCCCCGCGGGCGTACTCGGCGTACTCGAGCAGGGCGCCGCAGGCCCGGACCTCGGCGTCGGCCGCCAGCAGGGCGTCGGGCTCGCCGAAGTACCCCGAGACGGTCTTGGTCGCGCGCTCGAGGGCGAACGCGTCGGGGTCGAACGGCGTCACCATGCAGTCCTCCGGGAGGAGGTCGTCGCTCGCGTCGGGGCCGACGACGGCCTCCGAGGGGGCGAACCGGCTCACCTCGTCGGCGATCGCCTCCCTCGAGCTCGAGCTCGTCGCGAGGAAGTCGCCCGTCGAGACGTCCAGCAGGGCGACCGCGAGCTCGTCGGCGCTTCCGCCATCGCCGTCCCCCCGCGCGAGTGCGGCGACGAAGTTGTTGTCGTCGCCAGCCAGCAGCTCGTCCTCGGTGAGCGTTCCGGGCGTGATGACGCGGGTGACCGCCCGCTCGACGACTCCCGGGGACTCGCCGGGCTCCTCGATCTGGTCGGCGACGGCGATCCGGTAGCCGGCCTCGAGGAGTTCCTCGACGTAGGACTCGGCGTTGTCGACCGGAATCCCGGTCATTGGGTACTCCCCCGTGCTGTCCTCCCGACTGGTCAGCGTCACCTCGAGCAAGCGGGCGGTGCGCTCGGCGGCGCCACAGAAGGTCTCGTAGAAATCGCCCACCTGGAAGAGCACGAGCGCGTCGTCGTAGCGCGCACAGAGGTCGTGGTACTGGCGCATCATCGGCGTCAGCTCGTCGCGTTTCTCGGCCATCGCGTCTGGCGGGCCAAGCGCCGGATCCATACCCGCACTCGGCCGCTCGGCGGGGAAATAACTTGCTGGATCAGCGCTCGACTTTGCGAGTCATCGTTCGAGGTAGCGCTCGAGATGGTCCTTGCAGCCCGGGTTGAACGGCGCTTTACAGACCGGACACCACGAATCCGAGTCGAGGTACGTCGGCGCCGTCAGCGTCGTCCCGCAGGCGCCACACAGCACCGACGGCTCGTCGAACCGCGCCTCGGGCCAGCCGACCGCGTCGTGGTCGGCGACGGCCGCGTGACAGCGAAAACAGGGGTAGTACCGCTCGCAGCAGGCGAACCGGAACGCGACGACGTCGCGCTCGCCGCGGTAGTGCTCACAGCGGGTTTCCGGGCCGACCTCGAGGCCGTACACGGCCGTCTCGCCGACGAGTTGCACGGTCGTCTCGAGGACGGCCAGCGGCTTGGCGGTTTCGACGGAACGTCACGGAAAACGGTGGACTGGAGAGTGATCGCCGGAGCGAGCCGGCGGCGACGGGCGCGCTACTCGAAGGCCTTCGTGTCGCCGCGGCGGTAGCGACCGAGTCGTCGGTACCCCTGGACGACGCCGTCCTCGTCGAGTTCGATCTCGTAGCGGCCGATGATGTCCTGGGTATCGGGGACCGCCGAGCGCTCGACGACCTCGACGACCGCGCGCCAGCCCTCGTCCATCGGCGAAATCTCGCTGACGCCGTCGAACTCGTGGCCGACGAGCTTGCCCGCGGTCTCCCGGACCGTCTTCCGGATCGCGAGCACGCCGCCGAGCTGGTCGTCGGCGTCGACGTCCTCGGCGTCGACGTCCTCGGGGTCGGCGGCGTCCTCGTCGGCCATCTCCGCCGACTGGACGTCCCCTTCCTGGGTGTCGTCCTCGGCCTGCTCCTCCTGGTCGTCGTCCTGTTCGTCCTGCTCTTGTGCTGATTGGCTGTCGCTCACGGTCGGATCACTCTCGTCGTGTTGGTAACAGAACCCGTTCTCCTGGGCCGGACGGGAGCACCGCTGGCCGTCCCCGGTGCGCGCCCGGCACTGCTCTTGATCGGTCGTCTCGGCGTCGGCCATAGCTTACAGCGCGTCGGTGATCGTCTCTCGAAGGTCGTCGATCTCGTCGTCCTCGCCGGCGAGTTTCGGCGCCAGCACGTCGGTGAACACGTCCGCCAACAGCTCGTCGTCGACCTCGTCGGCGTCCGCCGCGAAGACGGTCAGCCCCTCCGCGGCGGTGATCGCCGCGCGGGTCCCGACGACGACGTCGAGTTCGTCCCGCAGCGTCCGGGTGGCGTCGACGACGCGCTCGACGGTCTCCTCGGGGGCGTCGACGTGGGCGGCGACGATCTCGCGTTCGGTCTCCGCGTCGTGGTAGTCGACGTGGACGCCGACGAACCGGTCCAGCAGGGCGTCCTGCTGTTCGTGAACGCCCGCGTACTCGACGTCGTTCGAGGTGACGAGCAGCCGGAACTCGGGGTGGACGTCGATCGTCCGATCCTCGCCGTGTTTGCCCGGGCGCTCGAGGACGCCCTCCTCGAGCACCGACAGCAGGACGTTGTGGGCCGCGGGATCGCTCCGGGAGAACTCGTTGTACACGAGCGTCGCGCCCTCCTTGACCGCGACCGACAGCGGGTTGTCGACCCACCGCTCGCGGACGACCTCGGTCGTCTTGCTGACGCCGCTGACGAACTGGTCGCGCTCCTCGTAGCGCTCGCCGCCGGAGTGGGTGCCCACGAGCTCGGCGGTGCCGACTGCCTCGTCGCCGTTGAGCCAGACGACCGGGCGGCCCCGTTCCGCGGCCGCCGACAGCGCCAGCGCCGTCTTCCCACAGCCCGTCGGACCGATCAGGTGGACCGGCTGGCCAGCCTCGAGCCAGCCGGTGATCCGGTCTCGCACCGCGGTGACGGCGTCGGTTTCGACGAACGGGTCGGGGGCGATCTCCTCGGGACTCGTCAGCGTGGACGGGTCGGTACCGTTCCCGCTTCCGCCGCCGGTGGCGGCGCCGTTCGACGCACGCTGCTTTTTCGCTTGCTTCTTGGCCTTCCGGCGTTTCTTCTTGCTGCGATCCGACCTGATCTTCCGGCCGCGAACCTTTCGGTCCCGCGAAGACGAATCCCCCATGTGGATTACTCGGCGGACTGGGGCGAGGACTCGGGTCGCTCTTCGATCTCGAGCTCCTCGAGCTCCTCGAGATCGCCCTCTGCGGTGGCTTGCTCAATTTTTGAGATCTCCTCCGCGTAGTGGAGGAAGGTGTCGACGGAGGCGACGACGACGCGGGCCTCTATCGTCAGGAGTTCGATCCCGACGACCGAAACGCGTGCCCAGACGTCGATGACGACGCCCTTGTCGAGTACGCGGTCCAGCACTTCCGCGAGACTGGAGGCGTCAGGTCTTCGTTGGGATGCCATTGTAACCGGCCGTTCTCGCGCGACCCGTAACAGTACTGTCGCTGCGCATGCAAGCTAGCGGAAGGCGGCGGGGGGTACTCGCCGACACTGCGTCTGCAAGCAGCACCATAACGCGCGCGGGCGCCGTACCCCGAGCTACGAGTTGTCGATCCAGTGGGGTCTTATCTTATGGTATGGACACACGCCTCGTTCCGAGTATCGAGACGGCCGCGTCGACGGACGGTGGTGCCGTCGTGAGCCACAAGTACGTCTACGGCGTCGTCGAGGCGAGCGACGACGTCGAGTTCGAGACCGACGCGGTCGGCGACGCGGATCGGGTCTACACCGTTTCCCACCGCCGCTACGCCGCGGTCGTCTCGGACATCGACACGACCGAACCCGAGGAAACCGACGAGGACGCCCAGCGCCACGACGACGTGCTCCGGGAGATCATGGAGCACGACGGCGGGCAGACGATCGTCCCGATGCGGTTCGGGATGGCCTTCGAGGGCGACCGCGAGCTCAAAAACGTCCTGCGAAACGCCCAGCCCGCCTTTCGCCGGGCGCTGCGGGATATCGACGGCAAGATCGAACTCGGGCTCAAGCTCGTCGAGGAGGAAGACGCCGAGGTCGACCGGGAGGCGATCGAGGAGGACGTCGCCGACGTCCTCGAGCCGATCGCCGACCAGTCGGTCCCGAACGACCTGTTCAGCGATCGGCTGGTGTTTAACCGCTCGTACCTCGTCGACGAGGACGACCGGGAAGCCTTCGACGACGCGGTCGCCGACCTCGAGGACCGATACGAGGACCGACTCATGGTCCGATACACCGGACCGTTCGCGCCGTACAGCTTCGTCGACGTCAAGATCGGCGCCCAGTAACCATGTTCGTGCTCGACGACCTCCTGTTTCGACCGTTCATCGGCATCGTCGACGCGTTGCACTCGATCGCGCTCGACGAGCTGTACGATCTCGACGAGCTCGAGGACCAGCTCAAGGAGAACCAGCTGCTGTACGAGCTCGGCGAGCGCTCCGAGTCGGAGTACCGCGAGCGCAAGGAGGAACTCGAGGAGGAGATCGAGATCGCCCGCGAGGTCCACGAGCGATTCTCGAGCGGCCGTGTAGAGGTAAAACGATAATGAGCGACCACACGAACGATCCGACCGAACCGAACGACGACCGTATCGACTCCGACCACTGGCTGACGAGCCTGCTGTCGGCACTCGAGCGCGGCGACGCGTCGGCGACCGGTCGCCGACGCGGGAGCTCGATGCGCCTGAACTACGACGTCTCGATCGGCTCCGGGCTCGATCGAGCGCTCGACAAGGTGCGGACGCCGATCGACGGCGACCGACTCCGGAGACGACCGCGCCGCCGTCCGTCCTCGTCGGACGGACACGTGACCTCGCGGCTCCACGAGGCGGAACTGCTCGTCACGGCCGACGTCGGCGGCGCCGGCGCGGACGACGTCACGGTCGGGTTCGACGGGGACGAGCTCGTCGTCGCCGTCTCGAGGAGCGAACTCGACCGGGTCGAGGTTCCGTGGTCCGAGCGAACGGCGACGGCGTCGTTCAAAAACGGCGTCCTCACGGTCGTCGTCGAGCCGACGGAGGAGCGGCGATGAGCGAGGAGGAGCCCTTCGAGGAGCTGCTCGAATCGGGCGAGTCGAGCCTCGATCACCTCCAGACGGTACTCGAGGACGTCGACGCTCCCGAGGAGCTCGGCGACGACGAACTCGAGGAGGTGCTCGGCGACGTCGACGCGCTCGTCCGGGTCGCCCAGGAGACCGCGGAGCTGGTCGAGGCGCTCGACCTGAGCGAACTGCCGGAGGCCGTCGATGGCGAGGAGCTGCTCGAGGCGATCGAAACCGGCGAGATCCCCGACGCCGTCGCCGAGGAGGAAACCGGCGCGAGCGACGTCGTCGACCTCACCCAGCTGTTCTCGGCGCTCGATCTGCTGAGCGTGTGGGACGCGGCGGATCTGACCGACATCTGGGAGCAAAAACGCGAGCTCGACGAGGCGACCGACGCGCTCGGCGACGGCGAGGACGAGGGCACTCTCGAGGGCGCCGCCGAGACGGTCGTCGACGAGGGGACCGACCTGGTCGGCGGCGACGACGGCGACGGGCTCCTCGACGAGGTCGATCCGAAGGAGGCCGCGATGGAGGCGTTCGGGACGCCCGACGTCGAGGAGGATCCCGAAGCGTACCAGGTGTTTATCCAGCAGCAGGCGATGCGGGGCATCGACGCCTTCCGCGACGCCCTGCTCGAGACCCACGAGACGTTCCAGAAGCTCTACGAGACCAACCGGGAGAAGATGCGCCGGGAGGACACGAGCCCGTCCTCGCGGAATCCGACCGCCGCCTCGACGATCGCAACCGAGCGACGCGATATCGGCACCAGCAACACGCGCCACTCGACGGTCCCACAGCAGGTCAAGCTCTCGACGGCGCCGACCCGCAGGCGAATCTACGGACGCCGGTTCGAACTCGAACTCGAGCGAAAACGACGCCAACAGAACGATGACTGAGAACCCACACAGCAACCGGACGGAGCGAGCGGCGACCGTGGCGGGCGCCGACGCCCGCGCTCGGGCGAGAACCGCGTCGGGGACGGACCGACGGCCGACCCGCGGTGACGGAGGTGGTCGCCGTGGTCGATGAGTTCCAGCCCAGCCGCCAGAAGGCCGATCTCGCCGAGGTCGTCGAGATGCTGCTCGACAAGGGGATCGTCATCAACGCCGACATCGCCGTCTCGATCGGCGATACCCAGCTGCTGGGGGTTCAGCTCCGCGCCGCGATCGCCTCCTTCGAGACGGCGGCGAAGTACGGCCTCGAGTTCCCCGAGGGGACGGACATGCAACGGCTCGCCGAGGCCGTCGACGACCCCGAACTCGCCGCGGAGCGCCAGTCGACCGCGCCGATCGATCCGACCCGCGGCGTCAACGTGACGGCCGAGTCGGACGCCGACGAGGGGAGCCGATCCGCTGGCGGCGGGGCCGACTCCGACGGCGAGGACGAAGACGTCGCGGCGCCCGACCACCCGGGTCTGAGTCCGGACCCCGACCGGCCGACCAGCGGCGGGTTCGACCTGCTCAGCGACGACGCCGAGGACGCCGACGAGAGCGGCGAATCGGAGTCGACGGCGAACGACGACGAAACGGAGGAGGAGGACTGAACCGTGTCCACGATCGACGTCGGCGACGGCGAGAACGCGCGCGACGGGCTGATGACCCTCGTGATCGCCGTCGTCGAGATCCTGATCGAGGCCCTCGAGGGCGAGGCCGTTCGACGCATGGAGTCGGGCGATCTCACCGACGAGGAGATCGAACGGCTCGGGACCCAACTCGCGACGATCGAGGACGAGATCGACCAGCTCAAGGCCGACGAGGGGATCGAGGACGGCGTCGAGGACCTCCGTGACGACCTGGACGGGCTGGTCTCGGACGCGATCGAGCAGCTCCAGGGGGAGACGACCCCGACCGACAAACCCGGCTACTCCGTCTTCGGAGGTGACCAATCGTGAGCTCCGACGAGCGCGATCTCGAGGGCGATCCGGAACCGGTCGTCGACGCCGACGACGTCCCCGAGATCGAGGAGGGACGGTACCTCTACTGTCTGGTTCGGGCCGACGAGAACGCCGCCCTCGAGATCGAGGGAATCGACGGCGAGCCGGTGTCGATCCTCGTCGAGGACGGGATCGGCGCGGTCGTCCACGCCTGCGAGGGGATCTACGACTCGGCGGACCTCGCGCAGGTCAAGCGCTGGCTCGTGCGCCATCAGACGGTCATCGACGAGGCCAGCGAGCGGTTCGGAACGCCGATCCCGTTCCAGTTCGACACGATCCTCCGAGGCGACGACGAGCGCGTCCGCGAGTGGATCGACGGCGAGCGGGCGACCCTCGAGCGCGCGCTGTCGGGACTGGCCGACCACTGGGAGTACCGCGTCGAGGTCGTCGAGGTCGACCCCGTCGACGACGAGGCGCTGATCGAGCGCGACGATCGGCTGCAGGAGCTTCGCGCGAAGATCGACGATTCCGAGGAGGGGACGGCGTTCCTGCTCGAGAAGAAACTCGAGCAGCGCCTGGCCGCGGTGCGGGCGAACCGCCGGGAGTCGGCGACCGACGACCTCGAGCAGCGCCTGGCCAGCGAGGCCCGGGAGGTGCACTCCCTCGAGCGCTCCCCGTCGGCGTCGCTGTCGGACGAGGTTGCCGACGACGGCGACGACGGCGACGGCGGCGAGACGCTGTGTCGGCTCACGCTGCTGGCCCACGAGGACGACGAGGGGGCGATCGGCTCGATACTCGACGACGTGGCGGCGACCGACGGGCTCGAGGTCCGCTTTACGGGGCCGTGGCCGCCGTACACGTTCGCGCCGGAGCTGGGCGGCGACGGAACGGAGGGGAGCGGATCGTGAAGCCGCGAAACGACGAGGACGCGCTGGTCGACCTGCTCGACGTCGTGTTGCGCGACGGGGCGATCTTGCGCGCGGACGTGATCGTTTCGGTCGCGGACGTACCGTTGGTCGGAATCAAACTCTCGGCGGCGATCGCCGGGATGGAAACGATGACGGAGTACGGACTGTTCGAAAAATGGGACGTCGATCGCCGTGCCAGGGCGGTCGAACGCAGACGGTACGGGCGGGCAAGCGAGGACGGGACCGAATCGATCACCGTCAACGGCCGCGAGCGAGACGAACTCGAGTAGCGGTACGGCGGCCGTCGCCCCCTTCTTCGGGGGCGACCGGTCAGGCGAACGTCGGCCGCTCGGTCGTGAGTTCGACCTCGCCCGAGACGGACTCCTCCTCGCGAGCCTCGTCGTAGACGTACTGGCCGGTGCCGCCACACAGCGTGCACTCGTAGTTCTCGGAGATCTCGTTGATCATCTCGCCGTCCTCGAAGTAGACGCGGCTCTGGACGATCTGTAGGAACTGGGGCGTCTCGCAGTTGGCACAGGTGATCATACCCGGGAGGTAGCCGTGATCGGTTGTAGTTATCCGGCTTGTAACCGACGAGACGCGGCGACCTATGCAGGTCTTACTCGTCGATCGAAGCCGAGCCCTGCGACGGTTTCGGCCGCCGACGTTCCGGGTCGCTTCGGCCGCGGTCGGCGTCCGAGTAAACGCGTCATAATCGCCGGACTGCACCGCGATCGTTCGGATCGTCGCGCTCGTCTTAGTAACCGGACAAGCGTCGATGTACGGCGGCGGAACTGACGGTACCGGGGTCTTTCCGCGGGGCGGTCCCGGCTCGAGACGGGAGTCTCTCGGAACGGGCAAATGCTCGGCGGCCGACGCTCCCGTTATCGAACGTGGCTCCATCGGATCGACCGTCTCGGTTGCACCCTCGCTGTGCCGACGCCGTAGACGAGCCGACGGACTCGTCGTAGCCGCCCGCTACGGAGGTGTTATCCGGTTCCTGCCGAGGGTTCACCCGCGCTACCGCACGACAAGACGACGCATAACAATGGTCCTCTCGGCCGTCTCCTCGTTCGCGGGGATTCCCCCCGCCGGGTACGCGCTCGGCCCGGACGCCGACGCGCCGATCAACCGATCGCGTGCGGTCGTGCCCGGACTCGACGCGGACTCGCCCCCGCCTCGAGTACGCTCATGTCTCTCACGCCAGGGTGGGTTCCCGCCCCCACCCGGTTCCCACGCCCTCGAGCGCGGGCTTTAGAACTCGGTGACGACCGGGATCCCGACCGTCCCGTAGTCGTCCATCGCAGCAAGCGTCTCCGGCAGCTCCTCGAGCGAGAGGCGCTCGCCGACGATCTTGCTCGGTTCGAGGGTTCCGTCCGCGATGAGTCGGAACAGCTCCTCGTAGCGGACCAGCGGCATCCCGAACGAGCCCCGGAAGTCGATCTCGCCCATCGTCATCGCGTCGACCGGCAGGGAGATCTCGCCGCCTTCCTCGTCGGTGGTGAGCCCGACCTGTACGTGCGTGCCGCGCTTGGCGAGGCTGTCGACCGAGTTGCGACAGGTCTCGGCGATCCCGAGTGCGTCGATCGAGACGTCGGCGCCGCCGTCGGCGAGCGCTTTCACCTCGCTGGCGGGGTTGTCGGCCGCGGCGGCGTCGACGGTATCGACCGCGCCGAGTTCGCGTGCGCGCTCGAGTTTGTCCTCGCGGACGTCGACGGCGATCGGGTGGGCGCCGAGCGCGCTCGCGATGTGGATCGCCGAGAGCCCGACGCCGCCACAGCCGTGGACGGCGACCCGATCGCCGGCCCGCAGCTCGGCCCGATCGGCCAGCGCGTGGTAGGCGGTCATGAACCGACAGCCGAGCCCGGCCATCTCCGCGAACCCGACGTCCTCGGGCAGCTTCACGCAGTTGAAGTCGGCCTCCCGAATCGGAAACGCCTCGGCGAACGCCCCGGGGGCGACGCTCGCGAATCCCAGCGGAATCACCGTCTCGCAGACGTTCGCCCGACCGGTCCGGCAGTGCCGACAGCTGCCGTCGCCGAGGTGGAAGGGGACGGTGACGCGGTCGCCTTCCGCGAGCGTTTCGACGTCCTCGCCGACCGCCGCGACGACGCCCGCGGGTTCGTGACCCAGGATCTGTCCCGGCTGGGCCTGCGCGCCGACCCAGCTCCAGTCGCCCTGCCAGGCGTGCCAGTCGCTCCGGCAGACCCCGCAGGCCGCCGTCTCGACGACGACCTGGTCGGGTTCGGGCTCCGGGTAGTCGACGGTCTCGATCGAGAGCGGTTCGCCGTAATCCTCGAGCACTGCGGCTCTCATGTGCCGGAGGTACACACACCGCACACAAAAGTGTAAGCGCCGCGATCGGTCGTTCGGGGCGTCCCGTAACGGCGCCGAAAAACGGCTGAACGCGCCTCGAGTCGGTCGCGACAACATTCATCCAGAACACGCGCTCGAGGAAGCAATTGATTAATACCTCCCAACTCCCTCTACCGTAGATGTGGCACCCGATATTACGCTGATGAACAGCGGGATCAACGGCCTGGACGAGATCCTCAACGGAGGGCTCGCCAAGGGGCGGATGTATCTCGTCCGCGGAGAGCCCGGCACCGGGAAAACGCTGCTCGGGATGCACTTTCTCGAAGAGGGGCTACAGAACGACGAGACGGTGCTGTTCATCCACGGAGAGGAGTCCAGGCGGGAGATCCTGGCCAACGGCGGGGCGGTCAGCATCGACATCAGCGACGCCGAGTTCCTCGATCTCGGCCCGGAATCGGATTTCTTCACCGACGACGACTCCTACGATCTGGTCGAACCGAGCGACATCGAGCGCGACCGCTACACGAAACGGATCCACGAGGCGATCGAGGAGATCAATCCGTCGCGGGTCGTCCTCGATCCGATCTCGCAGCTCCGGTACGTCGAGGCCAACGAGTACCAGTTTCGCAAGCGGATCCTCTCGTTTATGCGGTTTCTCAAACAACACGAGATCACCGTCCTCGTAACGGCGACGCTTTACTCGGATCCGGAGTACGACACCGAGCTTCGCTCGCTCAGCGACGGGATCATCAAACTGACCCGCGGCGAGGACGGACGACGCGTCGAGGCGACGAAACACCGCGCGCTCGGGCAGCTAGACGGCGACCACGGGATGGAGATCCGCGAGAGCGGGCTCGAGATCTTCCCCCGTCTCATCCCCGAGTCCCACGAGCACGCGTACACACCCGAGCTGATCCACTCGGGAATCGACGAGCTCGACGAGTTGCTCGGCGGCGGATTCGACCAGCGGACCGTCACCTTCATCAGCGGACCGACCGGGGCGGGAAAGACCTCGACGGGGACGCAGCTGCTGACCCAGGCCGCCCGGGACGGGCTCAACTCCGCGATCTACCTGTTCGAGGAGAACATGGAGACGTTCACCCACCGCTCGGAGGCGATCGACATCCCGGTCACGGAGCTTCGCGAGGACGGCTCCCTCTCGGTGACCGAGGTCGAACCGCTCGCGCTCTCGAGCGAGGAGTTCGCCCACATGGTCATCGATCAGGTCGAGAAGGCAGAGACCGACATCGTGATGATCGACGGGATCGACGGGTACACGATCTCGATACAGGGCCACCAACAGGACCTCGTCCGGGAGCTTCACGCGCTGGCGCGGTATCTCAAAAACAGGGGCGTCACCGTCCTCATCACGAACGAGATCTCCGAAATCACCGGGATCTCCGAGGCGACCGACAACCAGCTCAGCTACATCGCGGACAACATCGCGTTCGTCAGCTACGTCGAGATGGACGGGAGCCTGCGAAAGGTCATCGGCGTCCTCAAGAAACGAACCGGGGACTTCGAGAAGACGCTCCGGGAGTTCGAGATCACCGGCGACGGCATTTACGTCGGCGAACCGTTGACCGGGCTCCACGGCATCCTCCAGGGATCGCCCATGACGCAGACGATCGGGACCGACGCAAACGAATGACGGGATCACACCGCAGTCCGAGTTCGCGAGTGCACGCATGAGCAGACCCGACCGCACGGAGACGATCCAGGTGCTCATCAACGACGACGGGAACCGCGCTGCGGTTCGGGAACTGCTCGAGGATCGCTACGCGGTCGAGACGGAGCGGTCGATCGAAGACGCCGATCTCTACCTCGTGGACGACTACTCGTTTCACGACTACCACGACCCGCTTCGCGAACGCGTCGCCGAAAGCGACCCGGTGTTCTGTCCCGTCGTCCTCGTCCGTCGCGACGACGAACACCACACGGTACCGCTACCGAACCCCCGCGAGCGCGACTCCCCGCTGTTGATCGACGACATCATCGAGGCGCCGATCGATCGGACGCTACTCTACCGACGACTGAACACGCTGCTCGTTCGGCGCACCCAGTCCCAGGAGCTGATGCACTACGTCTCGAAACTCGAGGAGTCGAACCGCTCGCTCGAACAGTTCGCCTACGCCGCCAGCCACGACCTCCAGGAGCCGTTGCGGATGGTCTCGAGTTACCTGCAGCTGATCGAACAGCGCTACGAGGACGACCTCGATCGGGAGGGACGTGAGTTTCTCGGGTACGCGATCGACGGCGCCGATCGGATGCGGGACATGATCGAGGGACTGCTCGAGTACTCCCGGATCGATTCGCGGGGGAGTCCGCTCGAGCCGATCGATCTCGACGACGTCCTCGACGAGGCGCTCGCGGACCTCCGGATGAAGGTCGACGAACACGACGCCGAGATCGAGGCCGAGTCGCTCCCCCGGGTCCGCGGCGACGAGGATCAGCTCCGGCAGGTCTTCCAGAACCTGCTGTCGAACGCGATCGAGTACAGCGACGACGAGCCCAGGCAGGTACGGGTGACCGCGCGGCGCCGAGGACCGGAGTGGGAGGTTTCGGTGTCGGACAACGGCGTCGGTATCGATCCGGAGGACCGGGACCGGATCTTCGAGCTGTTCCAGCGGCTCCACAGCCACACGGAACACGACGGCAGCGGGATCGGGCTCGCGCTCTGTAAACGGATCGTCGAGCGCCACGACGGGCGGATCTGGGTGGAGTCGAACGACGATTCGGGCTCGACGTTCTCGTTTACGCTGCCGGCGGTCGACGCCGGAGAGGCGTGACCGTCGCTTCTCGCGACGGAACCGACGGCGCTCGGTTTCGTCCCGCCCCTCTCGAGTCCGAATGGGAAGGCGCTTTAGGGAGCGGTCCCTGCTCGGGAACGATGAAGCGACGTCGCATCCTGGCCGCCGGTGGAGCGCTCGTCGGAACGGCCGCCGTCGGCGTGGCGAGCCGATCGACGGGCGAACACGATCTGGTGGCGAGCGCGCGCCGATCCGACGGCGACTACGAGACGAGTACGGAGACGCTCCTTTCCGGAACGGTCCACGAGACGCCGCTGTACGAGATCGACGCTCCGGCGGACGGTCCCACCGCGATGGTTTTCGGGGGCATCCACGGCGACGAGTACAACGGGATCGACGTCGCCCGCGAGGCGACCGAGTGGGTGCCAGACGCCGGACGGCTCGTCGTCGTTCCCGAAACCGACCGGGTCGCGGTCGAAAACGACGAACGAGAGGGTCTCGAGGGAGACCTGAACCGCCAGTTCCCGGCCGACGGCGAGCCGACGAGCGAGCTCGCCGCCGGCGTCTGGGACGCCGTCGAGCGCCACGACCCCGACGTCGTGCTGGATCTCCACCGATCGCTCGGGCTCTACGGCGTTCACCGGCAGTACGTCGGGCAGGCGATCTTTCACTCGCCGGACGCGGAGGGGGACGCCCTCGCGGCGACGCTCAACGAGGACGCGGTGCCGTGGTACCTCCCGCTACACCGGTTCGTCGCCAACGAGAGCCACCTCTCCGGGCCGCTGCTGTTCCACGAGGCCGCGCGCGAACTCGACGCCGCGTCGTATCTCTTCGAGACGACGGACTTCATGCTCGATCGCGAGACGAAAAACGAGATGACCCGTCTCGTTACCGCAGCCGCGCTCGAACGTCACGGGCTGCTGGAGGGACGATGACGGCGCCGTCGCTTCGCCGCGTGCTGGTCGCGCCCGCGACCATCGCGACCTACCTCCTGTTGGTCGTGCCGCTCGCGCTCGGCTGGCTCAAGACGTCGCTGCTGTCGCCGCTGGCGCTACCGGGATATCTGCTCTACACGATCGGCTCGGCGATCGGCAACCTCGTCGCCCCCCGATTCGAGCTCTGGGCGTACTGGATTCCGTTTCTGACCGGCTGTTACGCCGTCTCCGTCGCGGTCGGCTACGCGTACGAGCGCCTAATCGCGTAGTTGCGACACGACGACCGCGACCGTCCTCGTCCCGTCTCCTCGCGGCAACTCCGCTCCCCGACGACCCGCCGCCGTCCGCCAAATGAGAACTGCTAGCAATGCTTATGGTGTGTGATCCCATAGCTCCGCGTGTACACCGATATGTCATCCAGGTCCCGACCGACCCGATCGACCACCCTCTCGCTATCGCACGAGGAGCGATGGACGCTCCACCACGTCCTGCTCCACCGGATCGAACAGGAGGAAACCGCCGCCGACGCCACCGACGTCGACTCGCCGTCCCTCGAGCTGTTTCAGGCGTTCGATACGATCGACGACGGCCGGCTTCGGTTCACGGAGCCCCAGCTCGAGGCGGTCCAGCGCACGCTCGCCGCGTATCAGCGGTCGACCGGGTGGTGGGAGCTCGAGCGGAGCGAGATCGAGTCGCTGCTCGAACACGTCGCGACCGCGCTCGAAGTCGATCGGCTGCCGGCGGACTGAGCGGCGCGACGGCTCCGGGCGACGATTCTTCGGTTCGCACTCGAACTCCGCGAGGGGCGCCCGAAAACGAGACGGCTCGAACCGAACGGGTAGCGTACTCGAGGCGGTCTAACAGTCGACCGGCAGATCGTCGACCGTTCGGTCGTCGCTGAGGTCGTAGTCCTCGCCGGCGCCGATACCGCCGCTCGAGCCGGAGCTCCCGTCGCTCGAGTCGTCGGCGTCGTCCTCGGTATCGTCGTCGGAGGTTTCCTCGGTATCCTCAGAGTCCGTATCCTCGGAGTCGGAGTCGGAGGTATCCTCGGAGTCGGAGTCGGAGGTATCCTCGGAGTCGGAGTCGGAGGTATCCTCGGAGTCGGAGTCGGAGGTATCCTCGGAGTCGGCGTCCTCAGAGTCGGAAGTATCCTCGGAGTCGGCGTCCTCAGAGTCGGAAGTATCCTCGGAGTCGGCGTCCTCAGAGCCGGAGTCCTCAGAGTCAGCATCCTCGCCGTCGGCCTCCTCGACGTCCGATTCCTCCTTGGGGTCTTCGACCTCGTCGTCCGCCTCGGCCTCGTCGGACTCCTCCTCGGCGCCGTCCTCGTCGTCGGACGTCTCGCCGTCGGGGGCGTCCTCGAGACGGCTCTCGATCCAGTTGAGGATCGCCTGGGTGCCGTGGTGAGGCGCGGTCGTCTCGCCGGCCAGCTCGAACTGGGGTGTGAAGCTGACGCCGTGGTCGTCGGCGATCTCGGCGATCCGTTCGACCGCCGCGTCGTACTCGCCGGCCTCCGCGCGGTCGACGCAGGCCTCGGCGTTCGTCACGTCGGCCGAACGCGCGCGGTCCTCGAGTTCGTCGTAGTCGACGTATCCCGACGGCGAGTTTGCGTACGTCTCGGAGACGAACTCCCAGTAGCTGCTCGAGTCCTCGTTCCAGATCGCAAGTCCGACGGCCGCGAGCCGCGGATCGCTGTCCGAGATGTAGTGCTGGGAGGTGTCGCCGGGCTCGTACGCGAGGTTACAGAAGCGGACGTTGAGCCGTCCCGTAACGACGAACTCCTCGATGATCTCCTGGAGGTTGCCGGAGACGAAATCCTGCGTGTAGGGACACTTGAAGTTGCCGTAGACGGTCGCCGTCGGCGCGTCGGCGTTCGTTCCGATCGTCGGATACGTGCGTTCGTCGGCGTCGTCCGGAACCGGGACGGCGTCGTCGGACGCCGCGCCCACGGACCCGACCCCAGCGAGTCCGAGCAGCGAGAGGGCCCCCGTAGCTGTCAGTACGCTTCGACGTGTCGTCTGCGACTTCCGTGACATCGACTCCTGGTCAGCAGGGGAGACGTATAAACGGGTTCAGCCGTTCTGTACGCTTCCTCGGAATTTACGAAAGTTCCGCCCGTTCCAGACATCTATCGGAATCGCAACCGATTACCGTACTGTTTCGGCTTCGTTCGATCCCGCACTATTTCGATCGATAATCGCAAGAAGGCGACGTTGTTCGCTCTCGAGAACGATTACTCCGACCCCCAGTTCGAGTTTCGATTTCGAAATGATGTAAGTACGACGGGCGGTCGCGGCTAATTCAACTTTCAGCGGCATAAACTGTCACTCAAGAATGAGAGACACGCGATCGAACACCACGGAACCGACGTTCGCTCGCGGATCGACCGGTTCGTCTCGTCTGAATGATCAGTCATCCCCGACTCGAGCGGGTCGACCTCGACACCGCCTCGAGGCAGCTCGACGGTCGACCGAACTGCGGCGGCGTCCGCCTCGTCGGCCTCGGGACGGCTCACCGCGCGTCCCGCCCCGAGTTGAGCACGACGAGGAGGCTGCTGAGCCCCATCAACACGGCGGCGATGAGCGGATTGATGTACCCGAGGACGGCCAGCGGGATCGCCACGGCGTTGTACCCGAGCGCCCAGCCGAGGTTCTGGCGGATCCGTCGGCGCGTCGAGCGCGAGATCGAGAACACCGTCGGGATCGCCTCGAGGTCGTCGTCCAGGACGACGACGTCGGCCGCGTCCATCGCAAGGTCGGTCCCGCCCTCGAGGGCGATCCCCATGTCGGCGCGGGCGAGCGCCGGCGCGTCGTTGGTGCCGTCGCCGATCATCGTCGTCGTCCCCTCGGCTCGGAGCCGACGGACGATCGCCTCCTTCGACTCCGGCCGGACATCGGCGAACACCTCGTCGACGTCCGGGTGGTCGCGGAGCCACCGGGTCGCGCGCTCGTCGTCTCCGGTGAGTACCACGATCCGTCGATCCTCGGCGGACAGTTCGTCGACGACCTCCGCCCAGCGCTCCCGGCGCTCGGCACGGATCGCGACGACGCCGCGGACGACGCCGTCCCAGCCGACGACGGTGGGATGGAGCCCGCGCTCGCGGGCCGACTCGATCGCCTCGGCGAAGCGATCGGGAAGCGTCCACGCCGACGATCGGAACGCCGACGGGTTGCCCGCGCGAACCCGACGGCCGTCGACGAGCGCCGAGACGGACCGGCGCTCGCGCTCGAACGCCTCGACGGTTCGGTCCGGCGGCCCGCCCGCCGCGGCGACGATCGCATCGGCGATCGGGTGGTTCGACCGCGCCTCGACGGCCGCCGCCCGCTCGAGGACCGTCTCGGCGTCGTCCGCGACCGTCGACTCGACGGTCATCTCGCCGGTCGTCAGCGTCCCCGTTTTGTCGAAGACGACGATCTCGGAGTCGGTGATCCGCTCGAGGACGTTCGGCGAGAGGACGACCGTGCGGTTCCGGGCCGCTCGATCGCTGCCGGCGGAAAGCGCCAGCGGCGTGGCGATCCCGAGCGAGCACGGACACGAGACGACGAGGACGGACAGCCCGATCAGCAGGGCCGACTCCGGCGGGCGCCCGGCGGCCAGCCAGCCCGCGGTCGCGATCGCCGCGACGCCGACGATCAGCGGCACGAACGCCACGGCGAACGCGGTGACGAGCCGCTGGGCGCCCGCGTCGGTGCTCTGGACCTCCCACAGCAGTTCGACGAGTCGGTCGAGCGTGCTCGAGGCGTCGTCGTCGACCTCGACGACGAGGGTGCCGTCGACGACCGTCGAGCCGCCGATGACGTCTTCGCCGACCGACGCCGAGCGCGGGATCGACTCGCCGGTAACCAGCGCCTCCTCGACCGTCGCGGACCCGTCGACGACCGCCCCGTCGAAGGGGATCCGGTCCCCGGCGTTGACGAGGACGCGGTCGCCGCCCTCGCACTCCGTCCGGGAGACCTCCGAGATCGAACCGCCGTCCTCGAGCACGCGGACGGTCTCGTCGCGGGCCGCCGCCAGGTCGGCGTGGGTACCGACGGCCCGCCGTTTCACCTTCGACTCGATGCGGTTGCCGACGGTGACGACGACGAGGATCATCACCGCAACGTCGAAGTAGAGGTGACGTTCGCCCAGCAGGAAGGCCGCGACCGAGTAGCCGTACGCCGCGAGCACGGCGATCGCGACGAGCAGGTCGACGTTCGGTCGGCGAACCGCGAGGCTGATGGCCGCGCTCCTGAAGATCGGGTAGCCGATCCCGAGCACGATGAGCGAGCTCCAGACGGTCAGCGGCACGAACACCATCGTTCGGATCGTCGATCCGTACAGGAACGACTCCGGGTAGATCCCTAGGTACGTCGGGTAGATGAACAGGAGGTACGGCGCCATAACGGGCATCGCGAGGATGACGGCGAGCGCCGTCCGGTACCGCTCGAGCGTGGAGCGGTCCTGCTCCTCGCCGTCCTCGCCGGGTTCGGCGGCGCGGTAGCCGGCCCCGCTGACCGCCGCCGGCAGCTCCTCGCGGTCGACGACGTCCGGGTCGTAGGCCAGACGGATCATCTCGGTGGCGTAGCTCACCGCCGCGTCCCTGATCCCCGGCGTCTCCGTCGCCGTCGTCTCGAGGTACGTCTCGCAGGTCGTACAGTGCATCCCGTCGACGGCGAGGTACGCGGTCTCGAGGCCGTCGTCGGCCGTCGCCGGTTCGAACGACGGCGTCGACTCCGTCGGGGTCGTCGTCGGGTCCGCTGGCCCGTCCGCGTCGTCGACGAGTCGGGACACCTCGAGACAGCCCCGACAGCAGAATTCCCCGTCGATCGCGTCGTCGCGAACCGGCGACTCCTCCGCGGGGAGCCCGCAGAGGGTACAGGTCGTCATTTGGTCGCCTCGGCGTACGTCCACGGATCGTATATGGATTGTCCCTCCAATCGCCCGCCCCGCGGGGGTCGACGGCACACTCGCGGGCCGGCTCGGGCCCGCCGGCGGCAGCTACAGCGCCGCGCCGACGTACAGCGTCACGACCAGGAACACCCACACGACGTCGACGAAGTGCCAGTACATCGCGACGGTCTC
>NZ_AOIA01000123.1 GCF_000337695.1 Natronococcus jeotgali DSM 18795
CCCTCGCGCCATCAGAGATGTGTATAAGAGACAGGGCCGTCCCGGATCGCCTCGTGGGAGACGTGCAGCGTCAGGCTGCTGAGAATCAGGATCGCGGTGTTGATCGCCACGACCGACGACAGCAGCGTCGGAAGCTCGCCGGGGGGCCACGGCCCCGTGCGGACGAAGAAGTAGTAGACGAACCCGGCGCTGAAGGTCATGACGTCGGTGGCGAGAAAGAGGACCATCCCCCACCTGAGATCGAGGCCCTCCTCGGCCGACGCCCGCTCCCAGTAGCGGCTGACGAACCCGTGGTAGGTCCAACCGTACAGGCTTCCGAGGAAGATCCCGACCCCGCCGACGATCAGCGTGAACGGCAGGAGCCACCCGACGAGGGGCTCGGCGCCGTCGGCGAGCGTCGCGAGGGCGGCGCCGAAGTACAGCCCCGCGATGCCGATCGCGGTCGCGAGCGGCCACCAGCTCGCTTCGCCGAATCCGCGGGGCCAGTCTTCGGGCGCGGGCGGGTGATGGTCGACTCCCTCGCTCGGCTCGTCGGCGGATTCCATATCGATCCCCACGACCCGGACCCGCAAAAGCGTCATCCATGCGGGTGATTCATACCGCTTCGATCCGAATCCAGATTCGATGGCGAACGAATCCAGGGGATCGAGTCCGTGGCCGCTGGTCGCCGCGCTCGGAATCGTCGCGACCGAAGCCGGCGTCCTGTTCGGCCTGGTACCGATCGCCGTCGGCGGCGTCTTAGCCTTCGGCTCGAGCTGTGCGGGGATGATCGCCGAGGTCGGGTACGCGTCGGAACCGTGGCGACCGCTCCGGCTCGTCGGCGCGGGAATCGCCGCCGTCAGCGCCGCGGTCTGGATCGCCGTCGCGCCCGCGGTAACCCCGAGCGGGCTCGCCGCCGGCGTCGCGACCGACGGGATCGCGGTTCGGGCCGCCATCGTCTTCGTGTCGGCCGCGTTGCTGATCGCGGCCGGCGCTGTCGGCCCGGTCGTCACCGGCGGCGGACTCGAGCGGTGATCGCCGCGGCGTCTAGAACGCGGCGACGGCGAGGCCGCTGACGAAGACGCCGGCGGCGGACTCGAGCGGTGATCGCCGCGGCGTCTAGAACGCGGCGACGGCGAGGCCGCTGACGAAGACGCCGGCGNGACTCGAGCGGTGATCGCCGCGGCGTCTAGAACGCGGCGACGGCGAGGCCGCTGACGAAGACGCCGGCGGCGGCCGCGGCCAGGAGCAGTCCGAGCGCCACCTGTCGTGACATACCTCCTCTCCGTCGCCGCGCCCCTAAAAGGGATCGACCGTTCGGCGACCTGCCCCGCCGACCCGCGGTGCCGACGACGGCCCGACAGTTATTACCCGGACTCCCGTACTCCCGGACGATGAGTCAGGGTGACGGACCGACGACGGAGGCAGAACCGCCGGCCCCCTTCGATCGGGACGCCGACATCGACGCCGAAATCGACATCACGCTCCGGGTCGTGCTCACGGCGTTCGCCGGCGGCGCCGCCGGGCTCCTCGCGATGGGGCCGATCCTCTTCGCTCTCCCGGCGTTTCTCCGCCTGTTCAGAGCCGAGCCCCTCGTCGATCTCGCGGCGCTGGGCCGGGTGCTCGGGCTCGAGCCGAGCGTCCTGCTCGGCGTCGTGGTCTTCGCGGCCGGCGGGATCGTCGGCCTGCCGTTACTGTTCGTCGTGGCCGGGGCGTTCCTCCCGCCACGGGAGCCCCGTGCCGCTCGAGGGATAACGTTCGCGACGATCATGTGGACCGGGTTCGTCCTCGCGTTCTGGCCGGGCGAGTACGCGGGCGCGATCTTCCTCGGCCTGTCGCTTGCCGCCCACTGGGTGTACGGATACGTCCTCGGTCAGGTCATGCAGCGGTTCGCCTATATCCCCCAGCACGCGGTCTGATCCACGATTTGGCGAGTTTTGTTTGGGGTGAGCGTCGGGTCGCCCGTGATGAACAGGTGTACGTGGTCGGGGCGAGTAACGGGGCCTCGACTACGGCTCCTCGTCCGGATCGGGCCGCTCGCTTCGGCGTTCGGCGAGACGCTTCTCGAACCACTGCCACTCCCGGGTGAACTGGTCGGTCTCCTTGAGGTTCCAGACGTCGGCGTCGTCGACGATCGTGCCGACGCGGGCCGACTGGATCATGTTCACGAGCCAGAGCACGAGGCTCACGCCGAGGATAAAGGCGCCGATGGAGGCGACCTGGTTGAGCGGAACGAACTCCGCGGGGTAGACGCCGTACCGCCGCGGCATACCCAGGTAGCCGAGCACGAGCAGCGGTACGAACGTGACGAACGCGCCGACGACCAGCAGCGTCGCCTGCACCCTGGCGAGCCGGCGGTTGTACATCCGCCCCGTGAGGATCGGGAACCAGTAGTAGCTCGCGGCGAACATCGCCAGGGGGATGATGCCGACGACGATGAGGTGGAAGTGGCCGACGACGTAGTGCGTGTCGTGGAGCACGAGGTCGACCGGAACCGCGGCGAGGAAGACCCCGGTGATGCCGCCGACCACGAACGTGCTCATGGCGCCGATGACACAGATCAGCGGGGCGGTGAGCCGGAGCCGCCCGTTCCACATCGTGGCGATCCAGTTGAACTCCTTGATCGCGCTGGGGATCGCGATCGCCAGCGAGACGGCCATGAAACTCGCGCGCAGCCGGGGATCCATCCCGGTAGCGAACATGTGGTGGGCCCAGACGCCGAAGGACATGACGCCGATCGCGATCGTCGAGTAGACGATAAACCGGAACCCGAACAGGCGCCGTCCGCAGAACTTCGGCAGCATGAAGCTGATCAGCCCGAACGCCGGGAGGACGAGGATGTAGACCTCGGGGTGCCCGAAGAACCAGAACAGGTGCTGCCAGAGCATCGGTCCGCCGCCCTCGATCGCGAAAAACGCCGTCCCGAAGTTCCGGTCGAGCAGGAGCAGGATGATCGTGCTCCCCAGCAGCGGGAACGCCAGCAGGATGATCCCGCTCGTGACGAGCATGTTCCACGAGAAGATGTCCAGCTCGTCCCAGCCCAGATCGTCGGGACGCTCCGTGAAGATCGTGACGATGAAATTAATGGCGGCCATGGTCGTGGCGATGCCGCTCAGGTGGAGTCCCAGCAGCGTCACGTCGATCTGCGGGTTCGTCATCTCCACCGACAGCGGCGTGTACATCGTCCACCCCATGGCGACCGGCTCGAGGGCGGTTAGCGCGGCGATCTCGAGCGGCAGTAGCCCGACGACGGTCCCGACGACGTCCGTGATCAGTCCGCCCCGAACCATCAGCAGCGACGGCGGGAGCAACCAGAACGCGATGGCGTTGATCCGCGGGAACGACAGGTCGTCGGCGTCCAGCAACAGCGGCAGCATGTAGTTGGCGATTCCGGTGAACACCGGCGTCACGAAGAAAAACAGCATCGTGAGCCCGTGGGTGGTGAACACCGCGTTGTACGTCTCCACGTTCCAGACGGTGGTGTCCGCGACCAGGAGTTCGGTGCGCATCATCATCCCGTCGGTCGCGCCCCACAGCGCAGCCGCCGTCCCGAAGAGGATGTACAGCAGTCCGATGTCCTTGTGGTCGACGGTCGTCAGCCACCGGAGGAGGCCGGACGGCTTCTCGGTGGTGGTCAGTCCGATCTTCGGCGTGACGATACCACCGTCGGCGTACGACGTCGGCGGCGAATCGGCTCGGAATCGGTAGTACGCCGCGAGCACGAGCAGAGCTCCCAGGGCTACCGCGACTCCGGGAACCGGTCCGATCATCGTTCCCCCCCGCGCGATCCGGGGTCGGCGACCGCCTCGAGTCGTCGAGCGACCGACCCGTCCGTCGTCCGCGTGTCGTTTCGTATCATGTATCGAATCCGGGTGTCGTTGCTCACGTTTCCTCGAGCAGCCGTGCGTACACCGCCCCCATGGTGAACCCGTATATCCAGTGGGCAAACAGCGTGTACACGCCGAAGAAGACCAGCAGGGGACCGCCGATGTTTCCGCGACCGGTGATCACGAACGGGATCCACAGGATCGTCCCGAAGACGACCCCGCGGGCCGCCGGATCCGGGCCGAGAGGGAGGTACGGCTCGAGCGCGAGAAACAGCAGCGGCCAGGCGAGCACGCCGGCGGCGACGAACAGCGCGAATCCGATCGTCGTGTCGCCGGGCGTTCCGATGAACCGGGCGATGACGGCGAACAGTTCCATCACCGACCGGGTCTGGGCTTCCAGCAGCATGAGCAGCAGCGACATGGCCCCGGTTCCGGCGACGCCGCCGGCGATCACGCTCGGTCCCCGCTTCATGATTCGTTCGAGGCCGTCGATTCGTTCGAGGTCGAGCCGTCGGACCCCGATCGCTGGTCATCAAGCCACGCGTCGTACTCCGACTCGTCGACGACCCGAATCGACGAGAGCATCTCCGGGTGCCCCGCGCCGCACAGCTCGGCGCAGTACAGTCGGTACTCTCCCGTCTCCGAGAGTTCGGTCCGGACCAGGTTCGTCTCGCCCGGGACGGCGTCCTGTTTCAGTCCCAGGTCGGGCACGTGGACGGAGTGTATCACGTCCTCCGATGTGACGTACATGTACACGGTTCGGTTCGCCGGAAGGACCATCGTTTCGTTCGTCGTCACGCCCTCGTTCGGGTAGTCGGCCGTGAACGCCCACTGCTCGGCCGTCACGTTCACCTCGACGGCGTCCTCGGGCACCTCGCCCGGTTCGGGCTCGCCGTGGGGAGAGTCGCTGATCGTCGAGACGGCCGGGTCGGCCAGCACGTGAAACGAGGCCGTCCCGACGAACAACAGGACGAGCGCGGTCGCGACCGTCCACGTGATCTCGAGCTGTCGGTTCTCCCGGGTCGGTTTCGGGTCGTCGTTGTCGCGGAACCGCCAGATCGTGTAGATCAGGATCGCTTCCACGAGCACCGCGATCGGAACGGCGATGTAGAGCAGCTGTCGGTTGAGTCTGCTGATGAGCTGGTCCGTCGCCGAACTGGCGAGCGCAGTTGCCGGAACCGTCGCTAGCACGGCCGGTATCAACACTGCAGCGACAATAGCCCCGCGACGTGCGCGTCCCATCTACCGATGGGCTACAGCGAGACCCTCCATAAACGTTTGTCCGGCAACGGGCGCGTCGGCACCGCGAACCGAGCGGACTCGGAACATGTTCCGGGGTCCGCCCGATCGACGCGACCCTCGGTGCGGCGTCGCGCGGCCGTCGCGGTTGCGGAGCCGCCGACGCCGTCGTTTGCCGTCGCGACCGTTTATTACGCTCCCGATCCAACGCACACCCATGCTGGAGTGGCTCTCCCGAGAGACGGTCGTCGACATCTCGATCAACGCGGCGCCGATTCTCATCCTCGCGTACTCCGCGGTACTCATCGAGCTGTCGTCCCCCTGGGGATTCGACCCGCTCACGGTCGTCCTCACCCACACGCTCACCCTCGTGCCGCTGGTCCTCCTCGTGTTCGCGACGTACTACGCCGCGCGCGCGATCGAACGCGACGCCGCCCGCTCGCAGTAGGCGTCGTCGCCGGCACCTGTTTTAACTTCCGAGGCGCCCTACTGACGCCTCGAGCGATGACGCTTCCCTCGATGTACACCCCCGACGGCGTGTTCGCGTACATGGTCCTCGTCATCGCGCTCACGCTCGTCGCCTCGGTCGTCTACCTGCTCGCGTTCACCGGCGCGAGCGTGCCGTTCTGACACCGTCGTCCGCACGGATCCGAACACCGCCGCGTGCGACGGTCGGCGCTCAGACCTTGTAGCCGAGCGCCTCGAGCTGGGCCTCCAGCGACTCGGAGTCGACCCGCGCGTCGTCGGGCTCGCTCACCGTCGGCTCGCGGGTGTGGCGATCCTCGGCGGTCGTCTCCGCCCACGGCACCCGCCTGATCTTCGGGTGGAGGCTGCCGATCTTGTGTCCTAGCACGCCGTACTCGCCGAAGGCCTCGCCGTGGTCCGCGGAGATGACGACTCGCTCGGCGTCGAGGTTCTCGAGCAGGAGTTCGACGTCGTCGAGGACGTACCGGAGGTCGTCGAGGTACGCGTTCCAGACCGTCTCGACGTCGCCCGTCTCCGTCAGGTACCCCCACCAGTCGTCCTCGTACTCGTACAGCTCCCGATCGTCCTCGAGGGCGTTCGAGACCCACGGCGAGTGGGGCTGGAAGTAGTGGAGGATCGTCCGATCGTAGGACTCGGCCCGGGAGACCGAGATCGCGCGATCGGTGACGTACCGCGGCGGGGTCATCCCGTCGACGTGGCCGCGCTCGCCGTCGACCCCCCAGGGTTCGTACCGGAAGAGGTACTCCGCCTTCCCCAGCGCGTCGATCCCGACCGTCGGCATCGCCCGGAGCGCCCTGTAGGTCAGGTGCTTCCCCGGGTCGACCTCGTGGCGCCTGTCCTCGAGCACCTGCTGGAGGTGGCCGTTCGCCGAGAGGTACGCCGTGTTGGCGATCTCCCGGCGGTGCGCCTCGTCGAAGGTCCTGGCGATCCACTCGGCGGAACCCCCGCCGACCGATCGGATGCTGTCGATCGCGCCGAGGAAGTCGTACTCGTCGGCGACGGCCTCGAGCGCGTCGACCCGGCAGGTGTCGAGCAGGATCAACACGTCCCACTCCCTGTCGAAGACGTTCGTCCCGATCGGTCGCCGCCCGTTGAGCCTCGCGGCGGGGAACCGATAGAGGTACTCGAGCGCGACCTCGTCGAGCGCCCGGCCGGGGTGTTTCAGCCCCTTCTTGACGTTCTCGAGGCTCCAGTCGTACTGGGACATCGGTCCGGTGCGGATTCCCGTCGCGAGGATTTAGCTCTGTTCGTTCGCCCGGCCCCGCGACGAAACACCGTATTGATACCGCGGTAGAAGCAACCCTCCACCAACGCCGGTTACGTGATGGCCCAATGAGATACGGTCGCACCTCGATAGTGAACTTCCTCTCCCAGCTCGCGATGTCGTTCGCGGGCTTTTTCGCCACGATCGCGCTCACGCGGACGCTTGGGGCCGACCGGTACGGCGCCTACGTCGTCGTGCTGGCGGTGCTGTCCTGGCTCACGATCGCCGGCAACGTCGGACTCTCGCAGGCGATCAAAAAGCGGGTGAGCGAGGCCGCCGAGGGGAACTACGTCGTCTCCGGGCTGCTCGCCCAGTTCGTCCTGTACGTCCTCCTCGCGGTCGTCCTCCTGCTGGCTCGGCCCCACCTGAACGCCTACATGGGCATCGACGCGACGCTTGTTCTCGTCGGGCTGTTGGGCGCCAGGCTCGCGGGGGATTTCGTCCAGAACGTCCTCGACGGCCAGCGCCTCGTGCACGTCTCGAGCGTGCTCTCGCCGATCGAATGGACGACCCGAAGCGTCGTCCAGGTCGCGCTCGTCCTGACCGGGTTCGGCCTCGCCGGCGCCTTCGCCGGCTACGCGGTCGGGGCGCTGGTCGCCGTCGCCGTCGGCAGCTACTTCCTGTCCGTTCCGCGGACGGTCCCGACGCGGCAGGAGTTCCGCCGGCTCAAGTCCTACGCGCAGTTCTCCTGGCTCGCGTCGGTGCAGGGACGGACGTTCCTCTCGATGGACACGGTGGTGCTCGCGATCTTCGTCGCCAACGACGTCATCGCCGTCTACGAGATCGCCTGGAACGTGGCGTCGCTGTTTGCCATCTTCGGGTCCTCGATCCGCCGGACCCTGTTCCCGGAGATGAGTCGGATCTCCTCGGAGAACGGGGTCGACGCGGAGATCACCGACCTGCTCCGGACGAGCCTGACCTTCTCCGGGCTGTTCATCGTTCCGGGGCTGGTCGGCAGCGCGATCGTCGGCGACGTCGTGTTGAGCATCTACGGTCCGGAGTTTCGAACGGGGTACTACATCCTGCTCGCGCTGACGGTCGCGCGCCTGATCTACAGCTACCAGGGGCAGTTTCTCAACACGATCGACGCGGTCGATCGACCCGACCTCACGTTTCGGATCAACGCCGTCTTCGTCGGCGCCAATCTGGCGCTGAACGTCGCGTTGATCTCGGCGTTCGGCTGGTACGGCGCCGCGACCGCGACGACGGTTTCGGCCGCGCTGGGCCTCGGGCTGGGGTACCGGTACGCCCGGCGGGTCGTCGACGTCGTCGTTCCGTTCCGGGAGGTGCTCAACCAGTGGCTCGCTGCGGCCGCGATGGCGGTCGTCGTCCTCGCCGGACGGCTCGTCCTCGGCGACTCGCTGCTCGCCGTCGTCCCCCTCGTCGGGGTCGGCGCGGCGGTCTACTTCGGCGCCCTGCTCGCGCTCTCGGGCGAGTTCCGGGCCGCCGTGGAACGGAACCTGCCGGACGACGCCCCGATCCCCGACCTCGAGTAGGCGCCGTCGACCGGCGGCCGGTTCGCCCGCGGGCGACACCCGCGCGCCGCGATCGGCCGACGGAGAGCATATAACGGTGCCGCCACGAGTGCGTTCCATGAGCGTCATCAGCGACGGGGTCGCGTTGCTTCGCGAGGAGGGGACGAGCGAGTTCCTCGGCGGCGTCGGGCGCCACCTCCGGTGGTGCACCGGCCAGTACTCGATCTGGGTCCGGAGCCGCTTCGCCGCGGCCCGCGGCCGAACAACGCTGTCGGTCGGCGACGCGAGCGCCGCGTTCGTCGCGGCGGACGCCGACAGCGTCGCGGCCACGCTGCGGCGCCACCGCAGCGAGCGCGCCCAGCTCGCCGCCGTGCTGGCCGATCTCGAGCCCGGCGACGTCTTCTACGACGTCGGCGCGAACACCGGTCTCTACGCCTGCCTCGCCGCGTCGCGTGGCTCCCGCGTCGTCGCCTTCGAACCGTACCCCCCGAACGTCTCGGAGCTCCGGCGAAACGCGGCCCGCAACGGGATCGACGCGTCGA
This sequence comes from Natronococcus jeotgali DSM 18795, assembly GCF_000337695.1. Classification (GTDB taxonomy): domain Archaea; phylum Halobacteriota; class Halobacteria; order Halobacteriales; family Natrialbaceae; genus Natronococcus; species Natronococcus jeotgali. Next base: position 8,813 of record NZ_AOIA01000123.1, read on the forward strand.
TCCACGAGGTGGCCCTGTCGGACGAGTCAGGGACCGTCGGGTTCGAGACGGAGGACGGGACCAACCTGAACGACCCCGGCGCCGACTCCCCCGGATTCGGCCGGGGGCGGATCACGGCCGATCGGGGCGACCTCGAGGTGCCCGCCGTCCGGGGAGATACCCTGATCGACGAGGGGGAGGCCCCGCCCCCGACCGTCGTCAAAATCGACGTCGAGGGCGCCGAGTCCAGCGCGATCGACGGCCTCGCCGGGGCGCTCTCGAACGACCGGTGCCGGGTGGTCTACTGCGAGGTCCACGAGCCGAGCGAGCTCCCGGCGCTGCTCGAGCGGTTCCGCGATCTGGGCTTCGACGCGGCGGAGCGACTCGAGACCGACAAGGACGAACTCGTCGTCCGCGCGAGCCGGAACCGCGACTGACCTGGCGCCTCGAGAGCGGGCCCCAGCGGGGCGTCACCGCCGGAACCGAAAGCGATTAGGACCGAACCGAGAGACAGTCCGTAGATGCATCCCGTCGTCCTCCTCAGCGTCGATTCGCTGCGGTTCGACCGCGCAACTGAGGCGTGTCTGGGGGAGTCGCTGCCGATCCTGAACGAGGACTTCTGCCGGTTCGAGAACGCCTACTCCCACGGGGTCGCCACACCCTTTGCCTTTCCCGGAATCGTCGCCGGAGTCCACCCCGAGGGCAACGGACGGATCCCCGACTCGGCCACGACCCTCGCGGAGGGGATCCCCGGACGGTCGACGGCCTACGCGAACAACGGTCACCTCCACGAGGAGCGGGGGTACACGCGCGGGTTCGACCGCTTCGAACAACACCCCTCGGTCGACGGGCAGGGCGGGATCTCGCTGGTCGACCGCGTCGCCCGACGCCTCCAGCGGATCGAGTCGATCCGCGAGGCCCGCCTCCCGAAGGCGATCTACAACCGCTACCTGCGCGAGCCGCTCCCGATCTCCTCGCTGCCCGCCGACGGGATGACGACGATCCTGCGGGACCACCTCGAGGGCGGGCCGGAGGCGTTCGTCTGGGGGCACTACATGGATCCCCACCTGCCGTACCACCCCGAGATGGCCGTCGACCCGCCCGCGGACGTCCCCAGCCTCGAGGAGCTCGAGGACGTCAAGGAGCGCATCGCCGCGGGCGACGCGGACGCGCTCACAGACGACGAGCTGGCGACCGCCCGCGAGCTGTACGACGGCAACGTCCGCTACTTCGATCGCCACTTCGCGTCGCTGCTTCGGTGGCTGCGCGAGCGCCCCTGGTACGACGACGCGTTCGTCGCCGTCGTCTCGGACCACGGCGAGCTGTTCGGCGAGCACGGGCTGCTCTTTCACAACTGGGATATCGATCCCCACGACGAGGTCGCGCACACGCCGCTGTGGGTCAAGTATCCCGGCGGCGAGGACGCCGGGGCGAGCTACGACCACGTCGTCGGCCACGGGGACGTGCTCGCGACCGTCGCCGACGTACTCGAGGGGACGGCGCTCGACCCCCCCGAACACACCGCGCCGCTGCGCCGGGCGTCGGGCCGACACGTCGTCACCGTCTCGAACACGGTCAAACGGCTGACCGAGGACGGGGGATCGCGCTTCGTCCGGCGCGACGGCACCGCCGAGACGCGGGGCGCGGTCAGCGACGAGGGCGCGGCGTTTGTCGAGTCGCTCGCGTTCCCGGAGTGTCGCAACTCCGTGGGCGAGGCGATGGGCGTCGAGGAGGCAGAGCGCCAGCGCCGACTCAAGAACCTGGGCTACCGGTAACGAGCGACCCCGAAGATGACACGGCGAACCCCGTCCGACGATCCCGAAATCTCGGTCGTCATCCCCGTCTACGACCAGCCCGATCTCCTGGTCGAGGCCCTCGACAGCGTCCGCGACCAGACGTTCGGCCCGCTCGAGGCGGTCGTCGTCGACGACGCCTCCGAAACCGACTTCGAGCCGATCGTCGACGAGTACGGCGACTGGGTCCGCCTGCTCGTCCACGAGGAAAACAGGGGCGCGGCGGCGGCGCGCAACACCGGGATCGAGGCGACCGACGGCGAGTTCGTCGCCTTCCTCGACGCCGACGACGTCTGGCGCCCGCGGAAGCTCGAGCGCCAGCGCGCGGTCTTCGAGGCGCGAGGCGAGGACCTCGGGCTGGTCTACACGGGCTTCGTCCAGTACGACACCGACGGCTCCGAGCTGGTGCGACGCCCCGACGCCCGCGGCGAGATCCATCTCGCCGAGCTCGAGCGCGACCGCGTCCACCCGACCTCGACGGTGACGGTTCGCCGGGCGTGTCTCGAGCGCGTCGGCGACTTCGACCCCTCGCTGCCGAGCCGGCAGGACTACGACCTGTGGATCCGGCTCACCGAGCGCTACCGGGTGGACTTCGTCGACGAGGTGCTCGTCGAGAAGCGCGAGCAGCCCGGGGGGATCTCGAAGGACTTCGACCGCCGGATCCGGGGGGATCTGGCGGTCTTCGAGAAAGTCCGGGAGCGAACGGCCGACCTCGACCTCCCGACCCGGCTGCGGATCCACTCGTTTCACCACCACGTCATCGGGCGGGACTACGACTCGAACGGGGACCGCCGGAAGGCGCTTTCCCACCTCGGGCTCGCGATCGCCCAGTACCCGTTTCGGCCCCGCTCGTGGGCGATGTTCGCGATCGCGCTGTTCGGCGTCGACAGGAACGGCCGCCTGCTCGGAACCCTCAAGCGTCTCGCTCGGTAGCCCCGTCGACGTCGGCGTACCACGACGGCTCGATCGAGCTCCCCTCGACCGCCCTCGAGATCGCGTCGCGGATCCCCTCGCGGAACGCCCCGACCGAAAAGCGCTCGGCGAAAGATTCGGTCTCACGGTCGGACCACGCGACCCCCTCCGCCTCGAACGTCCGGATCGACTCCGCCAGGGTCCGTCCCTCGGAACCGTCGCGGACGTGCGTGTACCCGTTTTTCCCGTCGACCACCTGGTACTGGGTCATCCCCTCGCGAACCCCGAGCAGCGGCGTGCCCGAGGCCAGCGCCTCGACGGGGGAGATGCCGAAGTCCTCGTCCTGGCCGTTGAAGACGAACGCCTTCGCGCCCGCGAGCAGTTCGCGCTTCTCGCCCTCGTCGACGTAGCCGCGGAACTCGACGTTGTCGCCGGCGCGTCGCTCGAGGGCGGCCCGATCGGGGCCGTCGCCGGCCACGACGAGCCGGGCGTCGAGGTCGTCGAACGCCTCGACGATCTCGTCGACGCTCTTGTGCCAGTCCAGCCGCGACAGCGTGAGGTAGTACGACCCCGTCTCGGCGGCCGCGGGCGAGTAGGCGTCCGTGTCGACGGGGGGGTAGACGACCGCGACGTTCTCGGGCGAGACGCCCCAGTACCGGACCATCCGGCGCTTGACGTGCTCGGAGTTGGCGACGAACAGGTCGGGCTTGTGCGTGTTGTGGTCGAAGGCGACCCGAACGAGGTAGTAGAGGAGGAGTTTGGCCGTCGCGGCCGGCCCGTCGCCGAGTTCGCCGATCCGGTCGGACTGGCGCCGGTTCGTGTGGTGGACGTACGCGACCCAGACCTGTTCGGTCGGGGGGACGTAAAACAGCGGTTCGTTCCCGCTCGTGAGGAGGACGTCGTACTCCCGGAGCGGGTCGGCCTTCTGCCAGCCCAGGAGGTGTGCGGCCATCCGCGCGAGCCCGCCGCGGCGAAGCGCCCACTCGTTGAGCCGGCCGGTTATCAGCTGCTCCGTCTCGATATCGGGCGGTTCGATGGACTCGTCTTTCCAGCCCACGTACAGGGGCGCGTCCTCGAACGTCCGGGCGAGCTCCCAGGCGACCCTGTCGCCGCCGCCGTTGACGTGTTCCCCCCAGTGGGCGAGTGCGATCTCGGACCGTCCCGCGGAACCGCGATCCATCGTCCGTGTCTGGCACACGCCCCGCTATAGGTCTCACGGATGGCGTCGGGCACCTCGAGGCGGGCTCCGTCACCTACTTGATCCTCACGGCGAACTACTCACGCATGGCTCGAAACGTCGTCCTCGTCTGTCTGGACACCCTTCGGTACGACTTCCTCGAGCGCCACGGCGGTCCGCTGCGCCGGGAGGCGACCCAGTCGTTCGAGGAGTGCCGAACCGCCAGCACCTGGAGCGTTCCGAGCCACGCGAGCATGTTCACCGGCCGGCTCCCCCACGAGCACGGCTTCCACTCCGCGACGCCCCGCTTCGAGTCCCTCGAACTCGAGGAGACGTTCCTCGCGGACCTGCCGGACCACCGCCGCGTCGGCGTCAGCGCCAACCCCTACGCCAGCCCGGTCTTCGGGTTCGACGGACTGTTCGACGATTTCTACCACGTCCCCTCCTCGATGCCCTACCCCGAGGGGCTCTCGCCGTCGCGGTTCTGGCACGAGTCGACCGCCGAGGGCGTCGACCGATACCTCGAGTACCTCCGGAGCTGCGCCCGCCACGACCACCCCTTCAAGAGCGTCGCGAACGGGGTCGCCTCCCAGGCCGAGGAGCTGTTCCGATCCCTGCCCGTCGCGAAGCCGTTCGACGACGGCTGCGATCGAATCCTGCGCCGGGTCCGACGGGAACTCGAGCGGTCGGAAGAGCCGACGTTCGTCTTCGCTAACATCATGGACGTCCACGGGCCGCTCGCGAACGTTCGGGAGTACGACCAGTCGCTGCTGTCGGCCGAGGCCCGGCGGAACGCCCCCGATCTCGACGCCCTCGAGTTGAACCTCGAGGACGCCTTCGACGAGCGCGCGGCCGACCTCGAGCGCTACCGGGAGCTCTACGCCGCCGCCGTGGAGTACGTCTGCCGACGGGTGGCCGCGTTCTGTCGATCCGTCGACGACGACACCGCCGTGATCGTCACCGCCGACCACGGGGAGCAACTCGCCGTCGACGGGCCGCCGCGGCGCTTTGGCCACGTCACGCCCGACGTCAGCGAGGCGCTTCTCCACGTCCCCCTCGAGATCGTCAACGCCGCGGTCGACGCCGACCCGTCCAAGCCGATCTCCCACCTGGATCTGGGCGGTCTCGTCGCCTCGGTCGCGACCGGCGAGCCCTTCGAACCGCGGGCGCCGATCGCCGCGGAGGTGGCGGGACTCGGCGTCGCCCACCCGCCGACCGACCACGACCGCTTCGAGTTCTGGAACCGGACCTCGCGGTGCGCCTACCGCCCGGAGGGCAAGTACGTCTGGGACTCGCTGGGCTCCGCCGCGCTGTACGACCGCGAGGACGGCGCGTACGTCCTCGAGCGGGAGGGCGACCCGGAGCTCGTCCCCGAGGAGGCGAGGGCGGCGTTCTCGACGCCGATCGACGACGTTCGGAGCGAGCCCGACTCCGCGGACGTCGACGGCGCGGTCGAGGCCCAGCTGCGCGACCTGGGCTACCTCTGATCGCCGGACACCACGACCTTCTTGACCCGGCGCTCGCTACGGGCGGACGATGGACGCCGACCTCGCCGACTGGATCGCGGAGCTGCGAGAGCACGCCCGAACCCACCCCGCGCGGGCCCCGCTGTACCTCCTGTTTACCGCCTACCTCTCGGTCTGGTACGCGATCACCTCGCGGGTCCCGCTGGGACGGAACGTCTACGACTCGGACTGGGACCTGCTGGTCGTGCTGGACGCCTGTCGGGTCGACACCCTCCGGGAGGTCGCCCCCGAGTACGAGTTCATCGACGAGGTCGACGAGGCCTACTCCGTCGGCAGCCAGTCCGCCGAGTGGATGGTAAACACCTTCACCGAGTCCAGACGCGAGGAGATCGGCCGGACCGCCTACATATCCGGCAACGGGTTCAGCGAGACCGTCTTCGTCGACGGCCAGTACCCGCCCGTCAACAACGCCGTCCCGATCGACCTCTCCTCGTGGTCCGTCGTCGACGAGTCCGCCTTCGGCGCCCACCGGACCGTCTGGGAGACCGACCACGACGAGGCCTACGGCTCGGTGCTTCCGGCGGCGATGACCGACCACGCGATCGACGCGGGCCGCAACGGCGACGCCGACCGGATCATCGTCCACTACACCCAGCCCCACCTCCCCTACGCCGGCGCCGCCTACCGCGAGGACCGGGAGCCGACCGAAGTCGAGAGGCGGGGGTACGAACTCCTCGAGGAGGGGGCCGCCACCCGGGAGGCGGTGTACGAGGCCTACCGGGAGACCCTGCGGTGGGTCCTCGACGACGTCGCGGAGTTGCTCGAGAACGTCGACGCCGAGAACGTCGTCATCACGTCCGACCACGGCGAGGCCTTCGGCGAGTGGCGCGCCTACGGCCACCCCGAGGGGTTCCCCCACCCGGCCGTCAAGAAGGTCCCCTGGGTCGAGACGACGGCCACCGACGAGGGCACCCGCGAGCCCGACCTCGAGACGGGGTCGTCGGTGGATACGGACATCCAGGAACACCTCCGGGATCTGGGGTATCGCTGAGCGTCGGACCGTCCGCTCGAGCCGACTCGGGGAACAGGTAGGTCGCCGAAAAGTGGGTTGGGGCAGATTTGAACTGCCGACTTCCTCCGTGTGAAGGAGGTATCATAACCGGACTAGATCACCAACCCGCACCCCAAGTTATCGGTGCGCCCGACTTAAGCCTTCCTTTCAGCCTCGAGCCTCGAGCGATCAGTACTCCGGGGCCTCCTCGGGTTCGCCCTCGCGCTGGTTGACGAGGCGGGCGAACGTAAAGAGGCCGTCCGAGAGGCGGTTGAGGTACTCGACGGTTCGCTCGTTGATCCGCTCGCTCGAGGCCAGCGCGACCGCGCGGCGCTCGGCGCGCCGACAGACCGCGCGGGCGTGGTGGAGCCGCGCGCCGCGGTCGGCGCCCGTCGGCAGGATAAAGGTGGTTAGGGGCTCGAGTTCCTCGTCGGACTCGTCGATCCAGTCCTCGATCGTCTCGACGTGGTCGGCCCGCACCTCGGGGTCGTCCTCGTCGGGGTCGGGGTTCGCGAGGTCGGCCTGGACGACGTGGAGGTGGTTCTGGATCGTCCGGAGGCGGTCGTCGACGTCGTCGTGGCCCGTCGGCCGCACGGTGCCGACCAGCGCGTTGAGCTCGTCGACGGTGCCGTAGGCCTCGATGCGCGGATCCGTCTTCGAGACGCGGGTCATGTCCCGGAGGTCGGTCTCGCCGTCGTCGCCGCGACCGGTGTAGATCGCCATACCGACCTCGAGGATCGGTGTCCACTTAGTTTCGGCGTCGGTCGGAGCCGTCGCGGGTCGGTCCGACGAATCAGTACGTTAAACTCGCTCCGAACGGTAGGCGTCGGCATGGCCATGGAACTCGATCACGAGTGTCCGAACTGCGGGGAGAAGACGTTCTACCGCGCCGCGAGCACGACGCTGCACCTCGGAGAGAAGGTCAAGTGGCACTGCCCGGATTGTGACTACGGCTTCGTGCAGATCGACGGCATCGACTCGAGCGCGGCCTGAACCGGTCTCCCGGCGCCGAGCGCCAGACCCATAGTCGCACGGTTCGAGGATCCACCCGATGCAAGGACGGCGGCTCGCGACGACCGAGGAGCTCATCGCCATCGTCAGCCCCGGCAGCGACGACGTCGTCGCCCGCCTCGCGGCCTGGGCCGACGACCGCGGGATCAGGCTCTCGACGGTCGACGTCGGCGAGCCGATCGACGACGTCTACGACGGCAGTCGAGCCACCCTGGGGATCACGATCGGCGGCGACGGCACCTTCCTCGAGGGGATCAAGACCTTCGCCCCGCGGGGCGTCCCCCAGCTGGGGGTCAACACCGGGACGCTCGCCTTCCTCGCCCGGGTCGAGCCCGAGGACCTCGAGGCGGCGCTCGACGAGGTGCTCCGCGGACGGGCGGCGATCGACAGCCGCCAGCAGGTCGCCGTCCGCGGACCGGGGATCGACGCGACCGGGATCAACGACGTCACGATCGAGCACGTCCCGCCCGACGATCCGATCGATCGCAAGATCACGCGGCTGGACGTCTACGCCGACGACGAGTACGTCGGCGAGTTCGAGGGGACCGGGATCGCGGTCTCGACGCCGACGGGGTCGACGGGTATCTCGCTGTCGGCCAACGGGCCGATCCACTACCCGGCGAACAACCACACGCTCCAGCTGGTTCCGCTGCACACCCACCAGCTGGGGGTGCGCCCGATCGTCGTCTCGCCGGAGACGGAACTCCGGATCCGCACCCAGGGCCCCGCGAGCCTGCTGGTCGACGGCGGGCGGGCCCACGCGCTCCTCGAGGAGGGCGAGGAGGTGCTGGTCACGGGCGCCGAGAAGCTCGCCCACGTCGTCCACACCAGCTACGACGACCACTTCTTCACCGCGATCGCGAAGAAGCTGGGCTGGGACGTTCGCGACGTCGACGAACCGCCCCGGATCCCCGCGGCCGGAACCGACGCCGAGGTCGAGGGGGACGACTTCCTCGAGCGCGCGCGAACGATCGCCACCGAGGCCGCCGAGGCCGCGGGCGAACCCCTCCGGGAGCTCCACGGACAGGTCGAGTCCGTCGCGGTCAAAAGCGACAAGTCCGACATCGTCACCGAGGCCGACCACCAGGCCAACCGGATCATCACGACGGTGATCGAAAACGAGTTCCCCGACCACGGGATCGTCTCCGAGGAGCGCCCGCGGGACGTCCGCGAGGACGGCTACACGTGGGTGGTCGACCCCCTCGACGGGACCGGGAACTTCGCCCACGGCAACCCCAACTACTCGATCTCGATCGCGCTGCTCGAGGGCGAGTACCCCGTCGTCGGCGTCGTCTACGTCCCCGAAACGGACGAACTGTTCAGCGCGATCGCCGGGCAGGGTGCCCGCCGGGACGGCGACCCCATCGAGACGACCGACCGGGATCACCTCGACGAGAGCATGCTCATCTCCGGCTACGATCCCGACGGCTCCTTTCTCACGCGGTTCTACCAGGAGACACGCGGCGTCCGACGGCTCGGCTCGACCGCGCTCAATCTCTGTTATCTCGCCAGCGGCAGCGCGGACGCCACCTGGGAGTACGACACCTACCCCTGGGACGTCGCCGCCGGACTGGTAATCGCCCGCGAGGCCGGCGCGCGACTCACCGACGAGCGGGGCGAACCGTTCGTCTTCGAACTCGAGACCGAGGGTCGGTCGGCGCTGCTGGGGTCGAACGGCCCGCTCCATCCGGCGCTGCTCGCACACCTCGAGGGCGACGACGCCGTTCGGGACCGGTAGCCCGCGTTCCGGGTATCCTTTGCCGGATCCTGTACTGAAGTGGGGGGCAGTGACGTACCCTCGGGGACATGCAAACGATCGACGATCGGCGGGTGAGCTTCGGCGAGTTCGCCGGCCCGCTCGCACACGGGGCGACGTTTTTCGACTGGCAGCTGATCTCGACCCAGGAGATCGCCGCGGCCTTCGAGTACTCCTTCGCGGAGATCCTCGGCGACGACGGCATTCCGTACGCCCCGGTGGTCGTCAGCACTTCCGTCGACCGCTACCCCCGCATCGGCGAGACGATCTCGGTCGAGACGGTGCCCCGAAGCGTCGGCGACTCGAGCGTGGAACTGCTCTACGAGATCGAGGGCGGCGACGGCGAACGGCTGGCGACGGCGCGGATGACCCACGTGACGATCGGTCCCGGCGGCGCCGCGCTGGCGTTACCAGAGGACGTCCGGGCGGCGTTCGCGGACGCCCGCGTCGACCGGGCTCCCGCGGTCGGTCCCGGGGACGGCGGGGCCGACGCGGGTGACGGGCTGGCGTCGTTCTCGTCGGCCTTCGAGATCCGCAGCCCCCACATCGAGGGCGCCGAACTGGCCTACTTCGAGGAGTATCCGCGCTTTGCCGACGTCGCCCTCGAACGCCACCTCGAGGACCGCGGGACGAGCCTCGCGGAGCTGCGGGACGAGACGGAGCCCTATCGCATCCGGGACTGGCGCTGGGAGTTCAAGTCGCCGGTTCACTTCGAGACGACGCTGCGGGTCGACTGCGACGTCCTCGAGGTTTCCGACGAGACGATCCGGATCGCCCACGAACTCTCGAGCGACGGGCGAACGAACATCGAGGGGATCACCGAGTACGGCTGTTTCGACCGATCCGGGGCGCCCGTCGCGTTCGACGAGGCGATGCTCGAACCGTTCCGGACGTAGCGGGATCGGTTTCGTCCTAGTCGTCGTCCTCGAGCGCCTGCCAGGACAGCCGCGGGCTCCGGGCCGCGTCGGTCTGGTCGATACGCCGGGCGGCCGTTCGCTGGGGGGCGCCCTCGAGCGTTTCGTCGTCCTCAGCGGCGACGGCGTTGAAGGCGGCTGCGAGCCGATCGAGCGTGGCCTTGCTCTCGACCTCCGTCGGCTCGGTCATCAGCGCCTCGGGGACGATTTCGGGCCACTTCGTCGTCGGCGGGTGGACGCCGTGGTCGAGCATTCGCTTGGCGACGTCGGCGGCGTCCTGGTCGCCGGCGCTGGCGACGAACTCGTGGTGGAACGGTCCGTAGGGCACCTCGTACTCGATCCGGCTCGCGAGGTAGTTCGCGTTGAGCACCGCGGTCGCGCTGGCGTCGGCGAGTCCCTCGTCGCCCAGGCGGGCGATGTAGGCGAACGCTTTCACGAGCACCAGCCAGTTGCCCTGGTAGCCGTGGACCTTCCCGATGGTGTGCTCGGGATCGAACAGCTCGTAGGTCGGTTCGCCCGACCTCGAGTCCGAGTCGTCCGCCTCGCGGACGCGGGGCGCCGGCAGGAACGGCGCTAACTCGTCGACGACGCCGACGGGGCCGGCGCCCGGTCCGCCCCCGCCGTGGGGCGTCGCGAACGTCTTGTGGACGTTGTAGTGCATCACGTCGAAGCCCATGTCGCCCGGGCGGGCCCGACCGAGCAGGGCGTTGAGGTTGGCCCCGTCGTAGTACAGCAGGCCGCCGACGTCGTGGACCATCTCGGCGATCTCGGCGATGTCGCGCTCGAACAGTCCGAGCGTGTTCGGGTTCGTCAACATCAGCGCCGCCGTGTTCTCCGAGAGGGCGGCCTCCAGGGCCTCGAGGTCGACCCGTCCCTCGTCGTCGCTGGGCAGGGAGACGACGTCGTAGCCGCCAAGCGCCGCGCTGGCGAAGTTGGTGCCGTGGGCGCTCTCGGGGACGATGACCTCGTCCCGGTGACCCTCGCCGTTGTGCTCGTGGTAGGCCGCCGCGACGCGGATGCCGACGAACTCCCCGGCCGCGCCCGCGGGCGGCTGCAGGGTGACGGCGTCCATCCCGCCGATCCGGCCGAGGTAGTCCTGCAGCCGGTAGAGCAGCTCGAGGGTGCCCTGCGTCGAGCGCTCCGAGCGGTCGGGGTGGACGGCGGCCTTCGGCAGCGCCGCGACGTCCTCGGTGAACTTCGGGTTGTACTTCATCGTACACGACCCCAGCGGGTAGGGGCCGCTGTCGATGCCGTAGATCATCTGGGAGAGCCGCGTGTAGTGGCGCGCGAGCTCGGGTTCGGACAGCGCGGGCAACTCGAGGGAGTCGCGGGTCAGCTCGTCGGGCAGCGGGGAGCCTCCGTCCTCGTCGCCGTCCCCGCCGATCTCGACGCGCGTCAGGTCCTTCTCCGAGAGCAGCGGCTCGTACTGGCCGTTCTCGACGTACCGAGCCTGGTCGTAGCGGGCCCGGTCGTCCCGCGGATCGTCGCTCATCGGGCCACCTCCTCGAGGGCGGCGACGAACGGATCGAGCCGCTCGTCGGGGACGCCCGCGACGCAGATCTGGATCTCGTGCTCGCCGACGACGTGGACGGCGAAGCCGCGTCGCTCGAGGTCCTCGGCGACGGCGCGGGCGGGCTGGTCGACGCGGGCGACGAACTCCCGGAGGTGGTGGCGGTCGTGGACCGGCGCTTTGACGCCGACGATCCCGTCGACGCGCTCGGCGAGGTCCGCGGCGCGTCGCACGCCCCGTTCGGCGAGATCGACCATCCCGTCGGGACCCAGGGAGGCGGCGTGCATCGCGGTCCGCAGCGCCACCCAGGCCTGGTTCGTGCAGATGTTACTCGTCGCCCGCTCCCGACGGATGTGCTGTTCGCGGGTCTGCAGGGTGAGCGTGTAGGCCCGACGGTCGGTCGCGTCCTCGCTCGCGCCGACCAGCCGACCCGGAACCTGTCGCAGGAACTCCTCGCGACAGGCGAACAGGCCCAGTCCCATCCCGTAGCTGGTCGGTAAGCCCAGCACGCTGGCGTCGCCGACGACGACGTCGGCGCCCACGTCGGCGGGCCGCTGGAGCATCGAGAGCGCGACGGGATCGGTCCCGAGGACGTACAGCGCGTCGGCGTCGTCGGCGAGGTCGCCGATCTCGTCGAGTCGCTCCTCGATCGTTCCCCGCACCGTCGGGTTCTCGACGTAGACCATCACGACGTCCTCGTCGACGGCCTCGGCGAGCGCGTCGCGGTCGGCGTTCGCGTCGTCGGTCGGGTACGTCTCGACCTCGAGGTCGGTGCCGGCGACGTAGTTCTCGAGCGTGCTTCGCCGGCCCTCGAGCAGGAGATCGGGGACGAGCACGCGGTGGCCGCTCGTCGAGCGAGTCCGATCCGCGAGGGTCGCGGCCTCGCCCAGCGCGGTGGCGGCGTCGTACATCGAGCAGTTGGCGACCTCCAGGCCGGTCAGCTCGACCAGAAGCGACTGGTACTCGAACAGCGCCTGCAGGAACCCCTGGGAGACCTCGGGCTGGTACTGGGTGTAGGAAGTCAGAAACTCCGAGCGATCCGCGAGGTGGTCGATCAGCGAGGGGACGTAGTAGCCGTAGTGGCCGCGGCCGAGCAGCTCGGTCAGCTCGTCGTTGCGCCCCAGCACCAATCGGACCAGCCGTCTGGTCTCCCGCTCGGTTCGCGCGTCGATCCCGAACTCGTCGTCGAAGCGAACGTCCTCGGGGATGTCGAACAGTTCCTCGACGTCGTCGACGCCGACCGATTCGAGCATCGCCGTCCGTTCGTCGTTCGTGTAGGGAGCGTAGGGGCTCCCGGTCGCGTGTGATCCGTTCATGGGTAGCGAGGGACTCGGATCGGGGCCGGCCGCCGTGGTACCGGCGTACCCGTTTCGTTCCGAGACACGTTACGCGGTAGTTACGGACACGGGATAATGAACGCACCTCTTCGACGGAGCTGGGTCAGTGCGCCGGGTCGTCGTTCGAGCCGTCCCCGCCGGGTTCGGATTCGTCGCCGGATGTCGACTTCGGACCGTTCTCGCCGTCCGGTTCGGGGGCGTTCGACGCGGTCGAGCCGCCGCCGTTCGGTTCGCCCGGGGTCGACTCGCCGGTGATCCCCGTCTCCGACGCCGTCTCGGCCGCGGGATCGGCCGCCGGAAGCGGCCCGACCGGGGGATTCCCCTCGGCGATCGCCCACTCGCGAGCGAACAGGTCGAGGGTGATCTTCGCGCCGCCGAGGACGACGGGGCCGATGAACAGGCCGACCGCGCCGAAGACGACCAGCCCGCCGAAGATGCCGACGACCACGATCGCGGAGTTGAACGCGCTCGTTCGGCCGATGAGCGCCGGCCGGAGGTAGGTATCGGAGGCGCTGACGAGCGAGCCGTAGGCGACGAGAGCGGCGGCGGGCAGGGTCTCGCCGAGGACCAGGAGGTAGAGCGATATCGGCAGCCAGACCGCGAAGACCCCGATCAGCGGGAGCAGCGCGGCCACGAACGCGGCGACGGTCAGCAAGACGACGGCGGGAACGTCGAGCACCATGAGCCCGGCACCGAGCAACACCGCCTGGATCATCGCGACGACGACGTTGCCGACGACCGACGCCCACATGAGCTGGTCGAGCTCGTTGAGCAACTCGCGCTGGACGTGATCCTGAACCGGCAGCACGTACCGCACCCACTGGACGAGCCGATCGCCGTCCCGCAGCAGGGCGAAGAGGACGAACACCGTCACCATCAACCCGATGAGGATCGATGGCACCCCCCCGACGAACTCGAGCGCGCCGGTGGCGACCTCCTGGAGCCCGCTCGCGATCGGCTCCTGGTAGGTAGCGTAGGTCTCCTCGAGGTCGACGGGGTAGCCAAGCTCCGACTCGATCCGTCGCTCGACCTCCTCGGCGTTGAGCGAGCCGTCCTGAACGGCCATCGCGATGTCGAGTGCCTGTCCCAGCGCGATCGCGAGCACGTACAACACCGGTAGCAGGATCGTGAGGAGCGCGACCACGACGAGAACGAGCGCGGCGGTCATCGACCTGACGTACCGCTCGAGCCGGCGCTGGGCCGGGACGAGAACGTACGCGAGGATCACCCCGAGCAACACGTACTGGAGGTACGGCAGCACGATCAGCGCCGCGAGCAGGACGCTTACCAGGGTGAGGACCACGAGTCCCGCTCGGTCGGAGAGCCACTCCGACAGGTCCGGGCGCGAAGACATAGCTTCCGATTGGCGGTCCAGAACTAATTACTTCGCGTTGAACCGTCCCTCGTCCGTCCCGCCGTCGGCCGGTTCCGGCACGGCCTCGGCCGCCGCGGACCGTTCGACGGCGGCCCGTCTCAGTCCTCGAGCAGCGACCGCGAGGAGTTCGTGACGACCAGCAGGCTGCTCGCGCCCATCGCGACGGCGGCGAACAGCGGGTTGAGCAGTCCCGTCGCCGCCAGCGGAATCGCGACGCCGTTGTAGCAAAACGCCCAGCCGATGTTGCCCTTGACGCGGCGGTCGGTCGCCCGAGCGAGTTCGAAGACGGTGTCGAGCGAGTCGATCTCGTCGTCGACCAGCGCCACGTCGGCGGCGTCGGCGGCCATCGCGGTCCCGCCGCCCAGCGCGATCCCCAGGTCCGCCGCGGCCAGCGCCGGCGCGTCGTTGGTGCCGTCCCCGACCATGACCGTGCGCCCCGTTCGCTTGAGCCGCTCGACGGTCTCGGCCTTCCCTTCGGGCGGGACGCCGGCGAAAACCCGGTCGACCGACGGCTCCGCGCGGAACCGCTCGGCCGCGCGGGCGTCGTCGCCCGTGAGGACGACGACGTCGGTTCCCGTTTCGGCGATCGCCGACAGGGTCTCCGACCACCCCGAACGGAGTTCGTCGCCGACCACGATCAGCCCCTCCGCGACGCCGTCGCGGCCGACCGCGACCGGAACGCGCCCCGTTTCGCGGCGCTCGGCGATCCGTTCGGCGATCCCGTCGGGTACCGTCCAGCCCCGATCCCGGAACAGATCGGGGTGGCCGACGAGGAGCGCTTCGTCGTCGACGACTCCAGCGACGCCGTTGCGGTAGCTCTCGAAATCCTCGACGCCGTCCGGGTCGGCCGTTCCGTCGCCCGCGGTCGCGCCGGCGGATTCGACGGCCCCCCCGTCCGCGACCGGGCGCTCGGCCGCGATCGCCCGCCCGATCGGGTGGGCCGAGCGGCCCTCGAGCCGGGCCGCGGACTCGAGCAGCTCGTCCTCGAGATCCGTTTCGACGACCGTCATCTCGCCGGTGGTCAGCGTCCCGGTCTTGTCGAAGACGACGGTGTCGGCCTCGCGGACGCGTTCGAAGACGGTGTCGTCGAAGACGACGATCGAGCGCTCCAGGGCGTCGCGGATCCCCGCGGCGACGGCCAGCGGGGTCGCCAGCCCGAGCGCGCAGGGACAGGAGACGATCAACACGGTGAGCCCGACCAGCAGGGCCTCGGCGACGCCGGCGCCGGTCAGCAGGTACGCCGCCGCGACGACGACCGACAGCGCGAGGACCAGCGGAACGAAGATCGTCGCCAGCTTGTCGGCGAGCTTCTGGATGCCGTGGCTCGTGCTCTGGAGGTCCCAGACGAGTTCGGTGACCCGGTCGAGGCTGCTCGTGGCACCCTCGCCGACGCGGACGGTCACGGCGCCGTCGGTGACCAGCGATCCGCCGACGACGGCGTCTCCCGGGGCCTTGCCGACGGGAAGGGACTCGCCGGTGACGACGGCCTCGTCGACCGCCACTTCGCCGTCGACGACCTCGCCGTCGACGGGGATCCGCTCGCCGGCACGCACGAGCACCCGGTCGTCGGGCTCGAGGTCGTCGACGGCGACGTCCTCGCGGTCCCCGTCTGCCCGGACGCGGCGGGCCTCGTCGATCTGGACCGCGGTGAGATCCGAGAGCCGTTCGGTGGCCTCGTCCTTGATCGTCGACTCGTAGTAGTTGCCCGCCGTGACGATGACGACGATCGCGACGGTGACGTCGTAGTAGACGTGTTCGCCGCCGACGACGATCGACAGCGTGCTGTAGAGATAGGCGCTGACGGCCGCGATCGCCACCAGCAGGTCCATGTTCGGCGACCGAGTCTTGGCGGAGACGTAGGCACCCTGGAGGATGGGCTTTCCCGTCACGCCGAGCACGATCGTCGTCATCGCCGCGAGCGCGAGGTAAAACGGCGTCGCGAGCTCGCTCGCCAGCGCCTGGCTGAAGAACTCGTACGTTCGCTGGTCGTAGAACAGCCCGCCGAAGTAGGTGGGGTAGATGATCAGCAGGTACTGCAGCATCACCATCATCCCGACGAGGACGCCGACGACGACCCGACCCATCATCCAGTTGTCGGCCCTGCGCCGGCTGACCGCGTCGTCGCGGTCGTAGGCGCTGTAGCCCAACCCGCTGATCGTCTCCCGGAGGTCGGCCCGCGAGACCGCGCCGGGATCGTGATCGATCCGCACCGTGTCGGTGACGTAGCTCGAGTCCGCGGCGCTGACGCCGTCCGTTCGCAGCGCCGCAGACTCGATGAAGGCCTCGCAGGTCGCACAGTGCATCCCGTCGACCTCGAGGTAGGTCGACTCGTGGTCGTCGGGGATCTCCCGCTCCTCGTCGTCGGCTCGCTGCCGGCGGACGTCCTCGGGGGCGACGTCGTCGACGTCGCCGAGCGCGTCGAAGACGTCCCGACAGCCGACGCAGCAAAAGCGGTTCCCCTCGTCGTCGGTGACGTCGCTTCCCTCGACGGGAAGCTCACAGAGCGTACAGCCGGTTCGGTCGGTCATGATCTGATCAGTGGTCGTGCGCGCCCGCGCTCGCCGCGTCGATCCCGTCGTAGAACGGCAGCTGGGGGTGGGGGACGTGGATGCCGATGCTCATCAACCCGTGCGCCAGGAGGACGTAGCCCAGCACGACGAACGCGACCCCGAGCAGTCGGTGGACCCGCTGGCGGTGGACAACGTCGATCGACTCGACGACGGTGCCGTAGAGAAACACCGCGGGGACGGTGCCGAGTCCCAGTGCGGCCAGCGCGAGTGCGCCGCCCGCCGCCGAGCCCGTCGCGAACGCGTAGAGGAAGGCCGGGTAGAGGATCGGACAGGGCAACAGCCCGTGGAGCGCGCCCAACCCGACGATACCGGGCCCGTTGGCCAACCTGTCGACGTGGGTCATCAGCCAGCCGGTGAGGCGCTCGAGGCCGGGGAGGTGAATCCCGCCCGTCGTCCGGCCGAGCAGGTAGTAGATCCCGGTCGCGACGACGAACCCGCCGACGATCAGGCCGACCCCGCCGCGGATCGGTTCGACGATCGGCGTCAGCGACTCGGTCGTCACGAACAGGAGCCCGCCGAGCGCGCCGAAGACGGCGCCGAGCAAGGTGTAGCTCGCGGTCCGCCCGAGGTTGAACAGCGCGTGCTGGCGCACCTCGCGGGTCGTCAGGTGGGAGCCGCGCCTCTCGCTCTCCTCGCCGCCGTCCATTCGCCCCGCGTAGACGGTCACGAGCGGGCCGCACATACCGATACAGTGGGCCCCGGCCAGCAGGCCGATAACCAGAAAGAGGGCGACGTCGACGCCGAGGAGGGTAAGCGGGTCCATGGGTGATCAACTCGAAACGTCCGCGACTCGTTGCCCGAGCTATCCGCCCGAGAAGGTAATCGGTTTCGCCTCGCGGCTCGATCGAATCCCGGAGCCGCGGTCGCGCCGTCCCCGACCCGCACTCGTTCGGCCGTCGTCCTCGCTCCCGAAAACTACGCCGAAACCGTTACTCGACGTACCGGTACTTGCGCTCGCCCATGCGTCCCCAGCCGTCGAAGACGAACTCCTCCTCGGGCGTCGTGAACTCCTCGACGTCGACGTCCATCTCGTGGTTGTGGGCGTCGTGGACCTCCTCGTAGTCCGCCCAGCTCATGTCGTACCGGGCCGCGAGCTGCTCGTCGACGTTCAGCGCCTCGAGCTCCTCGGCCCAGCCGTCCCGAACCGTCTCGGCGTGGATCTCCGCCTGGGCGCCGCTGCCGTAGGAGCCGACCAGCAGCGTCTCGTCGGTCATGTCGCGGCCGTTCTCGAGGGCGTGTTTCAGCGCGCTGATGCGGGCGATGTGGACCGAGCCGGTGTACCAGTTGCCGACCTCCCGGGAGATCGTCAGCGTCGGGTCGATCGTCTCGGCGTACCACTCCCGGTAGCGGTCGGTCTCCTTGAGGGCGTCCGA
>NZ_AOIA01000124.1 GCF_000337695.1 Natronococcus jeotgali DSM 18795
GGCCGTATCCCGCGTGACGTAGCGGTAGCCCAGCAGGCCCGCCTTGCGGACCATCCCCGGGAACGGGGTGTGGAACGGGATAAAGGCGACGTCGTCGGGGTGGACGTCGCCCGCGACGCTCTCGAAGTCCTGTAAGGCCTCGCGCATCCGGGCGAGGTAGACCTGCACCGACCGCTTCCCGTCGACGGAGGGGAACTGCTGGTTGGGCTTGAGGAAGTCGGTCTCGTCGGCGCTCCCGTACCCCTGCTCGGGCGAGAGCTCGACCAGGTCGGGGTCCTCGGCGATATACATCGCGACGGCCCCGGCGCCCTGGGTCGCCTCCCCGGCGTCGCCGCGGGCGTAGAGGGCCGTGTCAGTCGCGATCACGAGCGCGCCGCGACCGCGGTTGCGACCCGCGCGGATCCAGTTGTAGGCGTCGTCCAAGCTCTGCGTGCCGGCGATGCAGGCGAACTTCCGCTCGCCCTTGTTGGCGTGGTGGAAGTCCTCGTCGTAGACCTGCTCGAGGCAGCCGGCGACGTACGTCGAGACCGGTTTCGAGTTGTCGAAGGCGCTCTCGGTCGCGACGTCGATGCGACCGATATCGTCGGGCTCGAGGCCCTTGCGCTCCATCAGCCGGTGGGCGGCGTTGGCCGCCATCGTGACGATGTCCTCGTAGCTGTCGGGGAACGAACTGGCGTTGAGTCCCAGTCCCTTCGTGTACTTCTCCGGTTCCTCGCCCTTCTGGGGGGCGAAGGTGCCGGGGAGGTCGAGTTTGAGGTTCCCGGTCCAGATCTCGACGGCGTCGATACCGACTGTGGCCATGGTAGGCGAATATTGTCCGATCTATATGATATTGTCGTTCCCCACTTCGACGAACGTCGTACTCGGCGTCGACGATACGAGTCGCTCCGGGGGCGGCGACCGACGGTCCGGTCGGCTCGAGCGGCGGACGGCGAGACGAATCGCTCGTCGGCTGTCGAACCGAACCCGCGGCGAGAATCAGTCCTCGTCTTCCTCGACGACCTCGGGGTCGCTCATCGCGCTCTGGAGGCTGTCCAGCCCGTTGATCCACTCGGTGACCAGCCCGTACTCGAGCTCCTCGGCGACGCTCATGTCGAGTTCCTCGTCGTCGATGACAAGCGTGCCGGCCCGGGCGGCGTACCCCAGCGCCGCGTCGAGGTCCTCCTCGGCCTCGGCGTTCGCGGCCGCGTCGAGGTAGTCGGCGACGCTTCCCTCTTCGGCGGGGCCGCTGGCGACGTACTCCTCGGCGGCGAAAAAGACACAGACCAGACTCGTCTGGACGCCGTCGACGAGGATCAGCTTCTCCTCGTCCTCGATGTCGACCTCGCCGAGGACGACCTCCCGGACGTCCTCGATCTCGGACAGGGCCGCCTCCTGCTCGAGTTCGCCGTCGTCGTAGTCCGAGACGATCTTCGCGATCGCGATCGCGGTGTCGTCCTGCAGATTGAGCAGCAGCCGCGCCGAGTCCTCGTCCTCCGGATCGATCTCCTCGTCTTTGATGCGATCGATCCAGTTCTGCCAGCGTTCCGCCGAGTAGTACTCGGTGGGGGGATTGCTCATACAGACACCTACACCGGCCGCTTGAAATGCCTTTCTCTACCTGTATTCCGCGACGACTGTCCACAGACGCCCGCCTCAGGCGCTCTCGAGCGTCGATTCGGTGTCGATGCCGTAGACGCGCTCGGGGGTCTCGACGTGGGCGTTCCGGACGGCCTCGTCGTACCCCTCCTCGAGCAGCCAGGCGACCCGACGGGGGACCGTCTTCGGTCCCAGCACGGCGCCGGGACGGTCGGGATCGTCGATGTAGTCGGTCTCCATCAGGAACGGGTCGCCGCGCTCGGCCGCCCGCTCGAGTTCGTCCTTGTCGCAGATGACGCTCGGGACCGGGCCCTCGAGGCGCCCGCTCGCGTAGTGTTTGACCACCTTATGGGCGGGAAGACCGGCGTCCTCGGCCCACCCGGCGACCTCGGTCAGATCCTCGCTCGATTCGGCGTGGAGCTGGACGGCGCAGTCGAGGTCCGCCCCGCGCTCGAAGGCCCGGCGCATCACGGCGTTCGATGCCGCCCAGACGTCGTCGTCGACTGCGTAATGGGGCCGACCGGATTTCAACGCCAGCGCGTCGCCGCTCTCGACGTACTCCGCGGCGACGTCGATCCCGCCCCGCATGATCTCGCGAGCCTCCGCGGGGGCGTACCCGCGCTCGTCGACGAGCCGCGAGATCAGTCCCGGGTGAACCCCGAGGACGGGCCAGGCCCGTCCCGGGAGCTCCGCCGAGGCCGCCTCGACGATCTCGAGGGTGCGCTCGAAGACGGGACGGAAGTCCTCGCCGGCGTCGGCCTCGACGCCGAGGTGCCAGGAGGGTTTGTTCACCACGAGCATGTGGGTGCCGCCGACGCGGACGAAATCGCGCACGGCGTCGATCCCGCGGTTGTTGTCCGGATCGAGGTGGAGGTGATCGTCCAGCACCGGCCGATCGTCGTCGATCATACCCGACGGTGGGTGCGGGACGAGTGAAAAGTCACCGACTCGGATCGCTCGAGGCAGCCGGCCCGCACTGCCGAGGGCCGCTACTCCTCGAGGGTCACCGCCTCGTCGGCGGCGTTTCGCAGCGCGTCCGAACGGCCGTAGCTTCCCGGAGCGATGGCGATCGTCTCGACGCCGGTTCGGCCCGCGTGCTCGAGGACGGGCTTGAAGTCGGTGTCTCGAGAGGCGATCGCCAGCCGATCGATCGCGCCCTCGCCGACCAGCGCGGTGGCGTCGACGGCGAGTTTGACGTCGACGTCGCCGCTGGTGACGATCACCTCGAAGCCGCGGGCCTCCGCGGCCTGAATGAGGCCGGGCGTGGCGTGCTCGTCGAGGTACAGCCGGATGACTCCGACCCTGCCGAGGTCCGCGGCGGCGGTCCGGAGGTCGTCCAGGTCCACGTCGAACTCGTCGCGAAGGACGTTCGGCCCGTCGACGAAGAGGCCGACCGTCGGTCCGTCGGATCCGGCCGTAAACCGGGCTCGCAGGCGGTCGAACATACCCTCGATTCGCGGATCCGGAAAAAAGGTGTGACGAAACGGTTCGACGCGGAGCCGTCCGCCTCCGGCGCGGTTCTCGCGGCGAACGCGTCGGAACTCCGGGGGGAGACGACCGCCGCCGTTTCCCGCGGGACGATCGGCCGACGAAAAGACATTACTACTCCCGGAGTGTGGAGCCGACTATGCCGCTTCAGACGCCGCCGTTACGTGGGATCCACGCCGAGCGTGGGGCGAAGTTTACGGAGTTCGGTGGCTGGGACATGCCCGTGGAGTTCGACTCGATCCAGACGGAACACCGAGCTGTCCGCGAGGCGGCCGGCGTCTTCGACGTCTCCCACATGGGTCAGATCCACGTCACCGGTCCCGACGCCGCGACGCTGATGCAGCGGCTCACGACCAACGACGTGAGCCGCCTCGCGGTCGGCGACGCCCAGTACGCCGCGATCACCGACGAAGAGGGCGCGATCGTCGACGACACGGTCGTCTACCGCCTGCCCGACGAGGGGGGAGAGCCGACCTACCTCTTCGTCCCAAACGCGGGCACCGACGAGGCGACCCACGAGCGCTGGATCGGCTACCGCAACGACCTCGACCTCGAGGCGACCGTCGACAACCGGACCGACGAGTACGCGATGTTCGCGCTGCAGGGGCCCGACGCCGCGGCCCTGCTCGCGGACGTCGCCGAGGGCTCGCCGACCGACCTCGGGCGGTTCGAGGCGACGTCCGTCACGGTCGACGGCGTCGAGTGCTGGACCGCCCGCACGGGCTACACCGGCGAGGACGGGTTCGAACTCGTCGTCCCGTGGGCCGAGGCCGAGACGGTCTGGTCCCGACTCGAGTGTCAGCCCTGCGGGCTCGGCGCCCGCGACACGCTCCGGATCGAGGCCGGCCTCCTGCTCGCCGGCCAGGAGTTCGATCTCGAGTCGAACCCCCGGAACCCCTACGAGGCGGGCATCGGGTTCGCGGTCGCGCTCGACACCGAGTTCGTCGGCCGGGACGCCCTGGCCGCGGCGAACGAAGACGGAGTCGAGGAGCGACTCGTCGGCTTCCGGCTGATCGACCGCGGCGTTCCGCGCCACGGCTACGACGTCACGAACACCGAGGATCGGGTGATCGGCACCGTCACGAGCGGGACGATGAGCCCGACCCTCGAGCAGCCGATCGGACTCGGCTACGTTCCGGTCGAGTACGCGGAGCCGGGAACGACGCTGCGGGTAGTCGTTCGCGGCCAGTCGAAGAAAGCAAGAGTCGAGACCACGCCGTTTATCGATACAGTATAACCATGAGCTTCAACGTTCCGGACGACCGACGGTATCGCGAATCGCACGAATGGGCGCTCCCGACCGACGACGGGATCCGCGTCGGCATCACCGACTTCGCGCAGGACGAACTGGGCGATGTCGTCTTCGTCGAACTCCCCGACGAGGGCGACTCCGTCGCCCAGGACGAGGAGTTCGGCGTCGTCGAGTCGATCAAGGCCGTCTCCGACCTGTACGCCCCCGTCGGCGGCGAGGTGCTGGCGGTCAACGAGGCGCTGTTCGACTCTCCCGAACTGGTCAACGACGACCCGTTCGGCGAGGGCTGGATGCTCGAGATCGAGGGCGCCGACGAGACCGAACTCGAGGAGCTGCTGTCGGCCGACGAGTACGAGGACCAGATCGCCTAATCGGCGTTCTCGCGGCCCCGATTGAAACGCACCATCGCCGCTCCCGAGGCGACGACGGTCAGTACCGCCCACCCCACCCACAGCGTCGGCGAACCGACGAGGGAAACGACCGCGAGCGCCACGAGCGAGACGGCGATCAGCGCCGCCGTCAACCGATCCTTCCGACGAGTCCGGGCGTCCGTCATGCTCGACTCCCTACTCGAGCGTGACGAGGTGATCGAGCAGCTCCTCGAGCGGTTCGTTCGTCACGGCGAGCGAGTAGCCGTCGATGCGGGCGAGGTCGGCGGCGTGGTCCCAGAGCTCGTCCTCCTCGATCCCGTGGAGGACGACGGCGTTCGGCGTCGGATTGACGACGCGCAGGGCGACGAGGGGAGATTCGCCCCGCGTGACGCCCGTAAAGATCAACGCCCGGTTGGTGCTCTGGCCGTACAGCCGGAAGAACTCCTCGCTCGAGAGGCTCGTGATCGCCCCGATGCTGTCGATGACGGTGTGGCCGCTGACCCGATCGGTGTCGCCGGCGGCGACCTGGGCCGCGCCGATCTCGTCGTACAGCTGCGCGAGCGGTTTCGAGGTCGCGTACTCCCGCAGGTCGTAGACGACGTCGCTCTCGAAGCCCGCCGAGAGGACGCGGCCGTACTGTCGGATCCGATCGCCCCCGTGTCGCTCGTCGATCGCGAGCAGCCCCTCGACGAGGCGGCCGACGACGCCGATTCCGGGGCTCTCCCGGCGCCCGCTCTCGTAGTCGGAGATCACCGACGACGACACCTCGAGCTCGTCGGCCAGGTCGGTCTGGGAGACGCCGAAGTCGGTCCGCCACTTGCGCAACGTCGCTCCCGGATCGTCGCTCAGCGTGATCTCTCCGGCGATCTTCTCGGCGAGTTCCTGCTTGGGTCCACGACCGCCCATACGCGAGGGTGGATCGGTCGACCCAAGTAGCTACCGGAGTCGACGTTCGAGCCCCGCGCCGTCTCAGTCGGTCGACTCCGTCGAGGGCGCTTCGACCGTCTCGATGCGCTCGTCGATCCAGCTCGCGGCGGCCTCGAGCGCGTCGGGATCCCCGCCGGTGAGCCGGATCCGCCCGGGGCGATCCTCCCCGCGGGGGTAGCTCCCGACGGCGACGTCGAACTCGTCGGTCGCGCCCTCGAGGACGGCCGTCAGCGACCCCTCGGGCGCGGGCGTGTACAGCGTCCGGGAGTCGTCCTCGCCGACGAACTCGTCGGCGACCTCGCGGAACATCGCCCGCATCTCCTCGGGGATCCCCGCGAAGACCGAGACGTTCCCGACGACACAGCCCGGCGCCCAGGCCTCCTCGACGACGATCGGTCGCGCTCCCGCCGGCAGCGAGGCCGCGGCCTCGAGGTCGAGCTCGAGGTCGTACTCCGCGACGAGGTCGGGGTTCTCCTCGCGGAACTGCCGGGCCTTCTCGGTCAGGCGCTCGCGGATCTCCTCGCGGACGACCAGCTCCCGGTCGAGTCCCTCGGCGACGGCCTCGAGGGTGACGTCGTCGGGGGTGCCGCCGAGCCCGCCGGTGACGAGGACGGCGTCGAAGCGATCGCTCCAGTCGGCGACGGTGTCTGCGATGAGCCCGCGGTCGTCGGGGATCGTCAGGATGCGCTCGACGGTCGCCCCCCGGTCGGTGAGCTGCTCGGCCAACCACGCGGCGTTGGTGTTCGTCGTCTCGCCGGCGAGCAGCTCGTCCCCCACGGTGAGGATCACGACGTTCATGGGTCGGGTTCGGGCTCGAGGCAGTTAGCGACTGCGCCGGCTGGATCCGGTCCCACGCTGCGTCCAGTTCCGAGTGGACAGCTTCGCTAGCGGAGCCGCTCGCACTTACCGGTAGTCCTCGCGGTATCGTCGTCGAAGTAACGGCATTTGCCAAGTGGGCGTCCAATGGGTATTGAACTCTGCTCGGGGAATACTTTTGCTCCTGCCCACCGTACACCGGTATATGTCCGACGTAGCGCTGGACGACCGCGGTCGTCTCACGCTCCCGAAGGAGGTTCGAGAGCGATACGGGGACCGATATCACGTCGTTCAGCTTCCCGATGGGATCAAATTGGTCCCGGTCGCCGACGACCCGCTCGAGGCGCTCAGGGACGAATTCGCGGACGTGGAAAAATCGGCCGACGAACTCCGTGAAGAAGCGCGCGAAGCCGCCATCGACGAGGCCGGACGGTAGATGTACGCCGAGACGGACTTTCTGCTCGCGCTCATCAAGGACGAAGACTGGCTCGGCGAGGCCGCCGAGTTAGTGTACCGGGAACACCGCGACGAGTTGTGGACCTCACAGTTCACGCTCATCGAACTGCTGATGGTTGCTTACCGGGAGGGACGTGATACCGAACGCGTCGTTTCGAACGCCGCCAACCTCGTCGAGGTCCGCGGTGACGTGGAGACGGTCGTTACGGCGGCGACGCACGTCGAAGACCACGGCTTCACCCCGTTCGACGCGCTTCACCTCGTCGAATCAAACGGCGATACCATCGTCTCGAGCGACGACGCGTACGAGGACGTCACATCCCGCCTCGACCTGAAGACGGTCGACGAGGAGTGACGCTCCGCAACCACTAAACGCGGCTCACCCCAACCACGTCGTAATGAGCGACTGGACGGAGACGTACCGCCCGACGACGCTGTCGGAGGTGCGCGGCAACAACAAGGCCCGCGACCAGCTCAGGGAGTGGGCCGAAACCTGGGACGACCACCGGAAGGCGGTGATCGTCCACGGCAGCCCCGGGGTCGGGAAAACCTCGGCGGCCCACGCGCTGGCCAACGACATGGACTGGCCCGTGATGGAGCTCAACGCCAGCGACAGCCGCGGCGCGGACGTGATCGAACGGGTCGCGGGCGAGGCCTCGAAGAGCGGGACCCTCACCGCGGGCGGGTCGGGACGACGGCTCGTGATCTTAGACGAGGCCGATAACTTTCACGGTAACGCCGACTACGGCGGCTCCCGGGAGGTCACCCGCGTCGTCAAGAGCGCGAACCAGCCGATCGTCCTCGTGGCAAACGAGTTCTACGACATGAGCCAGTCGCTGCGGGACGCCTGCGAGACGATCGAGTTCCGGGACGTCTCCAAGCGATCGATCGTCCCCGTCCTGCGGGACATCTGCCGGCGCGAGGGCGTCGAGTTCGAGGAGGAGGCCTTGGAGAAGATCGCCGAGGACACGAGCGGGGACCTCCGCTCGGCGGTCAACGACCTGCAGGCCGTCGCCGAGGAGGCCGAACGGCTGACCGTCGAGGACGTCGTCACGGGCGAGCGCGATACGACCGAGGGGATCTTCGACTTCCTGGACGCGCTGATCAAGGAGGAGGACGCCCGGGGGGCGCTGTACGCCTCCTACGACGTCGACGAGACCCCCGACGACCTGCTGAACTGGATCGAGGACAACGTCCCGAAGGACTACCGCGGCGCGGAGCTGGCCGACGCCTACGGCTTCCTCGCGAACGCCGACCGCTGGCTCGGCCGGGTGCGGGCCACGCAGGACTACTCGTTCTGGCGGTACGCGACCGACAACATGACCGCGGGGGTCGCGGCCTCCCGCCGCGAACCGAAAGGCGGCTGGACTCGGTACGGACCACCGAGCTACTGGTCGAAGCTCGGCCGTACCAAGGGGACCAGAAACACCCGCGACGCCATCGCAGAACGCATCGCCGAGCGCGAGGGCACCAGCGTCGCCACCGCGCGCCGGGAGATTCTGCCCTTCCTCTCGGCGATGACCCACCACTGCAAGAACCGCGAGCTGACGGTGCGGATGGCTGCCACGTACGAACTCGACGAGGGCGAGGTCTCGTTTATCACCGGCAGTGGGAAGACCACCAACAAGGTCGAATCGATCGTCGCGGACGCCGCCGAACGGCGCGAGGAACGGACGGTCGAACACTCCGGCTCCGCGTTCTTCGGGGGCGAGTCGACCGACGACGAGGACGGTGGGGACGGAGACGACCAGCAGTCGCTCGAGGCCGTCGCCGCCGACTCGGAGTCGTCGGACGCCGACCCGGACGGGACCGACGACGAACCCGACGACGACCAGTCCGGGCTCTCGGATTTCATGTAGCCGCGATTCGATCTCCTCGCAGACATGTCTAGTTACAGACCGACCGACACTATTACTACGGTCAGTGTGGACACCCACTCCCGGTGAGTGGAGACTAATGACCGAGTACGACTGCCCGCTTTGTTCGAACGACTACGAGCGGCGACGGGAGCTCCGGGTGCACCTCGAGGTCAAACATCGCAAGTCCGAGATCGTTTCCCATCTCGTCGAGTCGACGGGAAGCGACGACCCAGTACTCGAGGGCGAGCGGCGAGCGCCGCCGCTGTAACACCCTTTTATTCGCGGTCCGCGAGTCGAGCGTAGAACGCCGGCGAGAGCGCCTCGCGAACGCCGGTTGCGAGCGTCCCCGGATTCGAAGCCGAGAGCGAGGGCACCGTCTCGACGGGCCGTCCGGTCAGGCGCTCGAGTTCGGCGGGGTTCGTTCGCTCGGCGACCGACGCTCCCTCGTACTCGTTGCAGACGATTCCGAGGACGTCGACCCCGCGTCGCTCGAGGGCGGCGACGGTGAGAGCCGTATGGTTCAGCGTTCCCAGGCCCGAGCGCGCGACGACGACCGCGGTCGCGGCGAGGTCGGCGACCAGGTCGAGCACCTCGCGGTCGCCGGCCAGCGGGACGCGGACGCCGCCGATCCCCTCGAGAACCGAGACGGGCGCCCGCTCGCGCTCGCGTCGACAGTCCTCGAGCAGGGCCTCGTACTCGAGGGGCTCGTCCGCCCGTTCGCCCGCAACCCGGGGGGCCAGGGGCTCCTCGAGGTAGCGCAGGCAGATCGCCGCGTCGTCGGTCCCGCAGGCGTCGGCGACGAACGCGGCGTCGTCGTCCGGCGGGTGGCCCGTCTGTGCGGGCTTGATCGCTCGGGCGTCGGTCCCCCGCTCTCGAAACCAGTCGGTGATCGCGGCCGCGACGGCGGTCTTACCGACCCCGGTGTCGGTGCCGACGACGGCGACCGTGTCGCTCACAGGAGTCCGACCTCCGTCCCGGCCGCCTGGAACGCCTCGAGGCAAGTGACGACGTCGTCCCGATCGTGGGCCGCGGTCGGCGCGACCCGGATTCGGCAGGTCCCCTCGGGAACCGTCGGCGGTCGGATCGCCGGCGCGATCACGTTCCGGTCACGGACCCCGGCCTCGAGCGCCAGCGCGTCATCGCGGTCGCCGACCACGATCGGCAGGATCTGGGACTCGCCGGGCACCTCGAACCCCATCGACTCGAACCCGTCCCGGAGGTGGGCGACGTTCTCCCAGAGCCGTTCGCGGGCGTCGCCGTGACGGGCGAGGTGTAAGGCCTCGCTGGCGGCCGCGGCCGCCATCGGTGTGAGTCCCGTCGAGAAAACGAACGGCCGGGCCTCGTTGACCAGCAGTTCGACGAGCGCGTCGCTGCCCGCGACGTACCCGCCCTGGCTCGCCAGCGCCTTCGAGAGCGTGCCCAGCTGGACGTGGACCCGATCCTCGAGTCCCTCCGCCTGGACGATCCCGCCGCCGTCGGCGTACAGCCCCGTCGCGTGGGCCTCGTCGACCATCACCCAGGCCCCGAACTCCTCGGCGACCTCGCAGATCGAGCCCAGCGGGGCGACGGTGCCGTCCATACTGAAGACGGTATCGGTGACGATCAGCCACGATTCGGCCTCGGAGTCCGCGCGCTCGGCTCGCTCCGCCAGCGCGGCCCGAAGGCTCGCGGCGTCACAGTGGTCGTAGACGACCGTCTCGGCCCCCGAGAGCCTGCAGCC
Organism: Natronococcus jeotgali DSM 18795; assembly: GCF_000337695.1. Lineage (GTDB taxonomy): Archaea > Halobacteriota > Halobacteria > Halobacteriales > Natrialbaceae > Natronococcus > Natronococcus jeotgali. The sequence goes on from NZ_AOIA01000124.1 coordinate 10,468, forward strand.
GTCGACGATGCTCGCGTGGTTGCGCTCGTCGGAGAAGATCACGTCCGGCTCGAGGGCCGTGATCGTCCCCACGTTGGCGGCGTAGCCCGAGGAGAACGCGAGCGCGCGGTCGGTCCCCTTGGTCTCGGCGAGCAGCCGCTCGAGATCCCGGTGGACCAGCGTGTCGCCGGTGACCAGACGGCTCGCTCCGGCGCCCGTTCCGACGGTCGCGCCGGCCTGGCGGGCCGCGTCCTGCACCCGCTGGTCGGCGGTGAGCCCGAGGTAGTTGTTCGACGCGAACACGAGCGCCTCCTCGGCGTCGAGCACCGGGAGCTCGCCCCCCGACGGCGCCGCGAAGTACCCCCGCTCCGCGACCCGATCGGCGGGTGTGAGCGATCGTTTCAGGTCGTTCTCGACGAGGGCGTCGAGCCGACCCTCGAGGTCGAACCCGCGGTCTTCCATTCGAGTAAAGGGAGTCATTCGGGTGGTTTGACTGTCACGGTTCGCACCGAGGCGCGATCGACGCTCGGGAGACGCCTCGAGGCGCCCTCAGAACCGCGGCATCAGCTCCGCGGGACCGACGACCCCGTACTCGCCGGCGCGGTTGCGGCGGACGCCGGCTCGCAGGTACCCGAGCGCGGGGCCGTTGACGTTCGCCGCCATGCTCGTCGCGTCGTCGAGCCGAAACGTGTTCGTCCCCCGCTCGCCGTCGAAGGTCGTTCCGGTCACGGAGACGGTCGTCGTGGTCGGCTTCTCGTCGCTGCGGACGTCGAGGAGCCCGCCGACCGTGACGTCCTCGGCGTCGCAGACGCCCGCGCGCTCGAGCAACACGTCGTCGGCGTGTTCCATGTCCTCGAACTCGATGACGCCGTCGTGGTCGTCGACGATCGCTTCGATCTCTGCCGCGGAGAGGCCGCGCGCGGTCTCGATGTCGTAGTCGGGCAGGTGGGCGATGTCCTCGCGGACCGTGCCGCGGTTGTCCTCGTACCCCGACTCGAGGCCGACGCCCCACCGGATCTCCACCGATTCGATCTCGATGAACGACTGGGCCGCGAGCGCGGCCGCGCCCGTCAGCAGCCCCGGCGTCGCGCCGGCGCCACAGACGAAGGTGATCCCCGCCTCCTCGAGCGCCTCCTCGCGGTCGTCGAGCATACCGATCACGCGGGAGCGCTTCAGGACGTCGACCAGCACGCCGTCGTAGCCGCCCTCGAGGAATCGGTCCGCGACGCGGGGGATGAAGTCGTGTTCGTAGTTCGGCAGCGCCAGCAGGACCGCATCGATCCTCTCGCCGCGATCGATGACATCCCGGATGGGGTCGTCGCTGGGTCGGGCCTGTTCGGAGGCGACCACTCCCCTGTCCTCGCCGTGCTGTTTGACCCCCTCGCCGTCGGCGGTCGCTGCGCCGCCGTCCGTCGCGACGTCGCCGGGATCGCTGTCGATGTTTCCCTCCGTCGCCGCCAGCAGTTCGTCGACGTCCAGCCCGTCGAAATCGATCGCGGTGCCGTGGCGATCGCAGGCCGCGACGGGCGTGAGCCCCTCCTTGTGCCGGCTCACTTCGAGCGTTCGTCGTCCGATACCGCCGGTTCCGAGTACCGCAAACGTCGTTTCCTCCATGAGTGTGTTCTCGTCGGTTCGCTGGTCGTCAGTCGTCGTTCGGTTCCGCGCCCGCGCTCGGGCTCGAGTCGCCCGCGCCCTCGCTTCTCGTCGAGTCCGTCGACCCCTCGTAACGGGCCTTGACCGCCTCGGGGTCGAACTCGTTGACCTCGCGGTTGGGCTCGAGGCCGGCCCGTTCGACGATCGCTAAGTCCTCGCCGGGCGACTGGCCCTCCGTGGTGAGGTAGTCGCCCGTCAGCAGGCCGTCGGCGCCCGCCTCCAGCGGCAGGTGCTGTTCCTCGGGTGCGAGGTTGACCTCGCGCCCGCCGGTCAGGCGCACCCGCGCGTCGGGGTGGAGCAGCCTGTACACCGCCACGGTCTTGACGATCTCCGCGGTCGTGATCTCGACGTTTCGCTCGGCGAGGGGTGTTCCCTCGACCGGGTTGAGCACGTTCATCGGGAGCGAGGAGACCCCGATCTCCTGCAGGGCGACGGCGGCCTCGACCCGGTCGGTCGGGGTCTCGCCCATCCCGAGGATGACACCCGCACAGAGGTCCATCCCGGCCGCTTTGGCGATCTCGAGGGTCTCCACCCTGTCCTCGAAGCTGTGCGTGTCGACGATCTCGGGGAAGTACCGCGGCGAGGTCTCGATGTTGTGGTTGTAGTGCTCGATTCCCTCCTCGGCGAGGATCGCGGCCTCCCGTTCGGTGAGGATGCCGAGCGAAGCGTCGACCTCGAGGTCGCACTCGTCGCGGACGAGCCGGATCGACTCGAGCACCTCGGCCCACTCTTCGGGGCGGTGGTTTCTCGAGACGCCCTTCTCGGCGACGACGATCCCGAACCGCTGGGCGCCGTCGCGTTCGGCTCGCTCGGCGGCCTCGAGGACCTCCTCGGGACCGAGAAAGTCGTAGGTGTCGACCCCGGTGTCGAAGTGAACCGACTGGGCACAGAAGCCGCAGTCCTCGGCGCAGTTGCCGGCCTTCGCGTTGACGATCGAACACGCATCGACCGTCCCGTCGCCGAAGCGGTCGCGAACGGCCGCGCCGGCTTCGGCGAGCGGTTCGACCGGCTGGGCGAGCAACGCGAGGCCGTCGGTGCGATCGAGGCGCTCGCCGGACCCCACTCGCTCGAGGGCGTCGTCGACCGTCGGATTGCCTGTCTCGTAAACCACATTCGTAGAGGTGGTTGACGGATATATAACGGTTGGGGAGTAATTCACGAACCGTGATCCCCGAAACCGGTATCGGACTCGTCGGTCTCGGACGCGAACAGGTGGTCAGTGTCTCCCCCGTTTGCCGTACCGCACGGTTAACGGGGTCAGATTCGACCCGCTCGCCGATCCACGTGCGACCGTTCAGGGGTCGGGATGCCAGCCGAGGTCGCCCCGTCGGACGACGAACGGCTTCGCGCCGCAGGCCGGACAGACCGTTCCGCCGCCGTCGGGATCGTCGGGTCGGTCCGGGATCGTATGGCGGTGCCCGCAGTTCTCGCACTCGAGATCGACCGACACGCGCGAACGGACGACCTCCAGCCGGATGAACGTGCGGCCGAACCGACGCGGCGCTCGGTCGTGCGGCCGCTCGGGAGAACTACGTGCGGTAGAAGGAACGTCGACTCGCGAGCGATGAAACCGCGGCTCGACGCAGTGTGAGTCTCAGGAACCCACTGTGAGGATATCGCTGTATTCAGTGCGCGTCGTTGTCGTGGTATTCGTTGTCATCACCACCGTAGTAGCGACGTGGGTCCGTACTGTAATAAGCCTTGTTGCCATCCGGATGTTCAACTTTGTGCGAACTCGGCTGCGATTCGACCGCTATCACCACGAGAAACGCGAGAAGAAGCGCTCGTACCAACCCCGAACCTCTCGTCGTCCGTTCGGTGGGGTGGCTCGTTGCGTCGCGGGTGCTCGTGACGACTCGAGGAGTTAAGCGAGGAACTCCTCGATGTGGTCGGCGACCTCCTCGGGGGTGTCGCCGACGGGGACGCCCGCGTCGTTCAGCGCCGAGATCTTGCTCTCGGCGGTGCCGGTCCCCGAACCGGAGACGATCGCGCCGGCGTGGCCCATGCGCTTGCCCGGCGGGGCCGTGCGGCCGGCGATGAAGCCGGCGACGGGCGTGTCGACGTAGTCGTCGATGAAGGCGGCGGCCTCCTCCTCGTCCTCGCCGCCGATCTCGCCGCACATGACGATGGCGTCGGTTTCGGGATCGTCCTCGAACAGCTCGAGGGCGTCGACGAAGTCGGTGCCGATGATCGGGTCGCCGCCGATGCCGATGGCGGTGCTCTGGCCGAGCCCGCGGTTTGTGAGGTTGTCGACGACCTGGTAGGTCAGCGTCCCGGAACGGGAGACCAGCCCGACGTTACCCTCCGAGAAGATGTTCCCGGGCAGGATGCCGAGTTTGGCCTCGCCCGGCGTGATGAGCCCCGGACAGTTCGGACCGATGAGTCGCGTGTCGGTCTCGGTGAGGCGCTTGTTGACCCGGGCCATGTCCTGAGTCGGAATGCCCTCCGTGATCGCGACCGCGAGCTCGAGGCCGCTGTCGAGGGACTCGAAGATCGCGTCGCCGGCGAAGGCCGGCGGGACGAAGATGACCGAGGTGTCGGCGTCTTCCTCCTCGACGGCCTCGTGGACCGTGTCGTACACCGGGACGCCGGCGGCCTCCTGGCCGCCCTTGCCGGGGACGGCGCCCGCGACGACGTTCGTGCCGTACTCCATCATCTGCTCGGCGTGGAACTTGCCCTCCCCGCCGGTGATGCCCTGTACCACGACGCGCGTGTCGTCGTCGACTAGTACACTCATGCTTGTCCCTCCTCAGCGTACTCGACGGCACGCTGGACCGCGTCCTCGAGGGTCTGTTCGACCGTCACGAGGTCCTCGTTGAGAATCTCCATGCCTTCCTCCCAGTTCGTCCCCGCGAGTCGAACGACCACGGGCTTGGGAATCTCGTCGAACTGCTCTAAGGCCTCGTTGATCCCCTTGGCGACCTCGTCGCCGCGGGTGATCCCGCCGAAGATGTTGAAGACGACCGAATCGACGTTGTCGTCCGAGAACACCATATCGAGGGCGTTCGCGATGCGGTCGGCCTTCGCGCCGCCGCCGACGTCCAGGAAGTTCGCGGGCTCGCCGCCGTAGTGGTCGACCAGGTCGAGCGTGGTCATCACGAGGCCGGCGCCGTTGCCGATGATCCCCGTGTTACCCTCCAGCCGGACGTAGTCGAAGTCGTACTCGTCGGCCTTCTGCTCGAGTTCGTCGCCGCCGCTTGCGGCCTCGGCTTCCATCTCGGCGAGCTCGGGCTGGCGGAACAGCGCGTCCTCGTCGATGTTCATCACGGCGTCGGCCGCGATGACCTCGTCGTCGCTCGTGACCATCAGCGGGTTGATCTCGGCGTCGGCGCCGTCGCGGTCGTCCCAGAGCTGGTAGAGCGTCGTCAGCACGCTCGAGACGTCGCGGGCGACGGCCTTGTCGACGCCGGCGTCGTAGACGGCCTTGCGGGCCTGGTAGGGGTGCATCCCGAAGGAGGGATCGATGTGCTCGCGGGCGATCGCCTCGGGGTCCTCCTCGGCGACCTCCTCGATGTTGACCCCGCCTTTCGTCGAGACCATCGCGACGGGTTTGCCCTCGCCGCGGTCCATCGTGATCCCGACGTAGAGTTCGTCGGTGAAATCGACCGCCTCCTCGACGAGGACCTGATCGACGTGGTACCCCTTGAGGTCCATCCCGATGATCGACTCGGCCGCCTCGCGGGCCTCCTCGTCGTTCTCGACGAGTTCGATCCCGCCGGCTTTCCCCCGGCCGCCGACCTGTACCTGCGCCTTGACCGCGACCGGATACCCGATCTCCTCCGCCGCGGTTAGTACGCCGTCGACGTCCGAAGCGAGCTGTGACTCCGGCGTCGGAATCCCGGCGTCGGCGAAGACCTGCTTCGCCTGGTACTCATGTAGTTTCATACCATTCGAACGGGCGTCCCGGCCTTGCTTAAATCCTGCCAGTTTCGGTCCGACTTGCGGCAGCGATTGCCGTCGCTCGGGCGCTGCCGGCCGCTCGAGGGAAATTAACTCAGTTCCGTATTAGGGTAGTTTTATTAGGCGGGCTACGGTATGCACAGGTGATGCCCGAAGTAAACGTCTCCGAGTCCCTGTACAAGAAGCTCGAGGAAGAGAACCCCGAGTCGATCGAGGACGCGGTGTGGGAGCTGATGTACCAGGCCCGTCGCGAGTCCCAGTACCAGTAGTCGCCGACGCCCTTCGTAGTCGCACGCCCGTACTTCTGTCGAGACGCTCACCGTCTGCCGAGTCGCGTCGCCACCTGAGGCACCGAAGCGCTTGACCCCGTCGGGACCAAACCCCTGACAAGCGGTGTCCCCCGGTACTCCACGCGACGGTCCGCCGGACGCGCGCGAACAGTCCCGGACTCGCCTCGAGTACCGGTCCCGGTCGGAGGCGGTGTCGTAGTGTCGACGACCAGCGCATCCCGGGAGGACCGTCGCCCCCCCGCGTGGCTGCTCGGCTGGCTCCGGTTTCTCGTCCACAGCAACCTCTTCATCTCGCTGTCGGCCGCGAGCGTGGTCGTCACTACGACCGTCCTCGCGGGGCTTTCGCTGGAGCCGCTCCCCTTCTGTATCGTCTTCGCCGCGGCGATGTTCGTCTACACGGTCAATCGCTTCACCGACCTCGAGGAGGACCGCGAGAACGTCCCCCGGCGGGCGGCGTTCGTCGAGCGTTACGGCCTGTTCTGGTTGGCCCTGGGGGTCGGCCTCTACCTCGGGGCCATCGCCGTCGCGGTCGTCCTCGAGTTGCCGGGCGCCGGCTACCTGCTGTTGCCCGCGGTCGTCGCCGTGTCGTACACCCTGGGAATCAAGCGGGTCTTTCTCGTGAAGAACCTCTTCGTGGGCCTCGCCTGGGCGGTGATTCCCCTGGGCGTCGGCGTCTACTACGAACGGCTGTTCGCCCTCGAGGTGCTCTTTCTGGCGGCCCACGTCGGGGCGATGATCACGGTCGCCGCGGCGGTCTTCGATATCAAGGACATCGAGGGCGACCGCGAGCAGGGGATCGACACGCTCCCGACGGCCGTCGGCCCCCGACGGACGCGCCTCGCCGCCCAGGCGGCGAACGCCCTCGTGGCCGCGGTCGTCGTCGCCGTCGTCTCGGTCGGCGTCCTCGACGCCCGATTTCTCGTCTTGCTCGCCTTCCACGGCTACGTCGGTTGCTACATCCCGTTCGCGAGCCGCGATCGCGGCCCGCTGTTCTACGGCGGGATCGTCGACGGCGAGCACGTCTTCCTGGCCGCGCTCGTCGTCGTCCTCGAGTGGACCGTCTGGTAGTCCGCGAACGGGTTCGGGGTACGGCCGGACTACGGATCGCGGACGGGGGCCTACGGGGCGCATAACAAACCGTCGATCCGAGGTGTCGTTTCGACGATCGATGGACCGACGAACCTATCTCGCGACGGGAGTGGCCGCGGCCCTGGCCGGCTGTTCCGAACTGGGCGGGCCGGGAGAACCGGAGACGAACGAGGAGCGAACCGACGGCGCCGACGGGCCGACCGAAAACGCCAGCGACGAGCCGTCCGACGGCGCCGACGACGAGGACTACCCCGACCTGGTCGGCACCTTCGACGACTTCGAAAACCTCGAGGAGTGGTGGGAGTGGCAGGACATCGGCACCCTCGAGGCGGACTCGACTCGCTCGTCGGGGGGATCGCAGTCGGCGCTGCTCACGTCCTCGCCCGAGGACCGGGGCCAGGTCCGGGTCCGCCGCGAACTCGAGGAGCCGATCGACGTTCGGGAGGTCGCGCCCGGGCTCGACCTGGCCACGGACACCGACGCCGGCGTAGTGCGCATCCAACTCCAGGACGAGAACGCCCACTACGTCGAGTACAGCCAGCGGTTCATGGGCAACATGCCGCTGACCCGGCACAACTTCGGGATCACGCGGATCCGCGGCGAGCCCGATCTGAGCGAGGTGATCGTCCTGCAGGTCATCCGCTGGTTCGGCGACGACGCCGAGGGACGCCAGTGGGTCGACGACTTCCACTTCGTCCCCCGCCCGACCGGGGGGAAGGTGATGGTCCAGTTCCACGGCGGCTACGAGAGCCACTATCGGGAAGCCCTCGAGCTGGTCGAGGAGTACGACGTCCCCGCGACGGCGTTCGTCCCGACCGGACGGGTTCGAGAGGACGACGCCGTCGACGGCGATCGGCTCACCCGCGAGCAGGTCGACGAGCTCGCCGCCGCAGACTGGACGATCGGCGCCCAGCCCGCGAACGGCCAGCTCCTCGATCAGGTCGATTCGGACGCCCTCGAGGACGCGATCGGCGAGCCGATCGACTGGCTCGCCGAGGCGGGGTACGACGATGGCGCGCGCTTTTTCGCCTACCCCGGCTCGCGCTACACCGAGGAGAGCTACGAGCTCGTCCGGGACAACTACGAGCTCGGGTTCGCGGGTCGCTCCCGATCGCAGGGGTACGCTGGCAACCCGCACCTCTGCTCGACGACCGAGACCCCCGGACCTGGCGAGGCGACGGACCTGCTCGACTGGACCGTCGAGTGGGGCGGGATCACGACGATCCCGTTCTACCGCCTCGACGACCCGGAGACCCTCGAGGCGCTCGAGGAGACGCTATCGGGGATCGACCAGCGCCGCTCGGCGGACGAACTCGAGGTCATCACGCCCGCCGAGATGGCCGAGAACTACGTCTACGAGTAGGGGCCGACGGCTCCTCGAGGCGCCGTCGCTACCGGTTCGGAAATCGAGAGGCGACGAACGGAGGTCAAAACGCGCGTGCCGGGATGGCCGAATTCAGGCGTCCGGCCGCCACAGGAGTCGTACCAGAGGATCATGGCGTTCGATGCGAGGTGGGGCGTTCCGCGTCGTTGGTGTGGTATTCGTTGTCATCACCTCCACACGTTCGCGGAGTACACGTCAAGTAATAAGTCTTCCCACTAGTCGTATCGAAACGATAGCGGCGAATAAGTGGTCGTATGATTTCGTTAATCGATATATACTTGTCTCGAGTTTACTCATCCGACCGATGCTGCCGACGGCGAGGGCGAGTCGGAGTCAGGAGTCCTCGACGTCGACCCAGAGGTGGACGTGGTACTCGGTGTCGTCGGTCGTCGGCTCCTCGGGTACCTCCTCGCCGGGGAACAACAGCCAGACGATCCGCACGTTCTCACCGGTCATCGTCGGCTCGAACTCGTGGGTTCGGTGCCAGCTCTCGTTGTGGGCGAGCGTCGTCTCGAAGCGCTCGAGTTCCCGCTGCTCGGTGACGACCGTCTCGTTGACCGCGGTCCGGTTCTCCCCGTCGGATTCGGTGACGGCGCTTTCGTTGACGACGGTCTCCGTTTGCTGTTCGACGGCGACGAGGGTGTAGTCGGTCGTCTCGTGCTCGTGGTTGTCGATCCCGAGAACGACCTCGCCGCTCTCGCCCTGGGCGAGTTCGGTGGGGTAGTCGTCGGCGACGAGCTCGCCGTCGTCGTCCTCCGTGAGGAGATACACCGCCGAGAACTGCTCGCCGGCCGGCGGGGAGACGACCGCGAAGCCGACGACGCCGACCGCGAGTACGATCGAGAGGATCAACATGACGTTCAACGCCCCGTCGAGGCGGGTGTCGGGCTCGAGCAGCTCGGAGCGCCCGGCCGCGTACCACTCGCCGTAGGGAACGGCGAACCGCTCCTCGGCGGGCAGTTCCCAGCGGCGGCGGGCCGCGACCGCGGTCGCGGCGACCGTAAAGCTCGAGAGGGCGACCATAATCGGCGCCAGCCGGATTCCCCAGGGCGTGAAGTTCAGGACGAGCCCGATCAGCGGAACGACGGCGATGCTCAGTCCGAACGCGAGCGCGACGCGCTCGATGCCGTCGATCCCGGCGCGGATCGACTCGCCGGAGAACCGTCCGGCGTCGCCTTCCTCGGCGCCGCGGTCGGTCGGCGACTCCCCGGTCTCCGGAAACAGCGCGGCGACGAAGACGTAGCCGGGGACGAACAGCGCGAAGACCAGTCCGAGCGGCACTCGCAGCGGCGTCTGGCGAACGAGCGGCGCGAAGACGGCGACGTTGACGAGGACGGTCACGACGAGCATCGCCGCGAGGTCGGCGGGCAGCCTGCGAACCGGGCGCGGGAGCAACAACCGGAGCGACCGTCGATCGTCCATTCGGTACGACGTTGACGGGACGACGATAAAAGTCGGTCGATTGGACCGTCACGCTCCGCCGACGGTCCACCCTACTCGAGGTCGGCCGCCTCGCACAGCCGCCGGGCGACGGCGAGAGCGCGCCCGGCCTGTTCCTCGGCGACCGGATCCGCGGTGAACGCGGCTACCTCGTAGGTTTCGACGAGCTCGCGCAACGCCTCGGCGTCGGCCTCGTCGGCGTGCTCGCGGTAGAACTCCCAGTGGGTCGCCGCGCCGGGTCGGCCCAGCGCGCTGCCGTAGGCGTGTCGAACCGCGGCGTAGGCCGTTCGGACGGCGGTGTCGTATCGCTCGGCCGCGCGTCGCTCGTCGGCCCGCTCGAGCAGGGCGTCGACGCGTTCTCGCGTGGCGATCGGCTCCGCGTCCGGCGCGGTCCCGGCGACCGCGACCGCCGGTGTCCGGTCGCGCCCGTCGCGTTCGGAGCGACGGCGCCACCAGCCCGCCAGCCCGAGCGCCCCGACTCCGAGCAGCGCGCCGACGCCGGCGATCGCGGACCGCGGAACCGACAGCGAGTCGCCGGCGCCGGGCATCGCCACGGTCGACTCGGCGTCGGCGGCGGCCAGGTTCGACCCCGCGTCGTCGTAGGCGACGGCAACGGTCACCTCCTCGCCGTCGACCGAGCCCGTCTCGACGGTGCCCGCGATATCGCCGTTCGCGTCGGTTTCGACGGTATCGGCGGTCACGCCGTCGATCCTGACCTCGAGCGTCTGGTTGGCGAGGGGCTCGCCGTCGGCGGTCCGGAAGCTGCCGTCGACGGCGATCTCCTCCTCGCCGACCGCCGTCGCCGACGCCGTCAACTCGGTGTCAGTCTCGGCGACGGTGACGGGGGCTTCCGCCGGCGACGCCGTAAGGGTGCGATCGTCGAACGGCAGCGAGGCGGTCACCGTCCCCTCGCCGTCGGAGACGTTCGCCGGAACCGGGACCGACCCCGCGAACTCGCCGTCGGTCGTATTGACCGTCCCGAGGGTCTCGCCGTCGATAGCGATCGCGACCGGAACGTCGTCGACGGGGACGCCCGCGGCCGAGACCGTTCCGTCGACCGACAGCGACTCGTTGTAGGCGGCCTCGCCGGTCGCGGAGAAGCCGTCGATCGTCGCCGTCGTCTGCTCGGGCGTTACCTCGAGGTCGGCCTCGCTGCCGAGGTAGGTCGTGTCGCCGTCGGGGACGTACTCGACGGTAACGGTCTCGGCGTCGAGCTCGAGGTCGGTCGGGCGGTACTCGAACTCGAACTGGGAGTTCTCTGTCTCCCACCAGTCGCCGGCGGAGTCCTCGAGTTCGACGGGATCGCCCTCGACGAGGATCCGCAGGTCCTCCTCCTCGACCGGGGCGCCGTCCGCGGTTCGCACCTCGCCGCGGACGACCATCGGGTCCTCGAACGACGCCGTCCCGTCGACGACCTCGAGGTCGAGTTCGGTCTCGACGAACTGCTCGTCGCGGACGGCCGTCTGCGTCTCGTCGATCTCGTTGCGGGTTTCCTCGACCGCCGCGGCCGCCTCCGAGAAGTCCTGATCGGTCTCGTTCGAGATCGTCTCGTAGCTGGTGGTGGCGTTCTCGCCGGCCTCGTCGATCTCGTCGTACTGGCCCTCGAGTTCGCGGGCGAGGTCGTGGGCGCGCTCCTCGTCGCCGGCCTCGAGGGCGGCCTCGTACTCGGCCTGCGTTTGCTCGTACTCCTCGATCGTGTCGGCCATCCGCCGCTGTTCCTCGGAGGCGTTCCGGTAGGCCTCCACCAGCTCCTCGTCGTCGGCGACCTCGGCGTACTGCGCGAGGCGCTCGTCGTAGTCGTCGCCGACGTACTCGCGGGCCCGGTCGTACTGGCCCTCGTTCAGGGCGACCGTCCCCTCCTGAAGCTGGCCGGCCAGCCGATCGGCGAGCCAGGACTCGAGCTCCCCGCCCTCGGACTCGTCGTACTCGTCGGGGTTCTGGTGGCGGGGCGTTTCGTTCGCCGCCGGCGCGTCGGTCTGGGCGAGCGCGCCGCTCGCGCTCGACTGGGCGGGCGCTCCGGCGGGAGCGCCCGCGGCGGTCGCCGCCATCGGTAGCGAACACGCTACCAGCACGAGCACGACCGCGCGGACGGCGACGTGGTTCACGATCGGTAATTCACGCCGCCGAACAAAAGCCTGTCTGCTCGCCGTCGCGGGATAACCAGTAAGTTCAACAGGTCACCGAAAAACCACTGGTGTATGCGACCGACGCGTCAGGCCTGGGCGGTCGGAGCGCTCGCGAGCGCCCTCGCCGTCCTCGCCGCCGTCTTCGCCCGTCCGCTGTTGCTCGGAGCGACGGTGTTACTCGGCGCGTGGCTCCTCGTCCGCCAGGTCCTGTTCGTGCGCGGCGTCGCCGACGCGCTCGACTCGCTGACGGTTCGCCAGGTTCCCGCCGCGAACGCGGTTCGGGCCGACGCGGAGATCCCGGTAACTCTCGAGGCGACGCTGGACGCGCCCGCCCGACTGCAACTGTCGGTCGACGGCGGCGTCCCGACGGGCGCCACCGCCGCGGGACCCCTGTCGGCGACCCTCGAGCCCGGAGACGCGACGACCCGCGGGACGACGACTGTCACGTGGCCGGTGGCCGGTCGCCACCGGTTCGACCGACCGACGGTGACCGCGACCGACGGGCTGTTCGCGGCGACGATCCCGGTCGAGTCGCGGCCGACGGTGACGGTCGAACCCCGCGGTCCCCACTCCGCCCACGTCGGCCGCGGCGGCGACCGGGTCTCGATCGCCCAGGGCGAACACGACGCCGGACAGCGCGGCCCCGGGCTCGAGCCCGCGGAGCTGCGCGAGTACGTTCCGGGCGACTCGGCCGACGAGATCGACTGGAAGGCGACCGCGCGACTCGACACCCTCCACGTGCGCGAGTACGAAACCCAGACGCACCGACCCACGATGCTGTTGGTCGACCACGGCGCCGCGCTCGCGGCCGGACCGCCCGGGGAGTCGAAACTCGACTACCTCCGCGAGACCGCGCTCGCGATCGCCGCGAACGCCCGCGAGCTCGACGATCCGCTCGGCCTGATCACCGTCGGCGACGAGGGGATCACCTCCCGGATCGACCCCACGACGGGGCCGGCGGCCTACCTGTCGATCCGGCGCCGGCTGCTCGAGCTCGAGCCGACCGGGCTCGACGACGACGGCGCCGTCCCCGAGACGGTCGAGCGCGCGCAGCCGATCCCGGGACCGGTGCCGTCGCCGACTCGTCCACGAGCGGCGCTGTCGGCGCTCGACGGTGCCGGCGACCCGTTCGCCCGCGCGCTCGAGCCGTTCTACGCGGCCCGCACCGAGTACGACATCCGCTTCGACGCCGAGCCGCTGCTGGGCGCGGTTCGAACCGCGCTCACCGGACAGGACAGCCGTCAGTGGACGGTCATCTGCACCGACGACTCCGACCGCGACACGCTGTACGAGACGATCAGGTTCGCCCGCGCCAGGGGGAGCCGAGTGCTCGTGTTGCTGGCGCCGACCGTGCTGTTCGCGACCGACGAGCTGGGCGATCCCGACCGGGCGTCGGATCGTTACCTCGAGTTCGAGGAGCTCCGGCGCGACCTCGATCGGATGGACGCGGTGACGGCGTTCGAGGTCGCCCCGGAGGATCGGCTCTCGGCCGTCCTCGAGGCGACCCGTTCGCGATCGCGGGGTGAGCTCCGGTGAGCGACGCCGCGACGGGCGGTCGGATCGAGTCGACGCTCGTCACCGAGCGGTCGTCGTGGTCCACCGCCGTCGGGACGATCGCGCTCGTCGCCGCCTTCGGCGCGGCCGCGGGGCCCTCCGGCGTCGGCGCCGGGGTCGCGACGGCGCTGCTGTGGTACGGGTTCGGGACGCCGTCCGCGATCGCGGTCGGTCACGTCCTGTTGCTCGTGCTGTTTTCCGGCGGGGTCGATCCGATCGCGCTCGCCACGGCCGAGGTCGGGCTGCTCGCGGTGCTCGCGGCCCCCCTCCTGGGGACGCGGGCACCGCTTCGAGCCGTCGCGGGAACGCTGCTGGCCGTCGCCGTCCTCGGCGGAATCGGCTTGCTCGCGGCCGTCTCGTTGCCGCCGTGGCAGGCCGCCGCCGTCACCGTCGGCGCGGTCGGACTGGCGAGCTACGGGCTCTACCGCTACGGGCTCGTCTCGCTCGGCCTCGTCGACGACGACACACCTCCTACTACCGACGAATGAGCACATACGACTTCGAATCCGGCGATCGAACCGAGACGGAGACAGCCACCGGGACGGCGTTCGACGGCGAGTCGACCGACCGCCTCGAGCGAGCCGAGGCGCGGGCGGAGCTGCTCGCCGAGGAGAACCGCCGACTGCGGGCTCGAAACGCGCGCGCACGGCGCTCGAAGTACCGACGGACGGCACTCGGGCTCGTCGCGATCGGCGTCTGTGCGGTCGCCGGCGGAGCGGCCTTTCCCGACAGCCGCGAGATCCTCCTCGCGCTGGGCGCGACCGGGCTGTTCGGCGGGCTGCTCACCTATTACCTGACCCCGGGGCAGTTCGTCGCCGCCTCGGTCGGCGAACGGGTCTACGCCGCCTGGGCGGCCAACGGCGACTCGCTCGCGGCCGAGCTGGGCCTGCGCGAGGACCGGGTGTACGTCCCCGACGAGCGGGCCGACACCGCCCGACTGTACGTTCCCGCGCGGGCGGAGTTCGAACCGCCGACGGAGGCCGAGGGGCCGCTGGTGCTCGAGCGCGACGGACGGGGCCTGCTCGTGGCGCCGACCGGGGCAACGCTGTTCGAGGAGTTCAGGCGGGCCCTCTCGGGCGAGCTCGCGAACCGGCCCGAGCCCCTCGCGGTGCAACTGGCCGACGGGCTCGTCGAGCAGTTCGAGCTGGCCGACGGCGTCGACCCGGACGTGGACGCGGCGAACGGGCGGGTTACCGCGGCGATCTCCGGAAGCGCGTTCGGCGCCGTCGATCGGTTCGACCACCCGATCGCGTCCTTCCTCGCGGTCGGGCTCGCCGCCGGCCTCGATCGGCCCGTGACCCTCGAGGTCGAGGCCGGCGGCGAGCGGGCCGACTGGCTGGTGACCTGCCGGTTCGAGCCCGACGAGACGACGGGCGAAAACGAGACGGAAGCGGCGGACGACTCCGAGAGCGACGGGGCCTCCGAGTCGGACGGCGGCGAACCGCGCTAGTTCGGCGTCGGCTTCCCGCCGAGGCCGTCGGTGTCGGGAACGGTGACGGTGTCGACGATCTCTTCGACGACGTCGGCGGGACTCACGTCGCTCAGCTCGGCCTCGGTGTCGAGTACCAGTCGGTGGGTCAGGATCGGCTCCGTGAGCGCCTTGACGTCCTCGGTCGTCGCGTACTCGCGTCCTCGGATCGCCGCTCGAGCCTTGATCCCCCTGAGGAACGCCAGCGACGCCCGCGGGGAGACCCCGTAGCTGACGTCGGGGTGCTCGCGGGTCGCGGCGACGAGGTCGAGGACGTACTCGGTGACCGGCTCGGCGACGTGGACGTCGGTGACGGCCTCGCGGGCCGCGCGGATGTCCTCGGTTCGGACCGCCTGCTCGATCGCGTCGGGACCCAGATCGGGCTGCTCGTCGAAGCGCCGGAGCAACTCGGTCTCCTCCTCGCGGTCGGGCAGGTCGACGGTGAGCTTGAACATGAAGCGGTCCCGCTGGGCCTCCGGCAGCTCGAAGACGCCCTCCATCTCGATGGGGTTCTGTGTCGCGACGACCATGAACGGCTCCGGCAGCGCCAGGGTCTGGCCCTCGATCGTGACGGTTCGTTCCTGCATCGCCTCGAGCAGGGCCGACTGGGTCTTCGGCGTCGCGCGGTTGATCTCGTCGGCGACGACCAGGTTCGAGAACACCGGTCCCCGCTGGAGCTCGAACTCGCCGGTCGGCTCGCGGTAGACCTGGGTGCCGGTGATGTCGGCCGGCATGATGTCGGGGGTCATCTGGACGCGCTGGTAGGCGAGCCCGGTCGATCGCGCCAGGAGGTTCGCGATCGTCGTCTTGGCGACGCCCGGAACGCCCTCGAGCAGGAGGTGGCCCCGGGTCAGCAGGGCGATCGTCAGGTGTTCGATCGCCTCCTCGTTGCCGACCAGGACCCGTTCGGTCTCGGTCCGGATCGATTCGTACACCGTCTGGGGATCGTCCGCGAAGGGCCAGTTCCGGTCCGTCTCGCTCATCGCTCCTCGTGTTTCGAGCGGGAACGGTTAAGCGCTGTTATCGTTTCGCGGATCCGACTCTCCTCCCAGTCGGGGTGGCGCTCCCGGAGCAGCTCGGCCCGCTCGTCGTCGGTGAGGGTGTCGGGATCGTCGCCCGACGCGAGGCGGGCGCGGACGGCTCCGAACCCGTCCCGCAGCGTTCGGTTCGAGGCGCCGACGACGGCGACGACGACGCCCAGCCCCACCAGGGCCTGCAGCGCGGGCAGCTCCCGCAGCGTCAACATCGCGCTCGCCAGCGGCGGGAGCTCCTCGCCGTGGCTCAGGTCGAACAGGACGCGCTCGCCGTCGGCGTACTGGCGCTCGAGGAAGGCGGCGTTGTCGGGCTCGTCGTACATCGCGTTGATCGTGATGCTCGGGTCGCCCACGACGACGACCTCGCCGTCGCCGACGTCCTCGACGGTCGCGACGGGGCGGGAGTCGAGGTCGGTGTCCGCGTCGGGGTCGGCGTCGGCCGAGTCGGCCAGGTAGGCGTAGTCGCCGGTCTCGACCAGCACCGTCGCGCCGTTGGGGTCGACCGCCGTGGCGTAGTTCAGCGAGAGCTGCTCGACGCCGGCGGTTCGGGTGTGGTCCGTTACCCCGTCGGCGATCGGCATCGCCGGCCCCCGGTCGTAGTTTTGCTCGTCGAGTAGCACGCTCCCGTTCGCGCGGGCGTCGGCGCCGACGTCCTCGAGCAGCTCGTTCGATTCGGCGCCGAAGTTCTCGAGGACGACCAGCGTGCCGCCGTTCTCGACGAACCGCCCGACGCGGGCGGCGTCGGCGGCGCCGTAGGACTCCTCGGGGGCGACGACGAACGCCGTCGTCTCGTTGGCCGGCGCGGTCTCGTAGCGGTCGGTGTCCCGGACGAGTTCGCTCTCGACGTTGCCGTCGGTCTGGATTTCCCCGCGGAACTCGCCGCTCCCGTCCCAGGCGGAGTTGTACGGGCCGAACGCCGCGGAGGACGTGGACGCGGCGACGAACAGGCCGACGAGGACCGCAGCCGCGAGCGCGACCAGCAACGCGGCCGGCCAGTCGATCCCGTCGCCGTCGGTGACGTACTCGCGGAGGCTCAGAACGGCACCACCTCCGGCGGGAGGATCTCGAGAATCCGGCGGACGACGACGACCGCGAACCCGACCAGCCCGAGTCCGATCAGCCACAGCAGGCGCCGGCGCCAGGCGGGCGTGATGTTGACCGGGGCGGTGAGTTCGGTGACGATCAACAGCCCGATCAACGACAGCACGAAAAACAGCTCGTAGGAGAGGCTGCCCAGCAGCGTCAGCGCGAGGACCGTCGCGAGCATCCAGGCGAGCTGTCCGTGGACGAACCGCATCCGGCGCTGGGTCGGCATCTACTCGAGCCAGCGAGCCCGGAGACCGTAAATCTCCCGTTCGATCGACCGGTCACCGAGGTGACCGCTTCGTCCCGGCGGTCCCGATCGACGCCGGAGCCGTCCTCGAGCACCGCCCCCGGATCGAGCCCTCTGGCTCGACGACCGTCGGTTCGACAGGTATTTACGCCGACTCCGCTCTTCAAACTCCAACTCTCTGGTCTCGATGACGTACCTTCGCGCGCTCGTCGGTCGCTGGTCGCGCCGGGACCGACTCGCGGTCCTCGTGATCGCGCTGACGGTGGCGCTTTTGGTCGGCGCCGCGTTGCTGGTCGTCGCCGCGGGCGACCAGACCCGCGACCTCGCCGCCGAGTACGACGGCAACGCCTCGGTCGCGGGCTACGACTCCCTCGAGAACGCGAGTCGGGCGGCCGACTCGGACGATATCGTGCTCCCGACGGCGACCGCGATAGGCCCGGACGGCGACAGCCGTCGGATCGTCGCGATCCCCGACGACGCCGCGGCGATCGGCCTCCCCGACCGACCCAACGGGACCGTCGCGGCGGACGCCGACGGGGAGACGTGGCGTCTCGAGGGGGCCGACCGAACCGAGTCGACGACGGTCGCGGCTGCGAGCGCGCCCGCGGACCCTCTCCCGCCGGACTGGCTCCGAACGACGCCGGAGACGCTCGCGTCCGTCGGACCGACGGGCGCGCTCGTCGTCTCTCTCGCGGAGAACGGGGGGACGCCGCTGGTCGGCGCCCTCGAGTTTTTCACCCGGGGCGCCGCTGATGTCCTCGGGGTCGTCCGTACCGGAGTCGCCGCGGCCGGCGTGATCGTCGCCGCGACGCTCTCGAGCGTCGTCCGGATGACGATCCGGGACCGCGCGCGGACGATCCGCGTCGTTCGGGCGACCGGGGCCGCGCCGCGGCGGGTTCGGCTCGCGTTCGCTGCGCGGGCGGGCGCGATCGCGCTCGCCGGCGGCGTCCTCGGCTACGCGATCGGCGCGATCGTCGCCAACGCGGCGGTCACCGCGGCGGTGATCGTCGGGCTACCGACGACGCTCTCGGTCGCGGTAACCCCCGAGGTCGCGCGGCTCGTCGCGGCGATGCTGGCCGCGATCACGCTCGTCGGCGCCGCGACGGGCTACGTCACGGCTCGAGCCGCGACGGCGAAACCGCCCGCACGGGTCGGACGGGACGGGCCGAGCGGGCGTTCGAACGCGCCGAGCGGGCGGCTCGGCCGCGCCGCCGCGGGCGCCCGGCGTCGCCTCGGACCCTCGGTGTTGGCCGCGCGGACGGTCGTCCCCGCGGCGGCGACGCTGTCGACGTTCGCGGTGATCGTCCTGCTGGTCGCGTCGCTCGGGACGGTCGGCGCCTCGCTGTCGGCCGACGGGACGGCGATCGCCGAGCCCGACGCCGCCCACCCCGCCGACAGCCGGGTCTCGGCCGACTACGCCGAGAGCCTCGAGCGCCGGGGGATCCCGGCCAGCCCGGAGATCCTGCTGTTCGCGAGCCGCGACGGGAACCCCCACCTCGTCCGCGGGGTCGACTACGACTCGTTCGCGACGGTCTCCGACGCCCGCATCGTCGAGGGGACCGAACCGGCGGCCGACGAGGATGCCGTCGTCGGGGTCGAGCTGGCCGACGCCCTCGGGCTCGAGCCCGGCGACGAGCTCGTCGTCGGCGGGAGCACCGAGCCCGCGGTTGGGGTGGTAACCGTCGTCGGCACCGTCGAGACGGGCGGGTTCGCCGACCACCAGCTGCTGGTCTCGCTGCCGACCGCGCGCCACCTCTCCGCGCTCGAGGACGGTGACGTGAACCGGATTCGAACGGCCGTCGAACCCGACGCGGACGCCGAGCGAACGACGGCGGTCGTCGACGTCGAGGCGCCGCCGCACGCCCCGCCCGGCGAGGCGGTGACCGTCGAGGCGACCGTCTGGAACCCTGCGGCCGAGCCAGCCGAGCGGACCCTCGAGGCTCGACTGGGAAGCGGCGAGGCGAGCCGAACCCTCGAGCTCGAGCCCGGCGAGTACGAACTGGCGGTCGGCGACGTCGGGAAGTCGATCGTCGTCGCCGACGCGCCGCCGCTCGAGTCGCCCGCGGTGCCGGCGTCGGGCCCGCCGAACGCGACGCTTTCCGTCCCGGTCCGCGAGGCGGGCGGTAAGCCGGTGGCGAACGCGACGGTGCGGATCGGGAACCGAACCGCCGAGACCGACGCCGCCGGCGTCGCGGCCCTCGAGCTCCCGGCGAACGAAGGGACGTACGACGCGACGGTCCGGGCCGGCGAGCGCGAGCGAAACGCGTCGATCCGGGTCGCCCGGGACGCCGCCCCGGTCCCCGCGGCGTCGGTCTCGATCGATCCGTCGCCGCCGTCCGTCCACGCCCGGCCGACCGCGACGGTCGAGTTCGAGAACCCGTGGGACCGGTCCCTGGAGACCGCGATCGAGCTCGAGGGCCCAGGAGCGACCGAGCGGGCGACGATCGCCCTCGAGCCCGGCGGGACGACGACGCGGACGGCGACGCTCTCGCGGCAGCCGCCGGGCAACTACTCCGCGAGCGTCGCGAGCGCGGACGGGGACCGGACGCTGGCGGCGACCGAGTACGAGGTCGTCGGGGACGACCGCGTCGTGAGCGCGCTCGCCGCCAGCGGCCACCACCGGGCCGCGGGCGGGATCGGGACGGCGATCGAGTACGCCGTTGGGAACCTCCGGGTGCTGTTCGGAGCGCTGACGGCGCTCGCGGCGCTGACCGTCGTCGGGGCGACCAGCGCCGTCCTCGCGCGGGGGATCCGAGCCCGCCGCCGGACGCTCGCGATCCACCGGGCGACCGGGGCCTCGCCGTGGCGCGTGCTCGGGATCGTGCTCGGCGACGCCGCCCGGATCGGCGTCGTCGCCTCGGCCGCCGCGGTCGGGCTCGCCGTCGCGGCCCTCGAGGTTCTGGCCGCGACCGGTCGGCTGACTGCCTTCGGCGTCTCGCTTTCCCCCCGGCCG
>NZ_AOIA01000125.1 GCF_000337695.1 Natronococcus jeotgali DSM 18795
GGCGACCGACTCGAGGGACTGACGGCTCGTCGTCGGGTCTGAACCCGTTTTCGAACCGTTCGGTTCCACCGCTGGCATCAGTACTAGTTGCGAAGACAGTATTCAGTACCTGAATCGACGAGCAAGAATTAATATCGATTCGTCGAACCGAACTGTATGGTACGTGACTTCACATCACGGCGGGAGATGCTACAACTTCTGGGAGCCGCGGGTGCGAGCCTGTCGTTCGTCGGGCTGGCGTCGGCGAGTGACGGCCGGGCGCGGTACGTCGTCCGGACCAGCGACGCCGCCGCGATCGAACGCGAGGGATTCGAGGTGCTGGCGGAGTTGGCCGACGGAACAGTCGCGCTGGTCGCAGGCCCCGAGGACGCGACCGACGAGCTCGCGACCGTAGCCGGCGTCTCTACGGCGGTCCCCGACTTCGAAGTCGAACTCGATGGGCCTGCACCCGCCGACATCAACGCCGAACCGACCGTCGTCGACATCGACCCGGACGACGTCTACGACGAGGTGCTCTGGGACAAGCAGCTACAGCAGGTCCGGGAGGCTCACGAGTACGCCACCGGAGCGGGTCGGACCGTCGCCATCCTCGACACCGGCGTCGACGACGACCACCCCGATCTGGACGTCGACGAGGATCGCAGCGTCGTGATCACCGACGGACAGCCGGTTCCGGAGGTCGGGGACTCGAGCTTCCACGGAACCCACGTGGCGGGGACCGCCGCGGGAACGGGCGACGTCGCGATGGTCGGAACTGCGCCGGATGCGACGGTCGTCTCGGTGCGGATCCTCGGCCCCGAAACGGGTGCGTGGGGAGACATCCTCGCGGGCATGGAGTACGCCGCGGAAATCGGCGCCGACGCGGCGAACATGAGCATCGGGACGGCACCCATTCCGCCGCAGGGACACGCCGACGGCTACAACCGACTCATGCAGTCCGTTGCGAACACCGTCACGCGGGACGGGACGTTGCTCGTCGGCAGCGCCGGCAACGACGACGCGAACCTCCAGCAAGGTGGGTACTTTACGCTCCCGAACAGCCTGTCGGGTGTACTCTCGATCGGCGCGACGACGCCGACCGATCTGAAGACGCTGTACTCGAACTACGGTACCAACGAGATCGGCGTCGGTGCCCCGGGAGGCGGATACGAGAACGAGGACAAGACGTACGAGTCCGACGACGTCGAGTATCCGTGGCCGTTGAACGCGGTGTTCTCGACCCTTCCGGCGACGGGACTTCTCCCCGATCCGTACGTAGATACGGCGATCGACGGCGAGGCCTACGGCTGGGCGATGGGAACCTCGATGGCAGCTCCGCAGGTATCCGGACTGGCCGCGCTGGTCCGCGAAGCGGATCCGTCGACGAACGCTCGTCAGATCGAGAGCGCGATCGCCCACGGCGCCGAAGGGAGTAACGGCCACGGCGATCCCGAACTGAGCGCGGGACGGGTAAACGCCCTGCGAACCCTCGAGTCGCTGTAAGCAGCCGAGAAGTGCAACTATTTGAACGACGGATTCCAACCGACATCCGTGACCGCGGACGAGCCCGTTCTGGCCGCGATCGACGTCTCGGTGGGTCGTGGAGGCCAGCCGATTCTCGAGGAGCTCTCCCTGTCGATCCCCACCGGGTCGCGGACGCTGGTCCGCGGTCCCAGCGGCGCCGGGAAGTCGACGCTGTTTTCGGTGCTCGGCCTGCTCGAGCCGCCCGACGAGGGGCGCGTCCTCGTCCACGGGACCGACGCCAGCGAGCTCTCGGAGCGGGGCCGCGCCCGGCTGCGCCGGGACGCGATCGGGTTCGTCTTCCAGGACTTCCAGCTGGTGCCGGACCTGACCGCCCGCGAGAACGCGCTGTTGCCCCAGGACCACGGCGGCGACCGCGACGAGGCGTGGGTCGACGAGCTGCTCGAGACCCTCGCGGTCGCCGACCGCGCGGACCGGTATCCGGCGACGCTCAGCGGCGGCGAGAAACAGCGGGTCGCGATCGCCCGCGCGCTCGCCAACCGACCCGCGGTGGTGCTGGCCGACGAGCCGACCGGACAGCTCGATCCGGAGACGACCGACCGCGTCGCGGGGCTGTTGCTCGACGTGCAGGCGTCGGCCGACACCGCGCTCGTGACGATCAGCCACGACCCGTCGCTCGAGGACCTGTTCGACCGGACCGCGAGGCTGCGCGACCGCCGACTGGTCGAGACTCCGACCGCCGACGGCTGAACCGCCGGATGCGGCGGTGCGACGAGCTGATTCGACCGCCCTCCGTTCGGCTTCCAAACTATGTTGGAGTGGGTAATTTATCCCGTCGGCTCCTCGGGTAGCACGCGGACCTTCCAGAAGAACTCTGGAACCGCACGCGATTGGCCGTCTCACGGTCACTCGTGGACATCACCCTTTCCGTACCTCTCCGTCGAACCCGGTATCGAGACCGTGGTTCTCGTGGACACAGGTCAGACAACGTTTATATCCAGCGCCGTTGCCGTCTCCGGTGATGTCCACGAGCGAACAGAAGTTAGCGGTTCCGGACGAACTCGGTTCGGCGCGAACCAAACTCGTTTATCTATCGCTGCTCGAACTGGGGGAGGCGACTGCGAGCGAACTCCAGCAGTTGCTGGGGCTGTCGAAGCTGACGCTGCTACCGATCCTCTCGGAACTGGTCGCCCACGGGCTCGCCGAGCGCGAGCAGGGGATGTATGTCAGCCGGTGATCCCGCGGTTCCGACCGGGAACGGCGCGCTCGAGAACCCGCTCCGGGTCGACTGCTACGTTCGACCGACCGTCCCGACGGCCGTCGAGGACGTCCTCGAGGCCGTCGCCGACCGCCTCGAGGAGTTGCGGGCCGACGGCGTCGTCGACGAGTACCGAATCGTCCCGTGGCCGCCCGACGGTCCCGCAACCGATGGGAACGGGTCGGCCCGGGACGGCCTGATGGACGCCTTCGAGGACTGGGCCGAGCGACGGGGCTACTCCCTCGAGCCGGCGTTCCGACGCCGGGAGGTCCCGCCGTCGCCGCTGCGTGCCGACGGCGACTCCCTCGAGCGGGTTCGCGTCCCGCTGGTCGCGCTGGCGCTGTACGAGGCGACCGACGGCGACGACCGCGCCGGGGCGACGCTTCGCGGGGTCGTCCCGCACGCGGAGCGAACCGACGCGGGCGCGACTCGGACACACACCGTCGAGGAGTGGCTCTCGGCCGCCGAGCGCGACGGGACGTCGACCGACGAGTCGCCCGGAGCGGCCCGAGGCGAGCAGGTACCGATCCCGGAGGGAGGACGATGACGGCGTCGGACCGCGTCGCGATCGTCGGCGCCTCGATGACCCAGTTCGGCCAGCGCGAGGCGTGGATTCAGGAGCTCCTCGCCGAGGCCGGACTCGAGTGTCTCGAGGACGCGGGCGCTGACGCGAGCGACGTCGATCACCTGTACGTCTCGAACATGACCAGCGGCGAGTTCGAGGGGATGACGGGCGTGATGAACGCCCTGGCCCACGACATCGGCGCGATGCCGGCGTACACCCAGCGGGTCGACCAGACCAGCTCGAGCGGCGGG
>NZ_AOIA01000126.1 GCF_000337695.1 Natronococcus jeotgali DSM 18795
CACCCGCTGGGCGCCAGCGGCGTCGCCCAGGGCGTCGAGATCTACGAACAACTGGTCGGCGAGGCCGGCGACCGCCAGGTCGACGCGGAGGTCGGCCTCTGTTGTAACGTCGGCGGCTTCGGCAACTGCGTTATCACCACGATCATGGAGGCAGCACGATGACGATGGAAGCGACCCGATACGACGACGGCACGATCAGCTACCCCGGCCATCCCCGTAGTCGAAACGGTGCGGAGCCGGTCGGCACGATCGATCTGAGCGAATACACCGCCGAGGTCGTGACCTGGACGACCAGCACCGCGACGCCACCGGGGGTCCGCGAACCCAACCACCTCGCGATCGTCGAGTTCGACCTCCGCGACGCCCTCGAGGACGGCGACGAGACGTCGGTTCGGGCGCTCGTCCAGCTGGCGGACGGCGACGTCGAGACCGGCGACGAAGTCGAGCCCGTTTACACGGAAGAGCTGCGCGAACCCGGCGCGGGCATCAGGGAACCCGCCAGCCAGGACTGGGACGGCTACCGGTTCGAACCGGTCTGAAGGCCGTTAGCAGGCTCGAGCGCCCGTCGGGGCGACGATCGTTATCGGGTCGGATCCGCCCGACGCGTAGATCGCGTGCCCGTCCGCTCGAGCCGCGACGAGGAGCGATTCGTCGACGGCGATCGGGTCAGCGGGGTACCGCTGGGCGCCGACAGTGCGCCAGGACTCTTGTGCCGCGGTCGGACACCGAAACTCGCCGCCGCGGAGCCACTCGTCGGTCGCCCGCGGCGAGACCCCGGCGTCGCGGTAGTTGTTCGCGATGCGGGTGAGGTGATCGTCGCTCGTCCACGCGTCGCCGAGAGCCGACGCCGCAAACTCCGTCGCGGCGAACTCCTCGCTCGTCGTCGTTCCCTGATAGGCCAGCGCCTCGAGACCGGCGAACGCGAGCGGCAGCGACGCCAGCGCGCAGCAACACAGCAGGATCGGCAGCCAGACGGCGAGGACCCGCCGCCGAGAGGGTGAGGCAGCGCGCGCGAGCGCGACGATCCCGAGGCCCGCACAGACGACGACTGCGAGGTGGACGAACGTCTGCCCCCGGCGAGCGAACAGCGCGTAGACGGGATCGACTCCGGCGGTGACGGCGAACCCGACCCACGCGATCGGTGCGACGAACAGCCCCAGAACGACGGCGCGGTCGCCGACGCGGCCGATCGCGAGGGGCAGTCCCCAGCTCGCCAGCGCGGCGAGGACCGAAAGCGGCGCGACGTGGGCGAGCAGTCGGTTCGGTGTCGTCGCGGTACCGGGGAAGAGATCGACCGCCGCGTTCGCGCCGAGGATCGCGAACCCCGACAGCAGGACCGCTCCGGCGAGCAATCGCACCGACCGATCGCGGGCGTCGGCCAGCCACGCCGCGCCGACGGCCGCGACGACGACCCAGGCGACGAACAGTCCGAGGTTCGCCGCCAGGCTCTCGCTGAACGGCGGTCGGGTGAGGCCGTAGTAGCCGAGCACGTACAGCCAGAACGGGACCAGAAACAGGAGGCCGAACCCCAGTTCCCGCGCCGGCCGGTAGCGCCGGCCGACGACGACCGCGACGACGGCCGTCGCGGTCAGCGCCGCCACGAACGCGCTCAGGTGGTGCGTAATCGGCAAGACGACCAGCAGCGCTCCGAGCGCGACCCCCCACCGGAGCCGGCCGCGCCGACAGAACCGGGCGGTTCCGATCGCGACGAGGGGAACGAACAACAGTCCCAGCACCTCGTAGCTGACGGTTACGGTCCGGCGGAGGTAGACGCCCTCGAGCGCGAGGGTGAGTCCGGCCGCCAGCGCCGCCGCGATCGCAACGCCGCCCGCGCGGCGGTCGGCGAGCCGGCCGACGAACCCCACCGCCAGCGCGGCCGGGACGGCTCCGACGGCGGCGATCGTCGGCTGGGCGAGCCACAGCGGGGCGACGCCCGCGATCGCCGCGACCGCGGTCAAAAGCGTCGGGAACGCGTAGCCGTGGGGACCGATCGCCTCGAGCGAAAGCGCGCCCGACGCCAGCGCGTCTCGAGCCCGGGCGGCGAAGACGAACCCGTCGGGGTTGAACGGGTACGGCGTCCAGAGCAGCGGCGCCAGCCGGACCGCGACCGCCGTCGTGAGGACGATCACCGCCGCCTTCCCGAGCCGTCGGTGGTGACGCCCCATTGCCGTCTCGAGTGGCTTCGGGCGGTAAGTTAACCATTCCGACTTTCCGCGTCCGCGGTCGGATCGGCGGCGTTCGGTTAGGCAACCGATACCGACGTTCGACGAGCTGACAGTCCGGATCCCGTGAAAAGAACGTTTTAGGGGAGGCCGTGTGCCGCCGGTATGAACAGACGCACTCTCATCGGGCTGGCGACCGGGGTCGGAACCGCGGCGCTGGCCGGCTGTCTCGGCGCGTTCTCGGACGCGACCGGTTCCGAGGAGCGAAGCGGCGACGAACCCGACGTGGCCGACGGGTCCGGCACGAGCGAGGCCGACGGGCGCGGCGAGGAGTCGCCCGATTCGGGCGCGAGCGACGATACGGCGGGCGCGGTCGACGTGGTCGTCCGCAACGCCGGCTCCCAGCAGCGGACGGTCGACGTTTCGATCAGCTGCGACGGCGAGTCGGTGATCGAGCGAGCCGAGACGCTCCCGGCCGGAGACGCCCTCGAGGTCACGCTGCGGGAGGCGGGCACCTACGACGTGGCCGTCGAGACGGACGCGGGGCGGAGCGAGACGACGGTGACGCGGTCTGCCGACTGCGCGGCGGCCCGAACCGAGATCGCGGTCTCGGAGTACGGATACGAGACGACGAACGCGAGCGCGTGTTGAGCCGAGCGCGCCGATCCGACCCCGTCTCGAGCGCCCGGACGCCGCGAAAGAGCGGGCGTCCATCCGCCGCCGCGCTCGCGTCGATTCGCGCCGTCGCCGCAGTTTACCAACACAGTTTGGAATGAGTGTTTTTACGATCCCGCTCCTACCCGTAATCGGCAGGACGCCGCTCCACATCACCCATCCACCACCCACCACCTACCCACCCACCCACCGACGGCTACCCTGCCAGCCGAACGACTTCGGTACTGTCGTTCACCCGCACCCACCACCCTACCGCGACGACGCTCCCGCGTCTCGCACACCCCTGTCGTCCGCCGGAGTCGCGTGCTCCCCGCGCGATTCCGGTATCGTTCCTTTCCCGTACTGTACCCGATAGCCGCTCGGCCGTTCCGAGTCCTGCGGTGTTGCGATCGAGTTACGAGGGGGCGGGATCGACCTCGAGCGCGGCCGCCAGCATCGCCGTCTGTACCGTCCGTAGATCCGTCCCGCGGACGGTCGCCGCCGCGCGAAACCGCTCGCGGAGCCCCGCGGCTCGATCGGGTGCCGCGGCGAGTCGGACGAGCTCGAAGGCGTCGGGCTCGAGCCCGGCGACCGCGTCGAACGCGGCCGCGTCGTACAGTTGGGGGAACGCGGCGAGTACGTCGGCGACGATCTCGTCGGTGGCCTCGGCTCCGGGATCGCCCGCCGGCACCGGTTCCGCCGTCTCCGCGAAGTAGTCCTCGAGGTCGACGACACCGGCCGACTCGTAGGCGGCCGCCGAGAGCGCGTCGGCGACCGGTCGGTTGACGTAGACGCCGACGAGGGAGAACCGTTCGGTCATGGTGGTCGCTTCGACCCCCAGCTAACAATAGCTATCGTTTAGGAGAGCTGGGCCGTCACGTCGGTCGCGGAAACCATTCCGACGTAGTCGTCGCCGTCGACGACCGGGAGGTGCGTGATGCCCAGGCTGGTCATCATGGCGGCGATCTCCTCGAGGTAGAGATCCGGCGGGACGGTCTCGACGGACTCGGTCATCACCGCGTCGACGTCGACTGCCGTCGGATCGTGGCCCTCCGCGGCGGCCTCGACCAGGTCGGTGCTGGTCACGATCGAGGGCGGATCCGTCCGGACGACCAGCGCGCTGATCTCGCTGTCGCGCATCGCCGTCGCCGCCTCGGTCAGCGTCGCGTCCTTCGAGACCGTCTCCAGCGGCGTCGACATTACGTCCCGCACCTGCGTGCTATCGCTATCCATACCACCGGTACGCATCGGAGCGGTATCGGTGTTGTGACCGACGCCGATCTTGCGCTACTCGCGCTCGAGGACCACCACCCCGAGCAGAATCAGCGCGCCTCCGACGACCGTCGCCGCCGTGACGGGTTCGGCGAACAGCGCGGCGCCGAGCCCGACCGTGACCGGGGGTTCGACGGTGCTGACGATCCCCGCGCGACTCGCGCCCACGTACCGCAGGCCGGCGAAGAACGCGATCACCGGAAGCGCCGTCGCGGGGACGGCGAGACACGCCAGGAGCAGCCAGGCCGACGGCGCCGTCGGGACCGAGAGCTCGCCCGTGGCCGCTCCGATCGCGACGAAGACTCCGCCGGCGGCGGGCAACATGTGCGCCGTGAGCACCAGCGGATCCACGCTGACCAGCAGCGCCCGCGAGACCGAGATGTAGCCGGCGTAGGCGACCGCGGCCCCGAGCACGACGGCGATGCCGATCGGCGAGGCGCCGGCGGGGTCGGCGCCCGTCACGAGCGCGACGCCGCCGAGTGCCAGACACAGCGCGACGCCCATCGCGGGCGTCGCGCGTTCGTCGAGTCCGGCCACCGCGATGACGACGACGAACGCCGGATAGGTGTAGAGGACGATCGCGACCAGCCCCGCGGTCATGTACTCGAGGCCGAGGAAGTACAGTCCGCTCTGGGTCGCGTAGCCGAACGCCCCCAGCCCGAGCGCGATCGCCAGCGTCCGTCCGCGAAGCACCGTCAGCCGACCGCGAACCGCCAGCAGCATCCAGACGGCGAGCGCCGCGAGCAGAAACCGAAACGCGAGCACCGTCGGGATCGAGAGCGCGGCCCGCTGAGCGTAGAGTCCGAAGATACCGAGGGTTCCGAACCCGACCCCCGACGCCAGGACCAGCGCGATTCCGATCCGATCGCGGGTCGGCGCGAGCCGCCCGGAGACGGTGTTCATGTCTGACCCGTCTCGAGAGAGCGCCATAGAAATTGCTATCGACTCGCACGGTCCGGACGCGAAACGTCGAGTCCGACGATCAGTACTGTAGGGACGGGGCGTCGCGACCCGCGTCGGTCCCGGTGAGCTCGGACGAACTCAGGCAGTGGATACAGCCCTCGAGGGTGCCGTCGTTATCCCCGAAGACGCGGACGAAGTTCGCCGAGATCGGCGCGTCGCAGTTGTGGCAGGTTCGCATCGGGATCACGTCACATGTTATCACATGACAGTATCTGGCTTAACTCTATCGCCGCCCGCGGCGGTCGCTCGACGTGACCCGCGGGGCCGAGGCCTCGGCCGAGTAACGCGGTCCTACTCCGAGAGCGATCTCGTTCGCCGAGACGTGCGCGAGGAATCGAACGACGTCGAGGGCCGAAAGAAGAGACCTGTGGCGTCGATTGCCGCTTACCGTCCGCCGTCGATCGAGACGTCCGAGACCGTCACCGAGACGTTCTCGACGGTGAGATCGATCGAACTGATCTCGTAGGTGCGGTCGTTGACGTCGACGGTGACGCCGTCGGTCTGGATCCCGGCCGAGTCGATCTCGTACGTTCGCTCGTCGATCTCGTAGGTGGGGAGCCCGTCGGCCGAGAGCTCGAGGCCGTCGATAGTTACGTGTTCGTCCTCGATGGAGGCGTCGATGCTGCCGACCTGGTGGACGCCGTCGGCCCCGCCGGCTGCGACCGCCCCCGCCGAGAGGAGGGTGACTGCCAGCGCCACCGCGAGCCCGATCGCGCCGAACCGCGTCGTCGTTTTCATGCTACGGAAGAGGACGGTTACATACGCAATGAATGTATCCATCGCCGACCTCGCGGAACGCGGGCGCCGCGGCGGCCGACTCGCCGAATCGGTTCGGCGCCCGGAGAGCCGACCGCCGCGGCGCCGCTCGAGGGGGTAGCTATTTCCACCGACCGCCACGAGGTTGGCGTATGGACGACGGGAAACAGGCCACGTTCGGCTCCCAAGGGGAGCTTCGAACCGACGGCGACGACGAGGAAGACGGCGCCGTGGACTCGGGACCGGCGGAAAACGACTTCGGCGAGGAGCGCGGCGAGAACGAGACGAAATGCGGTGCGAACCGCTACGACGTCTCGAGCCTGCTCCAGAAGGCGGTGCGTCGGTCCGACGAGGAGGTCGCGGCGTGGGCCGCCTGGGAGCTGGTGCGGTCGGGATTCGCCTGGAACTTCTGGGATCGGATCAACCTCTACGTCGTCGAGGACCTCCGGGCCGGCCACGAGGTCGCGCTCGTGATCGACCGCTACGAGGAGCTGGCCCGCGAGCGGTGGTCCGAAACCTCCTGGAAGGGACGGCTCTGTGCGGTCCACGCTGCGCTGGCGGCCGCCCGGGCGCCCTCGAGCCGGGAGGCTTCCCACGCCGACGACTACTTCGGCGAACTCTCGGCGGAGCGTGCACTCGCCCGCGAGGAGGGACGCGAGCCGCGGTACGACCACCCCGCCGACGAGCTCGAGCCCGGCGGGCGCTACGACGTCGCGTTCGACCAGCACACCTACGAGGGGAAGGCCCTCGGGCGGAACGGGCGCTTTTTCAGGACCCACGGCGCCCGCGTCGGCCCCGAGGGCGAACCGGAGCTGAGCCGCCAGTGGCGCCTCCAGAGCATGCGCCTCGAGGACCGGGAGTACGTCGACGAGGAGCTGGCACGCGCGGTCGAGCCCGTCGACCCCGACGATAAGTGGGGAACGGACGCGAGCGACGGGGAGTGACCCGCAATCGGCGACGGAAGGGAACGGGTCGGCAGCCGACGCGATCCGACCGTTCGATCCGCTCGAATCGGGTTCCGGTATTGAAATAAGAGATTCGGATCTCCACCGCCCGTCCAATCTTTATCGAAGTACATACTGATTACTGGTTACCGAGGGCGATAAGATTGTTTGGTCTGGCTAATAAGTAGGCTTATGCGAGGTCGCACGTCCAGATCGTGTAGGAAAGTGAGCCGAATCGTTACCTCTGGACCGATCCCGAAGCTAGATCGTACGATTACTAACAATGTATCCGGACGGCCGTTCGTCGGAGCTGGGGGTGAGAAGCCGTGATCGACGGCAAGTGGAAGAACCTCCTGCTGGCGACGGCGATGTTCAACCTGGGGTTCGTCATCTGGTTCTCCTTCGCGCCGTTTACCGGCGGGATCGCCGACGAGTTCGGCCTCTCGGTCGCCCAGCTGGGGCTCGTCTCGAGCGCGGCCGTGATCGCCGTCCCGGCCGGACGGATTCTGATCGGCCCGCTGACCGACAGGTACGGCGCGCCCGTTACCGCCAGCGCAACGCTTCTCGTCGTCGGCGCGTTCTCGATCGTCAGCGCGTTCGCGACGACCTACGAGGTCTTTACCGCCTCGCGGGTGATCGCCTCGCTGGCCGGGATCACGTTCGTCATCGGGATCCAGCACGTCGCCGAGTGGTTCGAGGAGGAGAACCTCGGTCTGGCGGAGGGCGTCTTCGCCGGGGTCGGAAACGCCGGCGCGGGTCTGGGCGCGTACTTCACCCTTCCTCGGATCTTCGGCGAGGGGTACGCGGGACCGCTGTTCGCGACGAACTGGCGCGCCGCTTTCTTCTACACCGGCGTCCTCGCGGTCGTTCTCGGGGTCGCCTACTACGCCCTCGGCGACGCCGCCAAAAGCGAGGCCAAGCGGCGAGCGACCAGGGAGAACGCGAGCTTCAAGCAGTTCCTCTACGTCGGCACGCGCCACGGCGCGGTCGTCCTCGCGGCGGCGTACGTGATGACCTTCGGTCTCGAGGTCGCGATGAACGGCTGGCTCGGAACCTACTACCGCGAGGGGTTCGACCAGGGCGACGTCGTCGTCGCGGCGACGTTCGCCGCGACGTTCTCGATCGCGGCCGGACTGCTCCGGCCGATCGGCGGCTACGTCAGCGACGTCGCGGCGCGCCGGGAGCGGGACGTCCTGCCGTGGTTCGAAGGGCGGTACCGCGAGCAGTGGACCTTCGCGACGCTCGGGTTCGTCGTCGTCGCATTGGTCGGAATGACCGCCGCCGGATTGACGGGGAGCGTCTCCCTCGCGGTCGCCGCGGGCTTTCTCGTCGGGGTCGGCTGCGCGTTCTCCGAGGGCGCGATCTTCGCGCAGGTACCCGCGATGTTCCCGAACAACTCCGGCAGCGTCGCCGGCGTCGTCGGCGGGATCGGCACGATCGGGGGCACCGTCTACCCGCTCGTGTTCGCCGCGCCGTTTCTCCCCTCGCTCCACCTCGGGTACGCCGTCGTCGCCGCCACGATGCTTCCGATCCTCGCGCTGGCGGCGTGGGCGTTCCAGCCCGCCGTCGCCGAGGGCGCGACCGAGGACGGCTGGCTCGTCGACGGACGACCCGCGGGCGAGTCGGTCGTCTCGAGCGACGACTGACGACCGTCGAACCCGCCGCCGAGTTAGCTCTCGTCGGTCTCGAGCTCGAACTGTTCGTTCTCGGCGACGGCGTTGAGGACGATGCTGGTGTTGGACTGGTTGATGTCGGGATCTGTAACCAGCGCCTTGATCTGGTCGTTCATGTCGTCGGTGTCCCTGAACTTCCCGATCGCGATGACGTCGTAGTCGCCCGTGACCTCGTAGACGGACATCATCTGTCGGTGCTCTCGCAGGGACTCGGTGATCTCGGCGAGGGCGTCGCCCTCGACCTTGAGCTGCATCACGGCGGTCACGTCGTAGCCGGCCGCGTCGTAGTCGACGATCGGCGTGTACCCTCGGATGACGCCTTCCTCCTCGAGGTCGGAGAGGTGGTTCGAGACGGTCGTGACGGAGACGTCGAGCTCCTCGGCGAGGCTCCGAAGACTGGCCCGTCCGTTTTCGAGCAGTGCGTTTACCAGGTCTTTGTCTAGGTGTTCGTACGTCACTACGTGGAGCGTCTCGCTTCTGCTACTATGAACTTACGAATGTCAACTTTCATCCTGTCCTCGACGGAAGCGAACGCTCTGAGTCGCGTACTCCCGCCGTGCACGCCCGTCAGGCGCTCGCTCCCGCGATCGCCTTGACGTCCCGATCGTGCGGCGGTGCGACCCGAACCGCGCACTGTTTGAAGTGGGGCTCCCTCGAGCGCGGATCGACCGCGGCGACCGTCAGGTCGTTGACCGCGGGGTGGTGGATCGGCAGCCAGACGACGCCGTCGGGGATCGACTCGTCGGCCTCGACGCGAACGGTGACCGACGCCCGCCGGGAGACGACGCACCCGTACCGTCCGTCGGGACCGCCCTCGAGGGTGTCGGCAACGGCGACGGCCGTCGCGGGACTGACCCGCGCGGTCGGCGGACCGTCATCGCGGGCGCGCACGCCGGTGTTGTAGGCGTCGGGGCGGCGCGCGGTCGTCAGCGTGAGCGGGTAGTCGTCGTCGGTCCGCTCGGGCAGCGGTGCCGCCCGCGCGTCCGAAAAGCGGGCGCGGCCCGACGGGGTCGGGAACGACCACGTCTCCGTTTCGCCGTCCGCCGTCCCTGTCCCCGTCCCCTCGTGGTACCGGTAGCCGCCCGCGGCGTCGGGTTCCGGCGCGGGCCACCGCACCGCCAGCTCGGCCTCGAGGCGGTCGTAGGAGATCCCCGAGAGGTCGGCGGGGGTCCCCTCGGTCAGCGCGGCGAGCTCCGCGAAGACGGGTTCGGGCGCCGGGGACCCGTCGAACAGTCCCGGTGCGAGCCGATCGGCTACCGCGGCGATCAACTCGAGATCGGATCCGACCCCTGAGGGCGTCTCGGTGGCGGCCCGAACCCGCGAGACGGTGCGTTCCATGTTGGTCGTCGTCCCCTCGGACTCCCCCCAGGTCGCCGCGGGCAAAACGACGTCGGCGAACTCGACGGTTTCGCTGCGGAAGGCGTCCTGTACGACGAGGAAGGCGTCCTCGAGGGCCTCGCGGACGCTCGTCGCGTCGGGCATCCCCGCGACGGGGTTCGTCGCGACGGCGTAGACGGCCTCGACCTCGTCGCCGACCGCGTCGACGATCCCGACCGGACCCGGTCCCGGGTCGTCCGGCAGCCGCGAGGCCGGAACGTCCCAGGTCTCCGCGACGAGCTCGCGGGCTCCGGGGTCGTCGAACGGTCGCTGGCCGGGCCAGGTCCCCTTCGAGGAACAGACCCGAGTCCCCATCGAGTTCGCCTGCCCGGTCAGCGAGAACGGGCCCGAGCCCGGTCGGAGGTTGCCCGTCGCCAGACACAGGTCGATCAGCGCGCCCGCGGCGTCGGTGCCGTTGACGCTCTGGTTGATTCCCATTCCCCAGTAGACGAGCGTGCGGTTTTCGAGGGCCGCGGCGAGTCGGTCGACGTCGGCCATCGAGACGCCCGCGCGCTCGGCCGCTCGAGCGGGGTCCGGCAGCTCCTCGCGAAGCTCGTCGAATCCCGTCGTCGCCTTAGCAACGAACGCCTCGTCGACCCGGTCGGTTTCGACGATTCGGGCCAGGACCGCGCGGGCCAGCGCGAGGTCGCCGCCGGGTTCGAGCGGGACGCGGTGATCCGCGACCTCGGCGGTCTCGCTCTCGATCGGGTCGACGACGAGCAGCTCCGAGTCCTCGGCGTCGGCCGATCGGTTGATCCACCGGAACAGCACGGGGTGGGCCGCGGCCGGGTTCGCCCCCCAGACGAGGTGGGTCTCTGCCTCGGGAACGTCGTCGTAGGTCGGCGGCGGCGCGTCGCTGCCGAACGCGTCGTAGTAGGCGGTCACCGCCGACGCCATACACAGCGTCGTGTTGGCGTCGTAGTACCGCGTGCCGATCCCGCCGCGGGCGAACTTGCCCAGCGCGTAGGCGGCCTCGTTGGTCTGCTGGCCGCTCCCGAGCACCGCGACGCGATCCCGTCCGCCCTCGAGTGCGGTTCCGAGTCCTTCCGCGGCCCGCTCGAGGGCGGTCTCCCGGGTCGTCGCCACCAGCTCGCCGTCCCGGCGAACGAGCGGACGGGTCAGCCACTCGCCGTCGGGATCGGCGCTCTCGCTGATCCCGCGCTGGCAGGCGAGCCCGTTCGAAACGGGGTGGGCGGCGTCGCCGCGCACGCTCTCGAGGCCGTACCCCCGGTCGACGGCCTGTTGGACGTGGCCGCAGCCGACCGCACACCGCATGCACGTCGTCGGAACGAGATCGGTCACCGCGTCCCCACCCCGTGTTCGAATCTGCAGGTAAGATATCTACGTATGAATTCACTATCGATAGATAGTGACTGTTCTGTGCTCGATATCATGTTAATAGCAAACGAACGGAGGTACTAAACGGTAATCGTTTACTATTCGTTAGTTTTTTCTTCAAAACCCGTGTCCGTCGCCAGTATTTGATCGGATACGGAGAATATAAGGGAAGAACTCGAATCGAGTGCGGTTCGGAGCCGACGATGGGGCCTCGGACCCGACGTTCGCCCTCGTGCGGGTGCGGGATCCGGCTCGGATCCGCGATGCCGGTTCGGACTGACGAACGCACCGGAACCGAATTCAATCAGTACTAGAGAATATCTCGTACTTTGGGTATTCTGCCGGAGGAAGTGGGCGGGTCGCGATCGGACCCGTCGTCGGATCGCGTGTTCGTCGGTCGCTCGAGACCCTCGCGGGGCGAGGCGCCTTCGGTGCGGATCCGGGATCGCACCGCCGCGGCGACGCCGGATTCGCCCGCCTGGGGTAGCGTCCGCGAACGCGGCGGCCGACGGGTTGACAGCCGGGAGCGGAGGCCGACGGAGTTCGCGATGTCGGTCGCGTTTCGTCGCGCCGCCGTTCGAAACCGTCCCGAGTCGAAAGTATCTGAAGACCGTCTCATTCCCATAATTATCAGAAATAAACTATATCTGTCGATACTACCGCCCCGTAACCCGCCGACAGGTCGATACCCCGGTGCCGAATTCGGATAGCACGGCAGCGATATCGTCGCGACCTTCGAGGACCGCCGCCTCGCGGCGGGCGTCGACGAAACGTGAACCCGTTCTCGTCAAAATCGTTCGAGAGTGGTACTCGAGCGCCGGATTCGTTTCAATTACAGGCCGTATTCGGAGTAATCCGTACGCTTTTGTCGATCTACGGAAAACGTCCGTCCATGTCGCTGGAAGGCGATTCCCTGGACTACCACGAGGACGACCCGCCCGGCAAGATCGCCGTCGAGACGACGAAGCCGACGAACACCCAGCGAGAGCTGAGTCTCGCGTACTCGCCCGGCGTCGCCGGGCCGTGTCGCGCGATCGACGAGGATCCCGACGACTCCTACCGCTACACCGCCCGCGGAAACCTCGTCGGCGTCGTCTCGAACGGCTCCGCCGTGCTGGGGCTGGGCGATATCGGCCCGGAGGCCTCGAAACCCGTGATGGAAGGGAAGGGCGTCCTGTTCAAACGGTTCGCCGACATCGACGTCTTCGACCTCGAACTCGAGCACGACGACACCGACGCGTTCGTCGAGTCCGTCGCCGGCATGGGGCCGACCTTCGGCGGGATCAATCTCGAGGACATCACGGCGCCGGAGTGTTTCACCATCGAGCGGCGCCTCCGCGAGCGGATGGATATTCCGGTCTTTCACGACGACCAGCACGGCACGGCGATCATCACCGGTGCCGCACTGTTGAACGCTGCCGAGATCGCCGGCAAGGACCTCGAGAAGCTCGAGGTGGCGTTCGCCGGCGCCGGGGCGGCCGCCGTCGCGACCGCCCGGTTTTACGTCTCGCTCGGCGTTCGACGGGACAACATCACGATGGCCGACATCGACGGGATCCTCACGACCGAGCGGGCGGAGTCGGGCGACCTCGATCCCCACAGCCGGGAGTTCGCCCGCGACGTGCCCGCGGGCGGGGTCGCCGAGGCGATGGCGGGCGCCGACGTCTTCGTCGGGCTCTCCGCGGGGGGGATCGTCTCTCAGGAGATGGTGCGGTCCATGGCCGACGACCCCATCATCTTCGCGATGGCCAACCCCGATCCCGAGATCGACTACGAGACGGCGAAGTCTGCCCGCGACGACACGGTCATCATGGCTACCGGCCGATCGGACTACCCCAACCAGGTCAACAACGTGCTGGGTTTCCCCTTCATCTTCCGCGGGGCGCTGGACGTCCGGGCGACCGAGATCAACGAGCCGATGAAAGTCGCCGCCGCCGAGGCGCTGGCGGCGCTGGCCCGCGAGGACGTCCCCGACAGCGTTCGGGAGGCCTACGGCGATCAACCGCTGCAGTTCGGCCCCGAGTACATCCTGCCGAAGCCGATGGATCCCCGCGTGCTGTTCGAACTCGCACCTGCGGTCGCCGAGGCCGCGATGGAATCGGGGGCCGCCCGCGTCGCCCTCGAGCGTGAGCCCTACGTCGAGGAGCTCGAGGCCCGACTGGGCAAGTCCCGCGAGATGACGCGGATCGTCCGGAACAAGGCGAAAAGCGACCCCAGGCGGATCGCGCTCGCGGAGGGGCACAACGAGAAGATCATCCGCGCGGCCTACCAGCTGGAGGAGCGGGGCCTCGCCGAGCCGGTGTTGATCGGCGACGAGGCCGAGATCGACCGCACCGCGGCGAACCTCGGCCTCGCGTTCGACCCCGAGGTCGTCGACCCCGCGGAGGGAGCGACCGACGAGTACGCCGAGGCGCTCTACGAGCAACGACGGCGCAAGGGCGTCACCCGACGGGAGGCCGCCGACCTCGTCCGGGACAGCAACTACTTCGCCTCGGTGATGGTCCAGCAGGGTGCCGTCGACGGGATGCTGACGGGGCTGACCAACCACTACCCGTCGGCGCTGCGCCCACCCCTGCAGGTGATCGGCACCGCCGACGACGTCGCACACGCCGCGGGCGTCTACATGCTCACCTTCAAGAACCGCGTCGTCTTCCTCGCGGACGCGACGGTCAACCAGGATCCCGACGCCGAGACGCTCGCGGAGGTGACCCGTCACGCCGCCGCCATCGCCCGGCGGTTCGACGTCGAGCCGCGCGCGGCCCTGCTGTCGTACTCCGACTTCGGCAGCGTCGACAACGAGGGGACCCGAAAGCCCCGGCGGGCGGCCCGGCAGCTGCGCGACGATCCGGCGACCGACTTCCCCGTCGACGGCGAGATGCAGGCCGACACCGCCGTCGTCGAGGACCTCCTCGAGGGAACCTACGAGTTCTCCGAGCTCGAGGAGCCCGCGAACGTGCTGGTCCTGCCGAACCTCGAGGCGGGCAACATCGCCTACAAGCTGCTCCAGCGGCTGGGCGGCGCCGAGGCGGTCGGTCCGATGCTGGCGGGAATGGATCGTCCCGTCCACGTCCTCCAGCGGGAGGACGACGTCAGGGACATCGTGAACCTGGCGGCGGTCGCGACGGTCGACGCGCAGGAAGCGGAGTAGGTGTCGGGACGGAGTCGAGACGTTCACCGTCGCTCGTCTCGTTCCGCGCCGTTGGGGTGAAACGCTCGTGCTGTGCGAGATTTCCCCTCGTCACTCGCGTCCGGAATTACCGGACGTGAGTTGAGCGACGGCGAGGACGCCGACGAGTCGGCCGTCCGACGGATCCGTCCGAGCCACTTCGCAAATTGGCCGGTCGGAGATCCCTCCGCCCGGGTACCCCAGCCGCTCGGTTCCCCCGCATACGCGCGTCCACTCGCCGCAGGACACAGGTTCGAATTTACGAATATATGAATGTAAATCCCTTCACAGTTCGACTATCGGTCCTTCGGCGAGTTCTCGGCTGTCTCGAGAGCGGTAAGGGAACTTCTCCCGCGACGTCGCCGAGCGATGAGTCAGGCTGTCCGATTATTTCGGATACCATAGTGTGGTCGGCCCGTTCTTTCGGCAGCGATACAGCAGCCGCGTCCGACGGTGAGCCGCGAGCGCGTGAACGGTCCGGCAGGGACGGCTCGATCGAATCCACGAAGACGGTACGCTTATTGGCTCGAGCGCGCCAGCATGGTCCGATGACAGCCGACGTACCGCTAACGACTGTCGCGCGGGCGTTCGAAATACTCGACTCGATCCGCGATCGGGACGGGGCGAGCGTGAGCGAACTCGCCGAAGCGTTGGACGTGCCGAAGAGTACGGTTCACGACTACGTAACCACGCTGGCTCGACTGGGCTATTTGACGAACGACGGCGGGGAGTACGATCTCAGCCTCGCGTTTCTCGAACACGGAACCTACGCGAGGAAAAACGTCGCCTACGCGGATCGCGTCGAGCCAGCGCTCGAGGAGCTCGCCGCCGAGACGGGTGAGATCGTCTGGTACATCGTCGAGGAGGGTGGTCGGGGGGTCTACGCCGGGAGGGGGATCGGCAGCGACGCGCTCCAGCCCTACGCCTCGATCGGAACGCGAAGCGCCCTCCACACCATCGCGGGCGGGAAGGCGATTCTGGCGGCGCTGCCGGACGACCGCGTCGACGATATCGTCGCCGAGCGCGGGCTCGAGCGCCAGACGGCGCGAACGATCACGACCCGCGACGAGCTCGAGGAGGCCCGCGAGCGAATTGCGGAGCGGGGGTACGCGCTCAACGACGGCGAGAACATCGACGGCTGGCGCGCCGTCGCCAGCCCGGTCGTCCTCGAGGACCGGCTGTACGGCGCGATCGCGGTCGCCGGCCCGAAGAACCGGCTCCAGGGGGAGTACTTCGAGGAGACGCTGCCCGAACTGACCGTCGGGACCGCCAACGAGGTGCGGCTGCAGTTGCGGAGTCTGGGCCTCGGGTAGCCGTTTCGCGCTCGACTGCTCTCGTCGATCCTCGTCCGCCGCCGATAATCGCTGGTAGTGACACTCACGCCATACACAATCTTTATTATAGATAGTTGTTACTGACTAGCACGATGGTACTGGAAAGCCCGATCGTGCCGTTCGCGGTTGGTCTCGTCGTCGTGGTGGCGTTACTGGTGTGGCTAAAACTGCCGGCGTTCGTCGGGCTGATCATCGCCGCGATGGCGATCGGATTGGCCACGCCGGAGTTGGCGACCGGGGAGGTCCCCGCACAGACGGCAGAGGAGTTCGGTGGCGTGATGGTCAGTATCGGCATTCCCATCCTGATGGCCGCGATCATCGGAAAGTGTCTGATGGACAGCGGGGCCGCGGACCGGGTCGTCCGCGCCTTCCTCTCCTTGACGGGCGAAAAACGCTCGGAGTACGCGCTGATGGGCAGCAGTTACGTGCTGTCCATCCCGGTGTTCTTCGACAACGTGTTCTACCTGCTCGCCCCGCTCGGGCGATCGATGAAGGCCCGAACGGGCGTGAAGTTCTCGCTGTACATCTCGGTGCTGGCCGCGGGCGCGCTCGCGACGCACATGCTGGTGCCGCCGACGCCGGGGCCGCTGGCGATGTCCGCCGAACTCGACGTCGACCTCGGGCTCGCGATGCTCGTGGGTGCGGCCGTCGCGTTACCGACCTCCATGCTCGGCGGGATCGTTTACGGCCGATTCTTGAATAGCCGCGAGGAGTTCCCCCTGCGAGAGGCGATGGGATCCGATCCGGAAGACCTCCAGGAGCGTACCGACCGTCCGACCTCGGAGTTGCCGGGGCTGCTCGAATCCTCGTTGCCGATCGCGGCGCCGGTCGTGCTGATCGCCGGAAACACGACTGCGAACGTGCTCGCGGACCAGGGCGTCATCGCGGCGGACGGCCCGATCGTCGCGGCCGCCTCCTTTCTCGGCGATCCGAACTTCGCGCTCACCGTCGCGGCGATCCTCGCGGCGTACACCTACTACCGGATGGAGATGCGGGGCAACCGCGAGCTGTTCAACAACGAACTCACCGAGGCGATCAAAAGCGGCGGCAACATTATCGCCATCACCGCCGCCGGCGGGACCTTCGGGGCGATGCTGGCCACCGCGGGCGTCGGCGAGTGGATCGCGGGCGGCCTGGAGGAGTTCGGCCTCGGATTGCTGTTTACCGGCTGGGCGATCGCCGCGGTCATCCGCGTCGCCCAGGGGTCCGGAACGGTGGCCATCCTCACCGGCGCGGGGATCATGGCCCCGCTGGCGGGCGACTTTAACGCCAACGCCGTCTACCTGATGATGGCGATCGGCTTCGGCGGCATGATCGCCCCGTGGTACAACGACAGCGGATTCTGGGTCGTCAGCGAGGTCGCCGGCATCACCCAGATGGAGACGTTCAAGACGTACTCGGCGGTCTGTACCGTGATGTCGACCAGCGGCCTGATCTTGGTGTTCGTTCTGCAACTGCTCGTGCCGTTGGCGTGAGCGAACGCCGAACACCGTTTCTCGGCGGCACGTCGCACACGTCGCGTGCGGCCGCGCGGTTTCTGTCAGGAGAGTGAGAGCGACGGGAACTGGTTCGCCGTCCGTCGGGAGCGTCAGACGTGTCAGCGGTTCAGTACGGATCCGGCGGAAGCTCGCCGTCCTCGAACGACAGCGCCTCGAGCGGGCCAACCTCGACGTCCTCGCGCTCGGCGAGTTCCCTGGCGACGGGTTCCGAGACGACCAGCGAATCGGGCTCCATCGTGCTCGGGATCCGTGCGGCCCGAAGCTCCTCGGGATCGGCGATCCCGGTCGTCGAGCAGGCGACGACGAACGCCGTCGCGTCGTCGGGGACGACGAAGGGAATCTTCGCTCGATCGGTCTCGCCGCTCGTGACGATGTTGACGTACGTGTCCTCGAAATCGATGTCGGCGACGTACTCCCGGTGGACGAAATCCGCGAGCCCGACGCCCAAGGCGTTCCCGTGAGAGGGGTCGGTCAGCGAGCGGACGTACACCCGCGTGATCGACGGCGACTCGGGCTCGTCCTCGCCGTGGAAGGAGTACCGTCCGAGGACGTTCGTATCCATCCCGGTGCCGGACTTGTCCTTCCCGGCCTCGTCGACGACCAGCAGGTCGAGGTCGTCGACGGGCAGTTGCGGGAAGTAATCACGGGCCTTCTCGAGCAGTTCGGGCTCGCGTTCGGGGATCTCGGCGGCGGGTACACCCTCGATGTGGGCCGCGCGGTCGGCCGCGTTCTCCAGCAGGGCAATGCCGCCGACGATCGGCGTCTCCTCGAACAGGATTCCCGCCCGGTCCCGGATCACGTCGGCGAACTCGGTCGCGATCGCCGCGTTGTGCAGCGATTCGGCCCCGCGGTGTTTGCCGAGTCCGATGACCGCGATCTTCGAGAGCCCGCTCTCGACGGCGCCGTTGAAATCGGTGTGGACCTTCACGCGGTTCGCCAGCAGGACGGCGTCGGCCTCGAGGGCGTCCTTCGCGGCGTAGACGGGACGGCCCAGCGCGTCCTCACCGACGGCCTCGACGGCCATCGACGAGCGGATCTCACACCCCATCCGTTCGGGCGTGACTCCCAGCGCCGCGAGGGTCTCGCGTTGGCCCTCGGCGGTCGCGCCGCCGTGGCTGCCCATCGCGGGGATGATGAAGGGCTCGAGGCCCCGATCCTGGAGTTCGTCGACGGCGGCGGAAAGCGTCGCGGGCATGTCGTGGATCCCGCGGCTGCCGGCCGTGACGGCGACCTCGGCCCCCTCCGGGAGCGACTCGAACGCGTCGATGTCGTCCACCGCGGCCCTGGCGGCTCCCTCGACGTCGTCGATCGACTCGAGGTCGCGTTTCCGGCGGGCGACGGCGAACCGCGGGAGGTCCGCGACGGTGTGGTCGTTGGTCGCCCGCAGG
Source organism: Natronococcus jeotgali DSM 18795 (assembly GCF_000337695.1). Classification (GTDB taxonomy): domain Archaea; phylum Halobacteriota; class Halobacteria; order Halobacteriales; family Natrialbaceae; genus Natronococcus; species Natronococcus jeotgali. The sequence goes on from NZ_AOIA01000126.1 coordinate 18,527, forward strand.
ACGTCGGCGTCGGGGAACTCGAGGTTCATTCCTCACCCCTCGGCGGCGCTTCCCCCCGCTCGCGTCGCCGCTCGGCCATCTCCGCGGCGACCTCGACCGCGTCGATCAGACTCGCCTCGCTGGCGATCCCCTCGCCGGCGATATCGAAGGCCGTCCCGTGGTCGACGCTCGTGCGGACGATCGGCAGCCCGATCGTGACGTTGACCCCGGAGACGGCGTCCTCGCTCGAAAAGCCCAGCGTCTTGATGGGAATGTGGCCTTGGTCGTGGTACATCGAGACGACGCAGTCGTAGCTCCCGCGGGCGGCCTGGACGTAGACGGTGTCGGGCGATTCGGGTCCGTGGGCGTCGATCCCCGCCTCGGCGGCGCGCTCGACGGCGGGACGGATCTCCTCGTCGTCCTCGTCGCCGAGCAGCCCGCCGTCGCTGGCGTGGGGGTTGAGCCCGGCGACGGCGATCGTCGGCTCCTCGATGCCGAGGTCGCGCAGCCCCTCGTCGGTGACCCGAATCGTCTCGAGGACGTTCTCGGTCGTCACCAGGTCGCAGGCCTCCCGCAGCGGGACGTGCGTGCTGACGTGGGTGACGACGAGGTCGTCCTCGACGAGCATCATCGAGTAGTTCTCGGTATCGGTGTAGTCCGCTAGCATCCCGGTGTGGCCGGCGTACTCGCTGCCGGCCAGACGCGTCGACTGCTTGTTGATCGGCGCGGTCGCGATCGCGTCGGCCTCGCCGTCGACCGCGAGTTCGATCGCGCGCTCGACGTATGCGAGGCTGGCCTCGCCGTAGTCCTCGCGGACGACGCCGTACTCGAGGTCGTCGACGGCGTCGAGATCCAGGACGGGAACCGCGCTCTCGGAAAACGTGGCGTCCGCGACCGCGCCGACAGTCTCGATCTCGAGGTCGGCGCCCGAGACGTCGACGCCGGCGCGCATCACGCTCGCGTCGCCGACGACGATCGGGTTCGCGTGCTCGAGTAACATCGGGTAGGCGGCGGCGACGATCTCGCTCCCGACGCCGGCGGGGTCGCCCATCGTTACGGCGACGACTGGTCGCTCACTCCGACTCATGGCTCGAAGCAAGGAAGTTCAGACAGTTAACGATACTCCTCCGGTCGCCGAACCCGCCCGCCTTCGTCACGATCGGAGTTCCCGCCGCCGGGCCGTCCCCGATCACGCCCTCCGGAACGCCGTCGACGACCGCCTCGCCGGTGAGTTCGATCGTCCTCGCGGAGCGTTCCTCGAGGACGGCCCGCGCGATCGCACCGCCCGTCAGGAGCAGTCCCGCAGGTGGGGCGTCCGCGGTCGCCTCCGCGGCCGCGACGCCGAGCGCCCGCGCGACTCTCGAGCCGGGGTCGCCGCCCCGGTCGGCCGCGGCCGTCCTCGCCCGCCGCACGTCGTCCCGCGAGGTCGCGCCCGTGAGGACGACTCGATCGCAGGTTCGACGCGCCTCCGCGAGCGCCGTCGCCGCCTCCCGTCCCGCGGCCTCGGGGTCGGCGACGGCCGCGGCGGGATCGAGTTCGACGAGCCAGTCGTCGGGGACGGCCCCGAACTGTTCGAGCGTGCGGTCGTTGACGCTGCCGACGATCCCGAGCGCGTCCGTCCCCTCGCGAGTCGGTTCCGGGAGCGACCGCGACGAGTTCGGCACCGACACCGCACTCGCCAGCCCGCCGCTGCCGACGTAGAGGACCTCGCGCTCGCAGCGACGGGCGCCGTCCGCGATCGCCTCGAGATGCCGGTCGTGGATCGCGTCACAGACGACGATCTCCGGGCCGTCACGTCCTCGGTCCGCAAGCGCCGACGCGACCGCGTCGGCTCCCTCGAGGACGGTCTCCAGCGATAGCCCGACGACGTCGTACTCGGACCCGGCGAACAGTGCACGGAGGTCGGAGTCGGTACCGTAGTCGGCGTCCTCGAGCGGCCGTCCGTCGACGAGGTGGCGGCCGTTCACCGTCACTCGACCGGTTCCGGGGAAAGCGGGCGCGACGATCGCCAGCTCCCGTTCGGTGGCCGCGAGGGCGGCGTCGACCTCCGCGGCGACGTTTCCCCGTAGCGTCGAGTCGATCTTCTTGTAGACGACCTCGGGGACGGGGTCCCGCTCGAGCCACGCGGAAACGGCCGACGCCGCGGCCGCGGGATCGAGATCGCGACTGTCGAGGTCGACCGCGAGGACGTCCGGGCGGGCCTCGAGCGATCGAGGAGCGTCCGGGTCGGCGACGACGACCCGAACCGAACTCCCGCGGGTGGCGAACCCCTGGCCGGTGTCCATCGCGCCCGTGAAGTCGTCGGCGAGGACGAGTACGCTGCTCATGCCGGTATCTCGAGAACGCGCGTACAAAACGGTTCACCTCGTCGCTCCCGATGGGACGGACACGATCCTCGTTCGCTCGCTGCCCGCCAAATGCTCGAGTATCCGACTAGTGGTAATAATGTGAATATTGTACAATAAATGTTCAGTCAGTCGCTATCGATTCTCTTCCGTTATCGGTGCTTTCTGTCCCGGATATCGGGAATAACGGTGTGAGTGACCGCTATCTAGGTACCGGCCAGAAAGCTATCAAGATGACGAACAGTTCGTGCTATCGGCCCTCATATCCCGTTTCAGAGGCAGATTTTCGGTTCGTTCATCCATTCTGTTCCGAGATCGCAGTGGATAGTGGTGTTTTCGAATATTAGCAATTCTAACACAGCATGATGGAGGTATTGTTATATTATTGCCATTTCAGTGGATCTGCGAGTCGGTCGGTACGGGAACGGCGGTGCAGCGTCTCCTCCGTCGGCGTCGGCATCGCGGCGGTACGTCGGCGTCCGCTTCGAAACGGCGGTCGTCGGAGAACCCCCACGCTTAACTGTCGGTAGCCGTACTCGCCAACCGTACGGGACCGCGCCGCTTCCGGAACGAAACTCCTGACACGGAACGGGCGTCGATCGTCGTGCGGTATCACATCTCGTAGGACCGTTTCACAAATGATGAGTGGTGACGCGGCTCGAAACAGAATTTTATGCCTGCCACACCGACGTCTATCTATGAGTACAGGACCGTACCTGCCAGGAAGTTTCGATGTAGAATCGTACGAGCCGCTCTTGCAGCGCCAGACCGCGCTGCTTGCGTTCGTCGTCGCGTTCGTTCTCCTCGTCTCGACGGGACTCGCGTTCGACGTCTACTTCGGCTACTAACGCCCGCCGCGCTCTCCGCGTTCTGCGGCCGCCGTTCGTTCTATCTCGGCGAGTTCGAATCCGGCGCGGACCGACGTCTCGCCCGTCGACCCGTTTTGAAAAGCCAGAAGTGCGCTCGAACGAGTCGATCACCATGGACCGAAGCGACCGCCGGGGCTCGCCCGAGAACCAGCCGCTCCTCGAGTCCAGATACCGACGGCTGGTCGCGTACCTCCGATTCAACCGGGATTCGATCCTCGTCGACGTCCTGCTCGTGAGCGCCTGGATCCTGCTGGCCTCGGGCGTCGCCCAGTGGTTCTCGCTCCCCCGATGGTTCTTTTACATCGTCGTCTTCGTCGGAATCGTCGTGTACACGCGGACGACCGTGCCGTGGTCGCGGCCGTACCGAAGTCCGGACTGAGCGAATCAGACGAACTGGAGAAGCGGGAGCAACAGGATGACTACCCAGAGTATGACGCCCGTTCTGACGTAGCCGTGTCGCTCCGAGTCGAACCGCTCTGCGTGGGACGCGCCGACCGCGACGAAGCCGAGCGCGACCGCCGCCGAGAACCGGTGGACGAGGACGTTGACGGGCAACTGCGTGACGCCGAGCAGGGTGTAATCGAGCAGAATCGCGACCGCGAAGCCGATCGACGCGGCCGAAAACGCCGTCGGTCGATCGAGCCGCCGCGCGAAGACGTACGTACAGACTGGGAGTCCGCCGAATATCAGCGGGTAGAACGGCGCCGCGACGATCCGCGGATCGAGCGACGGGAGCGCGCCCTCGAGCGCGATCGCGCCGAACCTGACGAAGAGGTAGACCGCGATCAGCGAGACCGGCAGGGCGATCGCGTTTCGGACCCGCGGCGTCCCCCAGTATCGGACGACGCTGGCGCGATCGAACCGCCGCAGCACGGACGCGCCGAGGAGGCCGACGAACGGGACGGTAAGCGCCGTCGGACGGTCCGCGAGGTCGACCACGGTAACCCATCCGTCGCCGTCGGAGCTGCGATCGTTGTCCATGTGGACGCGAGTGACGTCGTCGACGAACCAGCGGCCCATGAACTCCGTCTCGACGTACTGCTGTGACTCCTCGATGCTGTCGACGGTGTGTCTGAGGTGGAACCAGTCCCAGTGCTCCTGGTGGGCCTGCATCGCCGTCCAGTTCTCGTCGGCGGGCGATTCGTACGCGCGGATGTGGTGGCGCGTTCCGAGGTAGGTGCCGTCGTGGAGTTCGTAGCTCTCCGCGAGCCAGATCCCGTCGTCCGGATCCGGAGTCGGCGAGGCGTAGGTGTATCGGGTCGAGCCCTCGGCGTTCCCCCAGGCGGTCGCGGTTCCGAAGACGGCTTCGTCGTCCTCGGCGCCTCCGACGTCCGCCTCCTCCTCGTCGGTTTCGTTCCAGTCGCCCTCGCTTTGCTCGGTCAGGTGCAGGGCCGTCTCCTCGGTGTCCCCGTACACGATCAGGTTGAGCGCGAGCGTCCGCCCGTCGAACGCGGTCGCACGGCTGGTGTACGGCCAGAGCGCTGACGTCTCGTTGTCGACGGTAGCGAACTCTCGAGGGGGTTCGGAGCCGTCCCCTGCCGCATCGAAGACGACCGACCCGGCACCGAGCGTTGCGAGGACGAGGACGAACACGACGAGAGCCATCAGGGGGCGACCGAACGCGGACATTCGTTCTCGTAGTAACCCGAGCGACTGCTCATTGCTATTTCGGTTCGTGTCGTAACCCGGTTCGCCGACGTCGGGGCCGGGGCCGTCGCCGCCGCGGCGCGGAAGCGGGAACGCCGGAGGATGGCACGACGGCGGTAGACGTTACGCGGAGGAGGTTCGATCAAGCGGGGCTGAGACGTTCGACGCAGTTGCGGCAGTACGTGTAGAAGGGGTCGTTTTCGGTCTCGCAACTCGGACAGACACCCGGCGCCGGCGGGTGAGGGCCGGAAGACCGGTCGTGGGTCCGGTCCCAGTACTCCGCGCCGGTCGGGTGGTACGCTCCGGGGGCAAACCCGTCGAGGGACTCGGCGGCGTCGTCGCTTTCGTCCTCGTCCGCCTCGTGTTGACGGAACATGAGTGCGGTCCACCAGCCCCCGAGCAGGAGGACCACCACTGCGATGATGATGGTATCCATGGTATGTGCATTCATAACACTCGAGGTCACTTAGCCTATTTTGCTCGAGAAGTGACGGAACGCGTACCGGGCCGAGTACCGAAAGAGGAGACCGACTCGACCGGAGACGATAGCGAACGGGAATAGCCGATACCGACCAAAGGTACTTTTTTGAGTTCATATTCGATATATTTTTTATCCATGAACATATGTTGTTTTCATGGACAGGAGAAAGTTCCTAATCGGTGCAACGGGTGCAGCAACCGTGATCGCGGGCTGCAGCGACGACGGAGACGAAAACGGAGACACTGCGCCCGAGGACGAGGGGACGTCCGAGGAAACCGGCGACGACGAAACCGACCCCGAAAACGAGTCGGATACCGGCGACGACGGCGGGAACGAGACGAACGACGACGGAACCGAGAGCGACGGCGAAAGCGAGACGAGTGACGACGGAAACGAGACTGACGGCGAGAACGAAACCGACGGCGACGAGGACGAGTTCGAGGGCGAGGAAGCCGACGAGGAGAACGAGGAAAGCAACGACGAGAGTGAAGACGGCGAGGAAGGCGACGACGGAGAGAGCGACGAGGCCGAAGACGACGGAGAGAGCGACGACGAAAGCGGGGGCGAGGAGGAACTCGATCCCGGCGACTACGAGAACGAGATCGTCAACGACAGTCCGCTCGAGGTCGCGGCGTTCGAGGTCGGCGACGGCTGCGAGCTGACTGCGCGGATCACGCGGCCCGACGGGGAGACGGCCCGGATCCGGTACGACTTCGTCGTCTACTACGGCGACGAGGTTCTCGCGGAGTCGCGGAACAACGACTACGAACTCGACGGCGACGACGCGAGCCACCGGCTCACCGCGGTGCTGGAGGACTGCGACGAGGCCACCCACTTCGGATTCAAACTCCACGGCTACGAGGCCATCGAACGCGCCGGCGACGACATCGAGGGGTACGTCGCCATGGCGGGCGGCACCGACAACGTCTTTTCGGTCCAATCGCACTCGTTCGACGGGCAGAACTGCCAGGTCGAGGTCGAGGTCTACAACGAGACCCCCGAAGAGATCACGGGCTTCATCTGGGTCAACATCCAGGGGGACCGGGACGCACAGGAGGAGAGCACCGAGATCCCCCTCGAGGCCGGCGGGACCGAGACGGTCACGTTCGGCGCGGAAAACTGCGGCAACGTCCGCACGTACTCGGTCCGCGGGGACGTCATCGACCAGTAACGGTCGCCTCGAGCGGCGCCGGTGATCGACTCGCGGCCGACGGACACCGAGAGCGTCCCGACGGCCCCGCAGCTGCGGCGGACTTTTTGTCGCGGACGGACGTGGCGAGACGCAGCTTCGCGTTCGCGAGTTCTCGATCCGCGAGCGGAGAACGGTCTCGAGCCGATCGTCGAGTCGACGAGTACAGCCCGCGAGTTCGACAGCACACGCTCGAGTTCGAACGGATCGACAAAAAACCCGTGGCGGTTCGGGGGAGTGGGGGAGTAGCCGGAGACCGCATGCATACGGGCGAGCGTCAGCGGCGGGACCCTCCGACTAATTCATACTATACTACCATGTAATAAATACTTTGTGTCAATATGTTACGTACGCACTCGCGTTCGGTCAGCGTTCGAGCGGGAGCGAACCGCAACGACGGTGGCGCGAGAGCGACCGAGTTCGAAGCGCCGCTGGCGTTCCCACTGCGTCGTCGAAACGGATACGGCCGAACCGCAGTCTCAGTCCCGCGTCGTCGACTCCGGGGATTCGTCGCTCGCGCGGCGGCGCAGCCACTCGAGACCGAGCGCGCCGCCGACGACCCCGGCGCCGGCCGTGAAGCCGGGCATCCCCTCGTCGTCGGACGTGTCCGTCGCCCCGTTCGATCCGTCGTCACCGTCGCCGTCGACGGTTCCGTTCCCGCCGTCCGCTTCGTCGCCGGTATTCTTGCCGTCGGTTCCGTTCGTTCCGTTAGTCCCGCTCTCGGAAGCGTTTTCTTCGCCGTCGCTCCCGGTTTCCTCGCCCTCGAACTCGTCCTCGTTGGCTTCCGCGGCGTCGTCCCCGTTGGTTCCGTTTTCGTCGTCGCTCTCGGTTCCGTCGTCGTTCGTCTCGTTCCCGCCGTCGTCGCCAGTATCCGACTCGCTCTCGGCGTCGGTTTCGTCGTCGCCGGTTTCCTCGGTCGCGTTCTCGTCTCCGTCGCTCGAGTCGCCGCTTTCCCCGTCGCCCGAGTCAGCGTCGTCGTCTGTCGGCTCGTCGTTTCCATCTGCCTCGTCGCTCTCGCCGTCATCGCCGTGCTCCGCCCGGAGCGCGACGAGTCCGTTCGCGCCGTTCGTGTAGATCGTCTCCTCGGTAACGGCGTACCAGTCGGCCAGCGCGTCGCCGTCGACGACCGCGTGCGTGAACTCCCACCGCTCGCCGCCGTCCTCGAGGGCGAGCCCGACCACCGCGCGCTCGTTGTACCCGGGGTAGTACGGGAGGACGACCGTGTCCCCGACGACCGCGGGAGCGCGCCACCCGCTCGTCCCGCCGACGTCCTCCCAGCCCCCGTCGGCCTCGTAGTCGCGAACCCGGAGGCCGTTGCGACTGGCCGCGACCTGCACCGCGTCGGTCGCCGCCGGCGGGAACACGCTCGGGCCCGCCCCGATGCGGTCGCCGGTGGCCGCGTCGAGGATCGGGAAGTCGTCCTCCGGACTCCCGCCGACGTACACCCGCTCGGCGGTCGCCGCGACGCCGGAAACCGACAGCCCGTCGTAGTCCCGACGCCAGTGGGTCCACTCGGTGTCGCCGCTTTCGGCGTCGAAGGCGGCGATCCCGAACCCGTCCGCGACCGCGTACGCGAGTCCGTTCGCGACCGCGACGGGGATCGCCTCGAACCCGGCCTCCCGCCCGTCGGCGTCGGCCGCGGCCCCCTCGGCCGACGCCTCGAGGGAGACCGAGTCCCGGCTCCAGCGCGGTGAGCCGTCGGCCAGGTCGTACGCCAGCAGCGTTCCGTCGGCGACGGCGTAGGCGGTCCCGTCGGCGACGGTCGGGCTCGTCACGGGCGATTCGCCGTCGAACGGCTCGCTCCAGCGCACCTTGCCGGTGTCGGCCTCGAAGACGGTCAGCGCGTCTCCGCCGACGACTACCGCGTCCCCGGCGACCGCGGGGGTTCCGCCGGCGCCGACGCCCTCGCTCTCCCAGCGCACCGAACCGTCGGCGTCGTCGAGCGCGTGCACCGCCCCGCCCGTCCGGAGGTAGACCGTTCCGTCAACGATCGCCGCCCGGCCGGCCTCGTCGTACTCCCAGGCGACCGTCTCCGGCTTCGGAAACGACCCGTCCGACGGGACGTACGCGGTGTTTCCGGCGTTCCCACGGTAGGAGGACCAACCGTCGGACTCCTCGAGCGACGCGTCCGTATCGCCCGTTTCTGCGGCACCGCTCGCGCCCGTCGCGACGACACCGATCGACAGCGCCGCGCCCGTTCCCAGTATCGTTCGCCGCCTCCAGCCCGTCATACTCGTTTCGGGCGTCTCCCGTTACGTACATATACCCCGTGGATATCGTTCGCACGGCTCGGATCGAACGCTCCGCGAGGGCGGGTCGGCCGTCGCGGACCGAGAGCGGTTCGTCGGGGCCGCACCGACGGCGAGGTGAACGGGGCCGTCCCACCGACGGTTGTCGAACGGGACGCGACGATTCGACTGTCGGATCAGTATTCTTTTCTCAGCCGCCGTCGAAGTGCCCGTATGGACCTCCAGGAGCAGTTCGAATCGGATATCCGATTCTACTACGCCGTGGGTGGGTTCGTGATCCTGGTCTACACCGCTGCTATCGTCACAGCGGCGCTGCTCGACCTCGCCATCGTCGACAGGCGACTCCTCCCGCTCACCGTCGGGTTTTTCCTGTTCATGCTCGTCTACTTCGTCGCGATAAGCGCCCAGCTCCTCGAGGCCGAGGAAGCGCAGCGAACCGCCCGGTAGCTCGCCCGCTGCACGGACGCGACGGCTCGACCACCCCGTCGGGACGACGCCTGCGATTCTCCGTCCTCGGGTCCGAGCGGGGCACCGACCATCAAAACCACAACCACACGGCGGAAACGCGTGAGCCGTAAGTCTGTACGCCGACCTCCTCGAGGCCAAGCGGTTAGCCGGGCACAACGAGTACGGGCGGGTCGCCGGCAGGGTGAAAAGCCGCCTCGCCGAGTCGCTACGGCGGTCGCGGGTTCGACGAACGGCCGGGGCTATCGGGGCCGTCGACGATCCGGCTGCGCGGAGACTCGCCGACGGGTTTCGGATCTGTCTGCGGGATTCGTTCACCGCGGACCAGCGGGCCACGTTCGCGCGGATTTCGGATCGCAAGTCCGCCCTGCAGAACGACGATTCCGAGGTCACGTACTCGTTTCACGGGCCGAGCGACGAGGGGGTGACCGAGGACGTGTACGACGGGCGCTCGAGCACCGTGACCGTCTCCGAGTTCCCGCACTGTCCGTCGAGGTACGGAACGTTGCTGACGGCGCTGCTCACGCAGTACCACTCGCCGAGCGTCGTCGAGTTCGGAACGTGTCTCGGAACCTCGGCCGCGTACATGGGCGCGGGGCTGGACAGCGGCCACCTCACCACTATCGAGGCCGGCGAACCGCAGGTGAGGATCGCTCGAGAAACGATCGAGAAGCTGGCCTGGAGGACCGAGTTACCGCCCGACAGGGGCTGTTCCAGGACGTGCTCCTGGAGGACGGTACCGCGCCGAACTTCGACGTCGCGTTCCTCGACGGCCACCACCAGAAGGACGCGACGCTCGAGTACTTCGACGCGCTGTACGAGTTCGCGAACGAGGACGCGATCATCGCGTTCGACGACGTGAACGGCTACTCGGACGGGATGGACGAAGCGTGGGCGGAGATCCGCGCCGACCCGCGGGTCGATCTGTCGGTCCTGACGAACAGAACCGGGTTCGTCGTGGTCAACTCGTCGGTCTCCGACCCGAAGCGGTTCTCGCTGCCGTACTGAGCGGCGGTGGGAACGGCGTCCGATCGGCGTCACTCCTCGAGCGCGGGATCACTCTCGGCGCCCGCGCGGCGCCGGAGCAACTCGAGGCCGAGCGCGCCGCCGGCGATCCCGGCGCCCGCGGTGAAGCCGGGCGTCCGCTCGGCGGCGCCCGCGTCGACGGCGGCGTCGCGTTCCGTGCCGTCGGCCGAGTCGGTCGCGCCGTTGCGCTCGGTCCCCTCGGGATCGAGGGCGCCGTCGCCTTCGGCACCGTCCTCGAGGGGATCGTCGTCCGTTCGCGAGCCGGGTTCCGTTTCGCTCCCGCCGTCGATCTCGTCGGTCGTCTCCTCGTCGACTTCGTTGCCCGTCCCTCCGTCGGCAGTGTCGTTACCGTCGCCATCGTCGGTCGCGTTACCGCCGATTTCCTCTCGATCACCAGATTCGTCGTCGTCGTCGGTGTCGTCGGTCGCGTCGGCGCTGCCGTCGTCCGCTCCGCCGTCGTCGTTTCGGTTCCGGATCCGGCGCTCGGATCCCCCCTCGCTCGGATCGCTCCGGGTATCGTCGCCGTCGCTGCTGCCGTCCTCGCCCCCGGTGCGATCGCTTCGACCGTCGTCGTCCCGACCGTCACCGTCGTCGGCAGGTTCCCGAAGCGCGACGAGGTCGCCGTCGCGAGCGACGTAGATCGCGTCCGCGGTGAGCGCCCGGATCGGTCCGACCGGGACCTCGCGCTCGGCGACCGACCACCGCTCGCCGCCGTCCTCGAGACCGAGCGCGACGAGCCGTCGCTGGCCGTCGCCGTCGGCGACGGCGACGTACGCGGCGTCGCCGCCGACGGCGGCCGGCCCGTAAGCGCGTTCGGCCTCGAGGGTCCAGTCGATTCGGTCGTCCTCGAGCGAGCGACCGCGGTAGGCGTCGCCCGCTCCGGCGACGAGCCCCGTTTCGCCGAGCGCGACCTCGCTCGACGAGTCGGGCGTCGCCGTTCCGAGGACGGCGCCCGTCTGCGCGTCGTAGCGCCGTCGATCGCCGTCCGGACCGCCCGCGGAGACGACGGCGGTTTCGTTCGCCTGGATCGCCGTCCCCCGGGCGGTGCCGTCGGACTCGCGGCGCCAGACCTCCTCGCCGGTGTCGGGGTCGTACGCGAGCAGCACGTTCCCGGCGGCGGCGTACACCACCCCGTTGGCGGCCGCGGTCCCCTCGGCGAAGGCGCGCTCGTCGCCGTTCCCGTCGATCACGGAGCCGACGTCCCACCGGACCGAGCCGTCGGCGGGCTCGAGCGCGTACAGGGCTCCGTTGACCACGACGTAGACGCCGCCGTACGCGACCGTCTGCCAGGCGGCCGCCTCGTCCGTTCCGAAGTCGGTCCGCCAGCGGAAGCGCCCGTTCGACCGATCGAGCGCGACGACCTCCGTCCCGGTGAGGAACACGCGCTCGGCGTCGACCGAGGGTGCGGTCGCCGCGACGTCGGGGTTCTCCCAGACGAGCGAGCCGTCCGCCGCCTCGAGGGCGACGACGCCGTTATCGATCGTCGCGTACACGGTCCCGTCCGCGACGGCGATCTCGTCGTGGTGGTCGACCGACCAGGCCGCCTCGAGCGCGCCGCCGTCGAACCCGGGACCGTCCGCGTACCTGGCGTGTCCGGCCCCGCCGCGGTGGGAGGGCCACTCGCCTTCGAGTCCCGGGTTCGGCTCGAGAGCGGAATCCGGGAGCGCCTCGGTCCGGGCCTCGCCGTCGGTTCGAGCCGACCCGAGCGCCCCCGTCGAGAGCGCCACACCCGTCGCCAGTACAGATCGCCGGCTCCAATCGCTCATACCGCTCCATCGAACATCAGGTACAAATATATTCAGACTATTTTGAATATTGTGTCGCCCCCTCGCGCGCCGAACGGAGTCGGCTCGAGGGGTGTCCGCGCCGCTCGAGACGAGAATTCTGGAGAACGGCGGCGACGCGAGCGAGTAGCCGAGACGCTACTCCAGCGCCGACTCGAGGGCGTCGACCTGCTCGGCGTTCCCGAAGTAGGCGGGAGTGTGCTGGTGGAGGTCCTCGGGTTCGCGCTCGAGGATCGATCCGCGACCGGTCGAGGACCGTCCGCCCGCGGTTTCGACGAGGTGTGCGATCGGGTTGGCCTCGTACTGGAGTCGGAGGTCCCCGTCGGGACTGGTCGCTCGCTCGGGGTACCCGATCAGGCCGCCGTCGACGAGGAGGTGGTTGACGTCGGCGACCATCGCACCCGTGTACCGAAGTTTGGAGTCGCGCTGGAGGTCGGACCAGACGTCGCGGACGGACGTCGACCACTCGGCGGTCGAACCGGCGAACCCGCAGATCGAGCCCTGGGCGGGGAAGCTGACTGGAGCCGACTCGACGATCTCGCCGTCGTCGATCACGTACCGCGTGACGATCCCGTCGACGGCGGCGGTCATCGTCACGAGCGGACCGTACAGGACGAACGCGCTGGCGACGAGTTCGCGACCGCTCGCCGGGAGCGAGGCGTCGTAGACGCCGACGACCGTGCCGACCGTGTTGTTCGAGCGGAGATTCGACGAGCCGTCGAGCGGATCGACGGCGACGCTGTATCCCTCGCCGACGTCCTCGACGGCGTCGCGCTCCTCGCTGGCGAACGTCCCGACGCCGTCGAGCGCCGCCAGTCGATCGCGGAGGGTGCGGTCGATCTCCAGGTCCGCGGCCGACTGCGCGTCGCCGCTCGGGTTCTCGCCGGCGGTCTTCCCGCGGGACGTCCGCAACTGCTCGCGAACCGTGGGCGTCGCCCCCGCGAGCGCGTTCAGAATCGGACGCACGTCCGTCACCGAGACCACCGCCGTCCCGTCGGACCTGCGCTCGTCTCCGCGGCGGATTCGACTCCGTCGGCACCGCTCACGAGAACAGCCTCCGGATGCGGGCGAACAGTCCCTTCGACGGGTCGCCCCCGAGCTGTTCGCGTTCGGCGTCGGTATCGTCCGTCGAGGTCGATCCGGCCTCCTCGGTCCCTTCGGCGCTTTCGCCCTCGGAGACGTCGGTAACGCCGGTTTCACCGGCCTCGGCCTTCTCGATCGCCCGTTCGATCAGCCCGTCGACGTCGTTGACCGCGTCCTTGACCGTTCCCTTGACGAGGGGTTTGCCCTCGAAGCGGTCGCGGTTGACCGCCGTGTCCGCGGCGACGATGACCGCGTCGGCGTCCTCGATCTCCGCGGCCGTCAACTCGTTCTCGGCGCCCATCGCGCCCTGGACTTCGACTTTGATGTCGTGACCGCGCTCCTCGGCGGTCGTCTCGAGGTTTTCGGCCGCCATCTGGCTGTGTGCGATACCGGTCGGACAGGAGGTGACTGCGACGAGTTTCATTGGTCTGGTGTGGTAGATTCGATGCGTTCGGTAACCTGTGCGCCGGTTGCCGCCTCGAGCGCCGCCGAGGCGAGCTCGGCCGCCTCGTCCGTGCGGGTCGCCTCCACCGCGGCCTTGACGTCCGGGACGGTGACCGCGCTCATGCTGAGCTCGTCGAGCCCGAGCCCGACGAGGAGTTCGGTCAGCTCGGGGTCGCCGGCCATCTCCCCGCACATCCCGATCCAGGCGTCGCGCTCGTGGGCCGCCTCGACGGCTCGGGCGACGGCTCGCAGTACGGCGGGGTGGCGCGGATCCCGGAGCTCGGCGACGCGTTCGTTTTCGCGCGCCGCGGCCATCACGTACTGGGTGAGGTCGTTCGTCCCGATGCTGAGGAAGTCGACCCGCTCGGCGAGCTCGGGCGCCGTGAAGACGGCCCCGGGCGTCTCGATCATGACGCCGAGTTCGGGGATCGCGTAGTCGACCCCCTCGTCCTCGAGGGCGTCCGCGACCGCGTCGACGGTCTCGAGCGCGGCGGTCAGCTCCTCGGGCGTCGCGACGAGCGGGAACATGACCGCCAGCCGCCCGTCGCCGTCCGCGGCCGCCCGGAGCAGCGCCCGGAGCTGCGTCTCGAAGAGGTCGGCGTCCGGGCCGAGCGAGCGGCGGATCCCGCGCTCGCCGAGGAACGGGTTCTCCTCCTCGGGCAGCTCGAGGTAGGGGATCTGCTTGTCGCCGCCGATATCGAGCGTCCGGACGACCACGCGACCGTCCGGGAACGTCTCGAGCGCCTCGAGGTAGGTCTCGTACTGTTCGTCCTCGTCGGGCGGGGTTTCGCGGTCGAGAAACAGGAACTCGGTGCGGTAGAGCCCGACGCCGTCGGCGCCCCGGGCCTTCGCACCCTCGAGTTCGGCCGGCTGGCCGACGTTCGCGGCGACCTCGATCTCGGCGCCGTCGGCGGTCGTCACCGCCTCTTCACGGATCTCGACGTCGTGGGTTTCATGTGCGGCCTCGCGGCGCTCGTCGCTCGGCTCGACGACGAGTTCGCCGCCCTCGCCGTCGACGACGACCGTCGCGCCCTCGTCGACGTCGTGCAGGTCGTCGCCGACGCCGACCACGGCCGGGAGCGCCAGCGATCGGGCGAAGATCGCGGCGTGGGAGGTCCGTCCTCCCGTAGCGGTGGCGAACCCGGCGACGCGGTCCGGATCGAGCTGGGCGGTGTCGCTCGGCGTGAGCCGCTCGGCCAGGACGACCGATCCCTCCGGAAGGTCGCCGAGATCGACCCGGTCGCCGCCGACGAGGATCCGAACGAGCCGATCGCGGACGTCCCGGAGGTCGTCGGCGCGCTCGGCCGTGCGTCCGTCCATCCCCTCGAACTGCTCGATCGGGTCGGCGAACGCGCGCTGCACCGCGTGTTCGGCGGGCAGTCCGTCCTCGAGCGCGCCCTCGACCCCGTCCTCGATCTGCGGGTCCGCGAGGAACTGCAGGTGCGCGTCGAAGACCTCGGCCTCCTGGTCGCCGACGCGCTCGGCGGTCCGTTCGCGCTCGGCTTCCAGTTCGCTTCGGGCGGTCTCGCGCGCGTCCTCGAACCGTCGGCGTTCGGTGTCGGGGTCGGCGGTCGCCTCGTCGGGGTCGGGAAGGTCGGCGTCCGGGCTGTACCAGACGACCGTCCCGACGCCCGAGCGCGGCGTCGCACCGGTTCCGGTGAGCGTGCGTTCGGTCATCGGATTAGCCCTCGGCGTCGGCCAGTTCGTCCTCGGGCGTGGTCAGGACGCGCTCGAGGGCGTCGAGCGCCGCCTCCTCGTCGGGGCCGTCCGCGATCAGCCGGACGTCTTCGCCGGATTCGGCGCCGAGGCTCGTCACCGCGATCATGCTGCCCGCCGAGATCGGCTCGTCGTCGCCGTATCCGATCCGCACGTCCGAGTCGTGCTCGTTGACAGTCTCGACGAACTTCGCGGCGGGACGGGCGTGCAGTCCCGCCTCGGGGACGATCGTCACGGTGCGTTCGCTGCTCATGCTACCGCCTCCTTCAGCACGGCCTGTACCTCGGCGGGCGTGTCCGCGTCGTACAGCGCCTCGCGGGTCTCCTCGTGCATGAGCGCCCGCGAGAGCGTGCTCAGGATCGAGAGGTGGTCGTCGGCGCCGGACTCGGGGACGAGGATCATGAAGATCAGGCGCGCGGGCTCGTCGTCCATCGAGCCGAAGTCGACGCCGGTTTCCGAACGGGTGAACGCCACGGACGGTTCCGCGACGGCGTCGGTCTGGGCGTGGGGAATCCCGATTCCCATGCCGACGCCGGTGGTCGTCTCCTCTTCGCGTGCGAGCAGCGCCTCGAGGGCCGCGTCGCGGTCCTCGACGCGCCCCGCGTCGACGAGCAAGTCGAGGAGGTACTCGATGCAGGCGCGCTTGTCCGCGGGCGCCGAATCGAGCGCGATGTGGTCGGTCGGGGCGAGCGTGTCGATGCGGTCTTCGTTGAGTGTTTCGGTCATGATGGTGTCGTGGAGTCGACATCGGGTCGCGTCGATTCGTTAGTCGTTAGTCCGGGCCGTCGCTTGAGCGTTCGGTCCCGTTTCGGTTTCGACGTCGGCGACGGTCTTCTCGAAGTCCGGTTTGATCGCCGTCGCGACGACCGCGGTAACGATCGTCCCGAGTGCGATGCAGGCGAGGAAGAGCAACGCGCTGTTCGACAGGAGGAACACGAAGATCCCGCCGTGGGGTGCGGGCATGGTGACGCCGAGCCAGAGTGCGGTGGCGCCGGCTGTCGCGCTGCCGATCACGGCGCTCGGGATCACACGCAGCGGGTCGGCCGCGGCGTAGGGAATGGCACCCTCGGTGATAAACGCCAGGCCGAGGGGAACCGCCGCCTTGGCGTTTTCGTACATTTCGGCGGAGTACTTCTGGGGTGCGATGAAGTTCGACAGCGCCAGGCCGAGCGGCGGCGTCATGCCGGCGATCATCACCGCGGCCATCGGGCCGAAGATCTGGTCGCCGACGAGCGCGGCGCCGAACACGTAGGCGACCTTGTTGATCGGGCCGCCCATGTCCGCCGCCATCATCGCGCCGAGGATCGCGCCCAGAAGGAGCGCGTTCGCTCCCTCCATCCCCTGAAGGAACGTCGTCAGCGCGTCGTCGACGATCGCGATCGGCACCCCCAGGCCGACGATGACGAGCGGCGCCAGAAACGCCGTGGTGAGTACCGGGATGATCAGCACCGGCATCATCGGTTCGATGACGGAGTGAACCGGCCACCCCTTCATCCAGCGGGCGACGTGACCGGCGAGGAGACCGGCGACCAGCGCACCGAGGAAGCCGGCGACGGCGCCGTCGGCCGAGAACCCGACGAGAGTCCCGGCGGCCTCGATGAGCTGTTCCTGCTGGATCGCCCACGAGAGGATGAAACCGGGCGCGAGTCCGGGCCTGTCAGCGATCGCGTAGGCGATGTAGGCCCCTAGAATAGGGATCATGATCGTCAGGCCGAGGTTTCCGATCTCGGCCAGGTACCACGCGAAGCTCCCCTCCGCTTCGAACACCGTCTCGGTAGTCGCCTCCGTGAACGGGAGTTCGGCGACCATGAACGCCACGGCCAGGAAAATCCCCCCTATCGTGACGAACGGAATCATGAACGACACGCCGGTCATTACGTCTTCCTTAACCGAGGTGACGTGTGACCGGAGTGCGCTCTCTGCTTTGTCTGCTGGTGCCATGCTCTACCCTAGTTCCTACCTATTATTCAAAGTAGTCTTCGAATACGATCTTTTCTGATCGTCTAGTATGGATTAATATCCGTGATGTTCACGCTACGATCGGATATTCACGCGAATATCACGGAAATTACCGGGATATCGCGTCGAGAAACCGGCTTGGTGGTCGCGTTGATGTTCGATCAAAAACGAAAGTAGTATGCACACTGCACGAGCGCTCGCTCACAACCAGTCGTCGGCTACCGGGAGCCGACCTCGGGGCTCGAGATCGAGACGCGATCGATCGAACCCGCCGCGTCGTCGAGCGGCGGGATATCGGTGCCCGGAACGGAGACGACGCGCGACGCAACCGCCATCCCCGTCCGGAGCGCCTCGCGGTCCGGAGCGCCCCGGTCCAGCGCCGACAGCACCCCCGCCAGCAACGAGTCCCCGGCGCCGACCGTATCGACGACGTCGGTCTCGAGGGCCGCCGCGTGAAAGCGATCGTCCGGCGTCGCCATGATCGCCCCGTCGGCCCCCAGCGACGCGACGACCCGATCGTACCCCCGTTCTCGGAGCTGCGCGACCGCGTCGTAACACTCCTCGAGGGTGCGAGTCGGTTGCCCCGTCGCCGCCGCGAGCTCCTCGCGGTTGGGTTTGCACAGCGCGTAGGACGCGTCGAGCTCCGCGAGGCGGTCCCCGCCGACGTCGACGACGGTCTCCCACTCCCCGGCTCGAGAAATCCGATCGATCGCGTCGGAGTCGAGACCCGGCGGGAGACTCCCGCCGACGACGACGGTATCGGGCTCGTTGCGCTCGACGGTACGCAGCAGGTCGTCGATCGCGCGCTCGGAGACCGTCGGCCCGGCGTGGTTGATCTTGAACTCCGCGTCCTCGGTCAGGACCGTGGTGTTGAGCCGAGTTCGTCCGTCGATCTCGACGAAATCGCTCTCGATCCGTCCGTCGGCCAGGCCGTCTCGAATGAACTCCCCGAGAAAATCGCCGACGAGGCCCGTCGCGACCGTCTCGGTTCCTAACTCGACGAGGTACTTCGAGACGTTGATCCCCTTGCCGCCGGGATCGATGCGCGCGTCGTTGGCCCGCGCGACCCGGCCGGATTCGGGAAGGCTATCGACGCCGACCGTGTGGTCGACCGCCGGGTTGAGCGTTACCGTGAGGATCACTGCTCGACCACCCGGACGACCTCCACGTCGGCGCTTTCGAACGGTTCGTACTGCTCGTCGGTCAGCGTCGTATCGGTGATGAACATGTCTATCTCCGTCAGCTCGGCGAACTTCACGAAGCTCTGCTTTCCGAGTTTGGAGCCGTCCGAGACGAGGACGACCCGACCCGCGTTCTCGATCATGAGTGATTTCAACCGCGCTTCGTCCTCGTTCGGCGTCATCAGCCCCTCGGACGGCCCGATCGCGTTCGTCCCCAGAAACAACAGATCGAAGTTCGTTCGCTCCATGAACCGCTCCGCGCTCGGACCGGTGAGCGCGCGGGTTTCGTGCCGGAGCGATCCCCCGGTGAGTTTCACGTCGTGGGCCTGCTCGCCCAGCTCGATCGCGAGCACCGGCGAGTTCGTCACCGCGAGAAACGACCTGTCGCCGGGTGCGTTCTTGGCCACCTGCATCGTCGTCGACCCCGAGTCGAAGAAGACGACCTGGTTCTCGGTGATCTCCTCGGCCGCCCGTTCGGCGATTCGCATCTTGGCGTCGAGGTTTTGGACCTCCTTCTGGCCGTAGGTCTGTTCGTTCCCGACGGTGGTCACCGGGACCGCACCGCCGTGAGAGCGCTCGATCAGCTGCCTGTCCTCGAGGTCGCTGAGATCGCGTCGGATCGTCGCCTTCGAACAGTCCATCCGATCCGCGAGCTCGGCGACGGAACACTCCCCTCGTTCGGAGACCAACTCGACGATCTCGCGCTTTCTGACTGCAGGTAGCATAGTGAGTCGCTTGTGCGCTTCTAGCGCGGCGGCGTTCATATCGTTATCTGTCTGTGATCGTTTCTGATCGATTTCGGTCGGGCGAGGTACCGGTTCCGGCGGTGACGGCCCCGGGTCGACGCGGGCTCACTCGGGGAGCGCCTCGTCGGCCGTCGCCTCCTCGAAGACCACCGCCTCGAGCGCGTCGAGGATCCGCTCGGGGTTCTCGCGCTGCCAGACGTTCCGGCCGACCGCCAGGCCGCTGGCGCCGGCGTCCATCGCCGTCTCGACCAGCGAGAGGAACTCGCGGTCGTCGGTCTTGGATCCGCCGCTCAGAACGACGTTGACGTCGCCCGCCGCGGCGACCGCGTCGGCCATCGCCCGACCGCTGCGGGGGTACTTCACCTTCGCGATGTCCGCCCCGAGCTCGAGGGCGATGCGGGTCGCGTAGGAGATGACCGCCGGCTTGCGGTGTTCCTTCAGCGCCTGCCCGCGCGGGTACGACCACATGGCCACGGGGACGTCTCGCTCGCGGGCTCGCTCCTGGACGTCCCGGAACTCCTCGAACATCTCCGTCTCGCGGTTCGTCCCCGGGTACACCGTGTACCCGACGGCGTCGGCGCCGAGCTCGAGGGCGTACTCCACCGAGCACGTCTGCGGGGAGTAGGGCTCGCCCATCCAGAGGCTGCTGGTGCCGTTGAGCTTCGCCAGCAGGTTTACGTCCTCCTCGTAGGACGGGTAGTACGTCTCCGCCAGCCCCTTCTGGACCGCGAACCCGGTGACGGCGTCGTGGGTGGCCAGTTCGAACACCGTCCGCGGATCCAGCCGCTCCGGAACGTCCTCGAAGGCGGCGGGCCCGTGCTCGAGTCCGTGGTCGTGTGCGAGAATGATCGACTTCCCGTCCCGTACGAGCGGTGTCTCGGTTAACTGTCGCATTCGATCAGAAATACGTACTGATAGTGCCTAAATAGTACCGTATATGATTGTTTAGTACCGGTACTCGCGCGATAATCGTTCAAACGAACAGCGCGGTCGCCTCGGCCGATATCCGACGGGCGCACGCGACCTCGTCTCGTTCGGCCCTCGAGTATCGAGCGCCGTCTCCCCCGGCCACCCCATCGTGAGATATATATAATCGGGCTCGATTCGTCCGCGTAGGGGGACCGCCAATTCTACGCGTCGAGTTTACGACCGCGCCGACGGGCGTGATGGCGAAGCTCTACCGGGAGCTGGACGAGCCACGGAGCATCGAGCTCGACAACGCGTTCTACGTCGAGGACGGCACGTGGATCGAATCCCTGACCGTCGCGTCGGACGCCGACTTCGATCCGGAGACGATCCTCGCGGAGATCCCGGGCACCTCGCTGTTTTACGCCAGTACCGTGCCGACCGCGTCGGAGAATCTCGATCTCCGGCGGCTGACGATCCTCGCCACCGAGTCCTACCCGTTCGTTCTGAGCTTGATCCTGCGCCAGGAGGCGATTCCGAACCGCATCGTCCTCCAGAACGGCAGCTTCGAAATCGTGGCGACGACGCGCGACTGGGACCGGTTCCGCTCGATGGCCGACGCCGTCCAGGAGACGCTCGGCGAGTTCGACCTCCTGGCGGTAAGCCGGAACGAGGAGCCCGGCGAACCGCTCGACAGCGGTCGACTGACCGAGGTCCTCGTCTCGAAGCTCACCGAGGAACAGCTGGCGGTCCTCGAGACGGCGTACGACCACGGCTACTTCGATATCCCTCGCGAGGCGTCCGCGACCGACCTCGCGGAGGAACTCGGCGTCGCCCAGTCGACGGCGAGCGAGCGCCTCCGAACGGCCGAACGAACGTTGCTCGAGCTGATCTACGGGCCGCGGGAGTAAGTCACCCTCGGAGCGGATCGCGCCCCGCCGTCGGATACTCGGAGATCGACCCTCGAACGGGCGCAACACCGCAGCCTCCGGAGCGGAGACGGCGCCCGTTCCAGCGTACGCGACGAGCGCGTGTACGGTTGTTCAACGGGATACCGTACATGATATCGAGCATTAATAACACACCACGTGGAGTGTGCCAGCATGGATTGGGTCAAGATCCTCACCGTTGGGCTCGCGCTGGTACTCGCCGTTTCGCTGACGATATCTCCCGTCCTCGCACAGGAGGGAAGTGAGGTGGAGGAAGAAGAGGGTGAAGGCGGCATCGAGGGTGCGATAGAGGAGTTCGTCGAGGGGCAGGGGGTACTCGGCGCGGTGTTCGTTCTCGTCGCGGGCGCGCTCCTGTTGACCGTCTGCGTCGAGAAACTGATCAGCTATCTCACCCGGACGGCCTTCGGGTTGAAAGTGTCGCTGTTCGCGCTCGCGATCGTGTTTACGGGTTTCGAGTTCGACGATACGATCCTCGCGCTCGTGCTGTCCGCCGGCGGTCTCGAGGGGGCCGCACTCGGGACGGCGCTGGGCACCGGGTTGGCCATCGTCGGTGTGACGCTCGCGCTCGCGGCGATCATCAGGCCGTTCCCGGTCGATATCCCGACCGACTACGTCGTTCTGTTCGCGGCGGCGCCGCTACTGTTGATCCCGTTCGTTCTCGCCGGAACGCTGACGCTGATTCACGGTCTCCTGTTGCTCGGGGCGTTCGTGGCGATGTTCGCGTACATCATCGTCCGCGAGTACCGACGCGACACCCCCGTCTTCCGAAACACCGAACTCGGCGAGGAGATCCAGGCCGACGGGGGCGTCGTCCTCCCGTCGTCGGTCTCGCAGATCCCCGAGGACCGCCTCGTGAGCGGTCGCTCGGCCGCCGGATGGATCTGGCTCTCGCTGTCGATCCTCGCGCTGGCGGGTATCGTCCTCGCGTCGATGCTGCTGGAAGCGGGCTCGGAGGTCGTCGTCGACGGCTTCGGCGTCGAGGAGACCGTCTTCGGCGCGACGATACTGACGGTGATTCTCACCTTCGAGGACGTCATGCTGACGATCGAGCCGGTTCGGCGCGGCGTCCCCGAGATCGGCGTCGGAAACGTCATCGGGAGCGTCCTCTTCTCGGTCACCGGAAACGTCGGGATCATCATGCTCCTGAGCGATCTCGAGATCTCCCGTTCCGTGCTCACGTTTCACCTCCCGTCGGTGATCATCGTCACGGCCCTCGCCGCGTACTTCCTCTACGGAGGCAAGCTAAAGCGGTGGCACGGCGTCTTGCTCGGCGGGATGTACGTCGCCTACTGGGTGATCGCGATCCTCGTGTTCGGCGGGGTGCCGATCAGCGGGTGATTCTGTTCGGACTCTACAGGGGTAACAAGGCGAGTGCCTCGGGGTACTTCCCAGTGGAGAGTCGTATCAACGAACTTCTTCAGGGAGTGTTATCGCTTCGCTTGGTGGATGCTGACGGGTCGTGACAACTGTGCCGAGATAGCATATCGTTGATTTCAGAGCGTCGTTTGAATAGCGTGTTTGAGCGCGTTTCGTCCCGGCTTTCCGTATACCTTCCACCGCAGTTTGAACCGTTCTGAGATACTGCGTCAGCTCGTCTTTCGAGAACCCTCGAGGGATGAGAGCTCTCCTCGCGTCAGCGACGCGTGGCTTTCGCAGGTGTTGACGTGGACCTCATCGTCAGCGTATTCGCCGCCGTGGACGACGTAACTGCGGTCGAATACGTCGTCCTCTTCGAGTGGTTCGTACACTCGAGAGCCGTCGTACAGACGGTCAACGATTCCTCCTGGCGATCAGCCGACAGCAGTCGGGTCGTCGGTTCGTCTGTGACTTTCGCGACGATCGTGTACCGCTGTCCGGTACCGCGATCACCGAGGCTAGTCCGCTACCGGCGGTTGGTACGAACGACTCGAGCGCCGACCTCCTCGAACGGTCGAACTCGCGGGCGTTCCCTCGCTCGCGCGATCGCGTCGTTCGTCCCGAACGGCGTGCTACTATCTGCCCTCACTTCAAGAACGATAGCTATCGGCGCCGATCGGGAGTAGACCGATCCCGAATAGCCCGTAACGTGGTGGTGGATGACAGCCGAAGAAAATCATGAAGGATCGGTCGCCGGGGGCGGCGATCGACTCACACGGCGCGGGTACGTCGCCGCGGCCGCCGGGGCGCTCGGGTCGAGCGCGCTCGCGGGCTGTAGCGGGGGTCAGGCGCAAAGCCTCGAGCCGGACGTACCCAAGGGCGTTCCGGAAACCGTCGAGACGCAGTACTGGCGGGAGTGGGACACCGTCGATGCGGAGTCGCCGCCGCTGGACTACGGCGCGACGGCCGGCGCGGCGCTCGAGTCGCTGCCCGTCGAGTTCTCGAGCGAGGACGATCCTTGGATGCGCGAGCACGCGTTGATGGTGCAGCGGGGTCTCAGCGATCTGGGAATCACCGCCCAGCTCAACGATCGCCCGCTGAACCAGCTCTACGCCCAGAGTTGGACGGCGAAGGGGCTCGAAGCGGCGATCTCGATGAGTACGCAGGGCCCCGATCCGCAGCGGGGCCTCGATCCCAACCCGTTGTTGATGCGCGTAACCGAGGAATCGCTCTCGAATTACGACAACTACTACCACCCGGAGCTCCAGGAGCTTCTCACCGAGCAGGCCCGGACCACCGAGCGGGACGAACGCGAGGAACTCGTCGATCAAGCCCAGGCGATCTTCGCCGAAGACGTCGGAGCGCTCGTCACGCTGTTCCCGAATATCGTCACGGCGGCGAATACGGACCGGTGGACCGGGTACGTGAAGACGCCGGGGAACGGTCCCACGGGGGATTCGTTCGTCTGGACCGAGGTGAACCTCCAACCCGAGACGGACAGCCGCACTTACGTCAAGGGCGTCTCGACGTCGATGAACTCGCTGAACCTGCCGTGGGCCGCCGGCGGCGCGGAAGCGAAACGACTGACGTTCATCTACGACGGGCTGTTCGACGCGACGCCGGACCTCGACGTCGTTCCCGCGCTGGCGACGGACGGCGAATTCGTCGACGAGACGACCGTCGAACTCTCGCTCCGCGAGGGCGTCGAGTGGCACGACGGCGAGGCCTTTACCGCCGAGGACGTGAAGTTCACCGTCGAACTGTACGACGAGTACGCGTCGACGAGCCAGGTACCATTTTACGAACCGATCGAATCGGTCGACGTCCTCGGCGACCACGAGGTACGGTTCACCCTCACCGAGCCAGACGCGGCGTTCATGACCCAGCGGGTCGTCCGAAGCGTCATCATCCCGAAACACCGGTGGGAATCCGTCGACAACCCGTCCCAGCACAATCCGGACGCTCCGATCGGAACCGGTCCGTTCCAGTTCGAGAACTGGGAGCAGGGGACTCGACTCGAGGCGTCGCGCAACGGCGGCCACTGGATGTTCGACGACGAGTGGCGGGCCGAGGCGCTCGGCGAGCAGGCCGCGAGCGGCCCCGGCGTCGACAACGTCGTCTGGCTCAACGTGAGCAACGTCGACGCGCTGATCGGATCGTTACAGAGCGGTTCGATCGACGCGGTCGGAACGAACCTCTCGGACCTCCAGGCCGATCGCGCGGCCGGTTCCGACGGCGTCGAGAAGATGTCCGCCGGTAGCTACGCGCCGCTGATCATGAAACTCATGTTCTCGTGTCCGCTGATCCGGGACAAGGAGTTCCGCGTCGCCCTCGCGAAGGCGGTCGACTCGAGCGGGTTCGTCGAGGACTACTTGCAGGGACAGGCGACGGTGCCGCCCGGGGAGAACCTGATCTCGTCGCTCACCCAGTGGCACAACTCCGACGTACGCGACTACAGTTACGACCCCGAGGAGGCGCGACGCGTCCTGGAGCGAGCGGGCTACACGCGCGACGACGACGGGAACCTGCGCTACCCGAACGGCGAGGCGTGGGGCGCGTTCGTCGAGCGCATTCAGCCCGGAAACATGCATCGGCGCCGCGAAGAACTCGACCAACCCGACTTCTCACAGACGGAGGAATCACGATGATACACACGACCGACCGACGAAACCGATCCGGAGCGGACAACTCCGGTCGCGTCACTGTTCCGTCCGAGTACACGTCGCGCGGCCGTAACGAATCGCCTATCGCCGCGCCGCGATCGACGACCTCGAGCCGAGCCGCCGACGGGAGGGAGCACCGATGACGAAGTTCCAGCGGTTCCTGTTCAAGCGACTCGCGGTCTCGATCCTGCTGACGCTGGTCGCGGTCTCGATAATCTTCGTCGTCCTGCGACTGCTTCCGGGGAGCCCGTTCGAGGCGCTCGTGACCTCGGGGAACCTGAACCAGGAACAGATCGACGAGATCCGCGCGATGTACGGCCTCGACCAGTCGATCGGGGCGCAGTACGTCAACTACCTGACGAGCCTGCTGACGTTCCAGTTCGGCTACTCCATTCTCCGGAGTCAGCCGGTCTGGGACGTCCTCGAGCCGCGGCTGATCAACTCGCTGATTCTGCTGGTGCCCGCGCTGGTGACGACGGCGATCCTGAGTTCGGCACTGGGGATGTACGCCGGCTGGAATCGAGGAAGCGGCCTCGAGAAGGGAAGCATCATCTCGACGACGCTGCTGCGTTCGACGCCGGTGTTCATCACGGCCATTTTCTTCATCATCGTCTTCGCGTACAACCTCGAGGTGGTGCCGGCGCTCGGGATGCGCTCGATACGGGCGACGCCGGACGGCTACCTCGAGACGTTCGTCTCGCTTGATTTCCTCCACCACTACGTCCTTCCGTTTACCGTCGCCGTTCTGTACTACAGCGGCGATTTCCTCTTGCTGGCCCGCAACGGCGTCGTCGAAAAGCGAGGGTCGGAGTTCCTCAAGCTCCACCGGGCGAAGGGGCTCTCGGAGATGGAGCAGCTGGCCCGCGCCGGCCGGAATTCGATGCTACCCATCCTGACGTACTTCACGCTGCGTCTGGGCATGATCTTCCAGGGGTTGATCCTGCTGGAGGTCGTCTTCAGCTGGCCCGGAATCGGCCGCGAACTCGTGTTGGCCATCCAACAGCAGGATTACCCGCTGGTACAGGCCGCGGTCTTCATCATGGCGCTGGCGGTTATCATCGCGAACCTCCTCGCGGACGTGCTCTACGCGTACTTCGATCCGACGGTGTCGACGAACGGAGGGAGCTCGGCATGAGCACCGAAACGAAACCCGAGGCGGAACTGTACGAGCGCGTCGACGCGCTGTGGACGATCGTTCGGGATCAGTTCGCCTTCCTCCGGCGAGACCCGCTCGCGTTCGCCGGGATGGTCGTCGTCGCGGCGTTCGTGTTCCTCGGGCTGTTCGGGCCGTTCCTGGCCCCTCACGACCCGATCGAGTACACGGTTCGCGGCGACGCCAACTCCGTGCTTCGGCTGTCGGCGCCGAGCGCGGACGCGTTCCTCGGGACGACGGCCTACGGAAAGGACGTATTGAGCCAGTTCCTCGCCGGCGCCCGACCGACCCTCATCGTCGGCCTGTTCGGCGGGCTGGGAACGGGGGCGCTCGGCTTCGCCATCGGCGTGGTGAGCGGCTACTACGGCGGGTGGGTCGACGAGGTCCTGATGCGCCTGACCGACCTGACGTTTTCCCTGCCGTTCATGCCGATGGCGCTGCTGTTGCTCACGTTCATGACGCCGAACATCTGGCTGATTACGGCGATCATCGTCGTCTTCCTCTGGAAGATGCCGGCGCGAGTCGTCCGCTCGGAGGTGTTGTCGGTCCGCGAACGAACCTTCGTCAGATCCGCTCGAGCCAGCGGCGCGAGCAACCTGCGGACGATGCTGTACCACGTCGCGCCGAACGTGTTGCCGATCGGCTTTCTCTACACCGCGTACGGCGTCGCCTGGGCGATCGCCGCGCAGGCGAGTCTGGCGTTTCTCGGGTTCGGCGATCCGACGATGACCAGCTGGGGCCGGATGCTCCGGCAGGTGTTCGAGTCGGGCAACATGCGCGTCGCGTGGTGGTGGGTGCTCCCGCCGGCCCTCGGTATCGCCGCGATAACCACCTCGGTGTTCCTCATCGGACGAGCCTACGAGGAAGTCATCAACCCCGAAATTCAGACCGACCAATGACGCTACTCAACGTCGAAGATCTCAAAGTCACGTACGCGACCGACGACGAAACAGTCCACGCGGTCAACGACGTCTCGTTCAGTATCGACGAGGGCGTCAACTACGGCCTCGCCGGCGAGTCCGGGTCCGGGAAATCCACCGTCGCGGAGGCGCTGCTCGGCTTGCTTCCCGGAAACGGAACCGTCGAGCACGGAACGATCGAGTTCAACGGAACGGACCTCACGTCGCTTTCGGCGGCCGAGCGACGGGACGTCCTCTGGGAGGACATCGCCTACATTCCCCAGAGCGCGATGGACTCGCTCGACCCCGTGATGTCGACCGGCGATCAGATCGCGCAGGCGATCCACACGCACCGCAACGTTACGGACGCGAAGGCCCGCGACCGCGTCCGGGAACTGTTCGAGATCGTCGGCCTCGACCCGGACCGGATCGACGACTACCCCCACGAGTTCTCCGGCGGGATGCGCCAGCGGGTCACCATCGCGATGGCGCTGGCTCTCGAGCCGGACCTGATCATCGCCGACGAGCCGACGACCGGGCTGGACGTCATCGTCCAGGACAAGATCATCGACAAGATCCTCGAGATCCAGGAACGGATGGACAGCTCCCTGTTGCTGATCACCCACGAGATCGGCGTCATCGCCGAGACCTGTGACGAGCTGTCGATCCTCTACGGCGGAACGGTCATGGAACAGGGTAGCGTCGACAACGTGCTGGTCAATCCAACCAACCCCTACACGATGGGATTGAAGAACTCGTTCCCGGAGATCGACGAGGAAGACGAAGACCCCGTCGCGATCCCGGGCTCGCCGCCGAACCTGAACGGCGAGCCGACGTCCTGCGTGTTCCGGGATCGCTGTCCGTTCGCCACCGACGAGTGTGCGACGTCCCACCCCGATCCGGTTGCTCTCCCCAATCGGAACCACCGCTCGGCCTGCCACCGCGTCAAAGAGGCCGCACAGATGCGACAGGCGGCCGACGACCCGGAGACGTGGGGCATCCCCGACGACGGCAGCGCCGATTCCGATCGCGGTGAAATCATCCTCGAGACGGACGGCCTGAAAAAACACTACGAGCAGAGTCGCTCGCTGCTGAGCAAGATCCGCGGCGAGGAACCCGACTACGTGAAGGCGGTCGACGGCGTTTCGCTGTCGGTCCGTCGGTCGGAGATCCTCGGGGTCGCCGGCGAGAGCGGCTGCGGAAAGTCCACGCTCGGCGAGACGATCGCCCTGCTCGAGGATCCGACCGACGGCGAGCTGACGTTCGACGGGGAGCCCTACGAACACTATCAGAACGGGAATCTACAGGAGTTCCGGCGCAAAGTCCAGATCGTCTTCCAGGACCCGTTCGATTCGCTGAATCCCCGCCAAACGGTTCGGAAGCTCGTCGGCGAACCGCTGACGATCCACGACTACCGCACCGACGAGACGGAGCGAGCGATCGTGGAGACGCTCGAGAAGGTGGGGTTAACCCCCGCCGAGTCGTTCCTCGATCAGTACCCCCACGAACTCTCGGGGGGCCAACGCCAGCGCGTCGCGGTCGCGAAGGCGCTCGTCCTCGACCCGGATTTCCTCATCTGCGACGAGCCCGCGTCGATGCTCGACGTCTCGCTGAAGGTCAACCTGCTGAACCTGCTTCGGGGGTTGGCCGATACGGAAGACATCGGGATCGTCTACATCTCCCACGATCTGGCGAGTCTGATGCAGGTCTCGGATCGGCTGGCGATCATGTATCTGGGTCGGGTTATCGAGAAAGGGGAGGTCGATCGTATCGCGACCCAGCCGAAACACCCCTACACGGCGTCGCTGCTTTCGGCCGCGCCCGAAAAGGATCCGACAGCCGATCGGACGCGCGTCCTGCTCGACGGGGAACCGCCGGACCCGGTCGATCTGCCGTCGGGCTGTGCGTTCGCGCCGCGATGTCCGAAGGCTCGAGACGCCTGCCGGGAGGCCGAACCGGGTATCGAGGAAACCGGCGACGAGGGTCACCGGGCGGCGTGTTACTTCCCGGAGCGCGACGACGAATCGACCGCTGCGGACGCGGACGGGATCGACGACGGTGAGGTCCCGGCGTCGGCGAACGCCGACTCGGTACACGACTGAGACCCGCGTTCGGCCTCGAGATCGGGAGCAGCGACTCGTCGCCGCGTCCGGGAGGCCGATCACTCCTCGAGGTCGTCCCCGGCGCGTCCGCGTCGGCGCAGCCACTCGAGGCCGAGCGCGCCGCCGGCGGCCCCGGCGCCGACCGTAAAGCCGGGCGTGCCGTCGGCGTCCCCGTCGCTACCGGTCTCGCCCGCGTCGTCGTCCGTCCCGTTTCCGTCGCTCGATCCGTTCTCGTCGCCGCGTTCGTTTTCGGTGTCGTTCCCGGTACCCTCGGAGCCGTCGATCGCGTCGTCGTCCGCGCCGCCGTCGCTCGAGTTCCCGTCGTCCTTGTCTGATTCGTCGCTCCCTTCCCCGTCGCTCGAGTCCTCCTGATCGGTCTCGGTCTCGTCTTCGGGCTCGGCTCCCTCCCAGTCGTCCGGCCGAATCGCGACGAGGTCGGTGCCACGGGGAACGTAGATCGCGTCGTTCTCGACGACGAGGTAGTCGGCGTCGGCGCCGTCGTTCCAGTTCTCTCCGTCGTCGAACACGAAGCGCCACCGCTCGTCGCCGTTCTCGAGGTCGAAGCCGACGACGGCATCGTCCGTCTCGGGGCCCGGGGTCGAGTGCGTGACGACGACGGTGTCCCCGACAATCACGGGCAACCCGTGGGTGTACGCGCCGTCGTGGCTCCACCCCGCGGTCGCGTCCGACCCGCCGATCGCGGTCGCTCCGACCTGGTAGCGGCCCTGCGTGACCGCGACGCCGTCGGCGGCGGCGGTGACGTAGGCGTCGCTGAGGAGCGCTCCGGTTTCCTTGGTCTCGGCGTCGAAGACGTAGACTCCCTCGTGGCTGTTGTTCTGGATCAGCAGCGTCCGCTCGGTCGCCGAGAGCGCGGCCGTTCCGGCGTCGACCGGACCGCTCCACCGGGTCTCGCCGGTCTCGGGGTCGAGCTCGGCCAGCCCGTCGGAACCGGTTCCCTCGAGGACCGCCCAGATCGCGCCGTTCGCCGCGACGATCCCGGACGGGTGCGTCCGGAACGGCATGGACCGTCCGTTGACGCTGACTGCGTCCAGCTCCCAGCGGTGCGTGCCGTCGCTCGCGTCGAACGCGTACAGCGAGCCCGCCGCGAGGACGTACGCGGTCCCGTACCCGAGCAGCGGCGCGGCGACCTCCTCGCCGGACTCGACCGACCGCGACCACCGCACGTCCCCGGTCCCCGCCTCGAGCGCGACGAGTTCCGCGCCCCCGGCGTAGACGGTATCCCCCGCGACGGCCAGCTCGGGGCTCGTTCCGTCGATTTCGGTCTCCCACTCGAGCGACCCGGTGGCCGCGTCAAGCGCGCGGACGGTCTCCCCGCCGAGGTAGACGGTGCCGTCGACGACGACCGGTTCGCGGCCGCCGTCGTACCGCCAGGCGACGGTCTCGGGCGCGTCGATCGAGCGTGCGGAGACGCGGCGAGCGTTCCGGGCCCCCCCGTCGCTCGCCGACCAGCCGTCGGCCTCGACGAACGCCAGTTCGTCGGTGCGTTTACGCTTCCCGGCGGCGAGCCCGGTTCCGACCGCGAAGAGCGCACCAGTCGCGAGCACGGAGCGGCGATTCCAGTTTTCCATACCTGTTCGAATCGGCGGACGGCGCATTACTATCGACCGAATATATCAACGTTGCTTATTCTACAACTGTGGTGAACGAACGCGGTTTCGGCGTGCAATCGGGACAGCGACTCGATATATCGCGCGTACGCGGTTCGCTCTCGAGGCGGTCGTCCGACGACGCCGGTGCAGACTCGAGGGAGACGACGGCGTCCGCTGGGGATCTAACGAGAACCCAAGGGGAACCTAGCCGGTGGCTAAGCGGCCGCCAGCGGGGCGGGAGGACCGAGCGCGGAACCCGTTCTCCACGGGTGCGCTCGGAGTACTCGCCCGGTCGCTCGAGAATCGGTCAGTCGTGCTCGAGGGCGTCGGAGAGATCGTCCCCGACGGCAGCGATCGCCTCGCGAGCGCGATCGACGTCTCGCATCGTCATGAAGCCGTGTATCATGGCCTCGTAGTTCCGGTAGCGCGTGGCGACGCCGTCGCCGACGAACTGTTCGGCGTAGGCCCGCCCGCCGTCTCGCAGCGGGTCGAACCCCGCGGTGACGACCGTCGCGGGCGCGACGCCCGAGACGTCCCCGGCGTTCGTCGGGTCGGCGTACGGGTTGCGCTCGTGGACGTCGCTTTCGTAGTAGCAGCTCCGGAACCACTCCATGTCCTCGGCCTCGAGGACGATCCCGGCGTGGTCCCGAACCGAGGGCTGGTCCGCCTCGATGCCGACGCTGGGGTACAGCAACGCCTGATACTCGATCTCGGGGCCGTCTCGCTCGGCGGCCATGAGCGCGGCGACGGCGGCGAGGGCTCCGCCGGCGGAGTCACCCGCGACGGCGATCCGTCCGTTCCCGGCGACCGCGTCGGGGTGTGCGGCCGTCCACTCGACGGCGGCGTAGGCGTCCTCGACCGCCGCGGGGAAGGGGTTCTCGGGGGCGAGCCGGTAGTCGACGGAGAGAACGGCACAGTCGCTCTCGCGGGTGAGCCGTCGGCACAGCCAGTCGTGGGTCGCGATGCTGCCCAGGACGTAGCCGCCGCCGTGGAAGAACACGACCGTGGGGAAGGGACCGTCCGCGTTCGGGAGGTAGAGTCGGACGTCGAGGTCCCCCGCGGGTCCGGGGATCGTGCCGTCCACCGTCTTCCCGACGCTCGGCGGGGATCTGTTCTGGTACCACATCGTCGCCCGAGCGAGGAGTCGGACGACCTTCAGGCCGCGGCGACTGCGCGGGAGCGAGAACCGCTCCTGGCGCTCGAGGGCCTCCTTCGCCTGCGGATCGATCCGATCGGCTTGCATACCGGACGATTCGGAGAGCCGAACGAAGGCGTTTTGATTCGAAGCGCGGTACGTGTCGGTCTTCTCGTCCGTCGTCCGAACGGTCGACGGGCGGTCCGCGACGTGAATTTACGGTCGGTTAAACCCGCATTAGCTCCCTCCTAGCTATAGTCAATCAGAATGAAACTCAGATTATGAGATACACAGGACACGTCTCCCGACGCCAGACGCTGAGGCTCACCGCGGGAACGGCGACGACTGCTCTCGTCGCTGGCTGCCTCGGCGGTTCCGAGACGAGCGGCGAAGACGAGCGAGCCGACGGCGACTCAAGCGGGGACGGCGACGAAGATCCGGCGGGAGAGCCCGACGCCGACGGTCCGACGGGAGGACCCGACGACGGCGACGAAAACGAGACGGAACGCACGAACGCCACCGAGGCGGACGAGGAACGCGACACCCCGACCGGCGGCGAAGCGTGGACGGGCGTGGAGGAGATCGTGCTGAGCGCCACGACCGCCGGATGGACGGGGATCGAACCGAAGCGTATCGAGGGCGAGACAAATCCGGCGCTCGTGCTCGCGCCGGGGCGAGAGTACGTCCTCACCTGGAAGAACGCGGACGGGCAACCGCACAACGTCGAGATCTGGGACGACAACGGCGAGGTCGTCGACGACTACGAAACCGAACTAATGGCAACTGAGGGAGCGACGCAGTCGCTCGAGATCGAGGCGGACGAGCGAATGGCCGAGTACGTCTGCGAGATCCACGCCGATTGGGGGCAGTGCGGACGCATCGAAATCGAACGTCCGTAAATCGCCTCGGGGTCGAGTGGTTCGAGAGAGTGACGCCTCCGGGTGGCCTTTCGCCTCCGTTTTGCCTGCGGCGGAGCTACTGCAAGACGAGTGGAACGCTCGAGGGAAGCTCGCCCGTCTCGAGCGCTCGTGCGGTGGTTTCTGGGGTTCGGTCGGTTTATCGCCGGAGTTGAACCAGAAACTTATACGGGAAGGGCGCCAAACGTTCCCAGGGACGGAGGGGGACTCGCGTCGGGTCACGTCGGTTTCTGACACACCCCGTCTGTGTCCCTCGCGTCGAGAAACCCTCGGTCCCGTCTTTTTCGAGTAGCACGTTGAAAGTACCGTCTGCCATCAGTTCGTGACAGTCGGCCCGTGGCCTTTCCACGCGGGCACCCGACGGTCGCCAGGTTCGCGTTCGAGGTGCGAGTCCCTCTCGAGTCGCGCCGAGAGAGCGTCGTCACTCCGCCAGACACGTATTATCTTGCTTATGATAGGGTACTATACGACCAGGAATATAGTTTAGAATTGGGACTACTAGGAATTATCGTGGTAATAGACGCGGAAGTTCCGTGTCCGGACGATCCGCGGTATTCATCGATCTGTCGGCCGTTATTGGTCGTCCGGACGTGTACGCGTTACGCGATCTTCGGGTAGCCGAGAGGATCGATCCGAACCCGTAAAGGCGGCTCATTACTGCCTGAAGACTCGAGTTTTGACTACGAGTTTTCAAATCATGGGGTTCCTGACTGCCTTGGTTCGTTCTCTATAATAATGTGGTATACATACATAACTATATCGCCATCAGAGCGATATTTGTTATCAGTTACCATATGTCTGTCCAGACTCCGACTCGATCGGGTTCGATCGGCGGGGGCGTCCCCGCTCGAGCGTCGAACCGAGCGGTACCGGGACGTCTACCGCACGGATCGTTCTTCGTCGACATCTCGAGCAGGTCTCGGGGATCTCGCTGGCGGCGGCCCTGACTGCGGATCTTCCTGATCGTTCCGGAGACAACGTGACATATCGCCAATGTCCACTATTATTATATACGTGCCCTTCTCACTAATAGCCTAGAGCGTAATGGCTGGTAATACCACACGCATGGCTGGCAAGCCGTGCACGGACGACGTCCAGAACGGTCGAAACGGACTCGATCGACGAACCTTCTTGAAGGGGGCTGCGGGGGGAGCAGCGGTAACGACCGTCGCCGGGTGTCTCGGCGGTGGCGACGACACGATCTCCCTGGGTGCACTGTACATCTTTTCCGGCTTCGGATCGCTGTACGGCGAGGAGGCCGAACGCGGGTACGAACTCGCGGTCGAGGAGATCAACAACGACGGCGGGATCGACGGACAGGACGTCGAGATTATCTCGCGCGACACTGAGGGCGATCCGAACGCGGGAATCCGGCAGATGACGAGCCTGATCGAGGAAGAGAACGTCGACGGACTCTTCGGACTCGACAGCAGTTCCGTCGCTCAATCAATAGCGCCGCAGGTACAAGAGTATCAGATGCCGCTGATGGCGACCCACGCGGCGACGCCGTTTCTGACGTCGCCCGAGGGTGAACACGACAACTCGGTTGGGAACGAGTGGGTGTTCCGCAACTCCAATAGCCTCAGCCACGACATGTACGGCGCGGCGCAAGTCGCCGCGACCCTGGAACTCGACGAGTGGGCAACGATCGGACCGGACTACGCGTTCGGGTACGAGACGTGGGATTACTTCCAGGCGTACTGCGAGGGAATCGGCGTCGACACGGCGTTCACCGAGGAACAGTTCCCGGCGCTCGAGGAGAGCGACTACAGTCCCTACATCAGTTCGATTCTCGACGCGGAGCCCGACGGCGTGATTACCCCGCTGTGGGGTTCGGACCTGACGACGTTCCTGGGACAGGCCGAGCAGTCGGGTTGGTTCGACGAGATCGAGTACACGCTGTTCAGCGTCGGGATGGGTACGGACCTCCCGGCGGACGGATCGCCGCTTCCGGAGGGAGAGCTCGCATCCACGCGCTACGACCCGTTCGAACCCGATACCGAGGAAAACAACGAGTTCCGCGAGACGTACGTCGAGGAGTACGACACGTTGCCGACGTACAACGCGGAGGGCGCGTACCGGGCGGTCTACCTGTACCGGAACGCGATCGAGGAGGCGGGTACCAACGCCGACGAGATCCGGAGTACGTTCGAGGAGAGCGAGCACACGGGCCCGGTCGGCGAGTACGCGTTCGCGCCGGAAACGAATCAGGCGACGGTGCCGGCGATCTGGGGCGAAGTCAGCTACGACGACGAGTACGAGAGCAACGTCCTCGACTCGCTCGAGGTGTCCGACCCGTCGCCCGAAGAGATGCAACAGGCGCTCGAGGACGCCGGCTCGGACCTTCCGACGGGAGTCTGAACGACGAATCGCACCTATCCACCAATGATCAGTACACTATCGTTCGTTAGCGTATCGGACCTGGTGATCGGGCTGAGCCTCGGGAGTCGATTGTTCCTCATCGCCGTCGGGCTGAGTCTTATCTTCGGCGTCCTGGGGGTACTCAACTTCGCTCACGGGGCACTGTACATGATCGGCGCGTACCTCGCGCTCGCGTTCACCACCCAGGTAATCGACAACTTCTGGATCGGCGTCGTAGCCGGTGCGATCGGCGTCGGCGTTATCGGCGTTTTGATCGAAGTTGGGACGATCAGACCCTTGTACGACAGGGTCGAAGCCGACCTCGATCAGCTGATCGTCACGTTCGGCTTCGTCCTCGTGATCCACGAGGTGGTTCGGTTCGTCTGGGGATCCCAGCCGTACTCGACCCCGGCGCCGGACGCGCTCGCGTTCTCGGTGTCGGTGTCCGGAAGCACGTTCAGCGCCTATCGACTGTTCGTTATCGTCGCGGCGCTCGTCGTGATGGCCGCCCTCTGGCTGTTTATCAGGAGGACGTACTTCGGGGCGCTCGTGAGGGGGACGTCCTCCGATCGCGAGATGGCGTCGATGCTCGGCGTCGACGTTCCGCGGTTGTACACCGGCGTGTTTTTCCTGGGCAGTTTCCTGGCGGGACTCGGCGGAGCGCTCTCGGCGCCGCTTCAGTCGACCAGCCCGGCGTTGGGCGAACAGGTCATCATCGACGCGTTCATCATCGTCGTCATCGGCGGCCTCGGATCGATGTTCGGCGCGTTCGTCGGCGCGATGTTCGTCGGGCTGATGCAGGCGATCGGACCGAGCTTCATCGCGGCCGGACACATCGCGATTCCCTTCCTCGCGATGGTTCTCGTTCTGCTGGTTCGACCGGAGGGGCTGTTCGGAGGGTTAGGAGAATGAGTACGCACGACGATTCGGTCACGTCACGTATCGGCGAGTTCACCAGGGACGCGGTTCGAAACGGATGGACGAGGGAGCGATGCGTTGTCCTTCTCTCGCTCGGGTTGCTCCTGTTCGGCGTCGTCGCTCCATCGTTTCAGATCTACCTGTTCACGGAGTTTCTGATCATCGCCCTGTTCGCGCTCGCGTTCAACCTCCTGTACGGGTACACCGGGCTCCTCTCGTTCGGTCACGCGATGTTTCTCGCCGGCGGCTCGTACGGATTGGCGATCTTCCTACAGGAGAGCGAGCCGTACGTTTCCAACGTCGTCGGCGCCGGACCGGCTCCGCTCGTGTCGTGGGTTCTCGGCGCCGTCTTCGCCGTCTCGCTGGTGATCGCGATGGCCGTTCCCATCGGTTGGCTGAGCGTGCGACTGGAGGAGATCTACTTCGCGCTGATCACCCTTGCGTTCGGAATGCTGGTGTACTCGGTTATCATTCAGAACCCGCAGGGACTGACGGCCGGATCCGACGGGATCAACGTTCTGCTCGGCGTCACCGAGATCGGCGGCGCGGAGTTTAGACTCGGTGACCGACAGATCTACTACTACCTCACCCTGGGAATCGTCGGCGCGTCGACGTACGGTATCTGGCGGATCGTGAACTCCCCGTTCGGGACGATCTGTAAGTCGATTCGAGAGAGCCCCGAGCGCGCTGCGGCACTGGGAGTCGACGTTCGATTCCATCGGTGGATGACGTTTATCGTTTCCGCGGCGTTCGTCGGCATCGCCGGCGTGCTGATCGCCGGACTGTCTAACGTCGCATCGCCCTACCACGCCCACTGGTCCGAGAGCGCGACGGCAGTCGTCGCGACGGTCATCGGCGGCGCGACCTACTTCGCCGGACCGATCATCGGCGCCTTCGTCTACCTCTACGCCCGGTGGGGAATCAGTCGCTATCCGGCGCTCGAGGCCCACTGGGAGTTCTTTATGGGCGTTCTCATCATTCTCGTCGTTCTGTACTTCAAGGTCGGCGCAGCCGGCGGGCTCTACATGCTCCGCACCTGGCTGCTCGACGTTCAGGCCGCGTACCGCCGGGGCGGCGCGAACGCCGCCGTCGGATTCGTTCGCGAATCCGCAACGAACAAACTGCGTCGAGACTCGGACGCCTCCGAGTCCGACACCGGAGGTGTTGAACGATGACAGTGGTACTCCAGACGGACGGACTCACGAGACAGTTCGGTCAGCTAACCGCGGTCGACGGCGTTTCCCTCGAGATCGACGACGAGGAAGTGACGAGTATCATCGGGCCGAACGGCGCGGGGAAGACGACCTTCTACAACCTGTTGACCGGCGTGCTCGAGCCGACGTCCGGTGCGATCCGGCTGCGGTCCGACGGAGAGTTACGGGAGATCACCGACGATCCGCCCCACGAGGTCGCCCGGCGGGGACTCTCCCGATCGTACCAGATTACGAACGTCTTCGAGGGGCTCACCGTGCGCGAAAACCTGCGGGTCGCGCGGATCGCTCGCGAGGGGCGGACGCTCGATTTCCGCTCCAGAGCCGGCAGCAACGAGGCGGCGAACGAGCAGATCGACTGGCTCCTCGAGCTGACGAATCTCGCCGAGTACGCCGACACCGAGTGCGACGAGCTCAGCCACGGCGAGAAGCGAAAGGTCGAGATCGCGCTCGCGCTCGCGATCGAACCGACCGTGTTCCTGCTCGACGAACCGACCGCGGGCATGAATCCGACGGAAACCCGGAAGATCGTGTCGCTCATCCACCGCCTGAACGACGAGATCGACGCGACGTTCGTCGTCACGGAACACGATATGGACGTCGTCACCGACATCTCGGACCGGATCGTGGTGCTCGCCGACGGGGCCGTGCTGGCCGAAGGCGAGCCCGCGGAGGTGCTGGCGGACGAACGCGTGACGGAAGCCTACCTGGGGAGTGAGGCCCTATGACGGTTCTCGAGCTCGACGAGATCAACACGTACTACGGCAACAGTCACGTGTTGCACGACGTGTCCCTCGAGTTGGCTGAAGGAGAGGTCGTCGCCCTGCTCGGCCGAAACGGCGCGGGGAAGACGACGACCATGCGCTCGATCATGGGCGTAACGCCACCGCGAGATGGAACGGTCAGATTCGATGGCGCCGACCTGGACGGACTGAGCCCGGACGAGAGAAACGAACTCGGCGTCAACCTCGTTCCGGAGGATCGGCGCGTCTTTCCCACGCTGACCGTCCAGGAGAACCTGACGTTAGCGCACAAGCTCGCCGACGACCCGCGCCCGGTCGAGGAGATGTACGAGCTGTTCCCGGTGCTCGATCCGTTACGGTCGAACCAGGGACAGAACATGAGCGGGGGCGAACAACAGATGCTCGCCGTCGCGCGCGCGCTGATCCAGCGACCGAAGGTGTTGCTGCTGGACGAACCGACCGAGGGGCTGGCACCGGTGATCGTCGACGATCTCCGGGAGATGCTTCACGACGTGGTCTCGGAGGACGTAACGGTGCTGCTCTCCGAACAGAACGTCAACTTCGCGTTCGATCTCGCTACTCGCGGCTACATCATCGACACCGGTGAGATCGTGTACGAGGGGACGATCGAGGAGTTACAGCAACGGGACGACCTCCTCGAGCGGTACCTCGCCGTGTCCCCGGAGGAGATCGCGTAACGATGACACACTACCGAGGAGATACGATATGAACGACTTGACACTACGGCCGTTCCTATGGCGATCGACGCGACTGTTCCCGGAGAAACGGCTCGTCTCGCGGACACACGACGGAACGCACGCCTACGAGTACGAGACGTTCGGAGAACGGGTCCGATCGATCGTCGCTGCGCTCCGGGATCTGGGACTCGGGCCGGGAGATCGCGTCGGCACGTTCGGGTGGAATCACCACCGTCACCTGGAGACGTACTTCGCCGCGCCACTGTCGGGAGCGCAGTTACACACGATCAACGTCCAACTCGGCGACGACGACATCGTCTACATCGTCGAGGACGCCGCCGACGAGATCCTGTTCGTCGATCCGGGCGATCCGCTGGAGACGATCATCCGGCTCTGGGACGACCTGTCTGTCGATCAGCTGGTCGTGATGGGCGAGACGGTCCCGGACGCGGCGTCGGAACTCGATGGAGGGGTTACCACCCTCGAAGCGCTCGTCGCCGAACACGAACCCGTAGACGCGCTGCCGCCGCTGGAGGGTTCCCAGCCCGCGGGGATGTGTTACACGTCGGGGACGACCGGCCGCCCGAAGGGGGTCGAGTACACGCAGGCGATGCTGTACGCGCACTCGATGATGGTGATGACGCCCGCGGCGATCGGGATCAGAGAGACTGACGTCGTCATGCCGGTCGTCCCGATGTTCCACGTTAACTCCTGGGAGTTCCCGTACGCGGCGACGATGGCCGGAGCGACACAGGTGTATCCGGGACCGTCGCCAACTCCCGCGGACCTCGTTTCGCTCATCGACGAGGAGAGCGTCACGCTGACCGCGGGCGTGCCGACCGTGTGGATCGACGTGCTCTCACACCTCGACGAGGCTGACGAGTACGAGAACCCACTGTCGAGTCTCGAGCGAATCGTCGTCGGCGGCAGCGCCGCGCCGGCCGACATGATGCGGCGCTACGAGGACGAGTACGACGTCGCCGTCGAGCACGCGTGGGGGATGACCGAAACCATGAGCATCGGCTCGGTGTCGCGTCCGAAGTCGTGGATGGACGACTGGAGCCGGAAGGATCGCTATCGGAAGCGCCGCAAGCAGGGGCTTCCCTCCCCCGGACTCGAGATGAAACTCGTCGCCGAGACGGGCGAGACCCAGCCGTGGGACGGCGAGAGCGTCGGCGAGCTGTGGGTTCGCGGCCCGACAGTGGTCAACGAGTATCACCAGCGACCCGACGCCAACGCCGAGGAGTTCGAGGACGGCTGGCTGAAGACCGGCGACGTCGCGGTGATCGACGAGGACGGTTACGTCGAGATCGTCGACCGCACGAAAGACGTGATCAAAAGCGGCGGCGAGTGGATCTCGAGCATCGAACTCGAGAACGCGCTGATGGCGCACCCGGACGTGATCGAGGCGGCGGTCGTAGCCGTCTCTCACGAGCGGTGGCAGGAGCGACCGCTGGCGTGTGTCGTCCTCGACGAGGGAACTGAGACCGATCGAGAGGAACTGTACACGTTCCTCGAGCGGGAAGGGGAGTTCCCCGAGTGGTGGCTACCCGACGAGGTGCGCGTCGTCGAGGCGATCCCCAAGACTGCGACAGGGAAGTTCGACAAGCTCTCGCTGCGCGAGCGGTTCGACGATCCGCGGCTCAGGTTCGCACCGGGCGAATCCGACGCGAAACCGGAGTAGCCCGCCCGCGAACGACCGAATTCCCGTTTTTCGGCGTGGTACCGGAACCGCCGCCTCGAGCGCGGCGCTCGTCTCCCTGCCGATCTGACACGATGCGAAAAGGTTAGGCGCCGAAGGTCGCATACTCCGATCGGATGACTGCACTCTTCGACCTGTCAGACCGAGTCGCGCTCGTCACCGGCGGCGGACGCGGGATCGGACGCGCGATCGCGATCGAGCTCGCAAACGCCGGCGCGGCGGTCGTACCCTCGGCGCGGTCGACCGACGAGATCGAGGCCGTCGCCGAGGAGATCCGGGACGACGGGGGCGACGCCCTCGCCGTTCCGGCCGACGTCACCGACGCCGACGAGGTCGCGGACGCCGTCGAGCGAGCCGCGGCCGAGTTCGGGTCGATCGACGTCGTCGTGAACAACGCGGGGTTCAACCCGGACGACGCGCTCGGCCGTCCGGAGGACGTCTCGGCCGAGAGCTTCGATCGCGTGGTCGAGGTCAACCTGAACGGCGCCCACCGGGTCGCGGCCGCGGCCGCCGACGCGTTGCTCGAGAGCGACGGCGGGTCGGTGATCAACGTCGCCAGCGTCGGCGGGCTCGTCGGGCTGCCGCGACAGCACCCCTACGTCGCCTCAAAGCACGGGCTCGTCGGACTCACGAAGAGCATGTCGCTGGACTGGGCGCCGGAAGTCCGCGTGAACGCGGTGGCGCCCGGGTACGTGACGACGGAGCTCACCGAGGAGCTCCGGGAGAACGATCAGCTCCGGCGGTCGATTTTAGAGCGGACGCCCCTGGATCGGTTCGCCGAGCCGGCCGAGATCGCCGGCCCTGCAGTGTTCCTCGCGAGCGACGCCGCGAGCTACGTAACCGGAAGCGTGATCGCGGCCGATGGCGGCTGGACCGCGCGGTAGTCGCGGGTCGCCCGGCGATTAGATATCGTACGTGCCGTCGACGAGCCGGACCGCTCGGTCGAGCAGCGCCGGGACGCCGGTTTCCATCTTCGGGTAGAGGGGGTCGTCGCTGTCGCCCGAGAGGTGCCTGGCGAAGAACATCTCGCCGAGGGCGGCCATCTTGTACGTCGCGAGGACAAGGTAGAACCGCGGCTCGTCGAACGAGAGCCCGGTGTGGCGCTCGTATCGCTCGATCAGCTCTCGCCGGGAGGGGTAGCCGTCTCGAGCCGTGATCGTCGGGTACAGCCCCGGGATCGGCGGGTCCGAATCGCCCTCGTCATACCAGAACGAGAGCATCCAGCCGAGGTCGGTGAACGGATCGCCAAGCGTCGCCATCTCCCAGTCGAAGACGGCGAGCGTCTCCGGGTCGCCGTCCGTTCCCGCCTCCGGCCGCGCGAACATCACGTTGTCGAGCTTGAAATCGCCGTGGACGAGGGTTTCGGGGTGCGTTTCGGGAACGTTCGACTCGAGCCACTCGGTGACGCGATCCAGGGCCTCGAGTTCTCGGTGCTCGGCGGTCGTCTCGAGGGCCCACTCGAACTGGCCGCGCCACCGCTCGACCTGGCGGTCGGTGAAGCCGCTGGGACGGCCGAACTCCCCGAGGCCGACGGCGTCATAGTCGACGCCGTGGATCGACGCGAGCGTCGCGACGAGTTCCTCGCCGACGGCTCGGCGCGCGTCCGGCCCGTCGAGCCACGCCGGTTCCTCGGCCCGAATCACGTCGCCCTCGAGCCGGCGCATCACGTAGAACTCGCTGTCGAGGACGTCGCGGTCCTCGCAGGCCAGAACCGTCTCGGGGACGGGGACGTCGGTGTCCTGCAGCGCCGAGACGACGCGGTGTTCCCGCAGGACGTCGTGTGCGGTGTCGGCCGTCTCGCCCGGCGGCGGCCGTCGAACGACCAGCTCCTCGTCGTCCCACGCGACGAACAGCGTCTCGTTCGAGTGGCCCTCGTCCACCCGCTCGACGTCGAGTCGGTTGGCTTCGCCGAGCGCCGCCGCGAGGTACGAGCGCAACGACGCTTCGTCAACCAGTCGATCGAGATAGTTGTCGTTCGTCATTCTCTATCACGGTGTCTCCACGTTCGAGAGAGACCGGGTTAAGCACTTCGGCT
Source organism: Natronococcus jeotgali DSM 18795 (assembly GCF_000337695.1). Taxonomy (GTDB): domain Archaea; phylum Halobacteriota; class Halobacteria; order Halobacteriales; family Natrialbaceae; genus Natronococcus; species Natronococcus jeotgali. The sequence continues at coordinate 61,049 of NZ_AOIA01000126.1, forward strand.
CCCTCCGTTTCGATTCTGCGACCCGGAGCGGTAGATATAGGTACTCGTTCCGAAATACGTGAGTATATGAGGTACGATGACTCAGACCAAGCGACCGAACTCGCGGAGCGCGCACGCGAGCTGATGGACGAGGTCGTCCTGCCGCTGGAGCGCTCCCGAGCCGGCGGCGTCACCGCCTCGAGCGGGACGGTGGCCGATCTCCGCGAAGCGGCGCGAGAGTACGGCGTCTACGCGCCCCAGATCGCCGAGGAGTACGGCGGGATGGGCGCGAGCTTTCGGGACGCGCTGCCGGCCTTCGAGGAGGCGGGCCGCAGCCTCCTCGGCCCGGTCGCGATGCGGGTCGACGCCCCCGACGAGGGGAACATGCACACCCTGGAGATGTTCGGCACCGAGACCCAGAAGGAGACCTACCTCGAGCCGCTGGTCGAGGGCGAGATCGCCTCCGGGTTCTCGATGACCGAACCGATTCAGGGGGCGGGCTCCGACCCGAAGATGATCCGGACGACCGCCGAGAGAGACGGCGACGAGTGGGTGATCGACGGCCACAAGTGGTGGACGACCCAGGGCGTCGAGGCGGACGTCCTCATCGTCCTCGCGCGGACCGACGAGGACGCCCACCCCTACGAGGGCTGCTCGCTGTTTCTGGTGCCGGCCGACGCCGACGGCGTCGACGTCGTTCGAAACATTCCGCACACGGGCGGGGGGATCCGCGGTGTGTCCCACGCCGAGATCCGCTACGACGGCGTGCGCGTTCCCGACGAACACCTGCTCGGCGAGCGCAACCAGGGGTTCGTCCACGCCCAGGAACGGCTCGGCCCCGCGCGGCTGACCCACTGCATGCGCTACTCCGGGATGGCCGGACGCGCACTCGAGATCGCGAAGGCGTACACGAGCGAGCGCGAGGGGTTCGGGTCGACCCTCTCCGAGAAGGGGTCGATTCGCCACCGCGTCGCCGACGCCGAGACGCGGCTCCACATGGCCCGAACCGCGATCCGGGACGCGGCCGACCGGATCGCCGCCGGCGGGGAAGCGCGCGTCCCCGTCTCGATGTGCAAGGTCTTCACCGCCAACGTGGCCCAGGAGACGATCGACCTCGCCGTCCAGTGCTGTGGCGCCAACGGGATCGGCAAGGACCTGCCGCTTTCGGATTTCTACGAGTCCGTCCGGCAGTTCCGCCTGGTCGACGGCGCCGACGAGGTCCACCGACGCGTCATCGCGCGCGCCGCCTTCGAGGACGTCGACGAGGCGGAGCTGGAACCGATCACGCGGTTCGGCCAGCCGAGTCGATAGCGAGGGCGGCTTCGGGCCCATCCCCGTCGCGATCGACGGCTAGCTACTGGCCGTCCGGAACCGTCGTGTGCCCGGGGGTCCGTGTACCGATCGGAAGACTGACGGCGTATTCCACCGAGACGAACGTATGGGCGAGAAGAAGACCCAACCGGAGTGGAACTTCAAAGAGCGGGACACGTACATCCTCAGCGAGCTCGCCAACGACCCAACGTTGTCGGCACAGGAGATCCGCGACCGACTCGAGTCCAAACACGACATCGAGACCTCGCGCGTCACGATCAGCGAGTCGATCCGGAAGATGCGCGAGGCGGGCGTGTTCCGCGAGGCGGTGATCCCGAACGAGGAGTTCCTGTTTTTCAGCCTGTTCGAGTACCAGTTCTTCCCGCCGAACTTCGACGCGGAGTGGCGGGACGCCCTCGAGTTCATCCAGGAAGACGAGCACACGCTCCTGTTTTTCCTGGCCGACGGGCAGTACCAGTGGAAGTCGGTGATGGTCTTTCGGGACCGAGAACAGGAGTCGAAGTGGATACACGACTTCTACAAGAACCACGGCGACCTGCTGCTCGACCTCCGAAACACCGTCGTCACGAACGTGCTGAAGTTCAACGCCGATCCGCGCATCTTCGAGTCCCTCCTCGGGGAGGAGTGAGGGCGGCGCGTATGACGGGGATCGTTTCGATGGACCGAGACGGACCTGCTTGCAACCAGTTCTAATTACGCCGATTTTCCTTACTGCTCGTTTGGATACGGTCGTATAGATTACGACCCGTAACTTTATGTCGGTCGGGAACGCAATTCCGATAGGGACCGGCTGGTGTACAACCGTACTTCTGTAAATATCCGGGACTCGGTTCTGCGAGACGGCGTCTCGAGACCGGACGTCTCCTCTCGGCTGCGCTCACGAGATCGCGGCGGTCGGCGAGGCGATTCATACTCGAGTTCTTAGTAGAAGGAGATATTACCGTTTCTCTGATAGGTACTCGAACACTGCGTCTGGTTGTGTCTGTATCCTCGATCATCATCTTTTACTTCGGCTATCCCTGTATATGTGGGTATAATAGCCATAAATACCTCCAATACCAACCTATACTCGGGATATTCAGTACGGATTTTCGCTACTGGACCTGTAATCTGGGATACCGCCACTATACCACCTCATTCAGCAAATTTACCCAATTATATTCCAGCAACGAATCCCCAACTCCATTATTCGAACCGATACTCGCTATAATTGCCAGACTAGTTAGCAGTATCTATAATAGTAACGTCTCTCGAGACCGCGTCGAATCGCGAGCGCGTCGAAGCGACGGCGACGCGTCGCTCGAGACGATCGAACGTTCGGCGCTTCCGTCGGGATCGATCGCCCGTCCGATTGCCCGCTCGAGCGTTCGGTCCGTCCGAGCGGCGAGAAGCGTACGCGAGAGGACGGTCGGGTCGAGCCGAGCGACTCCGTCCGCCAGCGGAGGGTTACAGAAATTCGAGGAGAACGCCCACGACATTAGTCGTGGGAGAAGTCACGGGCCGCGAACCGGGAACGGCCACGAACGGTCCGTCGCTCGAGGCAGCGGGTCTCAGCGATGGGAATCCTCGGGTGCGTCCGTCGCCGACTCGTCTGCGACGTCGTCGCCGAGCGGGGTCGTACACCAGTGACAGAACTCGAGGTCGTCGTCGAGTTCCTTCCCGCAGTGCGGACAGGAGGTGGTGGCGTCCCCGTCGGCGGACTGTGCGGCCGACCGACGGTCCGGAGTCGGCGTTCGGGCGATTCGGTACGCGTCGAGGACGCTGAGCCCGATGACGGCGTACATCGGCGCGACCGCGAGCACCGTCTCGAGGGTCACGGTTCCGTCGATGAGCGTCTGAAAGGCCCCTTGATCGACGAAGAGGGTCGTGACGACGAGCGACGCGAGGAGCCAGCCGACGGCGCGGCGCAATCGTCGGAGGTAGAGGTGGCCCAGTCCGGTGACGAGCGCTGCGAGTAGCGCCGCGAGCCACGGTCGCTTCCGGGAGGTCGTCTGGGACATATCCTGACTAGACGGTCAGTAAGGATAAGTCCTCCCCCTTGAATCGATACTGTGACGGCGTCGACGTCCGATCCAGCGCTTCCCTCCAGGGACGGTTCCCCGTTTCGAGCGCGAAGCGTCAGAAACGGTGAACAGCGGGAGTCCGCGCGCACGGCCGTTGCCGGGCGACGATCGCTCGCTCTCGAGGCGGAATCGGTCGGGGACGGAGGTCGCCGCTAGCGCAGCTCGCCCCAGGTGCCGACGAGTTCGCCGTCGACGAAGCGCCGTTGCTCGAAGCCCAGGGCGTTGCACATCATCGTGTGGCCCATGAACGACAGGGCGTGGTCGGCCATGCCGAACGGGTGGAGGTACTCCTGGAACGCCGGCGGCAGCGCCGACCCGATCAGGTTGATCTCGGCGTCGCCCGCCGACAGCGAGCCGGCGGCGACGCCCGCCGCGTCGGCGCCGTCCATCCGGCCCGCGACCTCGCCGCCCGCGGCCTCGAAGGCGTCATCGTCGATCACCGTGATCGGCTGGTCGGACTCGTTCGCCGAGTAGCCGATCTGCGGGCTCTTCCAGATCTCCCGCTGGATCTCCCGGAGGTCGGTCAGCAGGTGGTGATCGAAGTTCCGGTCCTCGAGGTTGGCGATCGTGATCGTCGTCGACGCGATGTCCGCGGCGCTCAAGTCGGCGGCGTCGCCGACCTCGAGGACGTCGAGCAGGTAGAGCCCGGTGTCGGTCAACACGAGGTCGCCCCCGGCCTCGACGAACGCCTCGATCGCGGCGACGTAGTCGGGGTCGTCGATCCCGTCGTCGTGGGCGATCACGAGCTCGTCGTAGTGGCGCTTGCCGGAGTTGCCCTTGAGCAGGCGCCCGACGCCGACGTGGTGGACGCTGATGCCCTCGATCGAGCCGTCCTCGAGGAACGGGTCGAGGTCCTCGAAGAACGCCAGGGGGTTGACCTCGTAGTCCTGCTGGCTGTAGCCGAGGACGACCTCGGGGTCGGGATGTTCCTCGTCGCTGTCGACGACGACGATCTCGACGGCGAGTTCCCCGTCGCCGTCGTACTGGAGGGTCCACTCGCCCGCGTCGGGAGTGCTGAAGAAGAGACTCGAGGGGTCGGTCATACAGCAGTCGTCGGCGTCGTGCTCCGAGAGGTCGATCTCCCGGACGGGCTCCCCGTCGGGGTCGCAGAGGCGGACGACGCCGTCCTCGCCGCCGCCGAGGAAACACACCGACACCGTCTGGGTGTTCTCGGTGACGTCGACGGGCGTCGGTTCGGCGCCGAGGCGATCGGCGCGACACCGAACCTCGGTCCCGCCGTCGCCGGACGCGGCACCGTGGGATCCGTTTTCGCTCTCGCCCTTCCCCTTGCCCTTTCCCTTCCCGGGGCTACCGTCGTCGGGCGTGTGCGAGAGGTCGGCCGAGGAGCGGGTGAGCGTCTCGGAGCGGACGTAGGCGACGTCGCTGTCGTCGGTGGCGACGGTCGCGTCGGTATCCGCGGCGCACAGCTCGGCGAACTCGCGCATCGAGAGGAAGTACGCCGTCTCGAGGTGGCGCTCGACGTAGGGCCGCCAGTTCTGGAAATCGCGCAGTCCGAGTTCGGGCGCGACCGTGACGGCGCCGAGCCCGCCCCGTTCCTCCTCGATGCCGGCCCAGCCGAGCAGCCCGCCCGTGATGTTGTACTCCAGCGAGTCGTAGATCGAGCCGTAGTTCTGCAGCGTCTCGGGGACGTACTCCTCGTGGTCGGCCGTGTCCCGGCCGGCCCGGATCGTGTCCTCGGCGATCGCCTCGGGCCCGCCCCAGCGGTCGGTCATGGCGTCGTTGATCCGGCGGTTGACCTCGTCCAAGTTGTGCGTGCCGTCGTGTTCGTAGGTGGCGTTGGACTCGAGGTTGAGCACCATCGAGTCGGCCCACCCCATCATGTGGTAATCGCAGAGGTACTCGACGTTGTCGTAGCCCCGGAGGTGCTCGACGGCCGCGAGCGCGTCGGGGACCATGTCCTCGTAGCCGACGTCGTAGCCGGGGCGGATCCCGGGGTCGTCGGCGGGTTCGGCGGGCCAGAACGCCGGGTCGACCCACCCAATCGTCGGATACTGGCGGTTCGTGTCCAGCCCCGTCGAGTTCCCCCGCTCGTGGTTGATCGTCGGGTCGTCCGCGCTCCCGCCGACGTGGGGCTCGCGGACGAGCCAGCCGTCGGGGTTGATGTAGACGTAGACGATCGCGATGTCGTCGAGCAGCGGGTTGAACGCCTCGGACTCGCCCTTCGCCGCGTTCTCGAGAATACGGCTGGCGGCCTCCCGTCCGGCCTGCTCGTTGCCGTGGATCGCGACGGTGAACACGGCCTTGTCCTTCTCGGCGAAGGCCTCCCGATCCTGCACGTCGTTGGTGAGTTCCGCGACGTAGATCTCGCCGAGATCGGGATCCTCTCCCGTGACGTGGTTCTCGTGTCCGGGACCGTACCCGATCCGCTCGAGGTTGACCATGTCGGGGTGTTCGGCCTCGAGGTGTTCGAGGGCCCACCCGACCTCGCCGTGGGAGACGAAATCGCGGGCGCTCTCGACGGACGGGAAGACGTCGTACTCCTCGACGTACTCCGGATAGACCTCGTAGTCGCCGTAGGGATCGTCCAGCTTCCAGAACGGGTTCGCCCCCGGCGAGAAGTCGACGTGCTCGATCCCGCCGTCTTCGAGGGCGGCCTCGAGCTCCGCGGCGGTGAGCCTGGCGTGGGCCGCCGGGGTCGGCGCCTCCCGGTAGACGACCTTCGGGGCGCGGTCGTCCTCGTCGATCTCCCAGTCGGGCTCGCCGAACTCGTCGTAGAACGCCCCGAGGGCGTCGCCGTCGGCGAACTCGAGGACGAGCGTCGCCTCGTAGTCCTCGTCGGTCGCGTTGACCGCGAACTCGGCGACGTCGGTGAGCGCGTCGTCGGTGACGTCGGCCGAGACGGTCGTCGGCAGGGCGAGCGCGGCCCCGGTCGCGGCCGCGACGCTCAGAAACGTCCGTCGGTCGATTCCGCCGCCGTCGAACGCGTCGGCCTCGAGGTCGGCCGCCTCCTCGGCCGTGTACTCGGTTCGGTCGTCCGTTGGTTCCGCTTCGTCGTGGTGTTGATCGTGCGTCGACATATATTGATCTATTTCTGGATCGTATCCGATTCAGCACGACCACGGATCGGATCAAAAGACCGTTCGTACCCCCAGTCACTCACTGGTACGTGAAGTTTTATCGTACCGTACTTCCTTGGCGGACCTCCGGGCTCGGCGTTCGAACCGAGGCCGATGGTCTCGTCGCTCCTCGCCGGTTTCGTCTCCGGCAGCGACGGGACTCCGGAACGGGGACGGGAATTCCGGTACCGGAGTCGGTTACTGACCGCCTGTGCTCGTCGCCAGCCGGGCTCGGCCACCGCGGCGGTCGTCGACGGCGCGTCGTCGGGACCGCCTCGAGCGCTACGGTTCGGTTCGTTCCCTGCCCGGAGGGGACCGCGAGAAGGGGGTGCCAAACCGACGGTTTCTCTCCCGGGAGAGAGTTTCCGCGTGCATTACTAATCCCCATCCCGCCAACTATTTACCAGCTAGCTCGTAAGGTCTATCAGACTTGACTACCAGCGGCGCGGTACATTCGGTGTGATAGATGATGAACGATCTGCCAGTATCACCTCCACCCACCATGACAGCCACACGAACGCGTCCCGATCGAATCGCCTCGACGACCCGACCCTCGAGGGGGAGCACATGACCGAACACCAGTACGGAACGACGACCCAGAAATCCGCCAGCGTCTGCGTCGTCGGGCTGGGGTACGTTGGCCTGCCGCTGGCCGCGGCTTTCGACGCGGCGGGCAACGCCGTGACGGGGTTCGACGTCGACCCCGACAAGGTCGAGACCCTCGAGTCGGGGGTCGATCCCACGGGCGACGTCGGCGACGAGGCTATCACCGACGGCGAGATCGAGTACACCACCGACAGCGCGGCGATCGCCGACGCGGAGTTCGTCATCGTCGCCGTGCCGACCCCCGTCGACGACAACGAGAAGCCGAACCTCGGGATCGTCGAGAGCGCGGCCCGGAGCGTCGGCGAACAGCTGACCGAGGGAACCACCGTCGTCCTCGAGTCGACCGTCTATCCGGGCGCGACCCGGGAAGTCGTCGTCCCCGCCCTCGAGGAGGCCTCCGGCCTGCGTGCGGGCGAGGACTTCGGCGTCGGCTACTCGCCCGAGCGGATGGTTCCGGGCGACAGCGAGCACGGGCTGGCCAACGTCGTCAAGATCGTCAGCGCGCTCACCGACGAGACCCGCGACGACCTCGTGGAGCTGTACGGCACCGTCGTCGACGCGGGGCTGCACGAGGCGCCCTCGATCGAGACCGCCGAGGCGGCCAAGTGCGTCGAGAACACCCAGCGCGACGTCAACATCGCGCTGATGAACGAGCTCGCGATGGTCTGTGATGAGCTCGGGCTGGACACGGAGGCGGTGCTCGAGGCCGCGGGCACGAAGTGGAACTTCCACGACTACCGCCCCGGGCTGGTCGGCGGGCACTGCATCCCCGTCGATCCGTTCTACCTGCTCTACCAGAGTGAGCGCCACGGGTTCGACCCCGAGCTCATCCGGACGAGCCGCGAGGTCAACGAGTCGGTGTCCGACCACCTCGCGGAGATGACCGTGCGGGCGCTGAACGACAGCGAGAAGGTGCTCAAGAACAGCCGTGTGCTCGTCGCGGGGCTGACCTACAAGCCCGACGTCGACGACATCCGCACCTCGAAGATCGGCCAGGTGATCGAGGAACTCGAGAGCTACGGGATCGAGGTCGTCGGCTACGACCCCCACGCCGACGACGACGCGATGCGCGAGGAGTTCGACATCGAGATCCAGCCCGCGCTGTCGGTCGCCGACTTCGACGGACTCGTGGTCGGCACGCCCCACAGCGAGTTCCGCGACCTGTCGCTGGGCTCGCTCGCCAACGACATGGCCGACGACCCCGTGCTCGTCGACGTCGACGGCGCGTTCGACGAGGAGTCGGCCGCGGCGTTTACCTACCGGACGCTCTGATCCGGGACGACTCGCTCGTTCTCGTCCGAATTGCCAGTGGTTCCTCGGACGTTCGTCGCCACTGTTAGCGTTCGCTCCCGCCGCAACCGCGGTATCCGGTCGTCGCTCGAGGTGATGCGAGCGATCGACGCGATCCTGCGCGGTCGAGGGGGAGTCGTCGAGGTTCAAAAACGGATACTTACAGGTACCATTATGTGTCGGAGCGAGAATCAGTGGAGCACCTACGATGGTCGATAGATCCGGAACCGATCGATCGGCAGCACCGCGGCGGGGAGCGTCCACGAGACGGTCGGTACTCCTCGGCGCGGCGACGGCCCTCGGCGGCGGTCTCGTCGGCGCTCGGCCGGGACGCGCCGCGGAGTCGCCGTCGATCACCGAGGAGCAACGAACGCTTCGTCCGAACACGAGGTACGAAACGCCTGCGTACGTTCTCGAGGCGCCGAAGCCGGGGAAGACCGCGGTCGTCCTCGGTGGCGTCCACGGCAGCGAGCGGGCGGGCATCGACGCCGCACACCGCGTCCGCGAGTGGACGTTCGACCGCGGGACGCTGATCGTCGTTCCCGAGGCGAACGCGCCGGCGGTGCGGGACGAGACCTACGTCGGACCCGACGGCGACCTCAACCAGCAGTTCCCGCCCGCGGGTCGCCCGACGACGCCGATCGCCGAGGCGATCTGGACGCTCGTCGACGAGGCGGACCCCGCGGCGGTCGTCGACCTGCACAGCTCGATGGGCATCTGGGACTCGCCCCGCGGTCCCGACGGGTTCGGCCAGGCCATCTTCCCGTCCGCGGCCGGCGAGGCTCGAGAGATCGCCTCCCGCACGGCCCGTTCGCTCACCGACGCCCGCGTTCGACCCGCGGCCCACGCGACCGACGACTACGAGTTCACGCTCGGCAACACGCTCGCGGGCGCCCACCCGCGGCTGATCCACAAGGTGTCGGTCGACCTCGAGCGCGCCGGCTACCTGGTCGAGGTCACCCGCCATGGCACCGACCTCGACACCCGAACCGCGTGGGCCGAGTCCCTCGTCGCGGAGCTGCTCGAGAACCATGAGTTCGACGTGACCCTCCCCGAGGCCCGCGCTCGAGAGGAGTGAGGCGGGAGGTTCTCGCAGGGGGACGGCGATTCGATCTGCTGGGCGTGGTCGATCCGTCGTTCGCGATTAATCCGGTTTTGTGATTTCAGCGCCTCACGGATAGAAAACTTCTACCCTCGATCTCGACGTAGTCGATAGTCACCTCACGTCGGCCGCCGTCTTGCCGGGAGGTGGACGCCTCGGGCTGGGCGGACTCGACCTCCACTCCGGACACGTATGCGAGCGTGGTCCCGATCCGGCTGAAGCACCCTCGGCGTCCTCGAGGGCGCGATCCTCTCGTCCCTCGAGGGAGCCTAATATATTTCCAGTGCCCTGGATATATATTCTAGAAAGCCGTAGGCACAGACATGCCCGACGACAGCCGACAATCGATGACGCGCGGGGAGCGTGTTCGTGCTGCCGCGCGAACACTGCGTACGCCTCGTACCGCCCAGTGGGTCGCTGACGAAACGAACGTTTCGGTGAAAACCGCACAGAAGTACCTCGAGCAACTCGTAGCGGACAACGTTCTTCGAAAAATCGAACAGGGAGACCAGACGCTCTACGGCATCGATCAGCTCATGGCAACGTATCGTGAGGTTGCGACACTCCAGCGCGAGCACGATCAGGAAGCGCTCACGACTGCTCTCGAGTCGATGCGAACGCAGATCACGGATTGGAAAACCACGTACGACGTCGAGACGCCGGGGGAACTTCGAGCGAGCATTGCCGATCTCGAAAGTACCGACGAGATAGAAGATCGCCGCGAGATCGCCAGCGAATGGGAACACCTCGCCGATCGAGTGCCAGTCATCCGCGCCGCACTCAACGAATACGACTGGGCCACCAAACGCGACACCATCTCGGCGTGACGAATGGGTCTTTCAGGAACGACCGATAGTGCGGTCTACGAGGGACTCAAGGACGTCTTGCAGCGGTATCCGGTTGTGACAACTGTCGCGTATCAACCAGACAGCATCGTCAAAACGTTCCTCCGGGCACAGATCGATCCCGCCCGTGTTGTTCCAGCAACCGGTCCGGAGCAACCTCGGGTGGACGTCGAATGGCGGTTCACTCAGAACGAGCAATGCTACCGGATCCACTACGCCGACCCAAACACGGGATTCAATTGCGGCTGGCACCGCGATGCGGACCATCCCGAGTTAGGACCAGTCCATTTCCAATACGAGATGCCGAGAGCCGATCACAGTCAACACGAGCCTGCAAGCTTCGAGAAGGACGTCCCCACAGAAATACTCTGGAGCGCACTCGATGGCTTGTTCGAAAGGCGGATTCGTGACTTGATGAGTGAGCGGTGATACTGCCAGTCGTTGCTGCGTTCGTCCCATACCCTCCGAGTCGTGGTTAGGCGAGTCCGTCCTCGTCCGCAACGGTAGCGCCCTCGAGCGGTGGGACCCTAGCGCGAACACGACGGCGTCCGCTGGCCGTTCGTCGCGCAGTCGAAACCGCTGGCTCGGCGACTACACCAGGTCGATTCGGTGGCGAGACGCCGCGATCAGCTCCGCTTCGGTCAGTTCGCCGTCGGCGTACTCGCGCAGCGTGTCACCCTCGAGCTGGGCGGTGGCGAGTTTCACTCCGGACACGTGTGCGAGCGTGGTCTCGACCGTCTCGATCCGGCTGAAGAACCCCTCGGCGTCCTCGATCCCGTCCTCGAGCGCGGGCGGGAGTTCCTCGAGTTCGTCACGGAGCTGGACCAGGTCCCTCGTCGTCGTGGCGAGCTCGACCGTCAGCGTTCGACCGCGGCGCTGGAACTCCTCGATGTGGACATCGACGCTCTCGAGTTCGACCTTCTCGGGCACGAAACCGGGGACGCCGTTCGGGCCGTCGCCTCCCGTTCCGGGGTTCGCGTTTCCGGGATGACCGTCGCTCGCGCCGCGTCCCGCACTGGGTTTCGACTGGAGATCGCCGACGTAGCCGGCGACGAGCGTCGTGAGCGCACTGGCACCACCAACGAGGACCTTTCGTCTGTCCATGTCTGAAAATGACATTTATTCATCCATTAATGGGTTTCTACATGTACATCATTTAATGGATTAGAATGTAAGAAATACTGAGGTATGTGTCGCGTAATAGTTCGTCGCGCGGGTCGAGGACGCCTACGACGGCAAGGTGGCCGCATACGACGAGGACGAGACGGACGGGAACCTGGTGCTCGTCGACGACGCGGACGTCTCGCGGCTCGAGCGCGCCGGCTACCCGGTCGAGGTCACCCGCCACGGCACCGACCTCGCCACCCGAACCGCGTGATCCGAGGCCGTTGCAGGGCTGCTCGAGAACCACGGGTTCGATGCGACCGTCCCCGGGGCCCGTGCTCGAGGGGAGTGAGACGGGGGGTTTTCGCGGGGGGACGGCGATTCGATCTGCTGGGCGTGGTCGATCCGTTGTTCGAAATTAGTCCGATTTTGTGACTTTCAGCACCTCACCGATCAAAAAAAATTTCTACCCCCGGCTTCGACGTAGTTGATAGTCACCGTACGTCGGTCGCCGTCTCGCCGGGAGGTGGACATCGTCGGGCGGTCGAGGAAGCGAGTCGGCACGCGGCGCCGGAGGTCGCCGACGTTCGCACCCGCTTCGAACGCGGCTCGCGCGATCCGCGGCGACACACAGGAACCTATGTACCGAGACCACACCGTCGGGGTCGTCATCCCCGCGTACAACGAGGAGGGGCTCATCGGATCGGTCATCCGGGAGATGCCCGGCTACGTCGATCGCATGTTCGTGGTCGACGACTGCTCGAGCGACGGCACCTGGGAGGAGGTGCTCGAGGCCGCCCGCGAGGACGGCGGCGTCAGCGAGGCGTTCGTCGACGCCAGCGGCCAGTCGCTCGAGTACGCACAGGAGGTCCGGACCGACGACGACGACATCCAAACCGACGGTGGCGGAGCGCTCGCCGAGCGCGCGAGCGTCCACGACTTCGTCGGGCGTGTGCTCCCGATTGAGCACCGCGAGAACCTCGGCGCCGGCGGGGCGATCAAGACGGGCTACCTGGCCGCCAACGATGACGGCGTCGACATCACTGTCACGGTGGACGGCGACGGCCAGATGGATCTCTCGCAGATGCCGCGATTGCTGGATCCCATCGTCGAGGACGAGGCCGACTACGCGAAGGCAAATCGGCTGCTGTCCCGCGAGTACCGCGAGGAGATGCCGTCGTTCCGCCTGTTCGGGAACGCGATGCTGACCGTCCTGACGAAGGTCTCCTCGGGGTACTGGAAGACGATGGACCCCCAGAACGGGTACACCGCGATCTCGAGCGACGCGCTCGAGGCCGTCGAGCTCGACCGGCTGTACGAGTACTACGGCTACTGTAACGACCTATTAGTGAAGCTCAACGTCCGGGGGATGCGCGTCGCCGACGTCGCGATGCCCGCCAAGTACGGCGAGGAAGAGTCCTCGATCGAGTATACCACCTTCATCCGAAAGGTTTCGGGGATGTTGCTTCGGAACTTCCTCTGGCGGCTGACGAGCAAGTACCTCGTGACCGACTTCCACCCGCTGGCCCTGCTGTATTTCTTCGGCGCCGGACTCTCCGGTATCGGTGTTCTCGCGGGCCTGTGGACACTGTATGCCGCAATCATACAGGGCACCTCGCTGTTTGCTAACGGTGTTGCCAGCCTCGCACTGTTTTCGATCGGCGTCTTCTTCTTGTTACTCGCGATGATCTACGACATGCAGGAGAGCGAGGACCGAGAGTTACAGATCGTCTAGACGACGGTTTTTCGGACTTGTCGAAACCAATATCCAGTATGAAGACAGGCGTTTTAATCCATATTAATTATTACCTAATCGGATTAGTGGTAGTAAATTGACACCATATAATTTGAGGATATTGTATGGAAATCCCATATAGACTAAGACTGAATAAGAATATATATTCACTACCTATACAGGAGAGATTTTTACAGAAAAAATAGGCAGAACGTTATTTTAATTTCTTCCGACAACTATTTACTGTAGTCGATTGAACGTCTTTTCGAGTCGACTATCCGGCAGCTGGTAGGTTCAAAAGGATCAACGAATGGAAACAGAAGCTACACTCGGTGAGAACTGTGAGATTGCGGTAGAGGCAACGGTTGGAAACGCATATAGCGACGATACAAGTCCGCCAACGCTCGGCGACAATTCGACGGTACGAGCAGGAACTATCATCTACGATGATGTTGTAATTGGTGACGGATTCTCTACCGGTCATCACGCAGTTGTCCGCGAACTAACGGATATTGGCAACGACGTGCTCGTTGGAACGCAAACGGTTATCGACGGTCGATCGACGATCGGATCGCACGTCAGCCTCCAGACTGGTGTTTATGTTCCATCACATACCGAGATCGGGGACAACGTCTTCTGTGGCCCCAATGCCGTGTTGACGAACGATCCGTACCCTGTTCGCCAGGACGAGGACTTGGTTGGACCGACTCTCGAGGACGGTGTTTCGATCGGCGCGAACGCGACGGTCCTTCCCGGAGTCTCCGTCGGAGAAGGGGCATTTGTCGCAGCCGGTGCCGTCGTGACCGATGATGTTCCACCGGAGACGCTGGCAGTCGGTGCCCCAGCAGAACATGCCGAGTTGCCGGATCCGATCAGCGGAGCAAACACACTCAACGAATGATTCCGATTGCAAATCCAGAACTCAGTACGGATGCAAAGTCCCGTGTCGAGGACGTCCTCGACAGCGGGATGCTCGCGGACGGTCCGCAAGTCCGCGAGTTCGAAGACTCGTTCGCCGACTACTGTGGTGCCGAACATGGGGTTGCAACGTCCAACGGAACCACAGCTCTCCACGCAGCCCTCGAAGCGCTCAATATTGGGGCAGGCGATCGCGTACTAACCACCCCGTTCACGTTTATCGCGACGGCAAACGCGATCCGACTGGCTGGCGCGGAGCCCGTCTTCGCCGATATCGATCCCGACACGTACAATCTCGATCCCGAAGCCGCACGAAAAGTCGCACGAGAAGAGTCGGTTGACGCAATCATTGCCGTCCACTTGTACGGTCTCCCGGCCGAACTCGGTGCACTCGGCGACCTCGCCGCCAACCTCAACGTCCCGCTGATCGAGGACGCAGCCCAGGCACACGGCGCGACCTACCACGGGGACCGTGTCGGTGCGATCGGTGATGTCGGCTGTTTCTCGTTCTATCCGACGAAGAACATGACCACCGGAGAAGGTGGGATGATCGTCACGGACCGTGAGGAAGTCGCCGACAACGCCGCGCAGTTCATCAACCACGGCCGTTCCGATACGTACGATCACGAGAGCGTCGGCCACAACTTTCGGATGACCTCGATGGCCGCAGCGATCGGGCAGACACAGCTCGAACGGCTACCCGAGTTTATCGAAGCCCGGCGCGCAAACGCGGCTCGGCTCACGGACGGACTGGTGGAGACACCACTGCTGACTCCAATTGAGCCCGACCATACGAAACACGTCTATCACCAGTACACTGTTCGGACGACAGCTCGGGACGAACTAATCGACGTCCTCGATGAGTACGATATCGGCGTGGGCGTCTACTACCCGACCTGCGTCCACAACCAGCCTGCGTACGCTGGACTCGAGACGAACGCACCAGAGGCCGAAACGGCAGCTACGGAGGTTCTTTCCCTCCCTGTGCATCCAAACGTTACCGCAGAACAGATAGATCAAATAATCGAAGTTATCGAGAGCTATGCCAACTGAACACAACCAGATCGACGTCGGCGTTATCGGTGTTGGCTCAATGGGCCAACACCACGCCCGCGTCTACAACGAACTCCCCGAAGCGAATCTCGTCGGCCTCTTCGACGCCGACGACGAACGAGCAGCCGAGGTGGCTGCCGATCACGGTGTTTCGGCACTACCGTTGGACGAACTGCTCGAGAACGTCGATGCTGTTTCGATCGTCGTTCCAACCGAGTACCACTACGACTTGGCGACGCAGTGTCTCGACGCCAACGTCGGAATCCTGATCGAGAAACCGGTGCTCGAGGATCTCGATCAAAGTGCGGACCTCCGGTCACGCGTGGAACACGCTAACGTTCCCGCGCAGGTTGGTCACATCGAGCGCTTCAATCCGGCTGTCACACAACTTGAGGAGATCGTCGATGATCTCTCCATTGTCAGCATTCGGTCTCAGCGACTGGGTCCCGAACCCGAACGGACGATCGAGGACAGTGCCGTGCTCGATCTGATGATCCACGATATCGACGTCGTGCTCTCGGTATTAGGTCAGACACCGATTCGTGTTCAAAGCGCTGGCGTTGACGAGAACCGCCACGCCTCGGCGCTGCTCGAGTTCGAAGACAACGTCATGGCCTCGCTGACGGCCAGCCGAAAGACGCAGCAGAAGGTTCGGACTCTCGAGATCACCGCCGAGGAGTGTTTCATCGAACTCGACTATATCGACCAGTCTCTCGAGATTCACCGAAGTTCGATTCCTGAATACATCGAGGAAAACGGCGACGTTCGATTCAAACACGAGAGTATCGTCGAGCGGCCGACAATCCGTAACGCCGAACCGCTGCGTCGGGAACTCGAATCATTTGTTGAAACGGTCAGCGGAAACGGCATTCCGGACGTCACGGTCGAGGACGGTATTAATGCCCTCGAGGTTGCGGAAGCGATCGAGACAACAGCGTTGAACGAGCGTGAACGGATGGTGAGCGCGGATGACTGATACTGATATCGCATCAGTCGAAGCACTGTACGACTCCACAGCCAGTTCTGAGGCACAGAGCCATGCGTTCCGCAGTAGCGAGATCCCCGTTGCGGTTTACGGGCTCGGAAAGATGGGCCTTCCACTGGCATCGGTGTTCGCCGAGACGAGTGGGAACATTACCGGTGCAGACGTCGATCCCGATGTCGTCGAGACGATCAACAACGGAAACTGTCACGTCAAGCGCGAACCCGGGCTTCCCGAGTTAGTTGACGATCTAGTCGACGAACAGGCGTTACAGGCAACGACCGAGCCACGCAATGCAGCCGACGACGCTTCGGTGCACGTTATTATCGTCCCGACGCCGATCACCGACGAGAAAGAACCGGATCTCGCGATCCTGGATACCGTCGTCGAGGATATCGGGAACGGTCTCGATCCGGGCGATCTGGTGATCGTCGAATGTACGGTTCCACCACAGACGACCGAGAAGCGAGTGCTGCCAGCCCTCGAGGACGCCTCGGGACTCTCCCTCGGCGACTTCGGACTGGCGTTCTGTCCTGAACGCACCTCGAGCGGCCGTGCACTCGAGGACATCCGCGGTGCGTATCCGAAGGTCGTCGGCGGCGTCGACAACGAAAGCACGCGTGCAGCGTCGCTGATCTATGAACAGATCAACGAGCAGGGCGTATTGCCAGTCTCGGACGCGACGACGGCGGAGGCAGTCAAAGTCTTCGAAGGACTATACCGCGACGTCAACATCGCGCTGGCGAACGAACTGGCGACGTTTACCAACGAACTGGGGATCGATGTCAACGAGGCGATCGAAACAGCGAACACCCAGCCGTTCTGTGACATTCACGATCCAGGACCAGGTGTCGGCGGTCACTGCATCCCGTACTACCCGTACTTCCTCATCAAGCCCTTCGAAACGGAGTCTCCACTGCTCGAAACGGCTCGCGATGTGAATGACTTGATGCCCGAGTTCACCGTCGAAAAGGTCCGAGAGGGATTGCAGGCTGACGGAAAGTCTCTCGAGGACTCGACAGTCGCGATACTCGGACTGACGTATCGCCCGGGGGTTGAGGAGATTCGAGCCTCTCCGTCGATCGCCATCTCCGAGCTGCTCGACGCATCGGGTGCGGACGTCTACGGCGTCGATCCGATGCTCGATTCGGTCGAGGAGTTCGCACTCGAGCAGGTACCCCTCTCGGATCTCGATGAGTTCCCGGTCGATGCACTGATTCTAGTAACGCCACACGAGGACTTTGGCGATATTAACTGGGACGACATTCATCGAAACTATAATAGCCTCTCGGTTGTGATTGATGGTCGTCAAACGCTTGAAGACGATCTTGAGTTGTGTAAGTACACGATCGGTGGTGGATATAGTGAGTAATCAACAGACGGAGGTGAGATGATGTATCGGGAACACACGATCGGTGTTGTCGTTCCAGCGTACAATGAAGAAGGATTCGTTGGAAACGTGATTGAGACAATGCCGGAGTACGTCGATCGCGTGTACGTTGTCGACGATCAGTCGACAGACGGAACCTGGGAGGAGATTACTCAAGTCGCCGAGCGAGTGAACGCGGAGACGACATCCGTTCACTACGACGAGGCTGACGTGGAAGCCGCCGCTCCGGAAATCGCAACCGATGGTGGTGTAGCGGCGTCTGGGTTCGATCAACGGATCGCTCCGATTCAGCACGAGGAAAATCGTGGCGTCGGTGGCGCGATCAAGACCGGCTACAAGCGAGCGCTCGAGGACAAGATGGATATCACCGCCGTTATGGGCGGTGACGGCCAGATGGATCCGGATATCCTGTACAAGTTTCTGGATCCGATCGTCGATGACAAGGCCGATTACACGAAAGGGAATCGGCTGCTGTACAAGGAGTTCCGCGAGGGGATGTCGAAGTGGCGATTCTTCGGCAACTCGATCCTGACGTTCCTGACGAAGATTTCAAGCGGGTACTGGAAGACGATGGACCCGCAGAACGGGTACGCCGCGATTTCGTACTACGCGCTCGACAACGTTGGTATCAATAACATGTACGAGTACTACGGCTACTGTAACGATCTCCTCGTTAGACTAAACGCGAAGGGAATGCGTGTTGCCGACGTCGCGATGCCAGCCGTGTACGGGAACGAGGAGTCGAGCATTAAGTACTCGACGTACATTCAACGGGTGTCGGGGATGTTGCTCCGAAATTTCCTTTGGCGGCTGAAAACGAAGTACCTGGTGCTAGACTTCCATCCATTGGCACTGTTTTACGTCTTAGGGGCAGGAACGGCTGGAATTGGGTTGCTCGGCGGACTGTGGGCGATTTATACGGGGATCGTCTACGGAGATCCCCTGTTCGTACGGGCGTCCTCGAGTATGATCCTGTTCACGATGGGTAGTATGTTCATAATGTTTGCTATGCTATTCGACATGCAAGTTAACGAGAATCAGGAGGTTCAGATCCGTGAGTAGAGACTTCACATTCGAGATTTACGAGGAACTGCTACAAGCAAGCCTGGAGGCAGGCTACGAACACCTTACTGTCCGTGAGTATATCGGGCGAAAGAAGTTACCGGAGAAGTTCATCATTCACCGTCACGACGTAGATCGGAAACCCGAAAATGCGCTGGCAATGGCCCAAATTGAGGCCAGAAACGGAATCTCGAGTACGTATTATTTCCGAACGATCGAGAAGACATTTCGGCTAGATCTCATTCCAGAGATTGAAAAGCTGGGTCACGAAATCGGATACCACTACGAGGATATGGATCGAGCAGACGGTGATGTAGATCTGGCTCACCAATCATTTGAAGCAGAACTCGCACGGATGCGGGCAATTGCAAATATCGATACAGTCTGCATGCATGGGAATCCATTGACAAGATATGACAACCGCGATATGTGGGCCAATCGATCCCCCTCCGAGTACGGACTTCTCGGTGAAGCATATATTTCGATGGATTTTGTCGATGTAACATACTTTTCCGATACTGGGCGAACTTGGGTTGATGGAGATCTCAAAGTCAAAGATCACCCAGTTGGAGAGAGCCAAAAAAATATACAGGTAGAGGATACAAATGAATTAATTCGGATTATAAATGATGGGGAAATACACCGTCTCTGCTTACTTTCTCACCCAAATCGGTGGGCAGCGACAAAATCCGAATATATGGCTGAACTAGCAAAAGACACAACAACGAATGTCGGAAAGACGGTACTTACACTACTACGATGAGAATACTATTTGATTTATATCATCCGTCACACGTTCATCTTTTTAAAAATTCAATTTGGAGGCTAGAGGAATTAGGACATGAAGTGTTGATCACCTCACGTGATAAAGAAGTAACTGTCAATCTTCTTGATTCTTACAACTTAGATCACATGACCTTAAGCGGAAAGCAATCAGGCAGAATTGGATTAATAACAGAAACTGGAAAAAGAATCATAAGACTTACGAATGTCGCTCGACAGTTCGATCCAGATATAGTTGCTGGACGAATAAACCCAGTCTCCGTTTACGCTGCTAAACTCTCTGGAGCGGAGGCGATTATGTTTAAAGATAGTGACTACCTCACCTCGATATCCAAGATCACTCACCCACTTGTTGATGTTATGTATATACCCTCAAACTTTGATATTAACCTAGGTGATATAGAACATCGTGTCGATGGCTTTCAGGAATTAGCGTATCTTCATCCAGACTGGTTCCAACCAGACTCACAACTGCTCAAGGAGTACGGAATTGATCCCGATGAACAGTACTTTGTTCTACGATTCGTATCAATGGACGCTCATCATGATGAGGGCCATCACGGTTTTTCTCCAACAATGAAGCGTCAGATCGTTTCAACTCTTGATCAAGAAGGAACCGTCTATATCACCAGTGAACAACAGTTAGATTCAGAATTCGAACAGTATCGTCTTCCGTTGCCGCCACATCACATTCACCATCTGCTAGCGTTCGCGAATCTCTATATTGGTGATTCACAGACGATGGCAACTGAAGCAGCTCTTCTCGGAACGCCAGCAATTCGTTCGAATTCGTTTGCTAACGGCGATGACTTGAGCAACTTTATCGAACTTGAAGAAGAATATTGCCTTTTGTATTCGTTTTCTGATGAGAAAGTTGCCTTTGACAAAATAATGGAATTGGTAGCTCAGGACGATCTGCAGGATGAATGGGAACAACGAAGAGAACGACTCACAACAGAAAAAACCGACGTGACGAAAGATATGATAGATCTCTTTCTGAAGAAAGGAGGAACAACATGACTGCTATTGTTTTCAACTGTGCATACAATGGTCTCAGTATTATTCAAGAACTAGGGCGACGTGGAGTCGATGTTCATGCATTAGATAGTTTTCGGAACATCGGAACAACAAGCACATACGCAACATATCATTCATGTCCAAACCCGACAATGGATGAAGAGGGGTTTATTGAGTATCTTCTTGAGATCGCCCCTGAATTTGACGATACTCCAGTATTAATTCCGACGAATGATCATTGGGCAGCAGCTGTTGCACGGCACCGTGAGCGGTTGGAGCAGCATTATCACCCGTGTGTCGCAGATGCTCAGACAGTTGAACTGCTCCTAAATAAGGACTCGTTCGGCGAATGGGGAGTTGAACAAGGCCATCCGGTTCCAAGAAGCTGGGAAGGGAACAATATTGATGAGATTCCAGACGACGCGTTTCCGGTTGCAGCAAAACCGAGTGACGCAACCGGCGTTCCCGATATGATGTTCGATTCGAAAGTCGCCTTGTTATATAATAAGCTGTTTGGGAGCGAAAATGGGAAGGAGTTATCTAAAGCAGAAAAAAACACAATCGAGGCGCTTTCTGAAATTCGTCTCAAAGTACTTGAATCTAGATCAGAACTAAATCAGTTTGCAGCCGAATATAGTGAAGTACTTGAGCACTTTGTGGTTCAAGAGTACGTTCGCGGAATGTCCGATCAAATGTACACTGTCGGCGTGTATGCAAACGAAGGAGAAATCAAGGGGCTATTTACAGGTCGAAAAGTTCGTGGTTATCCGCCAGATGTCGGAGATTGTAAGGTTGGACAGGCAGAGTCCGTTCCTGATCACCTCATTGATACTGCTGAATCGATCTGTGCTGAATTAAATTATCACGGTATTGCAGAGTTTGAATTCAAGCGTGATGAAAAGACAGGGGAATACTATCTCATTGAGATTAATCCTCGAAGTTGGTCCTGGATAGGAATAACTCCTGCATGTGGAGTAAGTCTGCCGTGGATGGCATATGCAGACTTAGCGGAAATTGAGCAGATTGAATTCACTAGGAGTTCAGTAGAAGATGGGACTGTTATTTGGGCAAAAGTATTCGAAGATGTACTCAATTCTCTGTATTTCTACCGCCGATCCCATCAGGAATGGGCAACTGATCCGATATCCTGGTGGAAATCTATTAATACCGAGAGGCTAGTAATCTCCGAACTCGCCCGTGACGACCTGTTTCCAACATGCTATGCGCTCCTATTAGTAATCCGCCGATTATTTATCTCTATGAAGGAAAATGTCACGGATCATCAATAATTGGAAGGAAACAACTCTTAACAAACATTAGTAGACCGATCTAATCAAGGATATACGATTCAGGCTACAAATCGACATGATAACTGTTTTGTACGTGTTACATAGAAGTAACGGATAATGAGTGAAACACCGAATGGATCCAAGATCTCAGTTGTTTCTATAGTTGGTGCGAGACCACAATTTATCAAAGCGTTTGCCGTCTCGCGAAAGCTTCGAACTAATCACGAGGAAATTCTTGTCCATACTGGTCAGCACTATGACGAAGAGCTTTCAGATGTTTTCTTCGAAGAGCTCGGAATTCCAGAACCGGACTACAATTTAGGCATCGGGTCAGATACACATGGACAACAAACCGCTGCGATGATAAAAGAGATAGAATCAGTTATTAAGCTAGAAGATCCAGATATCATATTAATTTATGGAGATACAAACTCAACACTTGCTGGAGCTATTACAGCCTCAAAGATTGATTCACTTGTTGCACATGTAGAGGCTGGTCTCCGAAGTTATAATAGAGAAATGCCTGAAGAAATCAATCGTATATTGACAGATCACGCCTCAGATATACTGTTTCCACCCAGTGAATCCTCTGCCAATACACTTAAGGAAGAAGGTATTTCAGAAAACGTTCATGTTGTGGGCGATGTCATGTACGACTCAATCCTTTGGGCACGGGATATTTCTAGTGAACAATCAGAGATACTTAGCCGACTGAATTTGGAAGGTAAAGAATATATTCTTTCAACCATACATCGAGCTGCCAACACCGACAATCCAGATCGACTTAACTCAATTATCAATGCTCTTTTAGACTCTCCTTCTACTGTAGTTTTACCAATTCACCCACGGACTGAAAATAAACTCCGTAGCTATGATATGTGGGAAAAAGCAAAATCAGGAATTGAAATTATTGATCCGGTGGGTTATTTGGACTTTGTTAGATTAATTGATGAGTCTGAATGTGTTGCAACAGATTCCGGTGGGGTTCAAAAGGAAGCATTTTATTTAGATACTCCATGTATAACGATGCGTGATGAAACTGAATGGATAGAAACTGTTGAAAGTGGCTGGAACGTTCTTGTCGGTGCTGACAAAGAACGAATTCAAGAAGAACTTCGTACAAGACACCAGCCTCAAGAAAAACCGAACCCATATGGAGATGGTACTGCCGCTATAAAAATCGTTGACACTCTTGTTAGTTCGATTAATGAATGATGATTGGCCTAAAAAACATAGTGAAGTCTTTGTGGTGTTGGATGTATGCTACCTGCAATAGCAGAATCATCGATAGTTCAGTTTCACCAAGTTAGTCACTGGCATCTTGTATAACGCACCAAAATTTAGTGAACAAAAATAACACATGGAAGAAAATCGATATATACACTGGAACGATGAAACTTTGAGGGGTGCAGCGAGAGTTCTATACTTTTTCTTAGTATATGGTCTTCCAATTATTGGAATGATTTCTTTCACCGTTCTTTTTTATACCGGGTATGATAGCGTAGCGATCATGGGATTAGTAATGTTAATACCTTCCATTCTTTCTCCTCTTGTATTTTTAGGTTTTAGATCTTCTGATATTTCGAACGTAAATCTCAATGTCCCTCCTAAAGTTAGTCACATTACCTTCGCGCTCCTTTATTCAATGTCTATCATATACTTATATACACATAAAGTCCGACCTCTACCTTATTTCATCATTATAACAATATTATATGTGGTTATTTTGGCGGATATCTACTATCTTCCAGATATACATACATATACAATACTTGGGAAAATAATATTTTCATTTCTAAATCTTTCTTGGGGAGTGAATTTGAAATATCCCCTATTCATTGGTGATAAAGACGTACTATCTCATTTATCAAATATGCAGTTATTTAGCACAGAGCGTTCATTGAGCGCGATAAGTGGTAATTATCAGGATTTTCCACTTTGGTATATTTTCTCAACGATGACGGCAGATATTCTCCAATGGGATATATCTGATTATTCTATTGGGTTTATTTTATCAGGTATTATTTCGTTAGCGGGGATATTTATGGGATATTCATTGGTTTTACGAATTACCGGAAACCAAAAGGTAGCAATATTAGGTGTTGTGTTCCTCACTCTACACCAGCAATTCCTGTATTACACTATGTATTCAATTCCCAGAAGTGTAACATCTATATTTTTTATATATTTGCTCTTCCTGTGTATATTTTATAACCTTCGGTCACTGATATTATTCTCGATTATATCGTCAGCGACAATTCTCTATCATGCTGCTTCAGCCCCATTTATTATTTTAATTTTCTCATTCATATTTGGACTCTATTATATAGCTAACAGGGATGTGGCTTTCTTCCCACTTATCGCATTTCCAATAGTAACTATGTCATACTGGCTATTTAATTCAGAGCACATTGTTACTGTTGTTTCGTCCAGCTTTCTTAGTGTTTTTACTGCTGGATCCGATTCAGGATCTTCAGGACAACTATTTCAGGAACCCTGGGTAGAATTAATAAATTATTCTCATTTAACTGCGTATATTCTTCTAGTTCTACTTAGTGGGATAATAGTATCCAAAACTCTCAGTGATGAAAATAATGAAACAATTACAAATATCACACATTCACAACTGCTAATAATTGCCTCTGTTCTTCTCATTCCAGTTGCTTTCCCAGGTCTATCTCGTGCTTTTTCACCAGGGAATTTTAATCTTGGTCGGATTAGCCACTATCTACCAATAATTGTCTCCTTTAGTGCAGCTATCTCCGCTAACTTCATAATCCAAAGGATAAATAAGAAGACGATAAGGTCGCTTTTCTTAATAATATTCGTATTAGTTACATTCTTTGCAATTTCAAATGGGTTTGTTGCGGCTGATAATCCAACGATCGAGCGGACCTCCTATACCTACTATCTGAACGAAAATGAAATTAGATCATATGATCATTATAATTCATATTCCAATAAGGAGGTTGGTGCCGATGAGATCTCCTGTAGATATATGCAAGATCTCGAGGGCTATGTGGGATGTAATCAAATGCAATTAACAAACAATGGTAATGTGATAACTACCCAGTCAATGAATATAATAAGAACAGGTGAGGCAAAAAAGAAACCTTTACAGGTTCGATCAAACCAGGGTGATAGTTTAGTTTACACTAAATTTAATACGCAACAAAGGGACGAACAGAATGTCGTATATATGAACGGAGATGTTGAAATCTGGAGTGAATCAGTCTATAATACAAATACGACTCTTAGTTAGAACTAATAGTTCTACAAGATGGGTGCAGATACAGGTTCCAATGGTTCTATGATACCTATCACTAGCGACTGCATCCAGTCGCTCGCTCGACGTTCCGTCGTAGAACCCACGATCGGCAAAAATACCAGCGACGTCAAACGGAAGGGCCGCGACGTGGTCGAGGAGATGCTCGACCGCGTCGCTCTTCGGTTTTGCTATATTGAGCCAGATCCGTACGGTGGAGTGAAATGAAACTCTAGTTTTGTAAATAATTATAGACGTTGAAATTACCGAAAAACATCCGGATACAGTTTGTATCCGGTTAGCGATTATCGACATCTGGCGCATTTGCTCGATAAACTCTTTCTTTTTCATTTCATCAAAGCAAACGATCAGTCGGTCTGTATCAGACGGTTCGTGGTAGTATATGGGTATGTTTCCCATTCAGCAACGAACTTAGCGTATTATCAGTACCTCACAAAGCATCCCTGCTCACTTGGGCTGAAGCCGCAGTTCCATCTTGATCGGTAGTGATTGACGGAAGTTCTGACGGAAGATCGAGCAGAGTCGTCGCCGTCGGCGGCGGTCAGCCGCCGACGCGACGGTGTTGCCACTTGCAGGGAGGCTGGCTCGGTCGGGCGTTAGCGGTGGAACCGATCGTCCGGTGGCCGATTTACAGGGACGGCCCGACGCACCGCGAGGGCCGTCCATGCTGTCCGGCATACCATCTTGATGAACTCCTTGAACGACCAGGACCAGAGGCGACGCCCGCCACGGCGGGGCGTCGCCACGTACTCCCAATGCAGATACCGCCAAACGTTCTGTAACAGCAGACTCACCACGACGTACAACAGCCGGACCACCGGACTTTGCGTTGTCGTCGTTGCGATACTTTGCTCGGAGAGCCGGTACGTCGCCTCGATACCGAAGCGTTTCGCGTAGTGGTAATCGGGCGTCGCGTGGTGAGTCGATGAACGGCGCGTCAGCGGCGTAGCCGTGACGCGCCACTCCATGTTCGTCGTACCGTCCGTTTTGGTAGGTACAGTCGATATAGACGGGAAACTCGACGGTCCAGCTGTGACCGTCGAGTTTCGCCGTCAGATTATGCTGGATGACGCGGCTCCAGCCTTCCGAGAGTTCCTGCTTGATCGTCTTTCCCCAGCGGATGATCGGCATCACGTAGGCGTGGTTATGCGCCTGAAGCAGCGTGAGACACTTGCTATCGTAGAATTCACGGTCAAGATAGACGGCCTTGACGCTGAGGTCAAGGCCGTCGAGAATCCCGAGAAACTCGGCGAGGGCGCTGCTGGCGGTGTCGCCGTCGGTGAGACGGCGCACCGCCAGCGTATAGCGCTTGTTCTGTACACGTGCGTAGAGAGTAGCATAGGCATGGAACGCGGTGGTTCCACGTTTCGCTTCCGAGTGATAGAGGCCGTCTGTGTCATCTTCGTCACCGTAATAGGGCCGCAGGTGGAGGTCTGCGCAGACTTCCACCTGCTCAGGAAGTACAGTGAGTACGTCCTTCTGAAGAAGCGTGTTCCCGACTTGTTCAACCGACTCGAGGTCAAATTTCTCACGGAGGTGGTACAGAACGGTGTTTTGGTGAGGAGAGTCTTTATTGTCCTCACAGAGTGTAGAGACCGAGGTCCCGTCGGCGCACGCGCCGATGAGGACCTCGTAAATGTCTTCAGCATCGATTTGATCATTATCGCTCGGATCGAGGGAAACTTCCTCGTCAATTGTGTTGACGAGGAAGTTAAGGAGCTGGTCCTCGTGGATTGACCCGTCTGCTTGTGTGGGTTCTTAGGCACAACTTCAGGAAGCAGACGTCTCAACTAACCAGCTTTGTGAAGCACTGATTATCCAAATGGAATTACCCATTGTTTGGCACTGTCTAGATGAGAGTTTGAGGAACGAGCAGGTGGTGGCGGGAAGTGTCCAATGCAACTCGCCAACCTGCTCAGAGAAACCTTAGACGTGGATTGTGATGAGGTTTGGGAGAACGAGCGCACCCCGACACCCGTCAGGGTGTTCGGGGTGCGCCTGCATTCGATGGGATTGTCTGTTCGGGAGGCCGTCTCAGTGCTCGAAGTACTCGGCATTGACCGTTCTCACGGGGCAATCTGGAACTGGACACACAAACCATCAGAGGAGCAGAGCGACCCGCCGACGGCTCGAGTGGTCTGCGAAAGCGTTGACCCCTTTGGAAGCATATCTTTCTCGATGAACAACCGTCAGCGTGGTTTGTTGGTGCAGCATCTGTCTNGAACCTCTATCAGGGAGACACGCGTGAGCAAGCAGGTCGACGCGTCGGGATCTCTCGATCCACGACGCGTCGATGGGCACTGGCGTGGAATGATGGTGGCGTAAAGGGGCTCCGCCCACGCTTCGGCGGCGGCCAGCCGCCGAAGCTCACTCCCCAACAGTGGAACGAACTCTGTGATGTTCTCAAAGAGGAGCAACCATGAACTCCCAAGGAGATTCATGCGCTTATCGAAGATCGTTACAACGTCACGTACTATCCGGCCCACCTCAGCCGAAAACTTCGAGAAGCAGGCATGAACTACGCCAAACCGCGATCGATGGATCCACGACAACCCGACGATGCTGAAGAGATTCTCGCCGAGCGCCTGATCAAGGCGCTCGGCGAGGACCCCGAGGAGCGGGAAGAAGAAGAACCGGTCGTGTTCGGATTCTTTCGATGAAGCGTGGCCCCAGCCGTTCGACAATTCTCAGCGAATGTGGTCGTTTGATCGGACAGTGACAATCGAGAAGCCGCTGGTAACGTTTCCTCGGCGGTCGATCGGGTTCTACGCGCTCACTGGCCAAAGCGTGATCACGTTCAAAGAACGGTTGGTCAAAGAGACGATCGTTGAGGCACTCGAAGAGATCCGCGAGCAGAATCCGTCCGACCGGATTCTGCTCGTGGCCGACAACTACGGCTCTCATCACGCAAACCTCACCCAACAACGGGCCGACGAACTCGACATCGAGTTCGTCTTCATCCCGCCGTATTCACCAACGTTGAACGCCATCGAACCGCTGTGGAAAGACCTGAAATGCGAGATCTTACCAGAGATCTTCGCGGACCGAGACCATTTCAGCGCGTTCCTCACCGAGACATTTCTCCGCTTGAGTCATCGGCTGAGTTTCGCTAGTGATTGGATCAAGACGTTCCTTTCAGATCTTCAAAGGTTGTGCTGATCACTCCTGCCGTCGGCGGGTCGCGGTCGACGAGACACAGATCGAGGTAGACGACGAGAAAAAGTGGTTGTACGCCGCGATCGACACAGAATCAAAGCTGCTGCTCGAAATCGACGTGTACAGCCGCCGCGGGACCGATCCCGCGGCGGCGTTTCTGCATCGGCTTACCGAGAAACACGATATCGACGACACAGAGTTTCTCGTCGATGCTGGCGGCTATCTGACTGCCCTCAGTCGTCACGATTTGAGCGGTCACCTCAACTACAGCGACCGAAACACTATCGAAAAGTTGTTTCAGACTGTCTCAATGCGAATTGACCGCTTTCACTCCTTCTGGCGGGGCAGTCCAGCTAGCGCACGTCGCTGGCTCAGACGCTTCAGACACCACTATAACCACGATCGGCCGAATCAAGCACTCGATGACCGAGTACCGGCCGAGGAGGTGCTCAACTAGACAGTGCCTCTTTCATCTGCTCTGTTGAATAGATGCTGAGTCACGGTTACAGTGGTTCACAGAGCGGTTCGATGTTGATAATCGGTACTTCCCGAACGTCGCTTCGTGAACTGTGCTGAGCCATGGATGAACAGAGCGAATGCCGGTGTAGTAACTGAGTGAACAGGAAATAGAATCCACGGATGAGGAGAAGTGAAG
>NZ_AOIA01000127.1 GCF_000337695.1 Natronococcus jeotgali DSM 18795
TCGCCGAGCGAGCGCTTGGCTGTCGAGTACGACGTTTCGGCCATCCAGCGCTGTGAGTAGCCCTTTGCCCGGTTGAGCACGTTGTTCAGAGCTGCTTTCGGTGAGGATCCACGATAGTGAACGAGGTACTCAACGTCAAATGCGGCAATCTCGTACTCGGTATGCCAGTCTTGGAAGCCGTTGTCGGCGGCGACGGACTACAGGTCGTCCGCGTTTCGGCGGACGACCTGCGGTCCAGTCTTCGTATCGTGCTTCCACCGTGCTGTGATGTGAACGTCGAGAACCGCAAGCGATTCCACATCAGTTAATGTCGTCACTTTCAGCGTCTGTACGGTACTTCCTGACCGCTGGCGGAAGTACGACGACGTACGACGACGGTCGAAGAACGTGCTGTCGAGAGCGGCATGGCCAGACTGCGGGTGCTGCTGCGCGGAAACGCGCAGCAGCGCCCGCCATACCCACATTTTCAGCCGGTCGAACGATTTGTAGATCGTGGTGTAGTCCGGCAGATCGTCCCGATCTAAGCCGAGTGTTTCACGAATCTCGGCCATATACTTCAGCCGATTCGGCGTTTCACGGTAGCTGTGGCCTTCTTCGAGCCGAAAGCAGTGCAGAACAACGTGGACCCAGCGGGCGAACCCGCCGCTGGCGGGCTCGCCCGCGTGCTTCCCCAACGCTTGTTTAGCTAGATCACGACACTGCTCAACGAAGTCGAGGAGATCGATTTCCATAGGACAGAATCGAATTCCTCGGCTTCATCCTTCTAAGCCACCGATATCGGCTGATGAGATCGCTATTCAACAGAGCACTTTCATCAATCTATCAAACACGGCAAGTATCGAGAATACGCCTCTTTAATTGAGGTATACTTGGTACGTCAATTTGGACCGTTGTATATTCTCTACCGCCACGCTCAACAGAAAGGAAATTTACGCCGAAAAATTTCACCAGGTGATTTACTGATAGAAGTTTCATTCCAAGATCGCGGTTTGCTTTGAGAGAAGCTTTATTAGCTGACTCAACCACGGTAAGTACAACATCAGCTTTTTCAGATAGAGATTTTTCCACTCGTGCAGAATGAAGATCAGAGTAAATTCCTTGCCGTCGGTAGTCTGGATCAACAGACGCATCGAACAACAGAGCTTCACCAGGCCGAACGGCAATCTTATCGTGCCAGACAATTTTCTGCGGTATTAGCAGCCAACTAGTACCGACAATTTCTCCATCCCTTCGGGCAACTGCAATAGATGTATGGCTTGCTTCTACCCGCTTAGTAAGTATATCTTTATTCCGTTTATTTTCTAAATAATTAAAAACATCGCCTGGTGGCTTGTCGTAAAGCATAATATCCGCATCTGAATTTCCTCCCGACGTTCTATCGGTAGTTGCGAGTACATATCTGTTTTTATAGAACAGCGTTTCAATCATAGCATAACTGTTCTATCTCAATATGCATATATCCTAAGAATCAATATTGACTATCTTCTTTCCGTGTTCTCAATATCTTGCCAATGGCATTGTCTAGTTAGCACCTTTTCCGGTGTCTGTCCGTTGAGTGACTGATGCGGTCGCTGTGTGTTATAATAGTGTGCATATTGTTCAGGCCAACTTCTGACACTCGTCCGACTGCCTATCCACGAATTGTGGAAGCGGTCAACCCATATCTTTGATGTGGGAAACCGGTTTTCGATGCGGTTTGATTGATATAGTTGAGTTGACCGCTCAAATCGTGACGACTGAGGGCAGTCAGATAGCCGTAGTCATCGACGAGAAACACCGTCTCAGAGAGATCGAGTTTCTCGGTGAGTCGATGGAGGAACGCAACAGCTGGATCGGTGCCGCGTCATCCGAACATTGCGACATCAGGTATTAGCCGTGACTCTAGGTCTATTTCGGCATACACCCAAGACCAGTTACCGTTGATCTTGACAGCGGTCTCATCAATAGCGAGCCGCAACGGCTTTGTCGTTAACGGGTTTGGAACGCTGTCAGCCAGCCAATGTACCTATCGTAGCCACTGAAAGTCAGTGCGCACCCGATCGCACGACTACTGTGCGATCGGTGTGCAAACAGTTTCAGTTGTTACTATAGTACCAGACCGTTCTGTGAGAGCGCTCAACGCCTAAGCTCGTTCTCCCAAGCTTCTTCTAAATTCCCCTCGTAGCTCTCGCTGAGAAGGTCTGCGAGCATTATTGCTAATCCACCCAATGTTTACTTCTCAAACTGACTCAACTAGTGCGCTCGCAAGCGTCGACTGCTTAGCTTATTTCCTCTGAGCGCCTCTTTACAGGGATGGGACGGAAGAAGCACATCGTCAACCTCTCTGACGAGGAACGAAGCGAACTTGAGGCGTTTATTTCGACGGGTGAACACAGAGCTGAGGACATCACCCGTGCACGAATCCTTCTAAAGGCTGATGAGGGGCTCACAGATCCCGCGATCTGTGAGCACCTCGACTGTTCGATCTCCACACCATATCGCACGTGCAAAGCGTACTCCGAGCGAGGGCTTGCGGCGCTTCACCGCCGCAAGCCCGACCGCGACTACGAGCCAAAGTTCGATGGCCGTGGTGAGGCTCATTTGATCGCACTCGCGTGCTCTGAACCACCAGAGGGGCACTCTCGATGGACGTATCAACTTCTCGCCGATCGGTTGGTCACTCTCGAGGAGATCGACCTCGAGTCGATCTCCCGAGAGACCGTTCGACAGCGACTAAAAAACGATCTGAAACCCCATCGCTCGAAATACTGACTGATTCCAGCAAAACAGAACGCTGAGTTCGTCTACCGCATGGAAGACGTTCTTGCGCTCTACCACGAACCGTATGACGAAGACCGCCCAGTCATCTGCTTCGATGAATCGAGCNCATGGAAGACGTTCTTGCGCTCTACCACGAACCGTATGACGAAGACCGCCCAGTCATCTGCTTCGATGAATCGAGCAAAACGCTCCACAGGCATGTACGCGACCCGCTCCCGGTTGCACCGGGAGCGGTCGCATGCGAAGACACCCACTACGAACGCAACGGTGAGCGAAAAATCCACGTCGCCACCGAACCGCTCACCGGCTGGCGGCACGCCACGGTCACGCCGAGACGACGCAAGCGCGAGTTCGTCGAACAAATGCAAGAGCTTGCGGATGAGCACTACCCGGATGCAGGCTGCATCCGGGTAGTGCTCGACAATCTCAGCACGCATAATCCGGCTGCCTTCTACGAGTTTTATACCCCGAAGGAAGCACGAGAATATCTCGACCGATTCGAGTTTCACTTCACGCCGAAACACGGGAGCTGGCTCAACATGGCGGAAATCGAGCTGAGTGCGCTTCGCACCCAGTGCCTCAACCGACGCATTCCTGACGCGGCGACACTCCGAACGGGGGTCGCCGCGTGGGAAACCGAGCGCAATGAGATTCCCGTCTCGATCGATTGGCAGTTCACTGCCGATAATGCTCGAACGAAGCTACATCGGCTCTATCCAACCATCAAGAAGAAAGAAGCGGACTAGACTATCCACGCTTGCGAGCGCACTAGACGTGCCCTTTAGTGAGGTCTGACAACTACCTGCTTCCTTTGAATGAATAACCTATCTTTCATAGACAGCACGCAACCTACAGTGAGTAAACGCCTTTCAAATCTTCCGAATCGACATATCCAAATGAGATTATCAGTAGAAGCCAAGTGAGGAGACCAGATATTCCACCAATTATCAGAGTGTAGATACCTGCTACTTGATCTACAGCAGTTATTATAACGATTGACAGAATACTGGTTATCAATACTATTTTCATCAGATCAGATATGAAATTACGTATATTAATACCTACGTCAATATGCATTATATAGAGGGTGCTCATGGTATAAGCCCCGTAAGATAAAAGAGTAGCGATCGCAGCACCTTCTACTCCGAAAAAAGGAATAAGCAGTATGTTTAATAGCACGTTTAAGACTGCCGTTATTATCTTAGACCAGGCCCTTATTTTAGCCCTACCAAGGAAATCTAGTCCATTGCTAGTGATTCGAGTGATTGCTTGCAGTATTGTATAACCACACATAATTTGTAAAACAAGCGTAGCACCTGCGTAATCATTTCCAAATACTATCTTCAAGAAATCTTTACTTACTATAACTAACCCCGCGGCCATTGGTACATATAATAAGAGTGAATTTATTAATGATTTATAATACATCTGCCGAACACTATCTAAATTACCAGATGCCTTTTGTGCACCGAACGTAGGTGAAATCACAAACCCCAATGCTGTTGCCGGTGTACCAAGAAACCTTATCACTTGCTTGCTTATAGCGTAATAACTTACAAATATTGGAGAGAGAAAGAACCCAATTAAAATAGTATCAAACTCCTTATCTATTCTGTCTGCTGTATCTGTTGCTGTAAGTGGTAAGGAATATTCTACAATTCTACGCTTTAAACCAGATTCCATAGCTATTTCAGAACCTCCTTTGGTATAGTAATCTCTGTATAGAATTAATAGACCTACGGAAGAAGCAAGTAAAACTCCAGCTAAGTACCCAAGAAGCCCGCCTATTGCGCCATAACCTAGTAATACTAAACCGACAGAGAAAAAAAGTCGAGTCATTCGATCAATTACAAGAATAAGTGAAGAGCTACTAATATCCTCAAAGCCCTGTAAAACTATACGTGAATAGGTAGTTAGTGTCCCGAATAATATATATACAGCACCAATAAATAGGAAACCACCGATACGTGGTTCATTAACTAAAGATATGATAATAGGGCTAATTATAAGAAATATTATTATAGTTAATGCTGCAGTTCCTATATTAAATATCATAGAAAAACGAAGAATATGATTTATCTGCCCGTGATTCTTTTCTTTATATTCAGATATATATCTAGCCGAAGACTTTGCGACACCCAACTTGCTGAAGGTTTTAGCAACTGTTAAAATTGATATCGTCAAGAATAACAATCCGTAGGAGTCAGGATTTAATAGTCTAGCTAATGCAACTATTAAAATTGCACTAGCTATATTCCCGGAGATCCTTCCAAGGAATTCCGATTTAAACCTAGATATCAGAGTCTGCGTTAGCTCCACGCAAATAGACTCTCTCATACACTACCTTTTATCTATGGTTTCTAACTAGGAGAATAGAAAACGTCATTTTAATAAATGTACTAGTGCTAGAGAATTCTGGAAAGAAAGATTTATAAATTCCTATATATAGATAAAAATTTGGGTAATAAAGAATGGTAACTTGATGGTACACCATTTCATATAAAGACGATTCAGAAATCTTTTCAGTTACTGAGTGATTTTATTACTTGGTTTGATGTCAATGGCACCTGGTAAGAATACAATGAAGGACAGCGGTTATACATTCGGACTATGCTTGTCTCATGACGTTGATCGCGTTTACAAAAGCTATCAGTACCTATATGAAGCCCTTATTGAAAAACAACCACAGAAAGCACTGGGCCTACTTTCATCAAACAACCCTTGGTGGCAGTTTGAGCGGATTATGGATCTTGAAGCCTCGTTCGACGTACGGTCATCTTTCAATATTCTTGCGGAGGATCGATTTTCGGAGCGCCCAATCCGAGAACAACTTTCAAAAGACGGTGTCCAACTCTACGCGGGGCGATACGATGTCTTAAATCCTCAACTTAAGTCTACTTTCAAGATACTTGATCGCCACGGTTGGGAAATCTCTCTTCAAGGGTCATTTAACTCTTCGGTCGAGCCCGAACGTTTTGCTGCCGAAAAAGAACGTATTGAGCTGGCATCGGGCACCGAGGTCAACGGTAATCGACAACACCACTGGCGTCTTGAACCTCCAAATACTTGGCAGCATTTACGCGATGTTGGGGTCAAATATGATACATCCCTTGGGGACTCCCATACTGTTTCTCCACCTCGAGATATCGGGGAAGTTATTCGTCCATTTGGCGACGAATTCGTTGTTTTCCCGTGGACTCTCATGGATGGGGCCGTTATGGGGGCTGGTGAGTACAGAGACTGCATTGACAGTGCTAAGCAAGTTCTTGAACAGGCTCGCGACTCGCGGGGCGTCATCGTTGCAGATTGGCACCAAAGGGTCTTTCACGAGCCTGATTTTCCGGGATGGGCCCGAGCATATCGGGAGATAATTGAGATGGCTCTTGATATGGGGGCATGGGTTGGCCCTCCTAGGAAGTTCTATGACGCGCTCTCTCACCCTGATGGGAGTGTCGACGGTGCTCTTAAAACGTTAGCCGAATAGAAGTCAGCTAACGTGTAGAGAGTTAGATAAAGGCCCGATCTATATCTCTGATAGAAATTCTAAATCAATGGCTGGCATGCAGAAACAAGATAATAAGGGTCGTTCTGAATTTTCTTTGCAATAAATCGCCGGTATTCTTGGGCTCGAAACACTAGGACAAGGAGTCCATTCAAATTAAATTCCTCGACAACCCCTACATCAACAGCATCACGCTGGACTTTTCGGGCGGCACGTCGGGCATATAGTGTATATGAATCATTCCGTTGTTTAACACTTTCCGTGAGCCCATCCTTATAGGTTATATTACCCGTAAAGGTAGGATACTCTTGATATGGGACCCCACACCTTCGTTCAATATAATGGTGTTGGGTTGTCATTAGCCACGGGGTTCCGATATTAAATATTAAGATGTTATCCGTATCAATTTGGGCAAAACAACCGTCCTGAGCAAAGGTGTCTCTCGTATTGCAACCATTAAATCGATATGGTCCATTAACAAGGATTGAGTGGATTGGATCGTCAGTCCGATGGTCTGAATCACCCAAAAAAAGTCGAGACCAAGCCCCGTAGGCTGGTTCACTATTCTGGATATCAAACTCGCCAGATTCTCGAAACTGTGGTGTATACCCTGGTGCGAGAACGGAATTAAACTCATTACATAGTTCATTAAATAGAAAGGAATAGGGATTTTGTCCAAATGCCGACTTTACCCCACTCAACCCAACGTGTGTGAACACCGTATCGGAATTATAGCGGCAAAGAAGATCATGGAATACCTCTGGATCAGTATCTGAAGGGGTGGCTTGTGTAGACAATGGTCCCTTCCGATATGCGAAATCAGCCACTGAGTTTGTATAGACCCTGATTGCCTCTTCTATTGACACCATATTATAAAACTCTCAATATGGTACTAAAAAGGTGTTGGCCATAAGTCTTGTTGATCTACTAATCAGTTGATGCAGTGGATATGACTTGGAACAAACAGCATCCAGTTGCTGGCACTGCTAGATTCAGTCGATCACATCAAGAAACTCACGATCTCCGCCATAGGTACTGACTCCGCGTCTGTGACGCCTGGATAGCCTTCGGAACGATGATAACTGTGAGCTCTGGCGGCGGTCGGTCGCTGTCGGCGGCGGCTCCCCGCCGACGCGGCAGTGTCGTCACTCACGACTGCCGCCCCAATTCAGGGACAGCTACCGGAAGAACCGGTCGTCAAGTGGTTGACTCGCTGGGATAGCTCTGCGCACACCGAGAGCTGTCCAAGCAGCACGAACTACCATTTCACAGAATTCCGTGAACGACCACTCCCAGAGGCGGCGCCCCCCGCGGCGGGGCGCCGCCACGTACATCCAGTGGAAGTATCGCCAGACGTTCTGCAGCAACAGACTCACGACGAACAGCAATAATCGAAGCCCGGCGTCCCGAGAACTGGTGAGAGCGAGACTCTGCTTGGCTAATCGATAGCTTGACTCGATACCGAAGCGCTTACGATAGTGTTCTCGTTCATCCTGTGGTGTGTCGATGAACGGCGGTTCGGGGCCGGGACGCCGGCCAGCCGGCGGTCAAGTCTGGTCCGACGATCGCTGGTCGAACTGGCTCGAGGTGTCATCCGCGTCGCGGTCTCGTGCGAACCCAGGAGCACGACCGTACTACCCAGTAGACTGTCCCGCTACGAGATATAAATACACGGCGAGCATAGTACCGCACGAACTCGATGACAATAGATCTACGACGGCACATCTTCGGACAATCGGAGGGCGAAATGTCGGTCCCGGTCTATTTCCCGCTACTCGCGCTCCTGCCGATCATCAGTAGCCTCATTATCACGAGCTGGCTCTTCTCCGAGAATATCGGCTACATCCTCACGGGTGCGCTCCTGGTCTCGATTTCCGCGTACGGCCTGTTGCACCCCGAGATTCGGCTGCAGTTCGACGCGGCGTTCCTGCTCCTGATCGGCGGCTACTGGCTTGGCCTACTCGCGCACTACTACCACAACCCGCACGCGGAGATCCTCCTCTATATCGCCGCGACCCCGGTCGCCGTGTTCGCGACGGTGTTCGTGCTTCCCACTCTCATTATCGGTCGGCGACAGATATTCGCGATGGGGCTTACGCTCATTGCTGTCGCGCTCACTGCGGTCGGGCTCGCAATGGTTTGGCAGGAAACCCAGACGAGCCATACCCTGTACGACACCGTTGGAGGCACGGTGATGGGAATCGACGGGATACGGACACCGTCGATCTTCTCGAATCCTAACGGCTACGGCTTCGTTATGATGGTTGGAACGCTCACGGCACTATACACCTACTTTGCCCGGCGCGGCGTGGTCTGGTTCGGTGTCCTCCTACTCTGCCTCGGGGGGCTCGTGCTGAGCGAGGGCGACGCCGCGCTCCTGGGGTTCACCGCGGGCTCGGTTCTCGTCCTCTCCGGCTCCGATCGCCGGTTCGGATTTCTCGGCCTCGTCGTGGCGATCCTCGGCGTCTACGTTGCGATTCGTCTCGGCCACGTCGGCGACGTGATGGAAACGACGCTGCTGACCCGCGTCGACAGATGGGTGGCCTCACTCGAGCGCCTCGCTCTCGATCCGATGTTCGGCATTGGATTTGCCGATACCGCTGAAGAGATTGGTGAAGCGAGAGGGCCGCACAACTCCTACATCTATCCTATTCTAAACACTGGAATCATCGCCGGCGGACTCTACCTCGGGTCGTTCGTTTACGCGCTCGGCCAGGGAATCCGAAAGCGCTGGACGCTCTGGAACGCGTACGTCGTCGGCCTCTCCGTCGGGATATTCTGCTATATGGGCTTCGAGTCGCTGTTTCTCGGCGGCTTCAGTATCTCTTCGATCATGCTGGGACTTTGTCTCGGCCTCCTGCTCTACTCGCCGGAGGCGGACGGACCGGTTACCGACATTCGATCGAAGTTCACGATTCGATAGCGCAATTCCTTCTCTTCAGCCGGTTCTGAGACAATGATTATCCGCTTTGACAGCCACCAAAGACAGCCCTCTAACAAACTACCGCGGGTGGAATGACAGGGGCTGGCGGTATAGGCGAAGCACGACAAAGTCCCCTCGAACGGAGTGAGCGAGGCAAACGAAACAAAGTCTCACTGTGTAAGCACTGCAGCGCAGCGAGGCGCGCGAGTCTATACCGCCAGGGGCTTTCGGAGTATTCCCCGCTCCGATGACGAATCCACTACCCGGAGTCTCGAGGATCATCGACTAACTCGAACAACCGCGTCCCCTCGTGGACGCAGTTCACGTGGCCGGCAGCCTCGAGGACCTCGAGCCGGTTATACACCGTGTTCCGCGAGAACTCCGTCCAGTCGACGAGTGCACCCTTCGTCGCTCGCCCCTGCTGTAGTTGATCGAGAATTTGCTCGTCGGCTGGCCGCAGATCCTCTGGGTCCATCGGTTTACTGATCCGTGACGTAGCCATGGCCATATATCCCGATAGTACGCACTTAGAACTGTTCGTAAGAACATCTACTATGCATATGCATATTGCACAACTACTAAGAGCGACGCCGACCCACTGCTCAATGAGCACGGAGCGCCTCGGAGAATCTGAGGCCGGTGTTCAAGGCACCGACCCCCGTGCTGGAGTAGCCAGCAATGTCGCATACGCCACCGACTACAGTAGATGTTTCGGACGGAGAGCACCGCGAGAACGCCACCCTCGAGGACCTCGCTCGAGCTGTCGACGACCTCCGAGCGCAGAACGAACGGCTCGCTGAG
The DNA here is from genome assembly GCF_000337695.1 of Natronococcus jeotgali DSM 18795. Taxonomy (GTDB): domain Archaea; phylum Halobacteriota; class Halobacteria; order Halobacteriales; family Natrialbaceae; genus Natronococcus; species Natronococcus jeotgali. The sequence continues at coordinate 9,987 of NZ_AOIA01000127.1, forward strand.
CGCGTGACCGAACTCGAGACGACCCTCGAGCGGACCGAACGCAGGGTCCGGTCCCTCGAGGAGGAGAACGAAGCCTTGCAGAAAAGAGTCGACAAGACGGAAGCGCTCACCGAGGCCACTAGAAACCGCACGGGCGCCAACAAGGACCGAATCGAGGAGCTCCAGGCGCGCGAACTCGAGAAGGGCGCCCACCTCCGAACCGACACTGTCGACGAACACGACCTCGAGATCAAGGCCGAGTACCTCGAGCGATTCACCAAATCCGACGGAACCTACTACCGCCTCCCCGACGCCGAGGACCCGCTCGATCGCACCGAGGCGACACTCGCCCACGGCGACCTGCTCCCGATCCAACAGCTTGCCAGACTCGACGAGGATATGCGTCGATCGACCACCAACGCCCTTCCAACGAGACTCGCCGCAAAGCTCTGGAAGGCTCGCACCGACTCGACGGTCGGCGACGATCCCTGGGAGACGGGTTGCAAGAACATCCAAGCATACATCAACGCCGGCGACCTGAAACACTGGATCCGTCGCCAGGAGGACGGCATCAGCGACGCCTACGCCAAGAAGCTGGTCTCGCGGACGATCGATGCCGTCCTCGAGCTCTCGAAGCACCGCCTCGCGGTCCACAGGAAGTCCCAGCGCAAGAACGGGCTCTCCTACACTGAACGGCGGCTCGTCCTCCCGACGGACGCGGACATCCCTGGAACGACGGCCGACAGCACACCGGAGACAGCCGACGTCCACGGCGAGAGATAGTCCCCACCCCAGCGAGGGCGCTCGAGCGAGTACTCACACGCTCCCACCGCATCACCATCGCGACACGTCTACCTCGTACGCAGGGACGAGTAGCCGTCGGGCCGTCCTCGATCGGTCGTCGTCGGTCATTGCTCGAGACGCGCCCCACACCGTCCCCCGAGGACACCAGCTGTCACCGGAGCCAATCGACGACTCGAGAGCGTCGAGGACGGATCGATGACTCGAACTCATTGGAACTCTCTAGTTCCACGTCTCTCGAGTACCCTGACGTCCACGAGCGTTCGTCCCGCTCGAACGCTCTCGCTCGGGACCGCGAGAGAGCGCCGATCGAACGGACAGTTATCGCCCTCCCAATTTAATGTCCGAGAATGAGACCAAAGAGTATGGAATTCACGCTGACCGAGGACCGGTTCGTCGAAACGATGCAGACACAGGCGGAAATCGGTGGGACGGAAAACGGCGGCCTGCACCGCTTGGCGCTGTCCGACGAGGACAAGGAGGTAAGAGATTGGTTTCACGAACGGATGGAGCGAGCGGGGTTGGACGTTCGAATCGACGAGTTTGGAAATATGTTCGGCCGCCGGGAGGGAACACGAGATCTCGAGCCGGTGCTAGTCGGCTCGCATCTCGATTCCCAGCCCTACGGTGGCATCTACGACGGTGCGCTGGGAACGGTCGCCGCTCTAGAGTTCGTTCGCGAACTCAACGACCGCGGAATCGAAACCGAGCGTCCCGTCGAGATCGTCAATTGGACGAACGAGGAGGGATCGCGGTTCCAACCGACGCTACAGGGAAGTGGCGTCTGGGCCGGAACGCTCGATGTAGCGGAGCAATACGCGGTGACCGACGAGGACGGCGTTACCGTCGAGGAAGCGCTCGAACGGATCGGCTACAAGGGAGATCACCCAGCGGAGCCGGCCACCGACTACGATTCGTACCTAGAACTGCACATCGAACAGGGGCCGTATCTCGAAAGCAACGAGAAAGACGTCGGCATCGTCACGGGCATCGTCGGCCTGACCTGGGGGGAGATCACGTTCTACGGGGAGGCGAACCACTCGGGGGCGACGCCGATGCACCACCGCAGCGATGCGATGGTTGCGGCGGCCGACGTCGTTACGCAGGTCAGACGGATTCCGAGCACGCTCGGTGAGCGAACGGTCGGTACTGTTGGATCCGTCCATGTACAGCCGGACTCGATCAACGTAATTCCGGGTGAGGTCTCGGTTACGTACGGCTTTCGCGATGCGAACGCCGAGACGATTCGGGAGGCCGAAAAGCGCGTTCTACGGGAGGCCGAGGCTGCCGCCGAACGCGAGGGCGTAACATTCGAGCACGAAGACCGCGCCAGTGCGGATCCGGTTTACTTCGACGACCGGTGTGTCGACGCCGTGCGGCGGGCGGCCGACGAACTACACTACGATTCTATGGAGGTGTTCAGCGGGGGCGTTCACGACGCGACTCACGCCGACGAGGTGTGCGATGCGGGAATGGTCTTCGCGGTCAGCGAGGACGGCAAGAGCCATACCGAAGCGGAGTACACCAGCTGGGAGGACTGCTACAGCGCGGCGAACACGCTGGCAAGAGCGGCGCTCAAACTGGCTACCGACGACGTGTGACTCCCGAGGCCAGCAGTTCGAGCACGGTGTTCGAGAGGACGGCAACGCCAATCGAGAGGCTGTCCTCGTCGACGTCGAACGTCGGCGTGTGGTGGCCGCCGGGATGATCGGTTCCGATGCCGACGAACGCCCCCGTGCCGCCGTTCGATTTGACAGCCTGTAAGAGATGCGTGAAGTCCTCGCTGGCCCCTAACGCGTCGCGCCGAACGGTTGAGGAGACGTCGCTTCGATCCGCGGTGATTCGCGCAACGAGATCGACGACGCCCTCGTCGCTGTCCGCTCTCGGCGCGTGTCCTTCGAGCGACGTCTCGACGGTACAGTCGTGCATTTCGGCGGCGGAGTCGAGAATTCGAACGGACGTGTCGCGCATGTATTGCATCAGTTCGGTGGTTTCGCCGCGAACTTCGACGTCGACCGAAGCCCGATCCGCGATAACGTTCGAAGCGTTTTCAGAGCGGAGGTTGCCGAGGTTCACGCGCGTGTTGCCACCTCCGTGCCGGGGGATCCCGTACAGGTTTCCGCCGGCGGTTATGAGAGCCTGGACCGCGTTTCGTCCCCGATTGGGCGCTAATCCGGCGTGTGCGGATTCGCCCTGGAACTCGACGTGGAACTTGCTCAGCGCGAGTGCGTCGTCGATACCCGCCACTACTTCACCCGTCGGGTGACCGAGACCGACGTGGACCCCGAGTAGATACTCGACGTCCTCGACGTGCGGACCGGCAGCTATCGGCTTCCCGCCACCCAGAACCTCCTCGGCGGGCTGGAAAAAGACCTTGAACGTTCCCTCGAAATCGCTCTCGAGAACGGTCTTGAGCGTTCCCAGCCCGAACGTGATGTGAGAATCGTGCCCGCAGGCGTGCATCGTGCCGTCGTTTTCTGACCGGAACCCCTCGACGGCGGGCAGATGACCGTCGGCGGTCGCCTCCTCGATCGGAAGCGCGTCGATATCGACCCGAAGCCCGACGGTCGGCCCGGTACCGCGCTCGACAACTGCGACGACTCCCGTATTCCCGCCCCGGATTCGCTCGAGGACGTCGGATCGATCCGTCGTCGATTCCGCTCGCTCGAACCACCGCGAGAGTTCCGGTTCGTCGGGAACACCTAAGCGCTCGGTAGGATCGATAGCGTCGGGACCGACGTGTATCTCGTCGACATCCAGTCGCTCAAGCTCGTCGACGATCCGTGCGGTAGTTCGGAACTCGCGCCATGCGGGTTCGGGATATCGGTGAAACTCACGCCGCAGCTCCACGAGATACTCGTTATCCGGTGTCCGAACAGCTGATACCATGACACGCAGTTATCTGCTGCTGTGTCTTAAAACTATGAATGGACGCTCGCGTTGGAGAATGGAGAAGAATCGGGGCGGACGTCCGTCTTCATAGTACTCTGAGCGACGAGTTCAAAGTCCAGTTCTCCCCTCCACAATCCAAAGAATAAAGTCGTTTGCAGGGTGGATTTCGGGTGATATGATACAACATATGGGACTTCTGAGAAACCCCCTCTATATGGACGTTGCAAACAGCGCATATATGTGGGCTGCTGCAGGTCTTGTCGTCCTGTTAGTAATCGCCCAGGCGGGTCTCTTCATGCGACGCGCCTACAGATCGGGAAAACGGATGGGAATGTCTGAGGACCAGCTCAAAACGGGAATGAGGGCCGGCATGATCTCGGCTGTCGGACCGGCGGTCGCAATCCTCATCGGGATGATGGCGCTGGTCGCGACGGTCGGGGGCGCGATCGCGTGGATGCGACTCTCCGCGATCGGGTCCGTGATGTTCGAACTTTCGGCGGCCGAACTTGGGACACAACAGTTAGGGTACTCTCTCGGTGACGAGGGGCTTACGGAGGTCGCGTACGCGAACGCAGTTTGGGTGATGACCTTCGGAGCGGTTGGCTGGCTCGTCATCTCCGGGTTGTTCACTCCGCATATGGAAACGGTCAGACAACGGATCGGGAGCGGAAGAGAGGCACTGCTCCCGGTCATCAGTGCTGCAGCCATGCTTGGCGCATTTGGGTATCTCGCTACCGGAGAGGTGATGTCCGGCAGCCCGTTTACGGCCTCCGTTGCTGTCGGCGGACTCATGATGCTCGCACTGCTCCAAATCGCGGACAACAGAGACATTCAGTGGATCAGAGAGTGGGCTCTCGGAACGGCAATGATCGTCGGATTGTTCGCGGGAGTCGTCACCGAAGTGACGCTCGGAGGGCTGTGGTAATATGGCTGGAAAACAGACGCAACAACGGTCTAAGGGTCGTGAAAAGGAGGAGGTCTACGAAGAGGAGTTCATTCCGTATATACACAAGTGGGGACGGAGAGCGAACCTGCTCGCTGTTGCGCTCTCGTTCGGACCGGCCTTGGTCCTACTTAGCGTGTACGGAATCCTGCCGCCGACGGGCGCCATTCTGGGTGGTTTCGTGTCCGTGATCGGTGCGTGGGGTGCGTTTTGGCTCGTCGAACCGATCTCCTACTATCGGTAGTTCCCATCGTTGCTGATTGCTGACTCGATTTCTGGAGCAAAGCGAACAAGATCAGAGCACCGAATTCATCGATTCGAACAAAGACGGCGGTCTCACAACTGTGAGAGCGCCGTCTCCTGAAAGAGGATCTACAGCAGTCGCTCTTTCCAGGACTAGCGCTGGACGCGGGCGGATTCAGCCCGCGTCCAGCTGGCCGTAGGTTGCTGGGATGCCGACACCATTGGTCGGTGCTTCCCACTTCCGACACAACGTGTCGTCAAGAGCGTGGTCGAGCCACTCACGGAAGACTTCAAAACGAAACCAAACAGGCAGTGCTCGCCCGCCGCGCCGCGGCGTGGCGAGCACACCCCAGCGAACGATGAGCCAGAGGTTCCGCACCAAGAAACTCACGAGAACGAACAACAACCGAACGACTGGATCAGTTGTACTTGTCCGCGCACGCGCTTCGCGCATTGTCCTGAACGCGGTCTCAATGGCTGAGCGTTTCTGGTAGAGAGCTTCGACCTCCTTCGGCGTGCGATCGGCCAGATCGCACGCCACGTACGCTCGGACGAGCAAGCCGTGTTTGCCTCGGTTGCCCTGCTGGTAAGAGACACAGACCGCGAGCGGGAAGCGCAGTTCCCGCTCGCTTCCCTCGTACATCACGTACTCCGTCCAGTAGGAAACTGTCGTGTCCAGTTTTTCGGCCATCTGCTTTCCACGGCGGATGATTGGGAGAGCGACTGCTGCTGCAGCATCCAGTCGCTTGATCGACGCACCGTCGTAGAATCCACGGTCGGCGAGGAGGCCAGCGACTTCAAACGGAAGAGCCGCGACGTGGTCGAGCAATCGCTCGACTGCGTCGCTCTTTGGTTCGTCACTTCGAACGGGTGTGACTGCGACGACGAGAGGTTTGGCCTGACAGAGGACGAATCCAGCAAGGTAGCGATGGCACTGGGAGGTGCCATCGCGAGGCTTCGTGTGACAGAGTTCTCCATCATCGGCGTGTGGGCAGCCGTGATAATGGATATCGACGAAGTCGAGGCAGATGATCCTCGGCCCGGTGCCGAGGATCATCGCCGCCTGCTGGCAGAGAAGACGGTTGGCAGTAGCTTCGAGTTCGGCAGCTGGAACGGTGTGAAGCTGGGCAAGCGTATAGTCATCGGAGTATGCTTTACGAGTGGTGTCAGTGACAGCCTTGATCGACTTCTGATCGACAGCAGCCTGGAGGAGCGTCTGTCGGATGATCCCGGAGTCGAAGCCGCAGCCTTCGACTCCGGGGATCGGGATCTCAGAGAGGAGATCAAGCGCTAAGGTTTCAAGGTCAGAGGCCGTAAGAACAGTGTCTGGATGGTAGAGGAACTTCATACACCCATCCAGACGCTTCCTGAGAATCTAACCTTATCAGTCCTGACTAACTTCTGATTCGATGGGAACTACCGACTATCCAGTACTTGGCGTCTCGGGAACGTATATGGCGTTTCTGTCGGGGAACATCTCGAATCTCCGGCTGCCGAGTTCTGCGGCAGCGCAGGAGGCTGCTGATGTCGAGATCGGCACGCCGGAGGGAGACATCATCTCCACGCTAGGTATCGCTGGATCGATATTCGTGAATATCTCGATCCTCACTGTCGGCGTTATCGGTCTCGTCTCCGTGTTTCAGGCGCTCCCGGGGCTGTGGCAAAACGCTCTCGAAAGTTATCTCGTCCCGGCGATATTCGGGGCGATTTTTGCACAGTTCGGACGGGACTTCCCCAAAGTCGCAGCTATCGCCCTCGCTCTGGCTTTCGTGTCGAATCTGCTGTACGAATTCGGATACTTCGCGCTCCTACCCGGTGACCCGATTTACGTGGTGATCATCGTCGCCGTCTTCGGTACGATGTTCATCTCGAAATGGATGTGGGAACGAGGAATGATACGCACGACGGATAGCTCTTGACATCCTACCATGACTAAGATCAGGGGATTCTCCGAAGGGGAGTTCAAGGTTGCACGTTTCCTTGGGCCTCAAGTACGCTTTCGCGTGGGCCGTCAGCGGTTGCCCCCCAATTATGACTGTCTTGGTTGTACCACGCGTTAGCAGGCGACTTTCAAGCCACTATACTGGTGCCTGCTCATGGAGAGCATCCATCCGTCGGCGGGCTGTGTACCCACAACGCGAGTTCGGTCAGACACAGTTGTGGCCTGCGTGGCGTAGGCAGTGCGATCGTACCGAGACGGCCGCCGACCAGCACTTCGGTCGCCCCGAGTGTTGGCGATCGAATCCGGCCAGGCGCACAGCCCCAACAATATAGCCGCGGAACGTCCCACTGTGTGGCGTCGGCACAGCGATACGCGTACGCGAATACGATGTCGGTCTCGTGGAGAGGTGATCCACAGCCGATGCAGACGGCCGTGTCGGGTCTGGATCCGACCGGGTGGCCGTGAAGGATCTGTGTCGGCGTTGCTGTGACGGTTGGCTCCTCGTGATGTTCGGCACGATACCACCGGCAATTGTCAGCGACCATCTTCCTCCTCTGTGCTGCGGACGCTGAAACACGCGAAGCAGGGCAACTGGTCCCCGGCCGGCCCATTACACCAGTCGTGTTTGCACAGTTCGTCAGCAGTACGCTTTTCAACGGTTGCGTTCGTAGTTGGCATGCTTCTCGTACCTCGAGAAGCGCAGGTGGTGCTAGGACACCACCTGATTTGACTCAGGAGTCCTGCGCTTCTTCAGTCTCTACTACGACACCCAGCAATATATAGTTTGCTTCTCAAACTTGATTCGGGAGCTTGTTTTAGATCCAGGAAACGCTCAACCGAAGATCAGATAGCGATAAGTATGTAATGCAAGTGTGCGAATCAAGCAGTATGGCTCTCTCTGATAGTGATCTACGCGATGTTGATCGAGATCTGTTGGAGTATCTACTTGAGGGGCGTGTAACACCAGTGTACGCACGTGACCGAATGAACGATGAGGGTCGGAGAGATGTAACAAGCACGTATCTCGGACAGCGCCTTCAACGTCTCGAGGAGCACGGCCACGTACGAAATCTATACGATACCGGACTGTACGAACTTGTTAGCGACCCACGTGACAACGATAGCAATTAATTCTAGAGCCCCGAGGCACTTCACGCTCCAGGGATTTCAGCGGGGTTCTCATAGAGCTACCTCTGCTGAGTGAATCGGTCCACGTCAGAGCATATCTGAATTACCGCCTCTGGACCCTGTACGACAATTCGGGTCACCGCAGTCAAGCGGCTTTACTGATCCAACCAATAGTGCCAATCTGCGATCGCTTGCTTGGTCTCACCACTGGCTTCAACGGACTCCAGTTGACGCAGTGGTACGCCGAGTTCCCGATCCATCCACTCCACCGTCACGAACATCTGACTGAGCGTCGGCTCTGTCGGAGACATACCGACTACCCGTACCGTTTCACCCTTCTCCAGGGGCGACTCCTCGCGTTCCATGGCACATCGCGCTTCAAAGGGGAAGTCCATCGTGTCATCCAGATAGGCACACCAGCCCATCGCTTGCTCTTCTAGACTGTAGGTATCGACGATGATGTCCATCTCGATACGTTCCTCCCGTTCTTCGTCCTTGTCTGATGGCACCATGATCCACAGTAGGGTGCCTGAGAGTAAGACGTTCCGGGATGTCGGCATCTCGAACCCACCAACCGAGTCGGTATCGAGGTGGCTACCCGGTGTGTTCGTTGTCGGAGGCTCACCGAAACCGAGGATGAATACTGGCAAGGTCGTGTTGTCGATCCGCCAGTGTACTGCGCTACGGAAGTTCACAACCACAGTTCGGACAGAAATTTTCGTCGCCGTCCAGCAGCGAGAGGCAGTCGACACAGAGACGGTTGCTCGGCGAGGTGGCGATGTCCTCCAAGAAGTCCATCGCGGTCCGTGACGCGGCACCCGGCCTATAACCGTCTGCGTAGCCCGGAAGCGTCGAGGCCCACTGGACAGTTCCCTCGTCATCAACGACCGCGATGTTCCCAGCGACGTCAAGTTTTCCGTAGCGTTTAAACGCCTCTGAAGGAGTCTGGTCGATGGTTTGGTTCAGGTTCTGGTTGCGTTTGAGGTCACGCTCGTAGACTTCCGCGGGCGTCAGGGACCGTACTTCGCCGGGGAACTCTGTGAGAGGTCCGTGTTGTTCGTCGATTCGGTCGATCTCGACTGCGATGCCGTGCACGTCGTGAAGTGTTCCCAAGAGCCGGAGCGTGTGATCGTGCCACTCTCGGACATCCGCATCGGCGTAGTAGCGCAGGATCATGTGTCCGGTTCAGTCTTTTCTGCGGCCGCGATGCGATCTGAGAGACTTTGCGCGAGCCACTCGTTGGCGAGTTCGCTCGCATGATCGACGATCTCTTGATGGCTCATCCCCTCCGTTTCGAAGGACTTGTAGACCTGCCATTGTTCCGCGCTTCGATTAAAGACAATCACGTACGTCCTCGCTTCCATCTCCAGTAAGAACGCTTCGATTTCGCTGGGTGTCGATCCTGGAAAACCCATGGCTCCGCGAATCTTCGAAGTATCACTTTCGCCAATCTGCTTCACAATGTCGTCTGTAATAGGTTGGCTCGGGAGCGATGTAAGAAACGACGGTGACGTTTCTGAATCATCGGACATATGTGGTGACTCGCAGAGAGAGACCTTGAATCCGTGGACTCAAGCGTGTCTTCCTGCTGTACCTTATCCCCTTCTCACTGCAAATAAAGAAAATGAACAGACCTCGGGCGTCGTCTCGCCGAAGCAGTCGTCGTACGTGCTCATGTTCGACGGAACTACGTGTGTCTGTGTGGGAGTCACCCACGGAACGTACCGGTTCGGGACCCGCGGCACGGTCGCTCGACCGCCGAGGTCCCGCTGGTGCCCGAGCTGGTCACCGCCTCGAGCCCTCACACACCGCGAGCGCCGCGCCGCAGGCGCCGTCTACGGATCGAGCGGGATCGTCTGCCTGCGCGTCGGGTCGGTCAGATACGGCTCGAGGTCGGCGGCGTCCTCGAGAACCACTACCCCGCGTTCGCGGTCGTACTCGATCACGCCGTGGTCGGCCAGCCGCGGGAGGTGATCGTGGACCAGCCGCAGTTCGGCGCGCTCCCGGTCGAACTCGGCGGCACGATTTCGCCGCCGGGCGGCGAGCTGGTCGGCTAGGATACCCACCGTGGCACGGCCATCGTTCTCGAGCAGTTCCGTCAGGACGTGCTGGCGATCGGTGTCGGCGAGAAGGGCGAACACCTCGTGGGTTTCCATACCTGTCCTCGGGAGGGAGCAGAAAAAAGGCACCTCCCAAAGCACGTGGGCGCTGTTGCATGAACGGTTCAGCTCGCGAACCCGCCGGGCGGCTGCCAGCACCGCGCCGGCGACCGGCTCACACTCGCGGTTTACCGTGGTGAGACGGATACCACGCCACTCACCCCGGGCGATCGGGCGATCACACCCGGTGTGTACCCACGGCGGTATGCTATCGTGCCCATCACGGCGTAGCGAAGCGCGTCTAGGCAATGGTCGACGGCAGTCGGCCCGCCGACGTGGTCTTCCTTATAGCCGTAGAACTCTCGGATGAGTTCTTGGCACCGCTCCGAGACCAACAGTCCGCCCGCGGGCTCGCCGGCCTGGCGAAACAGCGTCAGCGCCTGCCGGGCGTCACTCCAGCGCTGGGCCGCCTTGCGGACGCCGTATATGCGGACGTCATCGGGCACCGCCCCCGCACGGAAGGCGCGCTCGAGGCGGGGTTCAAGGATCGCAATCAGTGCCATGGGTGCACTACTGCTGGCAACTCGAGCTGATGGGCTGCTCGCACTGTGCGATTTCGCTGCTCGATTTCACCCGGTTCGAAATACAGCCAGGGTATACTGGATAGTGGGAAATATAGTTGTACGTAGATTCTGCAATACCGATCACCGACAGTGTGGCTGTCGAGAGAACGGAACTGATTGCCTGTCGTAACTGGTCGGTTGGCATCTAGACCCCCGACGGTGTCAATCAGTGGGAGCCCTGGTGCCACCGATCAGTTCACCCCAGCAGGGAACCGGGATCGTGGTGCGAGTCCTTCACTCATTTATGTGGAGATACTTCTTCCTCGAGAACGTGGATTGCTAAGAGATGAAACGACGGAGGAGTGGATCGATCTATTCCGAAAGACCATTATATATTGAGTAGAGACCAGTGAGGTGTCGGTGCGGCTGTCCGAACTCAATCGTGGAGCGGACCACCGTCCCCTCACGAACCGCACCGATATCGTAATCATGGACAGTCAGGAGAGTCCTCTCCTAGAACTCTCCTGTTCAATCCAGCGGTAGAGAAGTAGAGATACAGCACAAAAGCCGACGACTATCGCTGTGGACGGATATCAGTCTAATCCAATGTCTTCTGGGCCGAACTCCGGATTCGCTAATTTCCGATGGATCTCTTTCCACCCACCCCGACTTTTGCGTTCTCCTGTGCAAAGAGAGCAGAGTTCGCTGTCGCTAGAATATACAGACTGGGGCTTTGGGCCATACACCTCATTCGCCCTCTGCAGTGCCGAACAGTTGGGTGAAGTATGAAGCTGTGTCTTCCCGCCTGACCGACACGAGGCAGTCCAGACTTGCTGCTCCTCGTCAGTCATATAGTTCACTAAGGTAGTCATTCTGACCTTCGTGTTTCATCTTCTCGTAGTCTTTCAGCTCATCTATTGTTAATTCACCGAATACAGATATAAACCTCAAAATATAATATGATATTCTAATTATTGCGCACCTGATACTGATGTACTCGACATACTGTGCTCGAGCGACGCCTACCTCGAGGGCTCTGTTGAATCACTAGACGGCGTTGGGGTAGGTCGCTAAGTCAAAGGAGTTGAAGCGGGAGACTGCGAGTATCCATGACGCAAATCTCCCGCTTCATTAGCGAAGTTGTCCCGGTTGCTCAAACCGTTACTGGTGATGGAGGCGAATCCGCCGCCCCGGAAGGTGGCGGCGGATTCGCCGACTATGCGCTCGTTTCCCTGCACTGTCTGCGGATTTACCTTGACACGTCCTACCGGATGACGATTGACCTGCTCAAGGAGATGCCACAAATAACCGGGGAGATCGGCCTCAGAGCGGCCGATCTCCCCTCTCCATCTACGTTGTGTAAAGCGTTCGACCAAATCAGCATGAGCATCTGTCGAGTGCTGCTGCGCCAGTCGGCGCAGCTGCACGATCCCTCGAAGCATGGCGCGATCGACGCCACGTTCTACGAACGATCTGCCGCGAGCCGTCACTACTGCCAGCGAATCAGCTACAGCGTGCAGAAGCTCAAAGTNGGCGCGATCGACGCCACGTTCTACGAACGATCTGCCGCGAGCCGTCACTACTGCCAGCGAATCAGCTACAGCGTGCAGAAGCTCAAAGTCACGAAACTCGTTGATACAGAGTCTCAAGCCATCCTTGACGTTCACTGTTCGACGAACCGTGAAGGAAGCGATGCAGACCTTGCCGAGCAGATCGCCCGCCGAAACGCGGGCGATCTGCGGTCTCTTGCCGCGGATAAAGGCTATGACAAGCAGTCACTCCGTGAAGCGTTGCGTGATATCAACATCAGACCGCTGATCAAGCATCGTATCTTCGCGCCTTACGACTACGCACACAACGCCAGAATCAACGTATGAGTTTACCCCGAAGTCTCGACAGCCGGCACAGCGTGAGCCCGTGAGATCATCTCATTGTTGCTGACGACTCGGCGAAGTTCTTCNGTATGAGTTTACCCCGAAGTCTCGACAGCCGGCACAGCGTGAGCCCGTGAGATCATCTCATTGTTGCTGACGACTCGGCGAAGTTCTTCGTAGGGATTGCGTCCCTGCTGGCGCCATGTCGCCAGCAGGGACAAGATCGTCTCGTGAACGAACATACCTCGATCGTTCCGGAGTGTCCCGATGATTTTCCGGAGAACGACTGGTTCACGAAGTGCGTTCTCAGCTGCGTTGTTCGTCGGGGAGACCGCTGGCTCACCGACGAAGGTGAGCCAGTGGTCGATCCCTCCTTCGATCTTCCCGAGTAGTGTTGCCACTGCCTCGTCGGTTACTGACCGCTCAACGAGCGATCTAAGCCCGTTCTGGCATGATCGGTGCATCTGTGCTCTCTCACGAGGACTCGGGTCGGTCTCCAGCCACGACTGGAGACCGACGAACATCTGTTTGAGATACCGGTGAACCGGCTCTGCCTCCTCGTGGTCACTAGCAACGTCCTCGGCTTCCCGGAGAAGATGTGCCCAGCACCGCTGAAGATTACTGCTGAACGCTGGATACGCCGTCCACCCATCGCAGATGACTGTTCCCGCGAAGTCCTCGCCGAGGACTTCCGCGGGGACATCACTCCCACGACTCTCTCTTACGGCGTACAGCGTGTGCTTTCTCGTCCGAAACGTCCAGATCCACGCTTGCTCACCCTCGCGTTTGATACCAGTTTCATCGACGTGAACGATCTCTGCTTGCTGAATCTGTCTTCGAATCTGTTCGTATTCGCAGCGACCGGCGCGCGCAGCGCGCTCGGTCGCGTGNGCTTGGGAGATGACGTTCACCCCGAACTGCCCCTCATCGGGGCAGTCGGGGTGTGTAGCAACGGTTTCTGTTCCACAAGAGTCGCACTGGTAGCAGTGGCGGTTGTACTGGGTGACTTCAGGAGGCTGCGGATCAGGAACCTCCTCGACGAGTCGGGGGCTGACGCCCACCGACTCGTCGAAGTGTTCGCCACACTCGGGACAACAGTCACGGGAGACTTCGATCTCTTTGTCGGGATCAGCTGTTACACGCCACTCTGGATCATGACCGTCCTTCCGTCCGGGAGTGCCGCCGTCGGTTCGAACATTCTCGTCTTCGTCGTCCTGCGAGGTCGGGGACTCGTCAGTCCCCGACCGTCGCTTACTGGGCGGTGTATGCGGATTTTCGTATTTGCGAAGACGTGTTTCGAGTTCTTCTATCCGCTCGTCCTTCTGGTCAAGTTGCTCTTGCAACTGATCGATCTTCTTGTCCTTCCGCTTGTTTTCTTGCTCAAGTTCTTCGACCCGCTGCTCAAGCTGAAGCAACCGAGAAAATAGCTCTTCTTTGGTGAAATCGTCTGCGTTCACAGACTCCACCAACTAGTTATGACAGCAGAGGCAACGGGATGGGCTCCGCAGCGGAGCCCATCCCTGAGAGTCGTATCCGATGTCTGCTGCCTGTTCATATCGCGTCCGTTGAACGCTTCCTACGAGACAGTACCGAAATCAGCTCGGGCTAAACACATACNCGTATCCGATGTCTGCTGCCTGTTCATATCGCGTCCGTTGAACGCTTCCTACGAGACAGTACCGAAATCAGCTCGGGCTAAACACATACGAATCAACGAACAATGCTACAATCAGCGCTCTATGACTGAAACCGTCAACTCGGCTGTCAAGCGCTCGCTCGGCTTCGCCGTGCGAGCGCGGTCCTGGTTTCGTGAGTTTCGAGAAATCGCTCTGATGTGTGTCGTCTATAACATCAAGCGTGCCGTGAAACAGTGAATTCCACCGCCCTATGGCGATTCAACACAGCCACTGACACCGAAGTCTGGGCAGTTGTATGATCTCGAGTCCAAGCGTCCGTCCTCCTACGTTACTGATCTTGACGAAGAGTTTGCGAGTTCGATCAGCGGTTCTGCCGCCGACCTTGCAGACGACAAACAGGCGTTTCGTGACGTGCTTCGAGAACGAGGCTATAGTGAGCTCCTGCCGGAGCAATTCGGCACACTTTCTCAGGGAACCGTAGTTGAACAAGGGACTGCCCTTCGATCCTTGCTGGACGACCAGGGCTCTCTTGTCGTGAAATCCCGAACCGGTGCAGCAGGGGAAGGCGTTCACATCCTTTCGTCAGTAGACGATGGATACGAAACAGATGGGACCAGCGTGTCGTCCCAACGGCTGCAGGAGCGAGTTGCCGAAATGGACGGGTATCTCGTCACTGAGTACTGTCTCCCAGGAGAATACATTCGATCGGTCTACCCGCATGCTGCCAATACACTGCGCATCGTGACTTCCTCCCCACCCTACTCGCTCACCGCTAACGCGGTTCGCTCCTTGAGGGTGGGGTTTCCTGTTTCCACGACGCGCTTTGCAGACACCGAATCGGTGTCCGTAGGGAGCGCAGTCTCCACAGGCGTTGATTCGGGACAGCCCATCCCTACTTGTTCGAGACCGCGAGAAAGGATGTTCCACGACGCATTCGAGTCTCTGTCCGCCTCGAACCCACACGACGGACACGAATGCTCGCGTACCCACAACGGTTTGTCCGTCTCGACGCCACATGACGCGCACTCTTTGGTCGTGCCTTGGGGGTCCACGGCGACGAAGTGCGTTCCTTCTCGCTCGCACTTGTATTCGAGCATTCGCAAGAACGCCCCCCACGAGGCCCCGGCTCGGTTCCGAGAGTTGCCCGGTAGTTCGACCAGTCCCTTCGCGTCCAAGTCCTCGACGGCTACCAAGTCGTACTCGGTGGCGTAGTAGTTCGACAACTTGTGGAGGAAATCTCGACGCTTGCGCTTCAGGTCGGCGTGGCGTCGAGCGACCGTCTTGCGTTGTTCCTCCCAGTTGTTCGAGCCGTATTCCTTCTGCGAGAGGTTGCGTTGAGCGCGTTCCAACCGCTCGCGTTCGTCGGAAAGGTCTGGCGACTCGACGGCGGTCCCGTCGCTGTCGTGGACGTATTTCAGGATTCCCACGTCGATGCCGACTGCATCAGTTACTTCGTCGGGCTTCTCGGGTGGGTCGTCAGGGATTTCGACGCCAAAGATGGCGTACCACTTGCCGGTGGGTTCGCGTTTGACCGTGACAGTCTTGATGGTGGCGTCGTCGGGCAGGTCGCGGTGGAACGTGATGGGAATGTCTCCAATCTTCGAGAGCCACAGCCGGGTCCGACCACTCGTGTTTTTGAGTTTGAAGCCGGACTGACTATAGGTGAACGATTGGTACTCACCCGGTGCTTTCCACTTCAACTCCCCGACGCTGTAGCCGTTCTGCTTCCGGCCTCTGAGCGTGGAGAGGTTGTCGTACAACCGCTGGACGACTTTCTGCAACACCTTCGAGTGAACGTCTCGCAGGTCAGTCCACCAGTCTTTCAGGTCCGGCAGACGCTCCTGCTCGGAGTACGCTGAGGTGCCGCCGTGGCGGTTGAATCGGTGGAGGAAATGGTTGTAGACCTGCCTACAGGTATTGACAGTCCACGCTAATTGCTCGCGGATGTCGTCGGATGGGTTCAGCCAATACCTGTAGTTGTAGTTCATCTATTCGTCGTTAGGGTCGGATGTGCGGATGATTTTCACGTCTGCGCCACGCCATCGCTTCGGGACGTAGACGTGAGCGCCGTTGCCGGTGGGTTTCACGTTGCCGTCTACAACTTCGTGGCCGTTGATTGTGAACTGTTCCATGTACAATGTAGATACATTGTCGGGACTCATAAACGCTTCGGTGGGCCTGTGGGCCGGTCGTTGCAGAGTGTATGTGAGACGATGACGGCGCTGTATCCCCGCCCTACTGCGTCCTCAGAACGCGAAGCGTTCTGATGTGCGAACGAGAGCGAAGCTCTCGTTAACGCTACTCGGTCGCTTTGCTCCCTGCGTTGCTCCTTGAGGACAGGGCATTAGCGCCTGATTTTTATAGTAGCCAATGAAAGTCAGTGCGCACCCGATCGCACGACTACTGTGCGACCGGTGTGCAAACAGTTTCAGTTGTTACTATAGGTAAACGGCGCTGCGCCCCGATGACGGAGCCACCCGTTCGGCGTAATGTCCCGACATGATCAGCTGGGAGCTCGATCTCGATTCGGGAACCGCCGTCGGTCGAGTCCTCGAGGCGAGCGACGTCCCGCTGGTCGATCACAAGTAGTCTATCGACGACGCAAGCAGCACCGTGATTGATGGGATGCTCCTCAAACGCCGCGCGATCTGGGCCATCTTCCGTTCGATACCCTCGAGAAGACAGCCGCGACAAATAGACCATCCATTGAACCCACTGAGTAGAGCACTTCGCGAACACCCACTATGTGCCTCGAGACTCGACCCTAAAAGTGAAAACCATCAACATAGATAAGAGCATTAATAATCAATTTGCATATACCAAATTTACTAGGGAAAGCAGTAAAACCCAATCGATGAGATAGTCGCTGCTATTGTACCCCTTTAGCGAGTGCCAGGATTGCGGGTTCGTTCTTCAAGCAAAGAGTAGAGGTAACGCTCGTCCGAAACGGTGGAGTTCGTGTCCGTGCTGTGGCGGAACCGATTTCGAGCTCGTCACCTCTTAACATCCTCCCCCACCTTCGCTCCAGAGCTTCGATGCAGCCCATCTGCGCTGGTCGAGGTTGGCACGAACCTGTTGGTGAGTCAGGATGCTGGCCTCGACTGTTCGGACGAGACGCATCGAGACCCCTTCAGACAACTGATACGGTACTGGTAGACCGAGGCCGTCGGTGGGGGAAACCGTCGTATACACCACTAAATAGTCGCCGGCTCTCGTTCCTGAGAATGGCCGACGTTGCGGTCCGTCGCTCCACTCACTCTTAGTGGGGTCTTCGACGCTGTGGAACAGCGAGTCGAAATATCCCAAGATCGGCAGAGTAGCACCGGTGGTCCGCGTGATCGGCGAGCCGTCGGCTGCACTCACTCCTCTCCGAGTTCCTCGTAAATTCGCTTGCGGAGTGTTACGTCGGCTGCGAAATCCCGAAGAAGCGTTCGAAGCTCCTCGGCAGACGCCGCCGCGAGGAGCGCGTCCAGTGATTGCTCCTCACCGACGGGATCTACGTCACCGCTTGCCAACACGGTTGCGACGATATGCTTACAGGGAACAGCATCATCGGGACAGCTACACCGGCCGTCGGCATACCGTCCCTCTGAGAGCGTCACCTGGACATCGTACGTGCGGCTTCCCCGGACTGTCGCCTGCACGAGATTCTCGACACGCTCGATCTCGGTCACGGCCCCGCGTTCGTAGTATCGTGTGCCCCGCTCGTAGCGACCCGGCTCGCTCGCCTGTTGCAGCGCCTCTGTATCGACTCCCTGCGCCGGCGACTGTGTCTGAAGGCGTGGAAATACATCCGTGACGGGCTCATTCCCGGGAATCGAGGGGTCGGCCGCCCGGCGGTGGATCCGTCCCTGCTCCGGCCACCCGATCGGGACCCAGTTGGCTGGATCGCTCACGACGCCCCAACACTCGTCGATCACCGACGCCCGGTCCTCGGGGAGCAGTCCATCGAGCGTGACCGTCCGTGGCGTCATCGCGACCTCGAGCGTAACGTCTGTCCGGTGAGCGTCGTCGGCAGCGATCTGGTCAGCATAGCTCGCACGGATCCGCTCGAGCGCAGCGATCCCCTCGGCCGAGAAGCCATGGCCGGTCCGCTCGAGCTCGAACACCATCTCCGCGTACTTGTGCTTGGCACGGTACTTGATCAGCGGTCGGTTGCTCCCACCCAGCTCGGTGGGGTCGTACTCGGGGAGCGTCGTTCCGATCACGATCGGTGTGATCGGCTCCGCCGGCGTCTCCGGGAGACGATCAACGTCTGGCGTGTTCTCGGCCGTTGGCTCCCCAAGTGGCGTCTCGAAGAGCCGTCCACAGGCCGGACACACTGTGCAGCCGAGTCGCTCACTCTGCCAGGTCGTACGTTCGTGGGCTCGACACCAGTCACAGGCCCGCCGAATCTCGTGCTCGCTCTCCTCCCAGTCGACGTCGCGGAGCGGCGTCACCTGCTTGAGCCCGGAAATGAGCCGAGCCCGCCGCTTTTGGTGGCGCTGCAGACGTGAGCGGCACGACTCACACAGCTCAGCACTGCTCTCGCGAACGGCGGTCGGGAAGACGAGTCGTTGCTCGTCACTCCCCTGAGCGGCCCTCGTTCCGAGGGAGACGGAGACCGGATTGGGCTGATCGTCATCCGGCGGCTCGTACGCGACGATATCGGTGGCTGTGACGGTTTCGTCCGGGGAGGTGTCCGTCTCGCCCGCAAATGCTCGCCCGTACCGGCAGCCATCAGGGCCGACGAGGTGCCACTTTCCGGACGCCGTTCGACCAAACGTTGGCACAGGTAGTTGGGAGAACGAGACGGACCCTCATAGCGTCTTCCAAACACAACCCCGCGGCGGGTTCTCTGGGCGGGGTGCCACGATCGACATCACTGACGGAGAGACACGAGCCGGTTCTCGTGATCGGGCTGCACCAGCGATTGGGCGGAGGGTTTTCCTCGGCGCCCTGCGATACTTCCAGCCATGGTGTTCCAGGCAACCTGGAGGAACCTGCTCGAGGAGTGTGAAGCGTTGGGAGCCGGTGCGACGCTGGTGACACCGCTGTCGAACGACCCGTTTCGGATCACAGACGTTCAGGAGCAGCGGATCGTCATCGAGTTTCCCGACGATGGCGAGAAGCGGCCGCTCCAGCGCGCGCAGTTCGAGACGCTCGCGCGCCGCATCGGCGACGCGGCCGACGCGTTCGACCTCGAACGGTTGCCGCCCGACGCCGATCCCTATCCGGCAGTGTTGAGCCTCCATCCCCGATTCGAAATCGATGAGCGTGAGGGGCTCATTCGTGAGAGCGACGAGCCGGGCCCCTCCCAGCTCGTCCGGGCACCCGAGCGCGACGCCGAGACTGAGCGTACCGAGCCTGACCTCGCCGTCTACGCCGACGCGTTACTTCTCACCGATGCCCTCGAACGCCACGACGTGACAGCGCTGGGCGACCAGGAGACGTCGACACTGGTGAATCTCTACACGCTGCTCTCGGACGTCCAGCGCAATGCCGATGACCTCCGCCAGGACGTTGCCGACGTCTTACTCGAACGGGTGCATCACGACCAACCGGTTCACGCGCAGTTCGGCTCCGTCCAACGGACGAGCCGCGAGTACAGATCGTTGCGCGACGCAGACGACGTGCTGACAACCCTCGAAGACGCGGGCATCCCGCGTGAACGCGTCACCAGTGTTGACTCGAGCAAGGTCGACGACGCCCTCGAGGTCACGGAACTCAGCGCGAGTGATGTCTACGAGATCGACCAACGGGAGTACGTCCGAAAAGCCGACGTCGACGAAGAGCACAAAGAAACACGGCTACAGGGCCTCAAGGATCAGCTGGCGGCCAGCGACGAGCCCGAAGCCGGCGACCTGCGCGAGGAAATCGACGAACTCGAGGCCCGCATCGAGGAGCTCACTGAGTTCAAATCCGGTACTGAGTTCCAGGTTGGGTGATCGGGTTCCTGTCTTGACAGTCTCCCGTCGAAAGGGGAAGGATGCCCGCGTTGGGAGAGTGTGGGTTACGAGGACAGCTTTCGTTGCCAAAAAGTACATACGACAACTACAGAGTTCCGGGTCCTAGCCAGTGAGACAGCACCTAGGGCCACGTTCGAAGCGGTGCCCACGCCTGTCGGTGTGCTCGAGCCGGTGATCACAGCAGCGAATTTCGAACTGTAGTGGGTGAAGCTGATCTGGCATCGATCAACGCTGCGCTCGAAACCGCTCCGACTGTGATGGTGTATTCGCCGATCACAGGCACTGCTGAGCGGCTGCTCCACGAAATCGAGTTCGCAGAAGCGGTTTCGAAGCTCCGTTCGCTGAGCGTTGCCGAGGGCGAGCCAGTGCTCCTCGGACCGCGAACCGGCCAGTGGGTCGTCGCTGCTCACCGGTCGCGTTTGGGGTCGCGGCCGAGGACGCTGGCGACCGACTCGACCCGGTCGGCGGCCCCCTGCTCGCGGTTCTGATAATCGTCGAGCTCGAGCGAGGTGATGATGCGGTCGCTCTCGACGGCGGTGTGGGCCGCCTGGATCGCGTCGAACACCTCGCCGACGTCGTCGGCTTCGATCACCGTGTCCGTCGCCGTCAGTTCGTACGAGATGTCGAACTCCTCGAGCGCGTCGATGGCCTGTGCGATGTCGTCCGAGAGGCTCCCGTCACGGACGGGGATGACCTCGAATCTGGCGATTACTGTCATGGGTTCCTCGGGTTCGGCTGGGGCGCGCGAGTGCGGTTGCTCACGAGCACCGCTCTGCTACGCCCACACACAGTATAGTCCTTCGGGGGTGGTACTCGCTGCATCCGAACCCGACACCAGCCACGCGCCGAGCCGGGAGTCGTGTTCGATGGTCCGAACGACCGTGCTGGCTGTGTCCAGGGCCTCAGCCCGTGGGAAGCGAAGGGGTGGGATTGTGGGGTGCGCTCCGTGCGCCCGGTTCCTGGGAAAGCGGCGAGCATGCCGAGCTGGCACAGCGGCAGTGGGGTGCGCTCGCGGCGACCGGACGGGCTCGGTCCGCTCGTGCCCGCCCCGCGGCCTTCTAGGCAAGGCGAGTACAGGTCGGGGGAAGGGAGGCAGGGGGCCAACCGGGCGCTGTGGCTTCCACCGGGATCCCGACGGGGTTCGCTCGCGGAGGCTCCGATACACTATAGTAACCTGCAAAAATCTTTACTCGTACCGATTGGCGGACCGATGAGAATTGATGTACAGCAGCTGGCTACGTTAGTTCGTACTGCAAAGACTTCCAAATTCTACTATAGCTCCTCTGTCGGCGAGTACCCAGACGGATGCCGCCGGAGCGATCCACACACCGGGAAAGCGGCTCCACAGTGGTCCTATGGGCCTGATGCGATCCCTGCCTTGAGCACGGCGTCAGCGATGGCTGCGCCCTCCAGGACCGGCTCCCGGTCACTGGGTGCGGGAGCCCTGACATTCTTCTTCCCGGGGGTTGAGCCACCCGTTATGCACGACGAGACGCCAGCGCGGACCTACCACCTGCCGTCGCCGGTCGATCTCCAGACGGCGCTCGGGTCGCTGGGGATCGATCATCTTATTGTGGAGCCGATGCGGCTGTTCGTCATCTTCCGGAGTGCCGTACTCGATCTCAGAGTCCGGCAGGGCGATCTGGAGGCCGCAGATGTAGTCGCGCTCGCAGTCCTCGATGGACCACCCCGATCGATGGAGACCGGGGTCGCCCTCCGGAAGCAGTTACTGGAACAGCTCGCACCCTCGACGGGAACGGACTGGATCGACAACGCCGGCCGCTGAGCGGAACATAGTGCCACTCAGTGGTGGGCTCTGTCTCCGGATAGGTCGTGGTTCATTTATTGACCGGCCGCACAGCGGGTAGCAACCTCGAGTGGGCAGCGGTTCCGCAAGCAGGCAAGGCTTGTCAGCCTGCTGGCCTCGTCTTCGGTTCGGCTCGAGCGCGCTTCGGGGAAGCCACTGAATCGGTTGTGAGCTGTCGTTTCTCGCTTAGGCGCAGGCCACCCCTGTTGCCATCGGATTCGAGGTGTGTACCTCTCTTTGCAAACTCTGTGCTGGTGTCCGTAACCAGGGTACTACGGAACCGGTCGTGCGCTCGAGTGTCTCGATGGGGACGGAATCGTGATCACACTCAATCACTTCCGATAGTCGGACTGATCGAGTATGGTTTTGCCAACCTCGAGGTCAACGTATAGCTCATTCCTCGTTAGCGACAATCGCCTTGAGATACGTCGACTCGGTCGCATAATCTGTCATCGCATCCTGAACCCACTGTGGCTCGAACGTCGTCTCGATCTGTTTCTGCCGTCCCTCACGGCCTTTCGATTCGATCCAGGTCTCGATAAGTCCCATCGTCTCGAGATCGGTCAGGAGCGTACGGATCGTGCGCTCACTGAGAGAGAACTCTTCGGGATATTCGTCCTGATGGAGAAACTCGTGTACCTTCGCCGTCGTGACGGGCTGTCTGATCTCACCGCCGCGTTTCCAGCCAGTAATCCCAGTGAGCACCAGGAAGTGGTTGAACGGCAGGTCAAGTAGCGTCTCCATCGTCGTGTCCCGGTCGGTCGTCTCGAGGTTCACCTCGAGACAGTCTTTCGTCACTTCATCGAGCCCTCGCTCGCTGGCGGTTTCGCCGGCCTGCCGGAAGAGCGTCAGCGCCTTCCGTGCGTCGCCCCACCGGCGGGCCGCCTCCCGGATCCCGTACTCGAACGCGTCCTCAGGCACTGCCCCGTCACGGAACGCTCGCTCGACGCGGGGCTCGAGAATCGCCACCAGTTCCTCCTCGCCGTACGGCGGGAAGAAGACGGTTTCGTCGCTCATCGTGCTCTCGACGCGACTATCCAGTCGCAGATCGACCTCCAGCAGTTCGTTGCTCAGCAGCCAGACCGAGAGGTTGATCCCGCGGGCGAGTTTCCCCTCCCCGCGCAGGAGCCGGTAGAAGAAATCGCTGGGATCGTAGTTCGTATCCTGCTGGATATGATCGATCTCATCGAGCAACAGGACCGTCCACTCGGGGTACTCCTCGAGTGCGTTCCAGATCCCCTCGAAGACGCCGTCCAGCCCCGCATAGGCGCCTTTCTTCTCGCCGGAGAGCTCGTAGTAGATCTCGTTGGCGGCGCTAAACAGCGTTCGACACTCCTTCAGGTTGACGTACTCGACGGCAATTGACTCGGTTCGTGCGGCGAATTCGCGACACACACGCCGCGTCGTGATCGTTTTGCCGGTTCCCGGCGGCCCGTGGATCGACACTGTCGGGGGCAGATACTCGTCGTGGATCCCATTGAGGTGCGTGGCTAGTTCGCGTTCCTGGGACTCTCGAGCGCGAACTTCCTCAGGATCGGCGAGCGGGTCAAGCACGCCCTTTGCAGTGAAGAGGCTGTCATCGGGTGCAGTCTCGGTGAAGAGGTCGTCGTAGTCAGTCATATTCCAACGAAGCTACGTGTATACTACCAGAAACCCAGAAGACGGATAACGATTCTGGGGCTCACAGCACGACCAGTCGAAAGAGACGCCGAGCGAGTACTGAGGACGGGTACCCGGCTGCTATTGTGGATTGAATCGAGGATACGAACGGACTTGTCGATACCAGTGATCGCTCGCTACGTTTGGGGATCCAGAGGGAGAGTAGATTTCGTGTGTTCTGAACGATTGTCTCCAAGCGTTCCGAAGAGGGAGAGTGGATTTCGTGTGTTCTCGATTCAGATAGCGTCTAAGGACGGTTAGATCGAGGGATATCGGTAATACCGAATAGAGTGCGAAAACATGCGAAACAGACGAACGCTGGTTTTAAGTATTATAGTGAGATGATTGTGAATGAGGAATGTCATCACCGTTTAGTGATATTACAGACACGATTTTCGACGAAAAGGAGGTGCTTAGCGAGAGCTATCAACCCGAGGCAATCCTCGAGCGAGAAAAGGAGATTGACGCGTTCAGCCATGCGCTTCAGGACGTCTTGTTTGGCCGTGAGCCTGAAAACGTGTTTCTCTATGGAAAAGCAGGTCTTGGGAAGACAGCAGTAACAACGTACATGATGAGCGAGCTACAGGCGGAAGTGACGACTCGAGAAGAAGCGGACGACCTCTACGTTCACGAACTCAACTGCAACGGAAAGACGCTCTTCATGGTCGTTCGACGGTTAGTCAATACGTTGCTTCCTCCTGACGCAAGCCCATTTCCGAAACGTGGCCTTGGAACTGGCGACGCGTTCGACGAACTTTATACACAGCTTGATCGGCGTGGCGGGACTCATCTTCTCGTCTTCGACGAAATCGATCATCTGGATGAAGTTGATACACTCCTCTATGAACTCCCGCGAGCACGATCGAACGGCCATATTACGGACGCAGTGGTCGGGATCATTGGAATTAGCAATAACTATACGTTTCGCCAGTCACTTTCATCAAAGGTAAGAGACACACTGATGGAGACGGAGATCTCGTTTAGTCCGTACGACGCTGGCGAACTTCGGACGATTCTCACTAATCGAGCCGAGCAAGCGTTCGCTGCGGAGGCGTGTGATAGCTCTGCAATCGCGAAAGCCGCGGCACTCTCGGCACAGGATATGGGAAACGCGCGACAGGCAATCGATCTCCTTCGTGTCGGTGGCGAGGTAGCACAGCGAGCGAATGATCAGACCGTGACGGATGAGCACATTGAGGAAGCACGAAAGCTAGTGCAACGTGGTCGGCTACAGAACAAGATCCGTGATCAAACGAAACACGCACAGTATATTTTAGAAACGATTGCCAAATTGGAACAGCGTGACGAAATCCCTGCTCGATCGAAGACGATCCAGAGCAGGTATGAACAGGTCGCGAACGCATATGGCGCATCCCCGCTGACGACGCTGAAAAGTATTCAGGATCATCTCTCTGATCTCCACATGCTGGGCTTTCTGATTCGACACGAACGAAATCAGGGACGCAGTGGTGGGCAGTACTATGAGTACGAACTCGACCTTGATCCACTGATCGTCCTCGAAAGCCGGGAGGAGATCGAGCGGTCAACTGGATAAGAACACACGAAGTCTACTCTTCCTCTTCGGAACGCTTGGAGGCGATCGTCCAGAACACACGAAATCTACTCTCCCTCTTCGGAACGCTTGGAGGCGATCGTCCAGAACACACGAAATCTACTCTCCCTCTTCGGAACGCTTGGAGACAATCGTTCAGAACACACGAAATCTACTCTCCCTCTTCGGAACGCTTGGAGACAATCGTTCAGAACACACGAAATCTACTCTCGGACTCTTCCAACACCCAGAAAGATGTAACCAGAACTCGATCAGCCAAGAACACACGAAATCCACTCTCTCTTAGTAGCACACATGCTCGGGATAGACGGAATGAGGTGCAACTATAGTAGCATTCAGGGTGCTGGCGGCATATGCGAGGCATGCTAACGTTCTCGCTCACGAAGATCTTCTGCCGATTCAGCAACTTGTCCGATTAGAGGAGGACATGCGTCGATCACAACGAATGCTCTCCCAACCCAACTCGCCGCAAAGCTCTGGAAGGCCCGGACCGACTCGACCGTCGGCGACAATCCCTGGGAGACCGGCTGCAAGAACATCCAAGCGTACGTTAATGGCAGTGACCTGAAACACTGGATCCGTCGCTAAGAAGACGGCGTCAGCGACGCCTACGCCAAGAAGTTAGTCTCGAGAACGATCGACGCCCTCCTCGAGCTCTCGAAACATCGCCTTGCGGTCCACAGAAAGACCCAGCAAAAGAACGGACTCTCATATACCGAACGACGGATCGTTCTCCCGGTTGACGCGGATATCCCTGGCGAACGTCCCACGGACGAAAACGCGCCCACACCGGAGACAGCCGACGTCCACGGCGGGAGCTAGTCGACCCCTGCGGAGCGCGCTCGAGCGTGCACTTACACGCTCAGGAGACCACACCGCCACGGCGCATGCAGTTAGTAGGGAGGGACGAGTAGTTATCGGACCGTCCTCGATCGGTTGTCGTCGGTTACCGCTCGAAACCCATTCCACACGTTCCACCAAGACACCAGCTGTCACCAGGCATCCCTGAACCAACAATGATCGAATCGGTGATCGGCGTTCCTGTTCGGGATGGCAGACGTCTATCTCCTTGAAGACGTTCCGAACAGCTGTCTCCTCGAGTCCTCGGCACACATCGAACATAGTGCCGAGATCAAGTATGCAGGTAGTCCGACTGAATCGAGCGAAGCACGACGATCTCTCTCTCGAGCATCCGCCGATGGCTCACGTGGACACTTGCAAAGAACAAGAACGTGGACCGCGCTGAAACGCCCTACTCGGAGTCCCAGGGCCACGGCGACCGGGACCCGCGCTCCGGAATCGTCTCAGCGTTGGCCGGATCCCGCTCGTACAGCGAGCCGTCCGCCGTCTCCTCGAGCAGGACCTCGACCTCCGAGCGCATGTGTCGGACCATCATTCCCTCCATGCGCTCGCCTCGGTCGTCTACCTGCCCGGTCATCTCGAGCAGCACGCTGCCGTAGCCGCGCACACCGTAGGCGTTCCGGGCGATGTTCGTTCCCGTTCCACCCGGATACTGCGAGATGTTCGCGTAGCCGTACTGGTCGTCGACCTCGTCGTAGATCGCCCAGTTCATCCGCTTCGAGAGTTCGACGGCCGCCGGGTCAGCCTCCTCTGCGATCGGCCAGAAGTTCGACGCCCGAATCGACTCGCCGTCGTCGTCGACGTAGTCGCCGGTCTGGGTGTGCAGGTCTGCCACCCACTCCGGATCGAGGTCGGTGACGTAGTCGATCATCGCCTGCGTTTCTGGCGAAGGGTTGTCGTCCGACCCGGGTGCATAGTGGTGCTGGCGGTTCGGATCGATTCCGTCAAGGTTCGTCCGCTGGTTGCGCATACCACCGTCGGGATTGTGCATCGGCAGCGCGTGGACCGTCAACTCCTCGAGGATCTGTCCAACGTTCTGGCCCCCCGCCGCGAGCCCCTGAAGTACCTGCAGGATCGTCAGCGTCCCCGTCGGCTCGTCGCCGTGCTGTTCAGCCGTGAAGAACACGTCCGTATCGCCCTCACCGATGGTCGCGACGACGAGCTCGCGCCCTTCGATGCTTGCTCCGATTTCCGTCAGCGAGACGGGATCCTGGCTCGTCTGTTCCAGCCGGGCTAGGCGATCCAATACTTCCTCGTGGGTATAGTACCGTGAGTTCTCGCGAGGGAACTCCTGGCCGCTCACGACGCCCGGAGCGACGGCGCTCGTTCCGGCGATACCGCCGATCAGTTTTAACGTGTCACGTCGTTTCATGACACGGTAAGCAAACTATTTGATTGCTATTATACTTATCGTTATTAGATATGTGAGGATTAAATATAGATAACAAGAAGCATGTTAATTTCTTCCTTATATCTATTTGGAGGTATTGCAAAAACTGTAACAGAACTCCGACGGCGACGCGCTCGCAAATCGGACTCGATCATCTGCCATCGAAGCCAGTGAACTGCGATTCTCACACTCCTTGAGAGGCGTAGTCGCCTGCTGATACTACATTGCTATCAATTCAATTTTTGAGTTTCCAGTGAATTATTTTATACTAGTAGGGAAGACCCAAAGTACAGTATGAACCGACGAACCACACTCAAGACGGTAGCCGGAATCACTGGCGCGAGCCTGTTCGGACCAGGAATCGTAAGCGCAGCTGAGCCGTGGGCACGCGAGAAGACACAGCTGTGGTATACCCATCAGGAACTCCTCGCAGAACTCGAGAGTCTCGAGCAACGGGCGAGTGCCCTTTCGCTCGAGGGGATCGGCGAGAGTCTCGAGGGACGCGAACTCGTCGCCGCGACGGTCGGCGACGGCGACGAAGACGTCTTTATCGTGACGGAACAGCACGGTAACGAGCCCCATCCAACGAACGCGATGATGGACGAGCTCCGCCACCTCTCGACAGCTGACGGCTACACGGCCCGCGTTCGCGAGGAACTGACCGTTCATGTTGTTCCGATGCTCAATCCGGATGGGGCGATGCGCAACCAGCGCGAGAACCTCGACGGTATTGATTTGAATCGCCAGCATGACTACGATCCAGGAGCCGATGACAACCCCTCACCGGAGGCCCAGGCGATGATCGACTACGTCACGGCTATCGATCCACTGTGGGTCGCCGACCTCCACATTCAGGGCGGTCCCTGGCCGGACGAGAAGGACAATCCGGGCGACTACATCACGATGTCGAACTTCTGGTCAAGCAATCCGGATATCGAACCCGCTGTCGTCGACCGCGGCAAGCAGTTGAACGTCGCGATGTGGGATCGCGTCGAGGGATTCGCCAACGCACAGTTGTCGGTCTACCCCGGCGGGACGGGCGCGAACATCGCCCGGAACGCCTACGGACTTCGGGGGTATGCGACGGTACTGAGCGAGATGGGGGCGAGCCACCCCTACGAGGGCATGAATGGACAGCTGGTCCGTCAGTGTCGCAAGGCGAATCAAGTCTTGCTCGAGGAAACGGCTGACGGAACAGCTTTCGATCGCGATCCCGACCGTGTCGCAGAGATCCCAGAACGGCCGGACTGGGACGAGATGGGCGAGTGGCCGTGGGAGCAGTCGTAGGCTCCTCCGACCGGTTCGGACTCGAATCGGTAACCGAGACTTGAGTTACTGCCGATAATTCTCACTCAGCCACCCTGAGCAGGACTGAAAGGAATGCCAGTAGTTGGCAAAGTACACCGACACAAGCCCTGCAGCAAGGCACGAGTTACACGTTCATTAGGCTTTCAGATCTTCTACCTCCGGAATCTCCCTTTTCGCGATAACGACTACTCTCGCTCGAGATCCTCAGAGCCGAGTTCGCTCTCGAGGTAGGCGATTCCCAGATCGGTCACACGATAATAACCACGCTTCGCATCGGTTTTCTCGAGCAGTCCAGCCTCAGAAAGGATATTCATTCGTCGTGAAACGGTATTCTGACTCCGATCCAATAGCTCGAGTTCTTCGACAATGTTGTACCAGACGGCAGTCGGTGGAAGCGCAATCCGATGGCCTGAGTCAGTCTCTAACTCCTGTAGGTACTCCAAAATCGCGTCGTCGGCCTCGTTCATCCACGAGACACGGGCTCGCATACGCCGAGAGATCATCGGGTAGCGATTAATTACACCGACTCCGCCCCTTCTTGGAGTATACGATCCACAATTGAGCTATATGATCTAGAATTAAGTGGGCGGAGAACACACGTTGATTCACGGAAGCTATACGCGGATCCGAGGCTCAGAGTTTCGGAACGTAGCGGATCGGTGCTGGAGACACCGAGTCCGCGAGAAGCTCCCGTATCCAGACTACGGAAGCATGATCAACGATGATTCACGGGGTAATCAAACTCCCGACCGACAGGACGAACCGAACGGCAAGCAGGCGACACTCACGGCAATCCTCGAGGAATTGCGGGCCCTGAGAACGGAAAACGAGCGACTCGCAACCTGCGTCACTGAACTGGAGGAGTGCGTCGAGGACCTCGAGGATCGCGTCACTGACCTCGAGAGCGAACGAGATAGACTATCTGAGCGACTCGATCATTACGAGGCAATGATCGAAGAGCAGAGCTCGACGATCGAGAGCCACGGCTCAACCCTCGAGGCCCTCGAGACAACGACCGACGAACTCGCAGCAATCACCGAAGCCACCAGAAACCGTACGGGTGCCAACAAGACCCGCATCGAGGAACTCCAATCGCGCGAACTCGAGAAGGGCGCCCATCTCCGCGAGGCCAACGTCGATGAACACGACCTCGAACTCGACGCCGACTACCTCGAACGGCTCACGAAGGCCGACGGGCAGACCTACTACCGGACCCCCGATGCAGACGATCCGCTCGATCGTACCGACACCACACTCGCCCACGGCGATCTCCTGCCGATTCAACAACTCGCCCGGCTCGACGAAGACATGCGCCGCTCGACAACGAATTCCCTCCCGACCCGACTCGCCGCAAAACTGTGGAAGGCACGGACCGATTCGACGGTCGGCGATAACCCCTGGAAGAACGGCTGCAAGTCGGTCCGTGAGTACGTAAAAGCCAGCGATCTCAAACACTGGATACGCCGCCAGGAAGAGGGCATCAGCGAGGCCTACGCCAAAAAACTCGTCTCGCGCACGATCGACGCGGTCCTCGAGCTCTCGAAACACCGCCTCGCGGTCCGCAAGCAGACCGAGCGAAAGAACGGGCTCTCCTATACGGAGCGCCGACTCCTCGTGCCGTCCGATGCGGCACTCCCTGGTGAGACAGCCGCGAGTTCGGAGACAGCTGGCGTCCACGGAGAAAGCTGACCACGGACCCAACACACTGCTCGAGAGAGTATCCTCTCACCCACGAACCCCATCCCCCTCGCACGAAGTGGTTGTTCGAACGAGTCGGATACCGTGGGGTCTCTCGCTCGATCGGTCGTCGTCGGTTCAGACTCGAGACGGGCGGGGCTGGTGTGTCCGAGGACACCAGCTGTCCCCGGACCCCCCTGCAGCCAACGATGTCGAGCGACGATCCGCCCGACAGTTGCCGACAGTACGGGGCTTCGCTGCTACAGTCCATCGAGTGCGTCATCCCACATCTCGACGTGCGCCTCGTATCGGATGGTCGCAACGTCATCGAGTGTGATCCACTCCTCGTCGTCGGGCTCGGTATCGGATGGATTCAGATTTTCTGTAGCGAGACGCTTCATATGGGTATCCTCGAGTGTCTCCGCGACAGCCATAGCAACGGTGTCCCCATTGAGACAGGAACCGAGCCACGTCTCGAGAGCGACACCGAGTTCCTCTTCGGAAAACTGTCGATACCCATGATACACCGTGTACAGTTCACCGAAAAACAGCTGAAGCTGCTCGGCTCGTTCGCTGGCCTCCGCTTCTGTTTCCTCGTCAGGGTCTTCATCACGGTTGGAATCTATAACCCACTGAAGGTATTGTCGTTGCCGTTTCTTCTGGAACTCCAGAAGGGTCGTATGGAGCTCATACACTGCGTGTTGTCGAACCTGTATCGCGACTCGATTGCGCTCGGTAAACGCCTGGTCCACCATCCGATAACGATGTTTCGGGCAGGTCTCCCAAAGCGCCTCGAGCCAGTCGTCCCTGTTGTCGGCTGCTGCCTTTAGAAACACCTCGAGACGCTCGTCGGGTGACAGTTCCTCGAGGAGGTCACGCTGCTCCTCGAGATCGCGCTCGAGCCGACGCTTCGTCATCGGGACCACCTCTCAAGTGATCGCAGAGACTGCTTAGTCATTGGACCGTGCCTCCTTGGCGGCTTCCAGTAACTCGAGATCTGACTGCATCTCGTCGATATCCGTATCCTTCATCAGCAGGCGATACTGGCCCGCAAGCGACCCAAGCGTTCGCGTCCACTTGATCGCGAGTTCTTGGTTCTCCTTCGAGTCCAGGTCCATTTCCTCGAGATGAGTATCAATGAACTGGATTCGCTCTGAGAGCGTCTCGAGGATCTGTTCGCGCTCAGTGTCCTCATCGGAGGTGCTCGAGAACGTCATAGCGACCCCCTCTTTAGAGCGGAGTAGACTGGCTGCGCAGGGCTGTGGCTGAGGCGAGATACGGACGCGCCATTGGTTGTAGACTGTGAGATAGATTGATAGTACATCTTCAGCGGAGACTATTGCCGCAATCAAAATAAGGGCTGGTATATCGGAGGGTGAAAGTGAAATAATACGACTATTAGAGCTAAAGCGAGGTCGAGGGTTCTCAAGTGACCTTCTCGAGATCTATCACTCGAGAGATAGCGGACGCTACCCGCTCTGGAATCGCTTGTGTTGGCTATGATTCGATCCGAATCCACCGCTTATGCGACGACTCAAGTTCGAGGTCGGAAGGGCCGTTGAGAACGGCCTCGCTGCTTGAGTGGTCGTACTCAAGCACATCAGAATCTACCACCG
Source organism: Natronococcus jeotgali DSM 18795 (assembly GCF_000337695.1). Taxonomy (GTDB): domain Archaea; phylum Halobacteriota; class Halobacteria; order Halobacteriales; family Natrialbaceae; genus Natronococcus; species Natronococcus jeotgali. The sequence continues at coordinate 41,927 of NZ_AOIA01000127.1, forward strand.
AAAGCGATAAGCACCACTGAAACGTCTCTCCGGGAACTAGTCTAATTTGCATAGATTGTCCTAACAGATAATTATTAGTAGTATGGGCGACTACCCGTAGATGGGTGGATGCACTCGGACCCTCCGACGGCGCCATCCGACGAGCGTCCGATGCTCCGACCCGTCTCGAGAGGGGACTCACGATCCAGGCTGATCCCTCCCCTCTTCTCCCCCCCTACCCGCCCCTTCATTCATACTAATTCCTAGTGAAACCGAATCGGTGAGACTCACCCTCCGCGGACCACCGCTTTGGCTCCCGTCTCCTATCGAGTGACCGACCCGGCGTATGGGGAGTCTCACAACGTCATCCATAGGGATGTCAATCCCGGCCGCTTTCTGTCTCCTGTTCGTCCGTATCAGCCGCTTGTTCGTCCTCGGCCGAAGAATCCTGAGGGAGCTCGGTATCGGATTCCTGGTCAGTAGCTACCGCTTCGTCGCCCACGGAGTCGTCTCCTCGAGCGAGCAGTGCTGGATACCTCATCCAGATCACACCGATGACCATAATCACAATACCGAGTAGCGCGAGTAATGGATCCTCTATCATATCCCACAGACCATATTTCGTATGACTTGCCTCTGATTCTAGTACTCGTCTTCCGGGTAGCTATCAACGTGCAAACAATCTGTCGAGAACAGGCGGTATATCAGTTGCTATCTATGATACAGTTTTCAGACTGATCTAGAATATACTTATTTGAGTTGCAACCAAAGACGTAGCAGAGTGACCCAGCCGATTCCGACTCAGTGTCCTGAGTGTGGCGCCATGGAGATCCGTGTCTCGAAAATCCCTCCATACGATCACGACCGCGGTGATGGATGGGTAACGCGTGCGGACTGCAAAGTCTGTGACGAGTACGTCAACTGGTTCGATTGAGACCCTGCGAGCCGGCTACACCACTCTGAGGTCACTCTTCGCATCCCATCTGGCGCTCTTGAGAACAGATCTAGTCGATACTCTATTCTATATCCAACAGGTACTGATCAAAATTCATATCTCATACCTATAAATGCATGGATAACACTATATCTCGAGAACACAATGGATCTCCAACGGCGGCTTCGGGAACCGATACGAAACAGCTCACCACTGCCGTATGCGTTCCCGGTTCTTGCGGTACTCCCGATTCTCAGCAGCTTCTTGGTCTCGAGCTGGCTCGTCTCCCAGACGGTCGGCTACCTTCTGACGGGATCCGTAATCCTGGTGATCGTCGCGTATGGCCTCCTCTACCCCGGACTTCGGTTGCAACTCGCTCCGGGATTTCTTGTTCTGTTTGGTGGGTACTGGGTCGGACTGGTCGTCCACTACTTCGCAACGACTCACTCGGAAGTCCTCCAGTATATCCTCGTGACGCCGCCGACGGTCATCGCAACCGTGATCGTCCTCCCAGCGCTGATTGACGACCGGCGACAGGCGTTCACGATGGAGGTGACCGTCGTCGCCGTGCTGCTCACCCTGGTCGGACTCGGGATGCTCTGGCAGGATGCTCAGACGAGCGAGTCACTCTATGCGTATGTCGGGGGGACTGTGTTGGGTATCGATGGTATTCGGACGGTCTCGATCTTTCACAACCCGAATACCTACGGGTTCGTCATGATGGTTGGGAGCCTGACTGCACTGTATACCGCCCTCGTTCGCCGTCGTTCGGCCTGGATCGGAGCGCTTGGACTCTGTCTCCTCGGCCTTTTCCTGAGCGACGGAACGACCTCTCTCGTCGGATTTGTCGTTGGAGCGATCCTCGTCCTGTCGGGAACCGATCGGCGACTTGGCTTTGTCGGCGTTGCAATCGCGCTTCTCGGTGGCTACGTTGCGATCCGCCTCGGCCATGTTACCACCGTAATGGAGGGGACTCTGATGATCCGAGTCCACAGCTGGGTTGCCTCACTCGAGCGCCTCGCCGCGGATCCCCTGCTCGGCATCGGGTTTGCTGATACGGCTGCCCAGATCGGTGAGACGTACGGCCCGCACAACTCCTATCTGTATCCACCCTTGAGTACTGGACTCCTTGCCGGGAGTCTCTACCTCGGAGCGCTTGCCTACGCGCTCGGTCAGGGTCTCCGAAAATCCTGGACCCCCTGGAACGCCTTCGTCGTTGGGCTCTCGATAGCGATGTTTGTCTACATGTGCTTCGAATCGCTCTTCTTGGGCGGTCTCAGCGTCTCGTCGATCGTGCTGGGGCTCTGTCTCGGGTTACTGCTGTATTCCTCAGCGGCAGACGGTCAGGTCGAGGGGCTCTCCGCAAAGTTTGATATCCAGTAGGCAGCGTTCTCTCGAGAGCCCGTCCTACAGTACTTCTTACTTCTCTGGCCCAAACCTGGAGACCTCGAGCGCGGAAGTGTCAGGATCACTAACAGCAAAACGACGCCAAGAGTGAGCGAGGCAAGAGACAGCTCACAACACAGTCCTTGTCCGTTGAACTCGTCGCGACGGGAGAAGCAGATAGCCAACCGTGATCGATAGAACGACCGAAAGCACAGTGTATCCGAAGACGTTCTGTGTTTCCATGAGCTGGATAATAGCAAATCCGAACACGAGAACGAGGGGAGCGAGACTAGGGAGACGTCGTCGTAGCGCGTAGACGATCGAACCGAAGTAGAGCATCATGTATGCAAGTCCCCCGAGAAGCCCCGTTGTGAGGGTCAGATACAGGTACGCATTGTGCGTTCCGTCGCCCTGGAACTGCGGCTCGGCCGTATAGGGCTCGATCAGTCCACCACTGCCGCCAAAGCCGTACCCAAGAATCGGTTCCTGTGCGATCGCTTGTACGGTCGCTTCCCACAGAACAAGCCGGCCGCTGAGTGTGGTCCCGGTGATCGGCGCGATTACGAAATACATCACGGCGACCCCGAATAGGACGCCTGCAGCAGCCAATCCGAGCATCTTGACGAACCACTTCCGACCCGCGTAAACGTAGACACCGATCAGGACAAGCGAAACGAAAAACACGATCAAACTTGTCATCGAGTTACTCAGGAACAGTCCCAGTACGTTCAGCCCGAGGAACAGGCGATCAGTAACGGTGTCTCGCTCAAGGATGAAGAGGACGCTGATGATTGCACCGGCGAAGGTGAGCCGACCCAGGACGTTGGGATTGTCGACGACGGAACTCATACGCGGGAGTTCGATGAACCCAAACGAGAGTGGCGTTTGCCACAGATACGGGGTGAGTGCTGCCGAGTCGATTACCAGTGCAAGAAGGAACACTGGAAGTCCAAGAATAACGAGCGAGCCGCTCACCCACATGACGAACTCGAGGAACCGCTCCAGGGAGAGCAGTCGCGGAATGAGAAAGAGGTTTATGGCAACGATGACGGGAGTTGCGAGAGCCGACCCGACGTTTGTTATCGATTCGAAGTTTCCAAGGACGATCTGGAGGAGGTAGAGTGTGCTAATGACCACCCACGAGAGAAGTGCAAATCGGGGGATCGTATCGATCCATCGACGAACGTTTGCCCGAGGATTCCCCTCTATCAACACACCGTACAGCAGAGCCGTTCCAAGGCCGGCATAGGCCAGAAACACAACCGCAGAGCCGACCGCACTGGGGAGCCAGACGGTAACCGGTAAAATACTCGCAACGAGAATACCGAGCACTGCCAGAGCGAGCGCATCGTAGTCACGTCCCCGCTCCGGAGTGAGTGTCTCAGTTGCCATTCTTCGTTACAAAAAATTTCCATTCAGTAGCTCTGTCATTCAGCATAGCGGACCATGCAGTCTCTCAGCACTAAGGTATACCGCTATCTACGAAGATAACCTCACATAGTCAAACATCATACAATTTCAACCCTTCGCCAATATTTTTGGGAAGGTTTTTAACTTTATTAGCTAACTGAAAGAGTATGGATTTACCGGGGGTGAACAGACCTGATATCTCGATGTATGTCCCCTCACTGCGAGGAGGAGGCGCTGAACGGGTTATCGTTCGGCTTGCGAACCAGTTCGCAGAGCAAGGGTATTCCGTAGAGCTTGTTCTTGGGCGGGAAGAGGGAGCATATCTTGATCACGTCTCCGAGGCAGTCACCGTCGTCGATCTCGACACACGTCGCTATCTCGCAGCGGTCCCGAAACTCGTCGACTATCTCCGTACACGGCGTCCGACGGTCCTCCTGTCGACGATTGATACCGCAAACGTTGCAGCGATCGTCGCCACAAAACTGTCGCGAGTGGAGACTCGCGTGGTTATCCGCATTTCGAACATGATGAGCGTCAAAGAGGAGATGTTGGATCAACCGAAACATCGACTCGTCCATCTGACTGCGAAACGCACATACAAACACGCCGATCACGTGATCGGGGTTTCTGCGGAGGTAACCGACGATGTGGTTACGAACTTCGGCGTTCCACAGCGTCGTGCCAGTACGGTCTACAATCCCGTTGTCAACGAGGATCTCCGTTCGCAGAGCAGCGAACGTGTCGACCATCCCTGGTTTCACTCTGATCGCGAGCGGCCGATCGTTCTCGGGGTCGGAGAGTTGGCTGACCAGAAGGATTTCGCGACGCTCATCGAAGCGCTTGCAGCTACCGATTACGACCCCGAGCCCCGACTCGTCATCCTGGGAGAGGGACAGAACCGGGAACCCCTCGAGCGGCTCGCGAGGGAGCACGATATCGCCCATCGTGTTGATTTGCCAGGATTTGTGGACAATCCCTATAGCTATATGGCAGACAGTGACGTGTTTGCGCTGTCATCGAAGTGGGAAGGGTGTCCGAACGTCCTGATTGAAGCGATGGCGTGTGGCACTCCACTCGTCGCAACGGACTGTCGGAGTGGTCCACGGGAGATCCTGGCAGCCGGAGAGTATGGGGAACTCGTCCCCGTTGGTGACGTCGAGAAACTGTCCCAGGCGATCTCGAGTACACTCGCCGCAGACCACGACACGGACACCCTCGCGCAACGCGCAGAACGCTTCAGCGTCTCCGCGATTGCGGACGAGTATCTCCACGTGCTCGAACACGGAGTTGTACACGAGAGCCACGCTCGCCACTCTGAAACGACCTCAACAACGGACACTCACTCGTGACTGAGGGAGTCCTGTACATTGCCTCCGGCAAGCCGTTCGTCAAGGAGGCGGCGGTCTCTGCTGCGCGGCTCAGGGAGTTCATGCCACACACGCCCGTTGCAATTGTTACGGACGTTGCCGGCGTCAAGACAGAGGGGACACCGTTCGATCAGGTGATTCAGGCTGATGACTCTGACCGAGATTTCGGAGACCAGATCCGATATCTCGAGAAGACACCGTTTGATCGCACGCTGTGTCTTGATACCGATATCTATCTCGATGCCTCTGTGGAAGACGTGTTCGAGGTTCTGGACGCGTTTGATATCGCTGCTGCACACAATCAGGACGGAAGTGCGTATGAGGTGTCTGGAGTACCAGACGCGTTCCCGGAGTACAACACCGGGGTTGTCGCCTATCGAATGAGCCCCCCGTTCCGAACGTTTCTCGAGGAGTGGCGCGACTACTACACCGAACTGGCGTCGGGCGAGAACAGCCAGAACCAGCCCGCGTTTCGGAAGGCGCTGTACGAATCCGAGCTTCGAGTCGCGACACTGCCGTCAGAGTACAACACAATGGTACGGTACCCTGGCCACGCCAAGGGGCCTGTCAAGATGTTTCACGGGCGGCTCTTAGATATCAACTCTCCGGGCGCCGGGAAGTATATCGACGTCCCGAAAGCCGCCGCGATCATCAACTCGACCGAGCAACACCGCACGTGGACACTTCTGGGTGGGCTCCAGCTCCATACTGATAAACGAGATTCCCCGCTACACAAGTATCGGCTCCGAGCCCAGGAGCATGGAATCAGAGAGGCAACCCGGCGTGCTATTTCGAAGATTCGGTCCCGAACCACGAGTGAGTAGGGGGCTTGTTCCGGCCGGAAAGCCCCATTTGCTTGCGTCTGTGATCCCGTCCTGTGGTCGAGGAAACGAGCTACGATGAGACGTCCGAGATCGTATATCGATACTTCCCGGAATCCGAGCGCTGGATTGCACTGGGGAACTCGAAGTCAACAGCGACCTCCTCGCCCATAATCCGTTCTGTCTGGGAGATGATCTCCTCGAGAGCCGATTGCGGCGGGTCATCCCGGGACACCACGAGCCGAAACACGATCGTATCAGTACTGGTCTGGTGAATCTGGAACCGATTGATCCACTCGTAATGATACAGTGTCTTGCGAAGCGCGCCCGGATACACAAGCGTCCCGTCGGGCGTGACGAAGTGATCAGTCACGCGACCACGGACGTTGGCGATCATCGGCCAGTTACACCGACAGTCACAATCCCCCGTATGGAAGGCGGCAACGTCGCCGATCCGATACCGAATAAGCGGCATCGAGTAGTTTGACAGCAGAGTGATCACGATCTCTCCCGGTTCACCCGGTTCGACAGGCTCGAGGGTGTCAGGATCGAGGATTTCGATATAATGAATCAGCGGGCAGTAGTGAAGTCCCGTCCCGTAACGGCACTCGCTCGCGACGGTCCCGAACTCTCGCGAGCCGTAGCGGTTGTGCACTGGACAGTCAAATACCCGCTCGATTTGCGCTCGCATTTCTGGCCGAAGCGTTCCAGCCGTCGTCATTACCGAGGAGGGAGAGTAGACAGCAAGGTCGTTCTCTTCGATAAATGCAGCAACGTTCGTAATCGCCTCCACGTAGGCGTGTATCGTCGCCGGCTGTTCGCTGTTTATTGTCTGGACTGCATCGCGAAAATCGTCCTCGGACATCGAATACGCGTTGATCCAGGTGATATTCCGAAGCCATTCTCGGGCCTTTGATTTGACCGATTTCTCGCCAAACAGATCGTCCTGCGATCCCCAGACCTTGACTTTCGGATCCGAAAGGGTTCGACCGCCCCACTCGTCAAACACCAATTTCAGCCCCTCTCTCATCGAGAGATAGTGGCCATCTTGAACGAACTCAGTCGGCTGGCCGGTCGACCCACTGGTTGCGTTCGTCTTCCACTCTCGAGCGGACAGATCATCGCTCTTGAGTCGTTCAAACTCGTTTTGCAAATCGGCCTTCTCTAAGAGCGGGAGCTCCTCGAACTCCGTCGCTTTCGGCTGTTCCTCGAACGTCTCTCTATAGTATGGGACGTTCTCATATGCATGATCCAGTAACGATTGCAGTCGACGGGTGGTCCGTCGCTCGAGTTCAGCAGAAGAAAGCGATTCCCAGCCGCTGATAGTCTCATATCTTTTCGGAACTGAATGCCTATAGTTAAGAATTGGTTTCCAGAGATGTTTTCTTAACGCCATATCGGGTCGTACGCTGGATTTCTCTTAGATGTACTGGTCTGCTGTGGGAAATCTCTCCCTTCTATTGCTTCATAAGGGTGAGTACTATCAAGTAATATTCCTGGGAAAGTATTAATTGATGGTAGATGGGAGCTAAATATAGATGCCCGAGTCGATACCGCCACGATGTCCCGAGTGTGGGTCTACAGATATGAAACTAACTCGTGTCTCTCCAACGGAACACGAGAAGGGCGAGGAGTGGGTCACACACGCTGAATGCGAACAGTGTGACGACTATCTCGAATGGTTCGAATGAATCTCACATTGATCGTTTAATCCGGAAATTCGTATGGTGTTGGCTCACCCGATTACAACGGCAAAGCCGCCCTCTGCCGGATCCGTGAGCCGTTCGTCTCACACTACCAGTAACAAGCGAACGGCAGTAGTCCAAGCAAGTAACTGGGAAGCGGTTACTCGACCGTGACGCTTTTCGCGAGATTGCGTGGCTTATCGATCGACCGGCCGAGTCGGTTTGCGAGCCAGTAGGAGGCCAACTGCAGCTGGATGTTCGCTAAGATCGGTGTCAGATAGGGGTGTGTTGACGGCACTTCGAGAACGTGGTCGACGTATCGTTCGACCGTCTGCGGCGCGTCGGTCACCGCAATAACGGGCGCACCACGAGCCTGTACCTCCTTGACGTTGCCAAGCGTCTTTTCCAGACGCGATCCCTCAGTCAACAGTGCAAAGACCGGCGTCCGTTCGGTGACGAGCGCGAGCGGCCCGTGCTTGAGCTCGCCGGCGGCGAATCCCTCGGCGTGTTTGTACGTGATCTCCTTCATCTTCAGGGCCCCCTCGAGGGCGACCGGGGCGGTATACTCCCGACCGATGAAGAAGTAGGCGTCCGAGTCGACGTACGCATCGGCGAGCGCCTGTGCCTGTGAGTTCTCGAGAACGGTCTGAATCTGCGCGGGCAGCTCAGCCAACCCCTGCAAAAACGCCGGCTCGGCAGTCTCCGCTAACACACCAGTTACCAACGCCAGCGCGACTTGCTGGCTCGCGAACGTCTTCGTCGCCGCGACACCGATCTCAGGACCGGCCCGGATGTAACAGACATGGTCGCACTCGCGAGCGGCCGAACTGCCGACCGTATTCGTCAGTGCCAGTGTGACTGCACCAGCCCCGTTGGCTTCCCGCAGTGCCCGCATCGTATCAGCAGTCTCACCACTCTGGGTGACGCCGATTACGAGCGTCTCCTCGTCGACGGGGACGGTCTCAGCGCGGTACTCACTGGCAAGGAAGGTCTGGGCGGCGATGCCGTGTTCACGCAACAGGCGGGCCCCGTAACGCGCAGCGTGATACGACGTGCCACAGGCAACGAGCTGGACTGTGGCCGGCAGGTCGAGCTCGGCGAGCTCCTCGAGCAGAATGTGGTTTGTCTCGGGATCGACCCGCCCACGCAGACAGTCCTGGATCGCCCGGGACTGTTCGTGAATTTCCTTTTTCATGTAGTGCTCGTACGATCCCTTGCCAGCGTCCTCGGGATCCCAGGCGATTTCGTTAACGACAGGCTCGACAACAGCTCCCGTCTCGTCACTGACCGTTACGGTCTCCGGTGTGAGGGTCGCGAACTCGCCGTCCTCGAGGTAGATCACCTGATCGGTGTACTCGATGAAGGCGGGGACGTCGCTCGCGAGATACTGGCCTTCGTCACCGAGCCCGATAACGAGCGGTGACTCGTGGCGTGCGGCATAGACGGTATCGCTGTCGGCGAACACGGCGGCAATAGCGTAGCTCCCCTCCAAGCGGGCGATCGCTTCGCGGAACGCGGGTCCATGGTCGAGCCCGACCTCGAGACGCTCCTCGATCAGATGGGGGATAACCTCCGTATCGGTCTCGCTCTCAAAGACGTGGCCACGCGCAGTGAGCTCATCGCGCAGTTCCTGGTAGTTCTCGATGATCCCGTTGTGCACGACCGCAATCTGTCCCGTTTCATCGGTATGGGGATGAGCGTTAGCGTCCGATGGGGGCCCGTGTGTACTCCAGCGAGTGTGTCCGAGTCCGGTCGCCCCAGGAACGGGTCCCTCCGGAAGAGCCGACTCGAGTGCTGATACCTCGCCCTCGCGTTTGTAGACATCTACTGCCTCATCGACGAGGGCAACGCCTGCGGAATCGTAGCCGCGGTACTCTAACCCAGAGAGCCCAGTCAGTAACACATCGATCGCATCGTTAGTACCGGTATATCCAATAATTCCACACATTAGTGATCCCCACGGTTGCCGTTCGATTGGACCTGTACTGGAAGAGGGAAAGCACAGATAGTCTGCACACTCAACATACTCAATACTAACGAGAGTAGTATTGTTTATTTATTTCGGTTATTGGTTAGTCAGGAATCATTAGTGAGCATGTGTAATTCCGTCGAATACGGGTCATGTCTTGAGTTCACAAACAGCCTGGTTAAGCCTACCAGTTCTTCTGCTCACAGACCCGAGACACTGTACAGCACCACGACTATCGTAAGCAGGATCCCAGTGATGCCCGCGATAAGCCGTAGCTGTGATTCGTTCATGGAATATTACTTAATTTCCAGAAACAAAATTCTACTGCAGTATCCAGATATATTATTGCCGGAAAGACTCTTTCTTGTCGGCCGCTCGTTTTTGAGGACCGACTCTCGATTGTGCAGAGGTATCCCGATAGACGTTCCGCATAAGCGTTCTATTCATGATAAAAACAATGAACTTATGACTCAGTACCAACAGTAGTGAGTGATGAACAAACTTATATTGACGACTACATAGAGATTGACAATGGCAACAACGAGTGGCCGTGGAGATGGGATAACCGAATACTGTGATCGATGTGAGAGCGACACAGTACATTCGGTGACGATTCAGATTCGAACGGAGAGTTCAAAACAAGAAAATATGGAATTTTCTCGAGAACCGTATCGGATCAGCACATGTAACAGATGCGGAACCCAACAGAGTCAACGAATGAACAATGCTTGAAAGATACTGTCTTCCGAGAAGTCTTCACTCCCGGGTTCCAAGGAACGGGCTCTCCCTACGGTCAACCGCTTAGCGATGCCTGCTGTACTGGTATTCGCTTGTAACATTGAGGTGTAACTATCGTCGTTTCAAGCACTGGAGGCGATCCAATATTGGATACCTATTCGGCTGCTGGAACCGTCTTTGACGGCCAAGCGAGCAAAGTGGTTCTCGCCCAATGAACTACGATATCCACTCTAATATAAAGATAGAATACAAACGAATATATGATCGTAGAAACTGGGTAGAACCAACAACCACGGATGAGAGAGTATTTAGTCGCAGTCATTGCGGGGATCGTTCAGGGAATCGTCGAGTGGCTCCCAGTCTCGAGTCAGGGGAATCTCTCAATCGTTCTCACGATGTTGCAAGTGGACCCCGAAGTTGCGGTCCAACTTGCACTCTTTTTCCAGGTTGGAACGACCCTCTCCGCAACAGTGTACTATCGGGACGATCTGAGGACGATCCTCCAGAGCTTACCGAACTGGCGTCCGAGTTCGGCGTACGATGGCGACAACGCGATTACATCCTATATCGTTGTAGCGTGTCTGATGACCGGCCTCATCGGGATTCCGCTGTATGTGTTTGCAGTCGATCTCGCTGGCCAGCTGTCGGGAGGCCTCTTTGTCGCCGCGATCGGTGTGCTTCTGATCCTCACGGGGTGGATCCAACTCACCTCGAAATCGGTTTCGATGGGAGGACGTGACAAGCCGACACTGTGGGATTCGATCATCGTTGGCTCCGTACAGGGCGTTGCGATTCTCCCCGGAATCTCTCGATCTGGTATCACGACGAGTGCGCTCTTGTTCAGGAGCTATGAGCCGCCGACCGCGTTCCGTCTGTCGTTCTTGCTTTCGATTCCTGCGAGCCTCGGAGCAGCCGCACTGACGATGGCGGGCGCCGGTGGTCTCCCAGGAATCGGGTTGGGCCCTGCCCTCACGGCGTTCGTTATGAGTGGGCTTGTGGGTTACCTGATGATCGATACACTCATGCGAGTTGTCGATCGGATTCCCTTTGCAGCAGTCTGTTTTGGGCTCGGCGGACTGGCCATCGTTGGAGGGGGAGTCGTCTCGCTAATCGCCTGACCCTCCGTCTCGGTGCTCCGAGACTCGGTCGTGCCGAATCGCTGTCCTCGAGACGCTTGTACTGACCCCTCAGTAGATCTTACTTCAATACCAGACGTCAATCGATTCTTAACTGAACCCTGATTCATTGCCATCACGATCAAGTTTTTATCATCTCAATTTCTCTCACAAGGTTTAATATGATCCACAGAAGAGAAAACATACTGAATGGTAACTGGGTGGCTCTATCGTGGAACAGCAGCAGGAGGGACGCTCCTGCTGGCACTCGGGGCAGGCCTACTCGGGAGTTCCGTCAGTGGGACTTCTCAATCGCCGACCCTGCTTTCGGTCGCGCTTATCGGTGGGCTTGTGAGCGTTGTGCTAACTCCACTGTATACACCGCGGCCACGGCCAGTACCGACGGTACTCACGCGGACTGCAACTCGACTTGGTGTCGCATGTTTCACCCTTCTGGTCCTCAATGGAATCGGACTGACCGCCGCACCGGGACTCCTGACGACGGCTGTAACAGGCGTTCTCCTGGTTTTGACACTCCCGGCCTGGTATCTGGCATGCCGACGCTATGGCAGAGACCAACGCGTGCTGGTACTCGGTGAAGATCCCACCCGTCTCAGAACGACGATTCGCTCGCTGCCGACGACGCCCGTTGGCTTCCTTTCGCCGGTCCTCACCACCCACTCATCCGAAACAGACTCCGCAGAGAAAGAAGCGGCCGATTCGAAAGCTGCGATTGCAACCGACGGCGGCGTTCAACCGGACACACAGATCAGAACGATTGCTGGCACTGACCGTATCAACGGACTCTCCCGGTTTCCGTCTGTTCTTACGAAATACGATATTGATTCCGTCGCGCTCGCGTTCGACGAGAACAGTCGAACACAACACTTCGAAATCCTACAGATCTGCCATACTCACGGGGTGAACGTACTGGTTCACGATTCGTTTGCCGACTATGTCCTCACCACTGACACCGTCGGCGAACACCTCGCACAGGTCGATCTGAAGCCCTGGCCGTGGTACAGTCGAGTAACGAAGCGGCTGTTTGATCTGGTCTTTGCAGTGGGGGCGTTGATGGTTGCGACACCGCTGTTGGTGATTATCGGTACTTCCCGAACGTCGCTTCGTGAACTGTGCTGAGCCATGGATGAACAGAGCGAATGCCAGTGTGGTAACTGAGTGAACAGGAAATAGAATCCACGGATGAGGAGAAGTGAAGTAAGAAGGCTGAGATACGCTGTTCTAGGCGAATGCTGTTGCTCACCAGGAGCTTGCCCAAGGCCGCGGGCTGGCGTCAGCCCGCGGCCGGCGCGTATGCTTCTGGCACACCTGTTCCGTTCATCTCGATCTCCCAAGTCCGCTCTAGCTCTTCCTCTAATGCATGTCTGATCCAGTCAGAGAAGGTCTTGAACGTGAATTCCTCGGGCAGGTCGCGCCCGCCCCGCTGGGGGCGGGCGACGACCGCCCATCGAAGCACAAGCCAGAGGTTCTCCAACA
>NZ_AOIA01000128.1 GCF_000337695.1 Natronococcus jeotgali DSM 18795
GATCGGCCAGATCGCACGCCACATAGCCTCGAACGACCTCGCCGCTTTTCCCGCGATCTCCGGCGTGATAGGAGACAGCGACCGCGAGCGGGAATTCCAGTTCCCGCTCGCGGCCTTTGTACATCCGATAGGTGGTCATGTACGAGCAGTGCGTATCCAGCTTCTTCTTCATGCGCTTGCCCTTCTTTTGGACGGGAACGACAGTCGCAGCAACCTCCCGTGAGCGGCGCAGAATACGTTCGTTGTAGAAGCCGCGATCAGCCAACAGAAGCTCTATCTCGAAGGGATAGGCCTCGACGCGGTCGAGGACGCGCTCGACCGCGTCGGCCTCTTTCTCATCACTACGGACGTACGTCATCGCCAACGTCACTGGCTTTCCGTTCGAGACGAGATACGCCGTGCAGTACCGGTGGCACGTCGTTGTTCCGTCTTTGGCGTGCATGCGGCAGAGTTCACCTTCTTCATCGGCGTACGTTCCATGGTAGGGGTTATCGACGAAGTCAATGGAGACGATCCTCGACCGATCAGGGTCGAGGATCGTCATCGCTAACTCCCAGAGAAGGCGGTTAGCAACCCGCTCAAGCCACTCTCGGTTGAGCGTATGTAGCCAGTCCATGACAGTATCATCACAGGCAGCGTTGTCGTNTTAGCAACCCGCTCAAGCCACTCTCGGTTGAGCGTATGTAGCCAGTCCATGACAGTATCATCACAGGCAGCGTTGTCGTTGTCCTTGCACGTCTCCCAGATGGAGGTCTGATTGACTGCTGCAAGAATGACGACCGCCCAGATATCGCCGGGATCGAGGGGCGAGCCCTCGATCCCTGGCAAAGGGAGCTGGCAAATGACGTCTTCCGCTAGATCTTTTACGTCCGAGTCCGAAAGAACACCGTCTGGTTGAGGGGTTTTGAACACATTCACTTAACCAGACATCTTCTACATCAGATCAACGCTTTAGCTCCAGCTTTCATACCGGTTGGGAAGTACCGATTATTGCAGTTGCAATCAAACTCGACTCGCCCGGTCCGATTCTGTACGGACAGACCCGACGCGCACGGTTGGGCGGCACGTTCCCAGTGTGGAAGTTTCGGTCGATGCTTCCGGAAAGCGAGGATGCCAATCCGGGGTGCTCTCAGGACCGGATTACCAGCGTTGGACGAATCCTGCGAAAAACGCATCTGGATGAGATCCCGCAGCTGTTATCGATCCTCACCGGAGAGATGAGTGTTGTCGGTCCCCGTCCGGTGTGGACCGAGGAAGAGGAGCTGCTGCAGGACGAAATCGAGTCGTGGTCGAAACGATGGGCTGTCACACCCGGTCTGACGGGGCTGGCCCAGGTTCGAAACGTGGATAGTACGAACGGACAAGCAAAACTCGAGTCCGACCTCGAGTACATCCGCAGGCAATCGATCGGGTTTGACCTCTATCTCGTCGCCGTTCAGCTCTGGCAGGTGATGACGGATTGTTACGAGATGGTCGCCGAACAGGATTCCAAAAACGATTCGAGTCCGCAAGCGAACGAGCAAACCGACTAACGACGCCCATCTATGACCGAGACTACCAGCGGCGAACAATCCAGTAGCGACGTTTCGATGCTTCTCGCCGTGTACGCCGGTGACGAACCAGCGGATGTCGATACCGCGCTCGAGAGTGTGTTCTGGCAAACACACCAACCCACAGAGGTGGTTCTCGTCCAGGACGGGCCGGTTGGGGAGGAACTAACCACCGTCATCGAGGACTGGACCCAGGAGTATCCGGAGATCATCCGAACCGTCGAACTGGCTGAGAACCAAGGCCTCGGTCGTGCACTCCAGGCTGGCATCAAACACTGTTCGTGCGAGTTGGTCGCTCGAATGGATGCGGACGATATTTCTGTCCCGACGCGCCTCGAGAAACAGGTCGCATTTATGAATGCCCATCCGGATGTCGACGTGGTTGGCGGTCATATTGCCGAGTTCAGTGATGATCCGGAACAGATCGAGGCAGTCCGAACCGTCCCAACGGATCCTGAGACCGCAGCCGAGAGCGCACCGTACCGCTGCCCGCTCAACCATCCGACGGTGATGTACCGAAAGAGCACGATTCTGGCCGCTGGTGGGTACGGTGATCGCCGGTCGATGCAGGATCACGAACTCTGGATTCGGCTTCTCGATCACGGATACACACTCACGAACCTGGACGACGTGCTGGTAAAGGCGCGAGCCGGGGCTGACCTCTATGACAGACGCGGGGGGATCGACTACGCCAAAACGGAGTTTTTGCTGTACTACGAGTTCCTCCAGTCAGGGTACATCAGCCTCAGAACCTTTCTCATAAACGTTCTCTCTCGGATCCCGGTACGGCTTGCGCCACGACCGGTACGCGGTTTTATTTATAACCACCTTCTGCGGTGAGGAGTGATCTGGGCCTCACGGGCCATGATAGCCCGTTACTGGCGAGCCGTTTCCTGCGCCATACTGCTCGAGGTCGACATCAGTCACGACTTCCTGGGAGGTGACCTGCCACGTGCCGTCCTGGTCTTCCATCACGAGGCGGACCCACTCGTTCGTGTCCTTGGCTGTAAACACAAGCCGTTGCCGGGGTGCATCCGCCGGAGTCCACTCGAGGGCGATTGAGTTCGACATCTTGGTTATCCCCGATCGATCTGCCGTTCGGACGCTACGGACGGAGTTATTCCTTTCTTCCAATCCCCCGATTCGAAGCGCTCCCCGAACAGGACCCTTCCTCTCTGTACTGAGAGAACAATCGACCTGAGAGACAGTGTGTCTTGAATATCCATTTTCCCTGAATACATAATAACTGAAGCGTAGATACTAAAATATTATGGATATACTCATGGATTAGAATGAGATTCTATAGAGCTAGATATTCTAGGCGATCCCTCCTAACACTCACTCGAGCCCTGTTCGCTTGACCAGGACGTATTGCCCTCAATCAGTGCGGAGCGTCCGGAACAGGGATTGCGCATCAGCGCGGAATCGCTCGTTCAGGGAAAGGGTCGCAAAATAGACCGCCGCGCCGCCAGCGATAGCCAACAGCAGCGTCACCAGCCCGGAGATCTCGACGACCGTGAGGGCGAGCCAGAGGACGAGGAACATCACGACACTCCCGCCGACGGCCCAGACCGCGGATGTCCACTCGATAGTGACTGTGAGCTCCTGTGATAGGAACCACCATCGCACGCCGAGCCCGATAAGCAGTGAGAGAGTGGTCCCAAGCGCCGCTCCGGCGAGACCAAACGCCTGGATGAGCACGATATTCAACACGAGATTGGCAGTGATATCGACGAGCGCACCGATCGTGACACGGTCCGCCCGATCGATTCCGAGCAGACATTTCCCGACCACCGCACGGACCATCCGTGGTCCCTTTCCAGCCAGCAGAATCACAAGCGCACTGGCCGCGATCGTATATTCGGAGCCGAAGAAGATTCCGAGCATCTCCTCGCCGAGCAGCCACGCTCCGGCCGTTGCGGGGATCACTAACACCAGTCCGGGCGTAATCGCCTGTGGGATCATCGCCTCGAGCTGGCGGACGGAGTCGTCTGCGTCCCACGCGCTTATCTGCGGGAAGATGGTTTCACCGATCGCCCCGATCAGGACCTTGAAGATCTGTGAAATGCGCCAGGCGAACTCGTAGGCAGCAACAGCCGCCGGCGTCATGAACACACTGATCAGAAAGACGTCCATCCAGTTGTGGACCTCGCCGTCAATCGATGGGATCACACTGTAGATTCCGTACCCGGCGAGTGACCGGCCCAACGAGAGACGTGGCTTGCCGAACGGCGTCTGTTGTCGGTGCGTTGCCCAGAGGAAGCGAACGACGTAGCCGGCGATGAGCGCAGAAACCAGCCCCTGGAGCCCGTAGCCGGCCGTGGTAAGCACCACGCCGGTTCCGATCCACGTTACCGAGTACGACAGCTGTATGATGGCCGTCTCGCCGACTCTGAGTTCCCCACGGATGACCCCGACCATCAGCTGGCTCAACTCCCGAAAGACGAGAGCGACGATGAGATACGGCGTGAGGTCCGCACCGAGGTACTCCGTGACGCGCTCACTAAAGAGGATGATACCGCCCGAAACGATGACAAGCAGACCGAGTTTCATCAAGAGCCCGGTCGTGAGATACGCTGCTTTGTCGGCGGTTGACTCGCTGATTCGCTTTTCGATCGCCAGTCGCAACCCCATGTTCGACGGGATAACGAGAAACGACAGCAACGCCTGAAACATAAAGAAGATCCCGAGTTCGGTCGCACCGACAGTTCTCGCGAAGTACGCCAACCCAAGGAACGAGATCAGCGAGGACAACGACCGAGCCGAGAACATCTTTGCCCCAGATTTGAGAAGATCCATTATCAGAACAGGTAGTTGGTTGCCTAGATATATATTTCGGATTCTTGTGGTATTAGACTTAGCTACCCGAATTCTATATCATCAGCGCCGCCCGGCGATCCCGAGAACGGCCGTCTAGTGGCCTGCCCGTCGCATCGACCAGAGATCGTCGAAGTCGATCGTCTCGACCCCGTCGGTGTCGGCGATGTACTGCAGCAGTTCCCGGTAGTCGTCCACGCCCATCGTGTTGTCCAGCTCGAACTGATGAAAGTTCAGGATCGTACACTGGCGGTGTTCGGCCGCGATATCGACGCAGGTCTTCGCGGTGTCGAGATCGTACCCGATCGTTCGGGGCAACACCATCGGGTCGAACCCGTGAACGCCCGTCAGGTTCGGACTGCCCGACTGGTTGAACCCGCCCGCGTAGTAGTAGTTCGTGGCGATCTCGAGGACGCGAGCGTCGAAATCGTTGTGCGGGAAAACGAGATAGTTCCCGCCCTCGAGTTCGGCGTTGACGGCCCAGTTCTTGTCCGTGTTCAGCGTGTCCTCGAGCTCCGAGTCGCTGAGTTCCGTAAGCTGCGTGTGGCTCCCATGGGCGACGATCTGATCGCCGGCGTCCTGGCGCTCCTGGAGCTGGTCGATCGTCATGATCCCCTCGCGCTGTCCGCGGACCCACTGGCGGACGACGGACATCACCGCGGTGATATTGTGGTCGTCGTGGAGCGGACCGGCCGGGTCGTAGAAGTCCTGGTATCCGTCGTCCCAGTTGAGGATAACGTATCCCTGATCGGGTTTCTCGTGGGTTCGCAGGTCGTCAACCCAGACCTCGGCCTCGGCCCCGGTGTTGTGGACGATGATCCGGAGCTCCTCGATCGCGTCCTGCTCGACCGGCGTCGTGCTCTCACTGAAGAAGCCGGGACAGGTCCGAAACCAGCCGACGTTGTCCGTCCCGTACGTTATCTCCCGCAGCGAGTAGCTCGCGTGGCCACCATAGATGTCCCGCAGCTGGATCTCGAGGGCGATGTCGGTGGGCGTTGTCGTTCGTACAGCCATCGAGACGTCGAGGTCGCTCATATCCGTCGACTCGAACTCCGTTGCGACGACGGCGTTTCCTTCGTCTTGGGCGGTCAGGCGGAGACTCTGACTCCCGTCGAAGGCGACCTCCGTATCCGCCTCACCGCTTCCCTGCACCAGCTCCCACTCGTCGAGGCTCTCGAAGTCGTTGAGCTGATCGCCCGGCTGGCCGAACTCCTCGCGGCTGTTGTACTCCGTTTCGACCGCGAGCTCGGGTGCGTCGACGTCGTCGGAGTCCGTGTCCGTATCGGAGGTATTGGTAGCCCCGTCATCACCGTTGGACGCGGAATCGTTCCCGTTGCCCGAAAGCGCAGAATCGACCTGCTCCAAACAACCGGCTAGCCCCGCGAACACTGTCGTTCCAGACGCTGCGAGAACCTTCCGCCGGCCGCTTGTGCGTTTTACCATTATCGCGTGATTAGATGACGGGTTATTTTACTGTTTTGGATTCAGAATGAATAAAGTTCACGGGCAGTATCGAGTCCCCCGTCTAGTTCATAAAAGAGAGGTTCAATTTTACTCAGTGGTCTCTAAAGAAATATTCATATGACTGTTGATACAAGACATTGGTAATGGTAACACCGGAGGACCGATTCGACAGGGTACGGGAGTACTGCACCCAGTGTAACTTGGACACACAACACCGCGTCTCTATTCAGATCCGGTCAGAGAGCGAGCGCGGGACGAACAGGGCGTTCTCTCGAGAACCGTACCGCCTCAGCGAGTGTCAACAGTGTGGGACACAAGAACGCCAGCGCATGAACCAGGCGTGAGCGGACGGCCTGCGAGACGTCGCCCGATCGGCTGTTGAACGCTCGAGAGAAGGAAGCACACTACCGGAGTTCCGAGAACGTGCCAAGGACACGCGGCCAGTGTGCATGTGCCGCCTCGGCGTTCCCAGCGAGCGTTCCCCCAGACGTCGATCCAGCCGGCCTCCGTACCGGGAGGTACGGCTGGGGAATGTGGCGGCCAGCAGCGGCGTATCGCACGTGCTCGAACGAGGGATGGTTGCGTGCGTCGAGGCGCTCGCGCGCGATCTCGTGGAGGCGGGCACTGGGCCACACCCGGTCATCGTCGCCGGTCACCAGCAACACCGGGCCGTTGATCTCCTCGACGGGAATCGTCGCGGTCTCGAGCTCGAGCGCGCCAGCAGCCGCGATCGCGTCGGTGTAGCGCTCGAGACGACCCGTCCCCTGTCCGGCCTCCGCGACCGACAGAGACGACCGCGCATCGTCCGCGAGACCCCAGGCAGGCGTCCCCGACGGCGTTCCCCCTACCACACCCCCCTCCCAGATGAGCCCACTGCCGTTGATCGACACGACTGGGCCGACCGCGTCGTGCCGGCTGCCAACGAGCAATCCGAGCTCGCCGCCCCTGCCGATCCCCCACATGCCGATCCGCTCACCCGTCACCCGTTCGTGATCGCGTAGCCAGTCAACTGCGCTCGTAACGTACTCGAAGGGGACCTCCACCGGAGAGTCCGGCAGCCCGGGCCCACTAACATACTGGAGCGCAAACGCCGTGAAGCCGTGCTGGGCGAGCATCGCCGCGACGTGCCACTGGGGCTTGCCGCCCGCGCCGTGGAGGACAAGGATACCGGGTCCGGACTGCCCCGACGGCGGTTCGAAGACGTGCCCGACGAGCTCACTCCCAGCCTCACCAACGCTAGTGAACGGATGCCACCGCGAGAGGCGGATCTCACCGATCGTCCGCTCCTCGGTCTCGATACGGTACGTCAGCGTCTGGTCCGGCGGCCATTCCGAATCGGACGGCACAGCGCCGGTTTCGATGTACTCCTCCCACGAGATATCCGCGACCTGAATCAACGCGACAGCGGTCGGGACGTCGAGACCCGCAGGCAGGTCACCGTCGATGATACGGGCATCGTTCAGGGCCAACGAGTCCGTCTCCGACTCGACGGTCACGCCAGCACGGAACGTCTCGCCGCTCGCGAGTGCGCCCTCGAGGACGACCTCGAGTTCCGTGTTCGACGGCACACCGTCTACAGTAAGGTCAAACGGCTCGTCGATACGGAGCGTCTGTGGATGAGTAAACGATGCGGAAGCCTCCTTAGCAGGGAGACTACACCCTGCCAGCATCATCCCGGCAGACCCACTCAGGGATGCCAGCAGCTGCCGTCGTGAGACCACATTTCGAGACCTCATTCACCCTTGAATAGTCGTCGGTGTGCCATGGGTAGCTGAATGATACGTACTGTGCGTTAGCTGTAATTGCGAAAAAGTAGTATAAGAATTCTTTGAACAAAGATGCTGATGAAATCGAGGCGCCAGCACACACCCCCTCGAGAGGGGCAGCCAGAGGGCCCACGACCGCAGTCGTGACAGAAGCTTATCCGACTCGAGTCGACGGGGACTCCGCAGGGAAGAGGAGGTAGCCGACACACAGAGAGACCAGCACCGATCCCAGCGACCAGTGGAACATGGTGTAGGACTCGAACAGCTGGTGGACCGCCCAGCCGCTCACGAACGCAAGCATCGCGACGGTGGCCTCGTTGTACTTGATCAGCGCGACAACGATGCTCCCGCCCGCGAGCCCGAGATAGGCGAGGCCGCCGACGAGCCCCGTCTGAAGAACCACCGAGAGATAGGAGTTATGTGGGGAGGGCGCCCCCTCACCGGCGAGATAGGGGTCGAGAACGACACTCGGCGGGCCACTGCCGTGACCGAACAGCAACGGCCCGTCCCAGATCGCGTGGAGACTCGCCGCCCAGAGCTCGAACCGACTCGATGCCGAGATCTCGAGGAGGCCAACGGCCATCGCGACCAGCGCGACACCCACGCCACAAAAGGTCATCCCGAGTCCCACAGAACCGACCAGCCGGCCGCCGAGGACATAGCCCGCGTAGATCACCACAACCACCGCCGCGGCGAGCATCGAAGCCCGAGCGTTCGAGAGCACGACACCGAGCCCACAGAGGCCACTGATCGCGGCTGCCAGAGACGCCACAAACGGGCGGCGGGCGACGACGGACCGGTGGAACGTGACACCCGCGGCAACGAACCCGGCAAACGAGAGGAGCCCAAAGGAGTTCGGGTTCGGAAACACCGACCGAAGGGCCGTCTCAACACCGGGCAGCGGCGGCGCACTCGACCACTGGCGGACCTCGACGAACCAGAAGCTGTACTCCCCCGTAATGTAGGTGAGTAACCCGAGCAGGACGCTGAGTGCGGCCCCCCACGACAGAAACTGGAGAAAGACCCGCTCCGGAACGAGTCGCGGCACGACAAACAGGTTTGTCCCCATGATAAGCGCCGCCCAGACCGGCCATCGTGACTGCGAGCTCGAGGGGACGTACTCGAGAGTGTGCACGAAATACAGCGCGGTGAGTACCAGAAAACAGCCGACCGCGAGCCACTGCGTCAGCGTATACCGTCTGGCATCGGCCACAACCAGGAAAAACGACACGAAAAGCACGAAGACGACGGCGAGCGCCAGTAACCGGCTCGGTCCCAGCCCAAGCCCGGGTGAACTGCTCTGATACACGACAGCGAACACCGCAAGTGCGAACCCAGCCACCGATAGCAGCGCGGCCTGAAGGTGTTCCGTCGTCTGATAGTACCGGAGAGCAAGCGAGAGCCCCTGGACGGTGCCGAGAAGGACCGCAAACGACGCAAGATGCCATGCCAGTACCGAATCGGTGATGTACTCGACGACGACGAGAACCAGGTACAACCCGAAGAGGCCATAGGTTGCGCCGTCTGCAACCCGGGCAACGCTCCACTCGAACGTGCGAACTGCCCCTGGGTTCTGTATGATACTCTTCATACTCATACTGAATAAGTAATCGTATAACTAGTCACTGCAGCTGGGAGTCGAGCCCCGCCTGAACGAGCAGCGAGCGCAATCGATGCCATCACGGTACTCCGACGGACCACGCGTTGGCAACCGGCAGCCGGCAGAACCAGTGGAGTGGCTCCGATCCGGGGCGGCTCTCGAGTGGGTGCGTGTCGACACACTCCGGGTTCTGCTCGAGCCCATGTAGCTGCTCGCTAGGAGTGCGTGCCGTGCGGGCAGAGCGCCGTCAGTCCCTCATCCCGGCTGACGTAGACTGCGTCCTCGGTGACGATACACTCCTCGTTGAACCCGTCGCTCCACTGGGTATCATCGAACGTGAAACACCACTCCTCACAGCCATCCTCGAGGCAGTACCCAACGATCTTGTCCGGATCCGACGACCCGGGGTTGCTGTGGGCGACGACAACGGTCCCATCAACGATCGCCGGCGGGCCGTACGAGTGGGCGCCAGTCTTACACCAACTCGACTCGGGACCCGTCATCTTCAGCTCGTACCGACCACGGGTGACGGAGATAGAACCGACAGCAGCCGTCGTCAACGCGTCCGAGACGAAGCGCTGACAGTCCGGGCCGTTCTCGAGACCGGTGACCCCTTCTTCGCTGGCGTTTTCGACGAACAGGGCCTCATCAGTCGCGGCGAGACCGTTAGCGAAATCGCCGGGGTTGAGTTGATCCGCCCGCTGGGTCGTCCCCGCTTCCGGATCGAACGCGACGACCGCATCCGCATCGACCGAGCCCTCGCTCGCTCGGCCATCGAGCAACGCCCACACCGCGTTGTCGACCGCAACGACCGCACTGGCTCGTGTACTGAACACATAGCGGATCTCGTCTGCTCCACCCTGCTTCGGCGTGACACCGACGGACTCACACTTCCACTCGAGCGATCCATCGGCTTCCGCAAACGCATACAGGGCCCCGTCAACGGTGACGTAGACGGAACCGAACGCTGCAACCGGCTCGGACGCCGCGGCCTCGTCCCCGAACGGTTCACTCCACTGCACCTCCCCGCTCTCGGCGTCGATCGCCGTAAGCTGGCTCCCGACAACGTAGACGGTGCCGTTCCCGACTGCCGGTGTCCCCGTCGCGTGAACCTTCTCACACGTCCATACACAGGTTCCCGACTCTGCATCGAGTGCGTGTACCCCCTCCCCTGTCCGGAGGTACACCATCTCGTTGGTCGCGACGAGAGAGCCGGACTCCTCGTACTGCCAGTCGATACGATCCGGACTCGAAAACCCGTTCTCCGTCGGAACGTATCGACTGTTCCCTGTGTTCGCCCCATACGAGGACCACCCACTCGGTCCCTCGAACGAGTCGTCGTCGTCCTGAGATGACGCAGCTCCACTCCCAATCGAAGCGAGAATCCCACCGGCCGAAAGTGTTGCTCCCGTCGCGAGTACCGATCGTCGTTGCCAGTCTGCCATGTACGTTTTGACACCTACTGTTGACCTGTTAATCTAACAGTTATATAATAGTTGTGTCTAGAAGAGTGCTAAAACTGATTTTCGAACTCTATCATTATTTAGAACGCTATTGGGCCAGAAGAACCCCTCAAGGAGAACACGACGCGACGGGAGCACCCCTCCACACGGGCCCGGTGTGCATAACAGCGAGGCGAGAGCGGAGCACCGCTGGAAGACGAAGAGGGGGCCACAAGCCGGATTCTGTCGATCGCATGAACGCCGGTCGGTTCACAACGGACTAACCACAGATCGCCGTCTCCTCGAGCACACGAGGACGGTCGTGAACCACCGACGGCGTCAGTTGAATTCCATAATCGAAGAGGGAAAATATACGGCAATCCAGGAGAGATACAGAGAGATCAATGGTTTCACCAGGAGAACTCCGTCTCCTCGAGAGGTTAGTTAACGCTGATACGTTCGAGCCAGAGATCGCCGACAGCGGTGCGGTGAGCTATTCGACCGCAGGCCAGTATCTCGACGACACCGACGATGCCCCGGTCACGGTACTCGAGCGGTTTGCGACCCGCGGGGTGCTGGCAGACGAGTTCATCTCAAAGGTCTACAGCTGTCCGGAGTGTACGACTGAAGGGTTGCAGTATACGACGGTCTGTCCGGCCTGTCACGATCCCCACGCCGTCGAGACGGAGGTCATCGAACACGCCTGCGGCTACGTCGGTCCCGAGTCGGAGTTCGACGCCGACGACGGCTACCGCTGTCCCGACTGTGACGACGAACTCACATCCGTCGATATCGAAAAGCAGCTTCGGTACGTCTGCAAGGAGTGTTCGGAACAGTTTCAGACCCCGGCTGACCGACTGTGGTGTCGGGAGTGTGCAGCCAGGATGCCCCCCAGAGAGGCGACCGAAAACGTCCTGTACCGATACCGGCTTACTCGCGACGGCAAACAGTGGCTCGACCGGCAGAAACAGGCTCGACAACAGATCGTCGAGCTCTTCGAGGAGCGCCACCTCGAGACCACGGTCGATACGACGGTAGCGACCGAAGACGACGCCACTCGAGCGGTGCACGTCCTGGCCGAAGACAGTCTGATGGGGGAACGACGGGTCGTTGCGATCCACGACACACCGGCTCTCGAAACCGTCGATCCCTTCTGTGCGTTCGCGGAGGCAGCCGATGCCCACCCGGTTGTGATCACGACATCAGGAGCCGTTGAAGCGGCTGTCGCGACGCGAGCGACGGAGACCGAACTGACCGTACTCGCCCTTACGGAGCAGGGAACGCTCGAGGCAGAGTACGAGACCGTCGACGAGGTACGCCCGCCGACGGATGGACTCTTTCAGCGACTGAGTGCCGTCCTCGAGATTCCCGGGCGCAGGTAGTTCGTCGCTCTGACAGCGACCACAAGCTGCGTGTCTCGGGGCCGCTCGAGCGAGCGTCGAGCGTTCGGCGGGAGGGCGTCTCGAGTCAGTTGGCCCGAAGACGGGGCGCCAGGTCCGGATCGATACGGCGCTCGAAAGCGCAGTCGATCGGGAACGCCAAGCGTTGAGTTCGACACTGCAACTGAACGGACCAATCCCCCATTGTCGAACGGGCCTGCCCGTTCGCCTGATCCGTGGGACCGACGGTCCCACGCCACCTTCAAAGACCGAGGCGCGTCTGTGCCGAGGGAGTGGGGGGTAGTTTACTGGGCAGGTTATGTTGAAGCCTGTGGGAGGGTCGTGTTTTTCGCATCTCGAATGTCGTCCCCCGCAGACCGGCAAACACCACAAGCATCCTTTCCGCCGCGAAGAGCCGCTCAGTGTATCTGCTCCAGCGGAACTACGTGTGTATATATGAGAACGGATTACCAGGTCGAGGTCGTGATGAAGTAGTCAGCAAGATCGTCGAGAACTGGAGTCAGCCGAATCAACATCTACGTCCTGTCACTATCAAGTCAACCAGCGACGAGAGCTCCGCCGACGAACCCGCCGCCCCGGAGACGGCCGACGTCCACGGCAGGAACTAGACCCACCCCCGACGCACGCGCTCGAGCAAGCGCACACCTGCTCCCGATCCTCCACCACCGCGACGCACCCGCCCCGTACGCAGGGACGAGTAGCCGTGGGGCCGTCCTCGATCGGTCGTCGTCGGTCACCGCTCGAGACGTGCCCGCCTGGTCCAACCGGGGACGCCAGCTGTCACCGGACTCCCCCCAAACTGCGCTGCAACTGGGTCTCGCCCACAGTGTTATTACACTCTATTGCGTTCTATTACATATGCCGATCAGTATCGACCGATTCGACGAGGAACCGACCGGCGCCCTCGACCTCCGGGAGGGTACCCATCCCCACCGAATCTTGCAGTTCCTCGCCGAGAACGACGACCAGGCGTTCACACAGACCGAGATTCACGACGCAACGGGGATCAAACGCGGAAGTGTTGGTGCAGCGCTATCGCGGCTCGAGGATCGCGGTCTCGTGCGTCATCGTGGGCGCTACTGGGCTATCGGCGACGACGATCGACTCGCCTCGTACGCCGCTCAAACGAACGCCAGCTCGGCGTCGACGAACGACGACTACTACGGCACGGAATGACCGAGAGCTACGAGCGCGGTGCGGTTGTGAAAGGACCTGATCTCTTCGCGGATCACGACTACCGGCCGTACGTCTGCCTGAGCGATCAAACGCATCCGTTTCACGACGAGGAAGGTCTGTATGCGGCGGCCACGACGACCCGTCGCGCGGCTGCCGTTCCGCTCACAGACGAGGACTTCGTAATCGGCGGACTGCCACGGGAGACGTACGTCAACCCGTGGACCATCGTCTCGATCCGACACGCTGATATCCAGGAGAAAGAGGGACAGCTAACTGAGGCAACGACTGAGACGATCGCCCGCGAAGCCGCTGGCTACCTCGGCATCTCGTGAACAGAGTCGCACATCGGTTCGGCACAACGGCCATCGATATGCAGAACCGGTCCTCTCTCCAGTGTAGGCCACCCCGTCAGCGAATAAAACACTCGAAGACTACATCGATTCGCTACTGAACGAATAGATCCGGGCACGATGCTCCGATCGGAACGCGTCAATTCGGGCGGGCACACTCGTATCAGGAAAGCCTCGCAACCCTTCAGGTCCCCGGACGCGTGCTCGTGTGTTCGGAAATCGGACGATTCAGCTGCAGTCTGATTCACCATGTGAACCGCCTCGAGGTCAAGTGGTTCGAGACGATGCAGTCTTGCTCAATCGCGTGTTTCTCGCTCAGCATACTCTCAGCCGTGGCGTACGATGTCTACCCTCCGGTCCCCGTTCCGGAAGTCTCGATTCTACATCCGGAGAGTGAGAGTAGATTTCGTGTGCTTTCGGTTCGAGTATCGGGTGAATAGCGGCCAGCTTGGGGAATATCGTCGAAGCACGGGAGACCGTGAAAGCAGACGAAACAGACAAACGCCGGTTTGAAGGAAGTCGGATGACTGCACAGCGCTCCGATCGAGTCGTCGAAGCCACACGAAATCTACTTCCTTGGTACTCGATTTAACCGCGATAATCCCTGTACTCCGCCGACAAACGATATCGTTCGAATGAAAACTTACAACCGAATGCGCCGAAAAATACTGCGAACCGGTTACGAAGAGCTATTACGAGAACCAGAGTGACGATCGTTAGTGGTCGTACGATTATTTCGTGTGCTTCTAGTTCCCGTCCTGTAGAGCCAGGAGAAAGAGAGTGGATTTCGTGTGCTTTCTCTCTCAGATCCTGGCTGATATCGGATACTCCGGGGAATAACGGCGAATGCTCGTAGGTGGTGCAAGCACACGAAGCAAACGAAAGGTGGTTTTAAGTTAAGTCCAACGCGGACGGCTGCAGGACAAGATCCACGACCAAACCGAGCACGCCCAATATATTCTCGAAACGATCGCGAAACTAGACCAGCGTGGAGAAGTTCCCGCTCGATCGAAGACGATCCAAACCGGCTACGAACAGGTTGCGGATGCCTACGGCACCTCCCCGCTAACGACGCTAAAGAGTATTCAAGACCATCTTTCCGACCTGTACATGCTCGGCTTTCTGGTCCGGCACGAACGAAACAAGGGTCTCAGTGGTGGACAGTACTACGAGTACGAACTCGATCTCGATCCGATGATCGTTCTCGAGACTCGCGAAACGATCGAACAGATACCCGAATAGAAAGCACACGAAATCCACTCTCTTTCACCTTCGGTGATGATCGGAGCACACGAAATCCACTCTCTCCCTGCTCCTGCAACCGCCGTCCCGTACGCCGAAAAGCACACGAAATCCACTCTCTCTCTCTCTCTCTCAACGGCATAGCGACAACCGGATCGGGTGGGCCTCGAGAACCCTCGCACCCTCGAGAGGCCCCGACCACCAAACCATCGGGGGCGGGACTGAAAGGGGCTGGCAACGCCCGACGACGCCGAGCGAACGACATGAGCGAGGAGCGAAACGAGGCGCGCGAGCCGACCCCGCCAGGGGCTTTCGAAGCGTTTACCGAACGACGAGTCGTCGATCCCGCACTCGAGACGACCCCTCGAGCAGCCCGGTACCGGAATGCTCTTACAGATTCGCGCGAGCAATCAACACAATGCACATCTCCGTCATCGGCAGCGGCTACGTCGGAACCACCGTCGCAGCCTGCTTCGCCGACCTCGGCCACGAGGTCACCGCGATCGACATCGACGAGGACGTCGTCGACGCGCTCAACGAGGGACGAGCCCCGATCGACGAACCCGGCCTCGAGGAGCTCCTCGCGACCCACGCCGGCGACCGACTCGAGGCCACCACGTCCTACGACGCGGTGCCCGCATCGGACGTCACCTTCCTCGCGATCGGGACGCCCTCGAACGAGGACGGCAGCATCGACCTCACCGCGCTCGAGGCGGCCGCCGAAGCCGCGGGCGAAGCCCTCGCCGACAAGTCCGAGCGCCACCTCGTCGTCATCAAGAGTACAGTCACCCCGACGAGCATCGGGGACGTCCTCGAGCCGGCCGTCCGCCGCGGCGCGAACGGCAACGAGAACGTCGAGGTCGGTATGAACCCCGAGTTCCTCCGCGAGGGCAGCGCCGTCGACGACTTCCTCACCCCGGACAAGGTCGTCTTCGGAACCGACTCCGAGTGGGCGACCGAGAAACTCCACGCGGTCTTCGACCCGCTACTGGACGAACACGACGCCGACGTCGTCGAGACCGATCCCGCGACGGCCTCGATGATCAAGTACGCGAACAACGCCTTCCTCGCCTCGAAGATCAGCCTGGTCAACGATATCGGGAACGTCTGCAAGGAGTTCGGCCTGGACGCCTACGAGGTGATGGCGGCGGTCGGACTGGACGACCGCATCTCCGAGCAGTTCCTCCGCAGCGGCGTCGGCTGGGGCGGCTCCTGTTTCCCCAAGGACGTCGACGCGATCGTCGCCGCCGCCCGTGACGAGGACTACGATCCCGCGCTGCTCGAGGCCGCCGTCGAGATCAACGACCGCCAGCCCGAACGCCTGCTCGAGTTGCTCGAGGACCACGTCGACCTCGCCGGCGCGCGCGTCGCCGTCCTCGGACTCGCCTTCAAACCGCAGACCGACGACATCCGGAACTCGAGGGCGATCCCCACGATCGAGACGCTCCGGGATCGCGGCGCGGAGGTCGTCGCCTACGATCCCGTCGCCGCCGACAACATGCGCGAGCGGTTCCCCGAGATCGAGTACGCCGACTCCGCCGCGAGCGCGCTCGAGGGCGCCGACGGCGCCGTCGTCGTCACCGACTGGGACGAGTTCGCCGCCCTCGACGAGGAGTTCGACGCGATGGCCGACCCCGTCGTCGTCGACGGCCGGCGGATCGTCGAGCGACGCGACGGCCTCGCCTACGAGGGACTCACCTGGTAGTCGCGTCTCTCCGAGGGTCGAAGTCGATCGCCGACTCGAGACGGAGCGTCGTCGCGGCGGAGCACCGGGACGGAACGTCCCACCCGACTCGTCGATCGCGGTGCCGCCGACGACGGCGCGGAGACCGACGGATCGAGACGGTCGCCACTGGGACGGTGACGATACCGACGCGTCCGTTCGCCCCTGCGACACGCGGCGACCGCCGAACGGAGGGCAACCCAGAGGCGACGGCGAAACGACGCAGTCGGCAAAGAGATCTATGACACTTTTCGGCTGCTCCCGCTTGCCGGGACCGGGTCGCCCGCTCGGACGGTCTCGACGCGCACACTGAGACCTACCCACCTCGTCAAAGATTGTGAGAGTCTACGACGCGATACGGTTCGAGTCAGTCCGCCCTCGTCGCTGCTCTCGCGTCGGTTCGGTCTCGCCGTGCTCTCGAGCCGATTCGCTCGCGGGAATCGACGCCTGGACGATCTCGAGTACCTCGCGTTCGGACGTCCTCGAGACGGACAACGGCGTCCGCCGGCTACTCCCGCGGCGTCTCGAGACGGTCGGCGATGCGAGCGTGGACGAGACGGCACGCGTCGCGATGGTCGGCCACCGTCCCCCGCAGCCGTACGAGATCGCGTCCGAAGTACGAGATCGCGTCCGAGGACGGACGAACGCGGTCCCGCGAGCTGTACGCGTTGGACGGCGAACCCACCGACACACCGACGCCCCGTCCCGTCGCTCCTCCCGGTAGTGGGCGCTGAAGCCGTCGTTTCGGTACCGACAAATCTAGAGGCGATCGGACACCGCCGCCAGTACTCGTCGGAAGGCTCGGAGCGCACGGAGCGTACCGCGCCGGAAAACGGTCCCGCCGCGACCCGAGTGCGACGGCTGCCGGAGTCGGTTCCGTCGTCCGCCCGAACGAACATGTACCCGACCCGGAGACGGGCGCCGTCTCGCTTCGGTGCTCTCGCCGCGTTCCGTCTGGCTATGCAGACCCAACCCACACAACGCATATATGAATCCCCGGCCTGAGTCCGACCAATGACAGACCGCTGCTACAACTGCGTGACGTGTGGCTCCGAACTCGACTACAAGACGACCAAGCACAACGGCTGCCCGAACTGCGGCTCCGTACCGCTTCACAGCGCCGACTGAACCCCCTTCTCGAGCGATCGAATTCGGACGGCGAGTCCGCACTCGTCCGCGAGACGGCTCGACACTGACAACGAGACGACTCGACGCTGACAACGAGACGACTCGACGCTGACAACGAGACGACTCGACGCCGACGAGACGGTAGAAACGGCGATCGATCGGACTCGAGGGACGCTCCGATCTCCTGTTCCCGTAGCGTCGTCTCGAACCCCTGAAACGCGCGATCCCGCGCTCCCGAGGCGCCGACCGCCGGGCTACTCCTCGAGCCGGCGGGATCGCTGCGGCGTCGCTCCCTCGACGATCAGGTCCAGCAGCATCGCCTTCGGACTCGAGGGCGGGTACCGCGTGTCGATCAGCTCGCGGGCCGTCTCGAGGTCGCCCCGGACCGCGCACTGTCGGACGCGACCCGCGGTTCGCAGGAACTCCGAGGAGTCGGCCTCGGAGATGTACTCGGCCGCCTCGGGGGAGCCCCCCTCGAGCGCTTCCTGCCGGATCTCGTCGAACTCCTCGAGCAGCGGCTCGTACTCCGCTTCGAGCTCGGAGAGCAGGAACTCCACGGCGAAGCGCTGGAACTCCGATCGGTTCGCGAACGCGCCGTCGTCGATGTGCTCCTGGACGATCTCGAGCACCTCCTCGGGGAACCGGACCGTCGACTTGACCATAGTATCACGGATCGCGAACGAACGGGATACCGTTTGTGGTCGGTTCCCTCGAGCCGGCGTGATCGACGCGCTCTCGAAGGCGCGGCGGACTCCCGGTCGATCGCCGGCGACGCGACTCGGGGACGGTCGACGCGGGACCGACGAGGAGGGGGCTACTCGCGTCGCGCGACGGCCACGCGGTCGGACGCGATCGTCACGGCGTAGGTTTCGTCCGCCTCGAGCGCGACCGACACGCTCGCGGCCGTCGACCCGCTCGTAAACAGCGCGTCGAGCGCCTGCGGGTCGAGGTGGTCGTAGAGGACGAGCCCGACCTCGTCGTGGAGCGCGGTCGCGTCGGTCCCCTCGAGGGCGGCGATCGCCTCGAGGACGGCGACGGTCGGCGCGGTGTCGGGGTCGTACGCGCGTTCGATACTGGGCGCTCCGGCCTCGGTGGAATCGTCGTCAGTAAGGGCCATCGTGGGTTAGCTGGAACCGTACTCGACGTGGATCGTCGGCGACTGCTGCTCGGTTCGATCGAGGACGTGTGCGTTAGCCAGGTCGCCGGAGAACCGGAACCGGGCAACGCCGGTTTCGATCGCTCCTTCGGCGGCGTGCTCCGAGACGACGGCCGTTCCGTCGTCGTCGGCTTCGATCGTCCCGTCGACGGTGATCTCGAAGCTTGCGGGACCGCCGTGTCCGACGATCGTCACGCGGTTGGGGAGGGCGGCGTGACCGTTCGGGGCGTTTCCGTTCAGGGTTGCGGCGTCGCGTGCCATACGTCTGACAGTCGCCCAGGAGAACTTAGTACTTTCTGTCCGAGTAACGGTGTATTGGGGCGAATTACATGGATCTACGAACGAATTCGGTGTATTTTGACTCGGACGTTCAGATACATAACTCACTCTCTCGAACGGTACCGATCGAAGCTCGACCGGGGCGGGGTGGTAACCTCTCGCTACCGCGCCCGCGGGCGTGGTACACTGTCGCTACCGCGGCCGTACTCCCTCGTTACCGCGGACGGGCGAGAGAAACGGTCGACTACCGACGCGGGACTGCCCGACCCCACGAACCAGTCCGCGAAACCGCAAGCGTCGACGGGCGATCAGCGCAGCGCGACCTCGCTCCAGACCATGAAGTGGTCGGACGCGGCGGTGGCAGTCGCGTGCAGGTCGGGGTCGGCGTCCGGGTCGGGCCAGTAGACCGCGGAGTCGAGGACCTCGAACTCCTCGGACGGGAGGACGTAGTCGGCCCGTCGCTCCCACGCGGCCGTCCAGCGCTCGTCGCCCGCGGCTCGGCCGCCCGGACTGGTCGGCGTCCCCTCGGCGTTGATCCGCGGGTTGTCGACGACGTGTTCGCCGACGGCGTCGAAGTTGTTCTCCTGGCCGGGCTCGGCGTTCAAATCGCCCATGACGACGAACGCTTCGTCGGGCTCGAGGCCGCCCTCGCAGCCGTCGTCGTCGTAGACGTAGTCCGCGCCCCGGACGTAGTCGCCCAGCAGCTTGTTCTCACCGTGGTTGCGACGGCCGTTGAAGTTCTCGGGTCCGTCGAACGCCGGCGGCGTGGGGTGGGCGATGACGGCGTGGACGGTTTCGTCCCGAGGTCGAACTCCCGCCGCCCGACCGTGGCGTTGTCGAGGACGACGACGCCGTCGACCGTCGCTCGCTCGCCCGGCTCGCCGCCCTCGTCGCGGTGGAGGACGACGGTCACGGTCTGGGTGTCGGTCAGCGGGCGCTCGAGCGCGAGCGTCCCCTCGAACGTCTCGCCCGCGGCGAGGGGGTCGCTCGCGCCGATGCGGTCCATCCCGGCGTCGTACGCGACGACGACGAACCCGTCGTCGGCGTACGTCGCTTCGTCGATCTCGAGGCGGCGTGCCGCCCCCGTCGTCTCCTGTCGGGGAACGCGGACGGCCGCCCGCCCGTCGAACCCGTCGGCGGCGCGCGCCCGCGCCCGTGGTTCGGTCGGCATGGGAAAGCGTGGTCGAGAATCCCGGATAGGCGTTCCCCCGAGGCGCGCGCTTTGATTAACGCCATAGCATATAAATACGATAGTAATACGAGCTAATTCGAGCCGTACGAATCCCTGAACGGACTGCGGGGCGCGGACTGCCCGTTCCCGGGGCGCTCGGCCGACCGCCGCGGAATCGCGCTCCTCGGTGCGGACCGCGATCCGGGTCGACCCGCCGTCGGCGACCGCGCCTCGAGCGGGAACAGACGTCGACTCGCGACAACCGCTCGCACGTGACGTGCGGACACCTCTCAGCTAGCTTTATTAATCGGCCTGTGGCCGTCATCGATGGTGATGATGTCCACGAGTTCCCAGGAGATGGTAGCACCGAACCGAGAGGAGGCGCTACCCGACCTCGACTCGCCCCGAACGAAGCTCGTCTACCTCGCCCTGTCGATGCGAGGGACGGCGACCGCGACCGATCTCCAGCGGCTGCTGGGGCTGTCGAAGCTGACGCTGCTACCGATTCTCAGGTCGCTCGTCCGACGGGACCTCGTCGCTCGAACGGAGGGTGGATATGCGGTCCAGTAACGCCCCGTTCGCCGGCGCCCCGCGGTTCGACCGAACGCGACCGGAGGGGGAACGGTGACGCCGGAGCTCGCCGAACCGCCGACGGGGCTAGAACGGCCGCCTCGCCAGCCCCTCGCCGGACGGACGTGTCTGATCACCGGGGCCTCGCGGGGGATCGGCCGCGGGATCGCCCGCGAACTCGGTCGGTACGGCGCGACCGTCGTCGTCAACTACCGGTCCTCCGAGGAGCGGGCCCACGAGGTCGCCGACGCGATCACCGAGGCCGACACCGCGGGGACGGGCCACCCGGTCCGGGCCGACGTCACGGATCGAGCCGAGATCGAGGCGATGCGCGAGGCCGTCGCGGACTCGCTCGGTTCGATCGACGTCCTCGTCAACAACGCCGGGATCACGGCCGATCGCACGTTCGCGAACATGACTCCGGAGGGCTGGCACCGCGTCGTCGACGTCTCCCTGCACGGGACGTTCAACTGCACCAAGGCGTTTTACGACGACCTCGAGGCGGCCGACCACGGCCGCATCATCACGCTCTCGAGCGTGATCGGGAAGCAGGGCAACGTCGGGCAGGCCAACTACGCGGCGGCCAAAAGCGGGCTGTTCGGCTTCACGCGCTCGCTCGCGCTCGAGCTGGCGGGCACGGGGACGACGGCTAACTGCATCGCCCCCGGGTTCACCCGCACCGAGATGGTCGAGGCGATCCCGGACGAGGTCCAAGACCAGTTGCGCGGGGAGATCCCGCTCGAGCGGTTCGCCGACGTCGAGGAGATCGCGGGTCTCGTCCGCTATCTCGCCAGCGAGGAATCGGGCTACGTGACGGGCGAGGTGATCGACGTCAACGGCGGCATCGATCTCTGACCGCGGGGACGACCCGTCGGCCGTCCCGGCGACTACTCGTCGAGCGGGATCTGGCGCTTTCGAATCGGATCGGTCAGGTACGGCTCGAGGTCGCCGAGCTCGACGAGCACCACCTCGCCGCTCTCGCGGTCGTACTCGATCACGCCGTGCTCGGCCAGACGCGGGAGGTGGTTGTGGACCAGGTGTACCTCCGCGCGCTCCCGGTCCAGTTCGTCGGCGCGGTTTTTCCGACGTGCGGCGAGCTGATCGGCCAGGACGCCCACCGTGGAACGACCGTCGGTCTCGAGCAGTTCTTCGAGGACGTGCTGGCGGTCGGAGTCGGACAGGATGGCGAACGCCTCGTGGGTGTCCATGCGTCGACCTCGGAACACGAGAGGAATAAGACCCGCCCCAAAACACATGGGCGCCGTCTTGCAAATTGTCCAGTTCGCGGTGAGGTAGCCGACGCCCCAAAACGGGCGCTCCGCGTTCGATCTTGCAGTCGAGGAACGATATATCGGGTATCATAGGATAAGCGATAGATTGGTCTTGTAGTTATTATACAATATCCTTGACCCACCGTGGGTCGCCAACTCGAGAGCGATAACGGACGATATCGCGTACTTCAGAGCTTTTCGATCGATACTAGAAATAAACCAGCACCGAGACACAGACTCTCGGCCAGTAGACGGTATCTCGACTAAATCGTCGCAAACATCGCCTTTCGACCCCCTACTGTGTATTTCACCGAAATCTTGCGCCACCGTATATAGAAACTGGTATCTTAGTGTTTCCAAAACACTATATTGTATATGTAATCTAACCATATAGTTACAATACCACGAAACTGAGTCGTCGGACGGGCCCCTAGATTGAAGCACCCGATGCGCCAATCGGGGGTATGGCAAACGCGAGCGGAGTGAGAGAGCGCATCGTCGACGGCGGAGTCATCGCTATCCTCCGGGGGATCGACGAGGAACGGATCGCGTCCGTCGCGAGGGCGATACACGAGGCGGGCGTCACCGCGCTCGAGGTGACCGCCGACGGCGAACGCACGGGGGCGAAGATCGCCGCGGTGGATCGGGAACTGGCGGGTACCGACGCCGTCGTCGGCGCGGGGACGGTGCTGGACCCGGCGGCGGCGCAGTCGGTGGTCGACGCGGGCGCGGAGTTCGTCCTCGCGCCGGACTGCAATCCGGCGGTGATCCGAGCCTGCAATCGGCGGGGCGTCGTCTCGATCCCGGGTGTGATGACGCCGAGCGAGGCCGTCGCCGCCGTGGAGGCCGGCGCGGACATGCTGAAGCTGTTTCCCGCGACGACGGTCGGCCCCGGCCACGTCGGCGCGCTGCGAGGACCGCTCGGCGACGTCGACGTCGTTCCGACCGGGGGCGTCTCGCCCGAGAACGTCGGCGACTTCTTCGCCGCCGGGGCCGTCGCGGTCGGGGCCGGCAGCGCGATCGTCGACGGCGACGCCGTCGCGGCCGGGGACGCGGAGCAAATCCGCGAGACCGCGGCGGCGTTCGTCGACGCCGTCGAATCGGCCCGGACGGTATGACGCTCGAGGGGGCCCTCCAAGTCGGACGGCGACCGATCGACGGCTCGATTTTCCTGTGACGAAAAGAAGTACGCGAGACGACGAGCGGATCACTCCGAGGCCGTGATCGGTGCGACTCGCGGCGACGGAAGCGGGTGAGCGCCTATATATTTACAATAGTATGTTCGTAATATATCTGGATCCGCGGCCGATAGCGGCGCCGGCCGACGGCGGATTTCCTCATTCGAAAAGCAGTTGCGGCTCGCTCGCGGCACCGGTCGCGCTCGCCCGAGACCGCCGTCGGCCGAACGGAGCGGTCCGTCGGCGGGCCCTCACTCGAGGGAAACCCGAGCGACGGCGGTTCGGCTGTGGCCCCGGTCGGCGCTTACCACTCCGTGACGCTCCCGTCGTCGTTCCGCCAGACCGGGTTGTGCCAGTTGACGGTCTTCTCGGCCTGCCGTTCGACGTACTCCTGGTCGATGTCGATCCCGAGTCCGGGATCCGTGGGGATCTCGATGTAGCCGTCGTCGTACCGGAAGACGTTCCGGTTCTCGAGGTAGTCGAGAACGTCGCTCGTTTCGTTGTAGTGGATGTTCAGACTCTGTTCCTGGATCAGCGCGTTCGGCGAGATCGCGTCGACGTGGACGCAGGACGCGAGGGCGATCGGGCCGAGCGGACAGTGGGGCGCGAGCGCGACGTCGTACGCCTCCGCCATCGCCGCGATCTTTTTGACCTCCGTGATGCCGCCCGCGTGGGACAGGTCCGGCTGGATCACGTCGACCGCCCCGCTCTCGAAGATCTCCTTGAAGTCCCACCGGGAGTACAGCCGCTCGCCCGTCGCGATCGGGATCGTCGTGTGCCGGGCGATGTCGCCGAGCGCGTCGTTGTGCTCCGAGAGGACCGGTTCCTCGATAAACATCGGCTCGTACGGCTCGAGCGCCTCGGCGAGTCGCTTGGCCATCGGTTTCGAGACGCGGCCGTGGAAGTCGACGCCGATGTCGATCTCGGGGCCGACGCGCTCGCGGACCTCGCGGAGTCGGTCGACCGCGTTGTCGACCGCGGCGGGGTTGTCCACCCGGCGGAGCTCCGAGGTGGCGTTCATCTTCAGTCCGGTGAAGCCGTTCTCGACCTTCTCGGCGGCGGCCTCGCCGACCTCCGAGGGCCTGTCGCCCCCGATCCACTGGTAGACGCGAACGCGGTCGCGAGCGCGCCCCCCCAGGAGTTCGTGGATCGGCGCGTCGAATCGCTTGCCCTTGATGTCCCACAGCGCCTGATCGATGCCGGCGATAGCCGACATGAGGACCGGGCCGCCGCGGTAGAACCCGCCGCGGTACATCGTCTGCCAGTGGTCCTCGATCCGGGCGGGGTCCTTCCGGAGCAGGTAGTTGTCCATCAGCTCCTCGACGGCCGTCCGGACGGTTGCGGCCCGTCCCTCGACGACCGGTTCGCCCCAGCCGACCAGCCCGTCGCTGGTCTCGACTCGCAGGAACAGCCATCGGGGCGGGACTTCGTACAGGTCGTAATCGACGATTTCGGACATAGTGGGAGTCGTTGGGAAGGGGCCTCGAGACGGCTCCGCGCCCGCCGTTCGACCGACGGAGCGACGCGTTCCGACCGCGTCGCCGACTCGGTGCGCCGATCCGCCGACGGCCCCGTTCGTGCGTACCGATTCTCCCGGTCCGTTATAAATATACCCTCCCGCGGTACGGCCCGACAGAGGGGCGGACCGAACGGCGACGCTTGCGCGCCGCCGAACGGGCCGTCCCTCGAGCGCGATCCGCCGTGTCCGCCCGAGAGAGACGCCCCCGGCGTCGAGGGTTTTCGCCATAGGAAAATATATGCTGCTCGACGCTGACCGTCCCCCATGTCGGAGACATCGTATCCGGTTCGCTCCGTGGCGACGACGTTTCGGATCGTCGAGGCCCTCGACGAGGTCGGCGAGGCGGGGATCACGGAGCTCTCCGAGCGCACCGGGGTTTCGAACGGGTCCGTCCACAAACACCTGAACACGCTGCGATCGCTGGGCTACGTACGCAAGGAGGGCACGCGCTACTCGCTCAGCCTCCGGTTTCTGGGCCTCGGAAACCGGGTCCGGGAACGCCGCGAGGTCGTCCGCGCGGCGAGACCCGCGGTCGAGAGCCTCGCCAGCACCGCCGGCGCGGTGACGAACCTCCAAGTTGCCGAGCACGGCTACGGCGTCTATGCGTACAGAGCGACTCGCGGCGAAACGGACGGGAACGCCCCCCTCCCGGTCGTCGGCGAGCGAGTTCCCCTCCACACGACCGCGGGCGGCAAGGCGATCCTCTCGCGGATGGACCGGGCGGAGGTCGAGGAGATCGTCGACACTGTCGGTCTGCCGACGCGAACCGACAAGACGATCGACTCGAGGGACGAACTCGAGCGGGAGCTTCGCTCGATACGGGACCGCGGGCTCGCGTTCGAACGCGGGGAGCACCGCCCGTCCGTCCAGTGCGTCGCGGCGCCGATCGCGGCGTCCGACCGACCCGTCGGGGCGATTAGCGTCTCCGGGAGCGTCGATCGGATGAGCGGGAAGAAACTCGAGGAGGACCTCGCGGGACTGGTCGTCAGCGCGGCCAACGAGATCGAACTGAACCTCTTCAGGGAGTGACTCCCGGGAACGGGACGAGAGAGCCCTTCGACGCGCGACCGTCTCGAGAGAGCCGTCTGACCCCGATCCGGAACCCGGTTCGACCGACCGCGAACGCGCTCGCGCGCGCCATTCGCGTTTCTAACCGTCCTTTTTGCTAGAGATCCAATTACG
This sequence comes from Natronococcus jeotgali DSM 18795, assembly GCF_000337695.1. Classification (GTDB taxonomy): domain Archaea; phylum Halobacteriota; class Halobacteria; order Halobacteriales; family Natrialbaceae; genus Natronococcus; species Natronococcus jeotgali. Next base: position 25,985 of record NZ_AOIA01000128.1, read on the forward strand.
ACCACCAGTACAATTAAATAGTCACCTGTCGAGTATCGTGACGGATGGTAACAGCAATGACGATCGATACCGATCGACGCGCGACCGTCTCGAGCGGGGGATCGAACCGATGAGCGGAGCGGACGAGCCGGCCGAGACCGAACCGGTCGGGCGACGGCTCTCGACCTCGCGACGGCGGTTTCTGCAGGCGACGGGGATGGCGGCGCTGACGTCGGGCGCCGGCGTCGGCGCCGCGGCCGCGTCCGACGGCTCCTCCCCCTCGAGGATCTCCCCGGGCGCGATCGACGAGGCGACGCTCCGGTCGTACATCGACGATCCGGCGGTCTTCGAGGAGAACCACGAACCGCCCCACGTCACGACGACCGTCCCGTTCGAGTCGACCGAGCAGGCCGTCGCCGCCGACGTTCCCTACGAGCGCCTCGAGGACCGATTCGATCGCTCGCCGTACTTCCGGCTGCTCGACGGGGACTGGCGGTTCAAGCGCTACGAGAACTACGCGGCGGTTCCGGACTCTCACGACGACGTCGACTGGGACGAGATCGCCGTCCCGAGCAGCTGGCAGGCCCGTGGGTACGGCCAGCGGATCTACGCCAACACCGACCTGACCTGGAACCACTACGACCCGCCGTCCGACGAGAACCCCGTCGAGGAGGTCCCGCTGGAGAACAATCCCGTCGGCGTCTACCGTCGCTCCTTCGAGGTCCCCGCCGACTGGGACGGCCGCCGAACCCACCTGCACTTCGGCGGGGTGAGGCAGGCGTACTTCGTCTGGGTCGACGGCGAGTACGTCGGCTACCACCAGGGGTCGATGACGCCCGGCGAGTTCGACGTCACCGACCGCGTCGAAGCCGGTGGAACGCACGAGGTCACCGTCCAGGTGTACCGCTTCTCCGACGGCGAGGCCGTCGAGGCCCAGGACATGTTCCGCTACTCGGGGATCTTCCGGAGCGTCTACCTGTACGCGACGCCGCGGGTCCGGGTGCGCGATTTCTTCGTCCGGACCGACCTCGACGACGACTACGAGGACGCGACGCTGCGGGTCGACGCCGAGCTCGCGAACGACGGCGGGGAGCCTGGCGAGTACGAGCTTCGGGGCTGTCTCTACGCTCTCGATTCGGACGGACCGCGGCGCGGCCCGCCCGAGGAGACGCCCGGCCGCGGCCCGCCCGAGGACGCGCCGGGACGCGGTCCCCGCCCCGGCGACGCGGGAGACGGCCCGTCGGAGGGCCCCGGCCGCGGCCCGCCGGGGGAGGGGTCGGCGGGTCGGGAGGTCGCGACGCTGTCGGGGTCGGCCGCCGTCGGCGCCGAGGGGGCCCACGTCTCGCTCGAGACCGCGGTGCGCGACCCCGAGAAGTGGTCCGCCGAGGACCCGACGCTGTACACGCTGGTCCTGGAGCTGGTTCCGCTCGAGGGGGACGCACCCGGCGAGGTCTTGCTCGAGAAGGTCGGCTTCCGGGCCTACGAGGCCGAACGGGGAGCGCTGAGTTCGGCGTGGCGCGTCAACGGCGAGCCGATGAACGTTCGGGGGGTGAACCGCCACGAGACCGACCCCGACTACGGACGGCACGTCCCGATCGAGACCCTGCGGACCGACTTCGAGGTCATGAAGCGGTTCAACGTCAACTCCGTGCGGACCTCCCACTACCCCAACGACCCGTCGTTCTACCGGCTGGCCGACGAGTACGGGATCTACGTCCAGGACGAGATCAACGTCGAGACCCACTGGTGGGAGCAGATGGCCGCCAACGTCGACGCCTTCGACGAACAGATCCTCGCCCGGTGGCGGCGGATGGTTCAGCGCGACAAGAACCACGCCTCCGTGTTCGTCTACTCGACGGGCAACGAGGCCGGGACGGGACCGCCGCACCTCGCGATGGCCGCCGACAACCTCGGCGAGGAGAACGCCGACCGGATCCCGGCGACCTTCGAGGCACGCCACCTCTCGGGGGCCGACGATGCCGACCGCGTCGGCGAGGCCCTCGACCTCGAGCCTCGCGGCGTCGACACGACCCGCCAGCTCTACCACCAGCCCAACGGCGGCGGCTGGACGATCGACTACAGCGACATGCTCGGGCCGCGCTACCCGATGCCCGACGGGATGGTCGGCGAGGGCGACGGCTCCGGGCTCGGCGACGGCGAACGGCCCGTGATGATGGGCGAGTACAACCACGCGATGGGTAACAGCCTCGGGCTGATCCACGAGATGTGGTCCGAGTACGTCCAGCCCCCGGTCCGCCGGGCGCGCGACGGCGCGGGCGAGAACGACGGCGTCCTCGTCGGCAGTCCCGAGGTCGCAGGGGACGGTCGAGTCGCCCTCGAGGGCGGCGAGTACGTCGAGGTCCGCGGCGCCGCGGACGTCGCGTCCCTCGAGACGGGCGGGACCGTCGAGGTCGTCGTGCGCGACGTCGACGGCGCGACCCCGCTGGTCGTCGCCGACGGCTACGAACTGAGCGCCGCCGACGGCGAGTTCGAGTTCGCGGTCGGCGACGCGTCGGTCGCGGCGTCGATCCCCGACGGGGACGGCCGACACACTGTCGCGGGCGTCCGCGCGGACGGCGAACTCCGGCTGTACGTCGACGGCGAACTGGCGGGCGTCGAGGGCGACTCCGCCGACGGCCTCGAGTTCGGCGGCGACCTCCTGATCGGGGGCGACCCCGACGCCGACGGGGACGTCACGCTCGAGTCGGTAACCCTCTCCGGCGCCGCGCCCGACGGGGAGGGGTACTCCTCACCCGGGGAGCCGGCGCTGTCGTACGACTTCGCCGATCTCGCGCGCGACAAGAGCCTGCAGGGCGGCTGGATCTGGGACTGGGTCAACCAGGACCTGAACGACGAGACCGACGACGGCGAGCCGTTCCAGTTCTACCACCTCGAGGGACCTGACGGGGCGTTCTGTCTCAACGGCACCCTCTGGTCGGATCGCACCCCCCAGCCCGAGATGTGGGAGCTCAAGAAGAGCCACCAGCCCGTCGGTATCGCGGCGCGCGCCCTCGAGGACGGCGAGCTCTACGTGACGAACCACTTCGGGTTCACCGACCTCTCCGCGCTGGAGACGAGGTGGGAGCTCGCCGCCGACGACGAAACGATCGACTCCGGCGAGCTGGACCTCGAGATCGCTCCGGGCGAGACCCGACCGGTCACCGTCCCCTTCGAGGCGCCCGACCTCGTGCCGGGCGCGGAGTACTGGCTCGACGTCTCCGTCCGCCTCGCGGAGCCGACCGACTACGCCGACGCCGGCCACGAGGTCGCCTTCGAGCAGTTCGCGGTCCCGTTCGACGTCCCCGAGCCCGAGACCGAGCGCGCGGCGGCGATGCCCGGGCTCTCCGTTTCGGAGTCCGACGGGACGATCGCGATCGAGGGAGACGGCTTCGAGTACGCCTTCGACTCCGAGCTCGGCACCCTCGCCTCGATGGAGTACGACGGCACCGAGCTGCTCGAGCGGGGCCCGCTGCTGAACGCCTGGCGGGCGCCGATCATGAACGAGGCCCAGGACTGGGGCGGCGCGCAGGCGCCCGACTGGTACGAGGCCGGGCTCGACGACCTGCGCCACGTCGTCGAGTCGGTCGAGGTCGACCGACTCGAGGACTCGGTCGCCCGCGTCGCCGTCGAGGGGTTCGCGGAGGGAGCCGCCGTGGACGGCGGACTGGTCACGCCCGACGCGTCCCCGACGGGGGCCGACGGCGCGCTCCGGGGCGATCCGGAGATCGTCGACGGCGCCGCCGGCGCCGCGGTCGCGCTGGACGGCGAGGACGACTACCTCGAGGTCGGCACCCCCGACGCCCTCGATTTCACCGAAACCGGCTTCACCGTCGAGGTGACCTTCGAGGGGATCGACGACGCCGACCACGGCCCGCTGCTCGCCAAGGGTGACTACCAGTACGCGCTGAAGACGGCCGGCGGCGACGCGTTCGAGTTCTTCGTCTACGACGGCGACTGGGTCACGCTGCAGGCGCCGATCCCCGAGACGGCACGCGAGGGGTGGCACACGCTCGCGGGCGTCTGCGACGACGACGAGCTCCGACTGTACCTCGACGGCGAGCGGCTGGCCGTCGAGGACCACGCTGTCGAGAGCGTCGACTCGAGCGGTGCACCGGTTCGGATCGGGCAAAACGCCGACCAGGACCGCTACGTCGAGACGACGGTCGACGCCGCGGCCGTCTACGACGCCGCGCTCGACGACGAGACCCTCGCGGACGGGTTCGACGAACCGCCGGAGAGCGCGGTGCTGTGGTACGACCTCGACGAGTTCGAGGAGGCAGACGACGAGGGGAACGGCCCCGGCTTCGCGACGCGGTACGCGTACCGGGTCTTCGGGACCGGCGAGGTCGTCCTCGACGTCGAGTCGGACCCCAACGATCGACTCCGGAGCGCGATCGGCGACTGGCTGCCGAAGGTCGGCGTCCGGCTCGAACTCCCCGACTCGTTCGGCGAGTTCGAGTGGTACGGCCGCGGCCCTCAGGAGACGATGCCCGACCGCAAGTGGGGCGTCCGCGTCGGCCGCTACTCGGGGTCGGTAGACGAGCAGCACGTTCCCTACCTGCCGCCACAGGACAACGGGAACAAGGCCGAAACTCGCTGGGCCGCCGTCGCGAACGACGACGGGGTCGGCCTCGCGGCCGTCGCCCACCCCGAGATGCACGTCAATCTCGAGCAGTACGCGAACCTCGACGAGGCCGATCACGGGTACGAACTCGAAGAGCGCGAATCCGTCGGACTCGATCTCGACCACGCGGTCACGGGCGTCGGCGGGACGCCGACCACGCCGCTTCCGGAGTACCAGGTCCGGCCCGAGCCGATGGCGTTTACCGTCTCCCTTCGGCCCTTCGCCGACGAGGATCCGATGGCGCTGGCGAAGCGGCGGCTTCCCGACGCCGAGTAGTCGCGGGTCCGGCTCGACCGGTACGCGGTCGCCTCCGGGTACCGAATTTCGATATCGAGTGCAACCACCGATCGGTTTCGGGTCGACACCTCGAGCGATCGCCGTCGCTCGGTCGATCGACGGCTGTAGCGTCGCCCCGAGAACCCGGAATCGCCTCGACGGGGGCGATACCGACGCTCCTCCTTTCGGAGCCGATCGAGACCGCGATTCTGCCGTCGGAAAAACTCAGGTACGTTTAAATTGTTATATCGTTTCGAGTTGTTAGAAAATGTGCGGCGATGGCGAACGAAACGAACGGGAATCGACGCGCCCGTCGAACTGTACTCGAGGTCGTCGTTCGATCGTCGTCCCCGAGAGCGAGCGCACGACGCCGTACCCGTTCCTCCCGCACGGGGAGTGCCAGCCATCACCACAAACATTAAGTGAGATTAATTCTTCGAGGTAATCGAGTGGACTATGTCCAATAATAACTCGCGTTCGAGGCGACGGGTGCTGCAGGGGGTAGGGGCAGCGAGTGCGGCGGGAATGGCGTCGCTCGCGGGCTGTCTCACCGGAGAAGAGGAAAGCGAGAACACGCTGGAGGTCCTCCACGGGTGGACCGGCGGCGACGGAGCGGAAGCCGCGGACGCGCTTTTCAGCGCGTTCGAGGAGGAACACTCGGACGTCGACCTCAATAACAAGCCGATCGGCGGCGGCGGAAACGAGAACCTCGACCAGACGGTTTCGACCCGGCTCAACAGCGGGGATCCGCCGAGCGCGTTCGCCGGGTGGCCCGGCTCGAACCTGGAACAGTACGACGGCGTCCTCGGGGACATCCAGTCGGACGTCTGGGAGGAAGCCGGCCTCGAGGACGCACACGTCGAGGAGGCGGTCGAGGCCTGCCAGTTCGACGACGGATATTCGGCCGTGCCGATCGGCTCCCACCGGATGAACGACCTCTTCTACAACGTCGGCGTCCTCGAGGACGCCGGGGTCGACCCCGAGTCGCTCGACGACGTCGACGCGCTGATCGACGCCCTCGGGACGATCGAGTCCGAAACGGACGCGACGCCGCTGGCGATGTCCCTCGAGGCGTGGGCGATCCTGCAAACCTGGACGGTCGTCATGCTCAGTACGCAGGGGTACGACGCCTACATGAGCTTCATCGAGGGCGACGGCGACGAATCCGCCGTCCGCGACACGTTCGAAACGCTCGAGGAACTCCTCTCGAACTACATCAACGACGACGCCGCCTCGGTCGGCTTCACCGAGGTCAACCAGGACATCATGAGCGGCGACGCCGCGTTCATCCACGAGGGGAACTGGGTCGCCGGCGCGTACATCAACGAGGATCTCGAGTACGGCGAGGAGTGGGACGCCATCCGATACCCGGGCACCGAGGACATGTACGGCCTCCACATCGACTCCTTTATCTATCCGGGCGACAACCCGAGCCCCGAGGCGACGGCGACGTTCCTGCGGTTCGCCGGCGGGGAAACGGCCCAGGTCGCGTTCAACCAGTACAAGGGGTCGATCCCGACCAGATCTGACGTCTCGACCGAGGAGTTCAACGACTACCTCACGGAGACGATCGAAGACTTCGAGGCGGCCTCCGAGAAGCCGCCGACGCTCGCACACGGACTCGCCGTCGACCAGAGCACCCAGTCGTCGCTCGAGGACGTTCTCAACAACAACTTCGCGGACCCCTTCGACGTCGACGCGGCGACCGCCGGGTTCATGGACGCAATCTAACTGACAGTTCACATGAAACGTCTCGTAGCGTTTTTACGGACCGTGCGAACCGAGCGACGCGTCCGGACGGACGGCGGCACGGCCGACGAGCGCTCGACCGCCGGACGCTGGCGCGACAGCGACTTCCTCCAGTCGGCGCCGTTCTGGGGTCCGCCGTTGGTCCTGATGGGGCTGTTCGTCTACGGCGCGATCGGGTGGAACTTCCTCCTGTCGCTGACGGACCACTCCGGGTTCGGTCGTCCGGACTACACCGACCTCGGGCTGCAGAACTACTGGGCGATGATCCAGGATCCGTCGATCTGGGAGGCGACCCGGAACACGGTGGTCCTGCTCGTCGTCTTCACTCTCGCGTGTCTGGCCGTGGGGCTCGTGCTGGCGATCCTGCTCGATCGCGAGATCCGATTCGGTCGGACGTTTCGAACGGTGTATCTCCTCCCGTTCGCCCTGTCGTTCATCGTCACCGCCCAGTTCTGGCGGTGGATGTACAACGTCAACGACGGGATCATCAACCAGTTCTTCGGGCTGTTCGGCCTGGGTCCGTACAACTGGCTCGGCGACCCGCGACTCGTCCTCGGAGCGGTCATCTTCGCGCTGGTCTGGCAGTTCAGCGGGTACACGATGGTCATCTACCTCGCTGCGCTTCGGTCGATCCCGACCGCCCAGTACGAGGCCGCCAGAGTCGACGGCGCGGGAACGTTCCGGATGTACCGGCGCGTGATCGTCCCTCAGTTACGTCCCGCGATCGTCAGCGCGACGGTCGTGCTGGTGCTGTTCGCGTTGAAGGCGTTCGACTTCCTGTACGCGGTCTTCGACGGCTATCGGCCGCGCCAGGGGTCGGACATCCTCGCGACCAAGATGATGCGCGAGGGATTCAACAACTCCGAGTGGGCCTACAGTTCCGCGATCGGGCTGACCCTGTTCGTCCTCTCGCTGGCCGTGATCGCGCCGTACCTGTACACCCAGTACAAGCGAGGTAACCTATGACAGACGAGACAGTTTCGGCCGGACGAACCGTCGCGGACGAACGCCTGTCCGATCGGTTCGACCTCACCCGGGTCGGGCTGTACGCGGCGTTGGTCGGGTTGACGATCTTTTACCTGATACCGGTTCAGTCCGGGTTCGTCACCTCGATCAAGACCTCCGAGGCCCTGATCAACACGCAGCCGTTCGCTCCCCCGGGTCCCGACGGTGCGACGGTCGAGAAGTGGGCGTTCGCGTTCGACGCCCTCTCGCGGGGGCTGGTGAACAGCCTCGTCTTCACCGTCCCCGCGACGATCCTCTGTGCGGTGCTGGGGAGCATGGCCGCGTACGGACTGACGCTCGTCGACTGGCGCGGACAGGTCGCGGTTTTCGTCCTGTTCATCGCGGGGATCTTCATCCCCTACCAGTCGGTCGTCATCCCCCTCACCCAGTTCTGGTCGCAGTACGCGATGCTCGATCACCGGCTGGGACTCGTCCTGTCGTCCCACCAGGCGACGCTCCTCGAGTTGATCATCACCCACACCGCGTACGGGATCCCGATCTGTACGATGCTGTTCCGGTCCCAGTACAAGACGATGTCGTGGGAGATGATCGAGGCCGCGCGACTCGACGGCGCGTCCGTCTCGCGGATCTACAGGCGGATCGTGTTGCCCCTGTCGATTCCGATGTTCGCGGTCGTGTTCATCTTCCAGTTCACGCAGATCTGGAACGAGTTCCTGTTCTCGCTGACGCTCATCGGGAGCGTCAACGATCCCGCCGCCTCGACGACGCTGATCCTGTCGGGGCTCGGCGAGGCCCTCGAGGGCGTCGATTACCCGCTCCGGATGGCGGGCGCGCTGATCACGGCGTTGCCGACCCTGATCGTGTACCTCCTGTTCGCAGACAAGTTCGCGGAGGGGGTTCGCGTATGACCGCCCGACGACCGATTCGACCCGCAGCGAGGTTCTGACTATGGCACAAACGACACTCGACAACATCACGAAAGTCTTTACCGAAGACGACGGGAACGAGATCGTTGCCGTCGACGGGGTATCGATCGATATCGACGACGGCGAGTTCCTCGTCCTCGTCGGCCCGTCCGGCTGTGGCAAATCGACGACCCTGCGCATGATCGCCGGACTCGAGTCGATCAGCTCGGGCGATATCCGCCTCGGCGACCGGGTGATAAACGACGTCCCCGCGAAAAACCGGGACATCGCGATGGTGTTTCAGTCCTACGCGCTGTACCCGCACATGACCGTCCGGGAGAACATGTCGTTCGGGCTCGAGGAATCGACCGACATGGCCGACGACGAGATCGCACGACGCGTCGAGGAGACGGCGGAGATGATGGGGATCGCGGACCTGCTGGACCGAAAGCCGGGCGAGCTCTCCGGCGGCCAACAACAGCGCGTCGCGCTCGGTCGGGCCATCGTCCGCGACCCGTCGGTGTTCCTGATGGACGAGCCGCTCTCGAACCTCGACGCGAAGCTCCGGGCGGAGATGCGAACCGAACTCCAGCGCCTCCAGGAGGAACTCGACACGACGACGGTCTACGTGACCCACGACCAGACCGAGGCGATGACGATGGGCGACCGCGTCGCGATCCTCGACGACGGACGGCTCCAGCAGGTCGGGACGCCCCTCGAGTGCTACCACCGGCCGGCGAACCGGTTCGTCGCGGGGTTCGTCGGGGAGCCGTCGATGAACTTCGTCGAGACGACGCTCCGGGACGAACCCGGCGGGGCGGTCCTGGAGGCGGACTCGTTCGACTATCCGATCGCGGACGAGATCGCGGCCGAACTTCCCGAGTCGTCGAACCCGGTGCTCGGAATTCGCCCGGAGGATATCGAGATCTCCGAGGGGGCGCCCTCCGGCGAGCACGAGATCGCGGCGACGATCGACGTGATCGAACCGATGGGCGACGAGAACATCGTCTACCTGCAGTTCGGCGACGACTCGTCGGTACGCGGGAAGTCGATCATCGCGACGATCGACGGGATGCGCCGCTTCGAGAGCGGCCAGACGGTGACCGTTCACGTTCCCGAATCCGCGATCCACCTCTTCGACGGGGCGTCCGGCGAGGCGTTACACAACCGACGCCTCGACGCGGCCGACTCCCAGGTACCGCGCCTCTGAGCGCCGTCGGCACCCGTCGCCTCGCCGTTTTCTCGGTTTCCCCGTCGCGGGCCCGATCAGGCGTCGATGGGCGTCGTTGTACCCGCCGTCGTCGCGCGCCGGTATCCGGTGGCGACGACGCGACTCCCCGCGAGAACGAGGTACGCGCCGAACAGTGCCGCGAGCAGTCCGGCGACGTCCCCCGACCGGATCGCGATCGAAATCGGCACGAGTCCGACGCCGAGCAGCGCGAATCCGGTCGTCCACGCGGTGACGTAGGGGAGCCGAACGAGGGCGGGAACCACCCGCTCGCGGTCGAAGGCCGCACGCACCGACCCCGTCTTCGTCGCGGCGGCGGCCGCGGCCGGAAGCGCGTACGCGCACGCGAGGAAGAGAAACAGCGTCGCCGTCGAACTCACCAGAAACGCGGCCGGGATCTCGCCGCTTCCGCCGGCTCCCGCTTCGGCGAACGACGACGCCGTCGTGAGCAACAGCGCGACGGGTCCCGCGAGAAAGACCGCGGCGATCCCCAGCGATCTGATCCCCGACAGCGCCGACTGGCCGACCTCGAGTCGCGGCGGCGCTCGGTCCTCGTCGACGAGGACCCGGGACAGGTAGCCGACCAGGACGGCGAGTGCGAGCGCCGTCGCCGCGCCGGGAAGCACCGCGACGATCGACGGGACGAACTCGACGACGTACCGGCAGCCGACGGCGATGGCGACGACGAGTCCCGCGACGCCGACCGTCGGCGCTCCCCTGCTCGGGTACTCGAGCGCGTCAGCGAGCATCGCGTCGCCGGGACTCGAGCGCGGTTCCGTTCGGACGGGCGCGTCCTCCGCACGTCGCGGGCCTCCGGCTACGGCTCCTCCTCACGCGTTCCCACCGCGTTCCGTGCTCGTCGTATTCATATCGGTTCGGTACGAACCCTCGGAGTAAGTGCGCTGCGGTCGTCGGAAGCGTCGCCGTCCGGAGGCAGACGACCGAATGTTCCGCGTCCGGGCCGCGTCGATCCGTCCGCTGGCACCGTGACCGACGTCCGAAGGGCGCTCGAGGCGACGCCGCGCGAACCCGGTATCGATCGTCGTATCAGTTATAATAATCACACTAGTATCGGAGAAGTAGGCCGGTTCGCCGCAATCGACGGTCGATCGACGAACGGCGAACGGTCGGCCCGGTCGTCGGTCGATCGAACCGCGGTCCGCCGCCGCGAGCGGCGCTGACGACGCCGGCGCCGATACGCGACCGACCGATTCCCGCACGGCGCCCGCTTCGGCGTCGGCGGCGGCACCGACGGACCGCGGTTCGTCCGCGCATCCCTCGTGAGTGCCCCGCGGAACGGCGCTGCGGTTCCCGTCGGTCGGTCCGCGACTCGAGCCCGCGTCCGCTGCCGAGGGCGTCGACTTCGGATCGAAAGTCGCGAAGCTGAGTCCTTCGGACTAGTAGTATCCTAGAGGAGAACGGATACAACTCGTCTCAGGTACTCGTTACGGAACCGATCTAGCGACCGCGGAATCGCGACGTGGCTGTGTCCCGCCGGAACCGGCACTCGAGCGATGCGAGACCGTCGACCACTCCGTCGCCGAGGATCGGTTCGAGCAGTTCCGCGACGTTCGACGGCGCGGGAAGGCGGTGGACCACTTCGTCGCGAAAACCCGCTCGTCGGCGACGAGCGGGTAAATCTTCGCCGCGATAGAGAGTAATAATCTTATAGTGGTTCGGCTATGAAATCGGGTTCAGTAGATGGATACGCAAGATATCTCTCGCCGGGAGAAGCTTCGCGGGCTCTACAAGGTCGCGACGTTTCGCCCCGTCCTTACTGCCGCCATCGTCGCCGCCAGCGTCGTGACCGCGCTGCTCGAGGGGATCGGAATCAGCTTTATCATCCCGATCGTCGAGATCGTCCAGCAGCCCGGCGACCCGACGGCCGACGCCAGCGGCGAGGTGGCCTCTTCGTCGCGATCTACGACACGCTGGGGATCTCCTTCTCGCTCGGAACGGTCGTTCTCGGAGTCATCGCGATCATGGCTGTGCGGTTCGCGACGACGTTTCTCGTCGAGTGGCTCCGGATCGCTCTGCAGACCCGGTACGTTCGGCACCTCCAGACCGACGCGTTCGGAAGTGCCCTCCGCGCGGAGGTCTCGTACTTCGACGAGGAGGGGTCCGACGACATCCTGAACGCGATCGTCGGGAACCCCGAGAGCCGGTTGTACCGCCCGACGAGCCCCTCGTCGGGGGCCTCGAGGATCTCGACTCGACACCCCATGTAGTCACACCCCGTCGCGTCCATCGCGGCGACCGCCCGCTCGAGCCAGTCGGCCTCGACCGTCGAGTCGGCGTCGAGGAAGGCGAGGATCGCGGCGTCGTCGCCGGCGGCCCGGATGCCCGCGTTTCTCGCGGCGTAGGAGCCCTGGACCTCCGACTCGGTGACGAGGGTGAGCAGCTCCGGATTGGAGTCCCGGTACGAGCGCGCGACGAGGGGCGTCTCGTCGGTCGAGCCGTTGTCGGCGACGACGACCTCGTAGTCGTCGACGGTCTAGTCGACCAGCGACGAAAGCGTCCGGCGAAGACCCTCGGGATCGTCGTAGATGGGGACGATCACCGACACCCGCGGCTCGCTCATTCGGGACCACCCTCGAGGGCGGGAACGATCATACACGGATTCCCGACCATCCGTGCAATAAGGTTACGCTCAGCGCGCCCTGCGGGCGGGTGCGGGGCCGTCGGGCGGGCCGTCAGCGCAATCGTTTAGTTGCGGTGACGGGCTGTCGTCCGTATGGGAAGCGACGAGCACTCGAGTCAGGAGCGGGCGTCCGACGGGGGACGCTGAGGGATGGGAGCGTACTGCGAGACGCCCGTCGCGGTGTTTCTCTACAACCGGCCGGACACCACCGCGCGGATGATCGAGGCGGTCGCGGCGGTCGAGCCCGAGACGCTGTACGTCGTCGCCAACGGCCCGGTCGACGAGCGCGACGCCGAGCGCTGCGCGGCCGCCCGCGCCGCCGTCGAGGACCGGATCGACTGGGACTGCGACGTCCGTCGCACGTACCGCGAGCGAAACCACGGCGTCTCGAGCGTCCACGAGGGGATCGACTGGGTGTTCGAGCGCGAGCAGGAGGCGATCTTCGTCGAGGACGACTGCGTGCCCAACGAGTCGTTCTTCGAGTTCTGCGAGGCGATGCTCGAGCGCTACCGCGACGACGAGCGGATCATGTCGGTCAACGGGACGAACCGTCTCGAGACCTGGAAGACCGACCGCCGGGACTACCACTTCGTGACCTACCAGGGCGTCTGGGGGTGGGCGACCTGGCGCCGCGCCTGGGAGCACTACGATCCGGAGATGCGCGAGTGGGCCGACCCGGGGGTGCGCAACCGCGTCCGGGACGTCATCTGCGACGACGAACAGGTCGCCTACCAGTTCGAACGCTTCCGGAAGCGCTACGAGGGCGAGTCGGTCGCCTGGAGCAAGCCCTGGCGGTTCGCGATCACGATCAACAACGGACGGTGATCATGCGTTGCAGGTGGTTGTCCGAGTGGCGGCATAAACCCCCGCAGAACGGTCTCGCGGCGGCGAACGACCGCGGGATCGCGACCGACGAGACGGCTCGCGCGTCGGGCGAGAGCGAGAAGCTTATGCGACGACGCCCGACAAGAACGATCGTGAACGATCAACGCGTCCTCATAACCGGCGGCGCCGGGTTCATCGGGTCGAACCTCGCGAACCGTCTCGCCAGCGACAACGAGGTCGTCGTCGTCGACGACCGCTCGCTCGGGACCTCCGAGAACCTCGACGCGAGCGTCGACTTCCGCGACCGCAGCGTGCTCGAGGACGACCTCCCGACCGACGTCGACGTCGTGTTTCACCTCGCGGCGCTGTCTTCGTATGCGATGCACGAGGACGAACCCGCGCGAGGCGCCCGCGTCAACGTCGAGGGCTTCGTCAACACGGTCGAGCAGGCCCGCGAGGACGGCTGCGACACCGTCGTCTACGCGTCGACTTCCTCGATCTACGGCAGCCGGACCGAGCCCTCGCCGGAGGATATGTCGATCGCGGCCAACACCGGCTACGAGGCCTCGAAACTCGCCCGCGAGCGCTACGCCGAGTACTTCGCCAACCACTACGACATGAACACGGCCGGGATGCGACTGTTCTCGGTCTACCAGGGGTACGGCGGCGGCGAGGCCCACAAGGAGGAGTACGCCAACGTGATCGCCCAGTTCGCCGACGACCTCGCCCACGACCGCCGACCGAAACTCTACGGCGACGGCTCCCAGACGCGGGATTTCACCCACGTCGACGATATCGTTCGCGGCCTCGAGCTGGCGGCCGACCACGAGCTCACGGGCGTCTACAACCTCGGCACCGGGACCGCCCACGACTTCGAGACGGTCGTCGAGCTGCTCAACGACGAGCTCGGCACCGAGATCGACCCCGAGTACGTCGAGAACCCGATTCCCGAGAGCGTCTACGTCCACGACACCTGCGCGGACGCCTCGAAGATGACCGCCGAAACCGGGTGGGAACCCGAGATCGATCTCCGGGAGGGGATCCGGCGGGTCTGCGCGCCCTACCGCGACACCGCGGCGGAGCCGTGACCGGCGGCGGATCCAAGAGCTGTTTTGTAGGCTGAATAACTGGGTGAACACATGTCTGTCCAGGTGTCGATCGACGGCCGGGCGATCGGCGAGGGCGAGCCCGCGTACGTGATCGCCGAGGCCGGGGTCAACCACAACGGAAGTCTCGAGCGGGCCAAGCGCCTCGTCGACGCGAGCGCCGCGGCCGGTGTCGACGCCGTCAAGTTCCAGAAGCGACGGCTCGAGGACACCTACCGGGAGGCCGTCGTCGACCGCCCCTCGACGGCCGAGATGGGCGTCGAGTACACCGTCTCGAACCTCAAGCGCGTCTCGCTGTCGGACGCGGCGTTCCGAGAGCTTCGGAGCGAGCCCGTCCGAACGCGGTCGTCTTCCGGACGACCACCTTGTGGATCTCGAAGCGGGCCCGCTCCCAGAACGGGACGCCGTCGATCCGACGATCGAACAGGTCGAGGTCGGCCGCCAGCTCGAGGAACCGCTCGTGAGCCGTGTCGTACTCCATTCGTCTCGACGGGGGCGCGCCGGCGACAAAATAGCTTGGCCTCGGGATCGGAGCCGGGCGGACCCGTCGCTCGCGGTCGTTGAGTCCGTCCGCGAGACCGTCACGAACGCGAGACTTGCACGCACAACCACCGCCAAATCCATTTGGAAACACCGTTTCGAGGATCCGCGTCGACGGTCCGAGCACGCCACATGACCGCCGCAACCGAACGCGAGGAGGCCACCCTCGAGCTGTCGAGAGCGCAGCGGTGGGTGCTCCACCACGTCCTGCTCGATCGGATCGAACTGGAAGCCGCCGCGCCCGCGGCGACCGAGCCGCTTTCGCCCGCGGCGCGCCGCGCGTTCGAGAAGCTCGACGACGGCTGCACCCGCTTCACGCGGCGCGAGCGCCGCCGGCTGCGCGACGAGGTGTGCCGGTACGCGGCGGCGACGGCCACCCCCGAGCGCGACCGTCCGGTCGCGCAACGGGTCGGCGAGAAACTCCGACGGTCCCTGCCCGCGTCGGTCGCCGACCGAACGCGGGTCGCCGGACGCGATTGACGCGCTCCCTCGAGACGGGGCCGGCTCGCGTACTCGCGATGCTCGCGACGGCGCCCGCTCTCAGTCGTCTGCCCGGAGCGTCACCGTGTACTGCATGTTTCCGGTGAGTTCGACGACCTCCTCCAGCGTGGGGTACCCCTCGGCGGTCGCGGTGAGCGTGTACGCCCCCGACTGGAACTCGAACTCGGCCTGGCCGTGCTCGTCGACCGTCCGGGTCTCCCCCCAGCCGCCGAGCCCGCGCTCCTCGACGCTGACGGTTGCGTTATCGATCGGGTCGCCGAGTCCGTCCTGGACGATCACGCGCAACAGGTGTCGCTCCACGGGCTCGACTCCGTCGCCGTCGGCCTCGACGTCGCCGATCTCGAGTTCGTAGGCGGCGGCGTCCGCGCAGTTGTTCAGCTCGAAGGAGTGGACCGCGTCGTCGACGCCCGGCTCCGGCCCCTCTATCCCGGGGTCGGTCGTCGAGGAGAGCTCGTTGCCGTCGGCGTCGAAGACGCGGGCGGTCGCGGTGGCCGTGAACTCCGCGCCGCCGACGTTCGCGAGCATCGCGTGGACCTGGCAGAACTCGCTGGGCGACTCGTCGGCCCAGGTGAAGGTGTGGCGCTCGACCTCGAGGTGGCGCGCCGCGGCCTCCGAGAGCGAGACCTCGCCGGAGATCGACTCGTCCTCGTAGATTTCGGCCTCGCTCTCGTCGGCGGTTCCGTCGGACTCGTTGGCTTCCCCCGACGCCGCGCTCTCGTCGTCGTCGAGTTCGGGCTCCGACTCGTTTCCGTCGCCCCCGCTTCCGCCGCCTTCCGACTCGTTTCCGTCGTCCTCGCTTCCGGCGCCTCCCGATCCGTTCCCGTCGCTACCGCTCGAGTTTCCGTCGTCAGCGCTCGAGTCGTCGGCACAGCCCGCCAGCAGCGTCGACAGCGAGACGCCCGCGGCGGCGAACTCGCGACGATTCAGCTCCATCGGTCCCCCCGTCGGTCGTCGGCCTCGACCCGGTACATTCACGCTCTAGAGAGCGTCCTCGAGCGCATAACGCTTTATATCGCCGCGGGCGTTCGCTCACCCCAGTCGAAACGTGTGCTCGCGGCTCGCGTCGCAGCTGGGACAGACGTGGCGGTAGATCACCCGTTTCCCGTCCGTTCGGCTCTCCCAGTTGCGACCCTCGTCGACGTACCCGCAATCCGGGCACTTCTTCTCGGTCGTCTCGTACCGCCGCCGGATATTCTCGAGCGGTGTTGGCATGTGACATAGTACGTCGTCGCCGTAGAAAAGCGCTGCTCGACCGTTCCGAGCGCGTTACTATCCGACGCGACGACCGATCTCCCCGCCGCGTCGTGACCGGACCGGTCGTCGGGGGACAGCCGAACGGCAGTCGACGCCCGCCCCGACCGGTAGAATAGAAGATATTTATCTCCTGATTTTCACTACCTCGAGTATGAGACGGCGACGATACGTTGCGAGGGCGGCTGCGACGGCCGCGGCCGCGCTCGCGGGTTGTCTCGGTGACGGGAACGATCGGGACGGAGCGCGCGCCGATCCGTCCGTCGAGAACGCGACCGAGGAGGACGAGACGGACGAGGAGACGGACGGGAAACGCGACGCGAGCGACGACGCGGGCGAGAAACACCCCGCCCTCGAGGTCCTCGACGCCTACGTCGCGGCGGCGATCGAGGGCGACCTCGAGGCGGTGGCGACCCGCACCCACAGCGCCAGTCCGTTCGGTCCCGAGGCGATCGACGAGATCGGCGAGCGGGGGCTGCCGTACGAGTCGGTCGAGTTCGAGAACTACGACCGCGAGCTCGTCGACGGGGAGTTCGACGCCGACGACGTTCGCGACGTTCCCGGGATCGAGTCCTGGTTCGACGCCGCGTCGCTCGAGGCGCTCCTCGAGGGCGAGGCGGCCGCGCTCGTCGAGGCGAGCTACGAGCCGACCGCGGGCGGCGGGGGCCGGATCGTAGAGCGGTTCGTCGTCCTCACCGAGGGCGGCGACTGGAAGGTCTTTCTTCCCTACGAGGAGCCGACGGCGGCGGTGCCCGACGGCGATCCGATCGACGACGAGCGCTACCGGATCGTCGACGGCGTCGAGTACGACCCGGAGACGGAGATGGCGACGGTCCGCGTTTCGGGCGCGTCGGCCGTCGACGCCGCGGAGCTGGTCGCCTACTCGGAGCGCCTCGGCGAGGGCAGCCGGATCTGGTCGGCCGACGCCGAGACGCTGCCGCCGACGCGGTTTCTCGCCGTCCCGTTCGACGCCGACGGCGACGAGGTAGTCGTCGCCGTGGCGGTCGACGGCGAGGAGCTCGTCATCCACCGCGACGCCTACGAACCGTGACGCCGCCCGCCGCCTCGAGTCCCCTCCCCTTCCGGTGGCGGCCCGTTCGTACCGTCGTCAGGCGGTATCAGGACCGCTCCGCGGGCTCGGGCGGATTCGACACCGCGTCGTGCAGCCGGAGCCGACGCGCGCGCTCGTGGCAGCGAAGCTCCGCGCGGGCGGCCTCCCAGTCGGAGAGGTCGGCCTCGGTTACGTTCGCGCTCGAGACGTCGACGCCCAGCGGAGTCTCGGCGTCGTATCGCTGCTGGTAGCGCCACACGCGGTCGACGAGCTCGTCCATGCGGGCCTCGAGATCCGCGAGCGAGCGCTCCCGGGCGAGCACCGCCGCGGCGTCTCGGGGAAAGTGGGCGTCGTTGCGCGCGTAGGTCGGCGGCGACCCGGCCCGCTCGGTCACGATGCCGAGTGCGGCGAAGGTCTCGAGCGTCTCGGCGACCGCGTCGCGGTCGCGATCGACGCGCGCGGCGAACTCCGCGGCGGTCAGCGGCGCCCCGGTTCGGCCGAGGAGGTCGTACAGCGCTTCGGCGACGGAGCCGGCGACGAACGGGTTCTCGACCACCCGTACCTCGTCCTTCGAACGGCGTGTCATCGTGCTACCGTCACCCGCACGGAATATGGGTAATTACCGGATGCGATCGTTTTCCCCGGGCTACGTCGCGCCGTAGCGATCGGCTACCGGATCCGTCCGCGACCGTCGACGGCGTAGGGTGGGGAAACCCGGGCGTCGGGGATCGCCTACTCGGGACGCTTTCGACGCGGTCCCGACCGACCGGGCTCGACCGATCTCGAG
Organism: Natronococcus jeotgali DSM 18795; assembly: GCF_000337695.1. Lineage (GTDB taxonomy): Archaea > Halobacteriota > Halobacteria > Halobacteriales > Natrialbaceae > Natronococcus > Natronococcus jeotgali. The sequence continues at coordinate 44,414 of NZ_AOIA01000128.1, forward strand.
GAGAGCGGGGCCGTCGGAGCGGGGCCCGTTCGCGACCGAACGGTTCCGTCCGGGTAATGACAATTTTTATTATTGTTTGCGTTGGACATGTTTTCGAATGAGCGAGTCGATCCCGCCGCAGTGTCCCGAGTGCGATTCCACGAACCTAAAGCTCTCCCGCGTCGCGCCGGCCGAACACGAGCGGGGCGAGGAGTGGGTCACCCACGTCTCGTGCGAGTCCTGCTCCGAGTACGCGGAGTGGTACGAATAAACTACCCCGTCCTGCTCGCGCCCTCTCCGCTCGAGGCGGCCCCGACGACCCGGCCGCGGATCAGAATCCTTTCGACCGAGCGCGGTCGACTGGACGTCGTGAACACCGAACGCGTCGAACGCCCCGACGGGCGCCGCAGCTGGCTGGTCGCGATCGCCGGCGCCGTCGCGATGGTCTTTACCTTCGGCACGCCGCTGTCGTACGGCATCTTCCGCGAACCGTTCAGCGACGCGTTCGGCGTCGCCCCGCTCGCGCTGTCGGGCGTGTTCGCCGTCATGTTGTTCACCTTTTTCATCGGCTCCGGACTCGTCGGCGTCTTCGGCACCCGACTCGGTACCCGCTCGCTGTTGCTGGCCTGCTCGCTCGCGACGGGGCTGCTGGCGCCAGCGCTGTACGTCGCCGAGTCGGTCGTCGGACTGGTCGCCGTCTTCGCCACCCTCGGACTCGCGCTCGGGACGGCGTTCGTGGTTCTCGCGTCGGTCGTCCCGCGGTGGTTCGAGGCTCGCCGGGGCGCCGCGACGGGGCTGATCTTCGTCGGAAACGGGCTCGGGCTGGCCGTCCTCCCGCCGGTCTGGCAGTTCGTCCTCGCGGAGCTCGGGGTTCGCTCCGGCTTCCTGCTCGTCATGTCCCTGACGACGGTCGCGTTCCTGCTCGCGGGGCTGGTCTGCCGGCGTCCCCGGTGGGCCGAGCGATCGACCGCGAGCGCCGACGAACTCCTGGCGTGGCTCGCCCGACTTGGCGGCACTCGCACCTTTCGGCTGCTGTTCGTCGGGATCGCGCTGTCGTTCGCGTGGTACCAGCTGCTGGCGGCGTACGCCGTCGACCTGTTCGCCGACCGCGGGCTGACCCAGGCGGGCGCGTCGGCCGCGTTCGGCCTGATCGGCGGCGTTAGCATCATCTCGCGGATCGGCGGGGGCTACCTCGCCGACGTCGTGGGCTCCCGGCGGGCCTTCCTCGCGTCGCTGGTTTCGGCCGCCGCGGGCATCGCCGTGCTGTTCGTCTCCGCGGCACCGACGCTGCCGGTCGCGATCTTCCTGATCGGGCTCGGACTCGGCGGCTCCGCGACGCTGTACATCCCGCTGGTGATGACCGTCTACTCCCCCGAGAAGGACACCGCCGTCGTCGGCGTCTTCAACGTCGCGATCGGCGTCGTCGCGCTGGTGATGCCGCCGCTCGGAACCGCGACCGTCGCCTACACCGGGAGCTTCACGATCGCGATCGTCCTCACGTTCGGAGCCGCCCTCGCCGGACTCTGGTCGACCGCCGTCGGTACGGCGAGCCCGGCGGGAGGGTGACTCGAGCCCCGAAGCGGTCGGGACGACCGAGAACGAGTCGTGAAGCTGACAGTACAATCATTACGCCGCGGATCGTACGAGCGGCCCATGGTGGACGACGAGGAGGGGAACCGGCGACGGATGGCCGTCTGCACGTCCTGCGAGTCCGCCTACGCCGCCAGGATCGCATCCGACGGGACCGTCCAGCCGATCGGCGCCAGGGACGGCTGCCGGTGCGGATCGACGTCGTTCGATATCGTCGGAGACGAGGACGACGGTCGCTCGGTGGACGGAGCCTGATCGCCGTCGCGGCGCCGGACTCGAGAGACGGAGAGCCGCCGCTCGCTCGGATTCGCTCGACTCGAGCGGATGCCGCGAACGGTCGCTCGAGGGATCGACACTCGGCGCGGTCGGGACGGTCCCCGGACGGCTCCTCGAGAACCGCGGCGTCCGGTCCCGTCGCATCGGCGGTCCGCGGGTTGCGACTGCAGCCCGACCCAACGTGATTTGACCGAGGCGTTTTGCGGGTACCGGCGCTGGGTTCGCGTAGCAATGGACCGAACAGAGGCGCTCGAGGTACTCGCCAGCGCCGACCGCCAGCTCGTCCTTCACGAACTGCTGCGGCTGGACGGGGCGATCGGAGTCGAAGAGCTCTCGCGGAGCGTCGCCGCCCGTCGCCACCAGCTCGCGCCCGCCGAGCTCGACGAGCGAGCGGTCGAGCGCGCCCGGTTCCGGCTGACCCGGATCCACCTGCCGAAGCTCGCGGAGCGACAGGTGATCGGCTCCGACTGGAGCGAGACCGTCTCCCTGGCCGACGGGACGAACGCCGACCGGGTGTTCGGCGTTGCGGAGGGGCTGGACTGCTTCCCGCCCGACGACTCCCTGGACCGTCCGTCTCGACGCCGATAGCTCGTCGGTCCCGTCCTCGAGCAAGGTCCGCTTACCGGCGGTCGAAACCGGGCGGCGGCTCCCCTGGTGAAAGGATCGATCGCGAGGGCCCCGCGTCGGTCGCCTCGAGCGCCGATCGGAAATCGATCGGTACGCGGTCTGACCGGTCGCTGTACCCGCCGATTACTGAAGCCTCGGAGCGTGGAACCTCGCTTCGACCGGCCCCCCGGTCGGTCGATTCCGATGGCTCCCGCAATCGCACACTTCCTGCTCGGCGCGTCGCTCGCGCTCCTGGTCGCGACGCCGATCGCACTCCGGTTCCGGCTCCCCGCGTGGGTGCCGCTGTGGCTCGTCGCGGTCGGCGGGATCTGGGGGTTGGTTCCCGACGTCCACCACGTCGCGCCGCTATCGGAATCGCAGCTGTACGCGTTTCACAACACCCAGTGGGCCGACCTGTTCGCCTTCCACTACACGCTCGATGCCCCGGCGGTTCGCGCCCGTCACGACGCGAGCGTCTTCTGGTCGATCGCGCTGTTTCTCGTCGCCAGCGCGCTGTTTACGATCGCCGGCGTCGCGAACGCCAGGACCGCCGTCGGCGAGACGCCCGCACCCCACCTGCTGGCGCTCGCGACCGCGTCGATTCCCGGGCTGTTGTTCGTCGCCGCAACGGTCGGGATTCCCTTCTGATACGGATTGCTGTACCGATTTCCCGGCGTAACCGCGAACCGTCTGGCGGTTGCGCCGGAACTGGCTTCCAGCAAACCGTATGACCGCTCGAGTTCGGTACCCGCCGCTCGAGAGCGCAGTTCTGACGCTCCGAACGCGAGCCCGATACGGGGGACGACCGAATCCCGCGTTCTCTTCGGCAAATATTTTTGATGTTTTCTTTGCGGTATCGGTTTTGCTCCTAATTAGAACTACTCACGGCCCCAAATCTTCCGACCTGTGACGTTTTCGCCGTGCTCGGAGACGACAGGAAGCGGCCAATAGTCTGGAATACGGGCTATTTCGGCCCGTGAACGAGAGGAGAGCAAGTGGAGGCCACGGACATTCGCTCCGGTGTTGTTCGGACTAGTATTTCGTTTGTAGAACAATATTAGCGCGGAACAACTCGAGTACACTCACACGAATTACGATTCGCCAGTTGGAATAGGTAGCTATCTCTATAGAGGCATAATAGGTGAGCGAGGTAGACATTCCGACTGGGATTCGCCCGTCGGGCCGCGGCGGACGTGGGACGAGTTCGGAGACGGACGGGGTTCGAACTCCCTTCAGTCGTCGTCCCCGTCCGACGGCCCCGGATCGTAGTTCGTGATGAACGCCTCCCCCCGTTCGCGGTCCAGTTCGCCGTGGTAGTACTCGCGCGCGGCGACGTAACTCGCGTACGCGATCGCCAGCAGGAACAGCGTAAACGGGAGCGCGAGCACCGTCGGGAACGCCTGCATCGCGTCGAAGACGGGGAGCTCGAGCGTCATCACGCCGAGAAGCGAAAGCAGTACGCCCCACCACGCCCGGTTGCGAGCGTTGGGGTTCTCGTCGCCGAGCGTGATCGACGAGAGGATGTACACCGCCGAGTCCAGCGAGGTGAGCACGTATCCCGCAATGACGAGAATAAAGAGGACGCCGAGCACCGAGCCGTACGGCGTGATCGTCACGGCGGTCGCGATCGCGGCGGGAATCCCGCCGCTGTTCAGCGCCTCCGTCGCGGGCTCGACGTAGCCGGGCGCGAGCACCCAGCCGCCGATGATCGAGTGTTGCACCCAGAGGAGCCCGGCCGGGATGAACACTAGACTGACGAACGTCTCCCGGATCGTTCGTCCCTTCGAGACGCGGGCGACGAAGCTCCCGACGAACAGCCCCCAGGCGGCCCACCACGCCCACCAGAAGCTCGTCCACCCGTGGGCCCAGTTGCCGTCGGCGGTCGGGGCGGTGTACAGCGACAGTCGGAACAGGTTGTCCAGCCAGACCCCGGCCGCGTCGAGTCCGAGATCGACGGTAAACAGCGTCGGTCCGACGACGAAGAGGAAGGCGAACGAGACGAGCATCAGGACGACCGTCGTTCGCGCCGCGTTCTGTATCCCCTTGTGGAGCCCGAGCCAGACGTCGGCGAGAAAGACGAGTCCGAGGAGCGCGAACAGGGCGTAGGTAACGGCCGTCGCCGGTAGCCCGAAGACGGAACCGAGAAGCGCGGAGAACACCTGCGCGGAGAACCCGATGGCCGCGGCGACGCCGCCGACGATCGCGATCAGCGCGGCCAGGTCGACGATCCAGTAGAGCGTGCGGTGACTGTCTTCGTCGAGCACCACCCCGAGCATCGCGCTGAACTTGTACTCCTCGACGCCCCGCGTGTAGAGGATCAGTCCGAACGCCAGCGCGAACGGCGGGTACCACATGGCGAGTCCGGGGAAGACCTCGTGGACGTACATGAACGCGAGCGCGAGCGACTCGATCGGCGCCCCCGCGACCGGCGACGGGTCCGGCGGGGGGTTCGCGACGATCGATATCGGTTCGCCGACGCCCCAGATGATGATCGAGCCGCTGTACCCGACGGTGAAGACCATCGCGAGCCAGGAGAGCAAACCGAACTCCGGCTCGGCATCCCGTCCGCCGATTCGGATCTGTCCGTACCTCGAGAAGACGACGAACGCCGAGAAGACCAGCAACACGACTCCCAGGAGCATGAACCACCAGCCGAAGTAGGTCAGCACCCACTCGAAGGCCGCGTTCATCGTCTCGTTGAGGCCGCGGGGGTTCCGAAGGCCGACGACCGCAAGCGCCGCGAGCGACGCCGCGGTGACGGCGAAGAGCCCGCGCTCTCCGCGACGGGCATCCTCCAGCCCGAAGAGGTACCACGGGTTCATGGTCGCGTCCGGGCGAGCGCCGGTGCTACCGTCGATGGATCGACCCCGATGCGTATCATGGTATCAACCACCGTGATTGTCTCAACCACACACCGGGGGTTATAGCTTTCGACGGCGTCGCGCGAAGCGACGCCCGTTCGCACACGGTCGGTTCGCGAATCGCGTTCTCCGACGGCGTCAGCAGTCGGGTTCGTCGAGGTTGACGTACACCGACTTCGTGCGCTGGTAGTGCTCGAGCACCTCCGTCCCGAGATCCGTGCCGATTCCCGACGCCTTGAACCCGCCGTAGGGCGCTTCGGGCAGGATCGGACCGTACTCGTTGACGTAGACGACCCCGGCCTCGAGGTCCGCCGCGGCGCCGTGGGCGATGTCGGTTCGCTCGGTGCCGATCCCGGCCGCCAGCCCGAACCGAGTGTCGTTCGCGAGTTCGATCGCCTCCTCGTAGCTCGAGAACGTATCGATCGTCTGAACCGGGCCGAAGATCTCCTCCCGGGCGATCGTCATCCCGTTATCGACGTCGCCGAAGACGGTCGGCTCGAAGAACCAGCCGTCCCGAAGCGCGTCCTCGTCGGGCGGGCCGCCGCCGGTCAGCAGCGTCGCCCCTTCGTCGGTCCCGCACTCGACGTAGCCGGAGACCGTCTCGTACTGTGCCCGCGAGGTCAGCGGCCCCATCGTCGTCTCCTCGGCGAGCGGGTCGCCGAGGACGTACGACTCGGCGGCCTCGACGAACCGGTCGACGAACTCCGCGTGGACGTCCTCGTGAACCAGCGCGCGGGAGAACGCGTCGCAGATCTCCCCCGTGCTGTAGAAGATCCCGTTCGCAACCGCTTCGACCGCCGACTCGAGATCGGCGTCGGGAAAGACCAGAAACGGTGACTTGCCGCCTAACTCCAGCGTTACCGGCGTCAGGGTGTCGGCGGCGGTCTTCATCACCTCGGTGCCGACGCCGACGCTCCCGGTGAACGACAGCTTCCGGACGTCCTCGTGTGCGGTGATCGCGGCGCCGACCTCCGACCCGGTGCCGGGGACGACGTTGAGCGCGCCGTCGGGAAGGATCCCCTCGGAGAGTTCGGCGATTCGGATCGTCGTGAGCGGACAGTCCGCCGCGGGTTTGATCACCGTCGCGTTCCCGGTCGCGAGCGCGGGGCCGAGCTTCCAGGCGGCGGCCCAGATCGGGAAATTCCAGGGCACGATCTGTCCGACGACGCCGTACGGTTCCGTGCGCGTGTACAGGTGGAGGTCGTCGCCGGTCGCGATCTGACGGCCGTCCTGGACTCGACACAGCGACGCGTAGTACTCGAGCGTGTCGATCGCCCCCTCGACTTCGCCGCGGGCCTGGGAGCGGGGCTTGCCGGTGTCGAGACACTCGAGGAAGGCGAGTTCCTCGACGCGATCGCGGAGCCGATCTGTCCACTCCGACAGCGCCCGAGATCGCTCCCGTGGCGTCGACCCGGACCACTCGGCGTCGAACGCGTTTTCCGCGGCCTCGACCGCAGTCTCGACGTCGGCGGCGTCACAGCGCGCCACCGTCGCGATCGGCTCGTTCACCGCGGGATCGATCGTCTCGAGGGTCGCGTCGCTCTCGACGGACCGACCGTCGATCCAGGCGTCCCAGTCGCTCAGTTCGTTCGCCCGCTCTCGTGCGGTCGCGTGCGCCTCCCGTAGCTGTCCGCTGAACGCGCTTCCCATCGCTCGTGACATTCGAGACCGTAGGTCTTAGACTTTTGGGAACACGTGTCGCTCCGTGGGCGGCGCTATCGGCCCGAGGCGGGCCTCGGGGCGATCGATCAGTAGGCGGCGGTCGCGATCTCGAGGAGGTCGTCCGCGTCCGCGGGGCGGGGGTTGTCGTGGATCTCGATCGTGTCGAGGGACTTCGTCGCGATCTCCGGCAGGTCCGACTCCGCGACGCCGAGCTCCCCGAGCCCGGACGGCAGGTCGAGTCGGTCGACGAGCCGTTCGACCGCGGCGACCGACTCGAGCGCGGCGTCCCTGGTCGAGAGGCCCGCGGTGTCGACGCCCATCGCCGCGGCGACCTCGGCGTACCGCTCGGGAACCGCCTCGAGGTTGTACCGCATCACGGCGGGGGTGCAGGCGGCGATCGCCTCCCCGTGGGGGATCGAGGGATACATCCCGCCGGTCGTCTCCGCCAGCGAGTGGATCGCGCCGAATCCGGCGAAGTTCTCGCAAAAGCCCGCGACGTGGGAACCGAACAGCATCCGTTCTCTGGCCTCGGAGTCGCCGTCGTCGTAGGCCCGCGGAAGGTGCTCCGGGACGAGTCCCAGCACGCGCTCGGCCATCGGCTCGACGATCGGGGGGCACGTCGCCGAAACGCGGTTCTCGAGGGCGTGGGAGAACGCGTCGAACCCGGTTGCGGCCGTCTGTCGCGGCGGTAGGGACTCGGTCAGGACCGGGTCGACGACCGAGAGTTCGGCGCCGAGGTACGGCCCGCCGGGGTACTGCGGCGACTGGCCGAGCGCCATCTTGAACTCCCGGTCCTCGTCCGTGATGACCGCCCAGTAGTCGACTTCGCTCCCGGTCCCGGCGGTCGTCGGAACCGTCGCGAGCGGAAGCGGCCGGTTCTCGATCGGCGCGTCGGCCACCTCCGACGGGGAGCTGACCTCGTAGTCGGCGACCTCCCCGGGGTTCGTCGCCATCAGGGATGCCCCCTTCCCGACGTCGATCGAGCTCCCGCCGCCGACGGCGACGATCGCGTCGCAGCCTTCGGCCTCGAGCGCCGCCGTCGCCTCGTCGACCATCGCCGTCGTCGGGTTCGGTTCGACGCCGTCGTAGACCGCGCGGTCGATTCCCGCGGCCGCGAGCGACGACGTGACGCCCTCGAGCAGCCCGGCGTCGACGATCCCTCGGTCGGTGACGACCAGCGGTTTCTCCCAGCCCTGCGACGCCACGAGGTCGCCGAGGGCCTCGCTCGAACCGGCGCCGAACTCGACCCAGATCGGGAACGCGAGCGCGTACTCCCGACCGCTCATCGGACCCCTCCGCTCGAGCGCGTCCTCGGAATCGATGCCGTCGCTCCCGCACGAACCGAAGTCGTGCCTGCTAATACCATACATATCGGTCTACCTCGAGTGATCACATAAAACTAGGTTCCGAAACCGGATCGGTGCCCGCGGATCCGATCGAGCGCCGCTTTCGCTCTCCGAAAACGACCGGTTCGGAGAGGGGTTATTCGGAGCGCGCGTCGACCAGTCCGCGCTGGAGGTCGGCCACCGCGTCGCGGACCGCGTCGGGGATCGTCGTCCGGAGGACCTCGCCGTGGAGACGGTAGCTCGGGCCGGAAACGCTGATCGCGCCGACGACGCCGCCGTCGGGACCGTTGACGGCGACGCCGACGCTTCGAAGCCCGTCGGCGTACTCCCGGTCGTCGACCGCGTACCCGCGCTCGGCGATTCGGCCGAGCTCCTCGAGCAGCTCGCCCCGATCGGTGATGGTCCGTTCCGTTCGCGCGGGCAGGCCCCACGCGTCGACGATCGCCTCGACGCGTTCGCGGGGGTACGACGCCAGAATCGCCTTCCCGGTCGCCGTCGAGTGCATGCGGTAGTACGATCCGATCCGCGCGCGGTACCGTTCGGCGCCGCCGTCGTCGCCGTACTTGACCCACTTGTGGTACGACTCCATGATCGTCATCACTCGCCCGTGGTCCTCGACGGTGAAATCGACCTCCTCGTCGGTTTCGGCGGTCAGCTCCCGGACCGTCTCCTCGATGAGCTGTCGCCCCTCGATCCGTCGTCGGGCGTGCTCCCCGAGGTTGAGAAACCGGAACCCGACGTGGTAGGTGCCGTCCCGCTCGTTGAGGTACCCCCTCGACCGCAGCGTCACGAGGTGTTTGTACACCGTGCTCGGGGCGAGCGAGCACTCCGTTGCCAGCTCCGTGACCGTCGCGCCCTCGAGCCGTTCGATCGTCTCCAGGATCTCGAGCGAACGCTCGGTGGTCTCGAGCGCGTGTTTCGGGGTATCACGTATCATACTCCGAACGAGAACGTCGATTCACTTAACTATTTCACGGGTGCGAAAACGGCTCGCGTCGCTTCGCGCTCGGCAGGGCCCGAACCGACCGACGGACCGGGAACGGGACGGGTGTCCGCCCCGCTGTTTTCGAGGGGCGAACGGGAACTGCGGCGGTCGTCCGATCCGGACGTGGTCGGTCGGAATTACAGACATACGAATGTTATATCGGCGGAGGCTCCGCGACGCCTCGCAACGTCGGGCGAGTGCCGCGTCGGCGGAAGTTCGAGGGGACGGCGATCTCCGATCACTCGATCGTTCCGCGCCCCGAGGCGATGGAACCGCGGGCGACCGAGACGCCCGCGTCAGAATCCGACCGCCGTCAGCAGGTTCCAGTACCACAGCTGCCAGGCGAGGACCGCCAACGCGAGCGCGAGCGCGGTCAGGTACGCCAACCCCAGCGGCGCGGTCGACCCCGCCTCGAGATCGCGGGCCGCGAGGACCCGGCGCCACTCGAGGCCGACGAGTGCGAGCGCGGCGAGTGCGGCGAACGGAACGACGAGGAAGAACCCGAGCGCGAGCCGCAGCCACGGCGAGTAGCCGTAGACGAACTGCGTCGGATCCGCGAGAGCGTTCGCGAGCAGGCCGACGACGGCCGCGAGCACCGCCGCGGCGCCGCCGAGCACTGCCAGCCGCGGGCGGGTGAGGTGGGTCCGCATTCGACCCCAGCCGCGGCTCCGGTAGGCGCCGATCGGCCAGACGACCAGCGCCGACAGCACCGCCGCGGTCGCGACGACGCCGATTCCGAGCTGGACCGCCGCGGTCTCGTACCACGAGACGCGCTCGTAGGGTGCCGTCGGGGCGTCCACGTAGAGGGCGTCGCCCTCGATGGCCAGCGTCGAGATGAGCATCCCCGCGTCCTCCTCGGGGGCTGGCTCGAAGACGCCCGGTTCGACCTCGACCCAGCGCGTCTCCCCGCCGCCGAGGGGCGAGCCGACCTCGAGGTAGCCCTCGTCGGTCACGGCAACGGTCATCGACTCCGCCAGTCCGACGAGCTTCTCGGGGGTCGTCCGGAACGCGGTGGTGCGGTACTCGCCCTCGTACGCGTCGGCGCGGTCGACGGTGGCGGGATCGGGCTCGAGGGACGGCTCCTCGCCGCCGAAACGTTGCTCGACGAAGCCGTCGAGGACATCGGCCAGCGCGGGCGTGGTCCCGGCCGTGTTGAAGCTGACGTACAGCGCGACGTCGCGCTCGGGAAACAGCGCGAACAGCGTGTTGAAGTACTCGGTGCCGCCGGTGTGCCAGGCCAGCCGCTCGCCGCCGCGCTCGCCGATCATGTAGCCGTAGCCGACGCCGGCGACGGCGGGGTGGTTCGTAGCCCGCTGCTCGAGCATCGCGTCGACCGACTCGGCCTCGAGGACGAACGGGTCCTCGAGGGCGCCGTCCTCGAGCATCGCGGCCGCGAAGTTCCCCATGTCGGCCGCGGTCGCGCTCATCGAACCCGCGGGCGGAACGCCGACGATCGTCGGGTCGTCGGTCTGGAAGCCGTCGTCGGTCGCGGCGTGACCCTGCGAAACCGGCCTCCGATCGTCGGGGACGGGCTGTTCGAACGTCGCCCCGTCCATCGCCAGCGGATCGAAGACCTCGCGCTCGACGTACTCCTCGAAGGGCTCGCCGACGGCCTCCTGGACGACCAGCGCCGCGAGCCCGGCGCCGTGGTTCGAGTACGCGACCGTCTCCCCCGGAGGCCGCACCTGCGCCGGCAGCTCGCGCTCGAGTTTCGCCTCCCAGTCGTCGGCCGCGTCGGCGTCGTCGACGAACAGCCCCTGGAGCCGATCCTCGTATCCCGGCGTGTGGGTGCCGAGGTGCGCGAGCGTGATCTCGTCTTCGCCCTCGACGGAGTAGTTCTCGAGGTAGGTCCCGATCGGCTCGTCGAGCTCGAGCTCGCCGTCCTCGACGCCTCGCATCACCGCGGTCCAGACCGTCAGCTTCGCGACGGAGCCGACCATGAACGAGGTTTCGTTCGGTTCGACGGGCGTCCCGGCCGCGGCGTCGGCGGTGCCGTACCCCTCGGCGTGGACGCCCTCGCCGCCCTCGACGACCGCGACGGAAGCGCCGGCGACGTCGCGATCGGCCATCGCGTCCTCGATCAGTCGGTCGATCTCGTCGCCCTCGAGCTGCGGGCTCGCGGGCGATCCGACGGCGTCGTGTATCGGCGCCGCGCGCTCGGCGTCGTCGAGTCGCTCGATCGTCGCGGGGTCGCCGGGTTGGGCCGCGGCCGCCGCGACGCCCGGGGCGACGGCGCCGTTTACCAGTACCAGGCAGACGATTCCGATCAGCACCACCCTCCGAACCATACCCGACGAACACCGACCCGGAAAATAAGGCTAGGGGAACCCGGATTACGCCTCGAACGCACCGATCCACCGGTCCTCGCCGTGGACCGGGCAGAACGACTCGTGGTTCTCGCTGCAGTTCGGATCCAGACGCCAGCCGCACTCGCAGACGCGACCGCAGCGTTTCCGTCCGTCGGCATTCCCGGTGCGCGCGGTCGCTCCGTCCGACCGGTCGGACGAGATCGACGGCTGCGGCTGCTATTTACACCCATACGTTCGTAATCCCGTTCGCTGAAACACGGGATGTCACACGTCCGACACGGGGGAGAACACCGGGGCGGTGCGTTAGTCCCCGACGGCGTGTCACCCTACGCGTCGTAGGCCTCCTGTGCGAGCTGGTGGAGCCTGTGGACGGTGTGTTCGTTCGGGCCGAGCTGGGCCTGCGCGAGCGCGCCGGTTTTCAGTCCCGCCCACTGGCGCTCGACGAGCTCGAAGTCCTCCTCCTGGAGCTGGCGGCTCGTGCGGACGAACTCGCGTTCCTCCTCGGAGAGGTCGCCGTCCCGGAAGTAGTAGTCCGCGATCAGCCGGAAGCGACCGGTGTCGATCGGGTCGATGATGTAGGTGCCGTAGCCGTCGGCGGTGCCGTACATGTTGATCGTGAAGTTCGGCCAGAGGTAGTGAAACTGCGCCTCGCGGGCGTCGTGGATCCGGAGCTCGTCCTCGACCTCCGCGTCGTGGGTGTAGTGGAGCACCCAGTGGTAGTCGTTGACCTCGAGCTCGGAGTCGTTGAGCTCGATCCCTTTGATCCAGTCCTGGTGGTTGGCCTGGCAGTGATCGCACTCGGAGTAGTTGCCCGCGAACACCTTCCAGTTGCACTCGACCTCCGAGGCGATCCGGCAGCCGTGCTCGTACTCCCCGAGGGGCAACGCCTCGAGTCGCTCCTTCATCACACCGGCCTGCTCGGCCAGCGCCATCGGGTCGTCGCTCAGGTTCACGAAGAGCAGGGGGCCGATGCTGTCGACGCGGACCTCCTCGGCGTCCTCGAGTTCGGTCGCGTCGACGCGTCCGGCGTCGGTCATCGGGGTTTCGTCGACGACGGGTTCGCCCGTCCGCGCCGAGAAGTTCTCGAACGCGCGGACGTCGCCGTCCTCGCCGCGTCGGACGACGAGCTCGCGGTCGCCGACGGTCCGGGTGAAGTATCGTCCCTGGTCGGCGATGGTGTTCGCGTGGCCGGCGTACACCCAGTACTGCCCGAAGATCTTCTCTTTCTCCAGCTCGAAGATCTCGGGATCGGTGAAGTACCGCGCCGGCAGGGCGTTCGTCGGTTCGGTGATGTCCGGGCTTACCGTCTCCGTTCTGGCCTGCTCCCACTGCGTCATATACTCACACGATCGGGAGAGTCCACCAAAGAAGTTCACCTGATATATATCGTACCCTTATATGGCGGGCGCCGCGAGACCGGCGGTCGGCCCCACGTCGGAACCGCTCGCCACACTGCCTCCGCGCCGTCGGAACGTCGTTCCCGCGGCTCGCGGGGCGATCGACGGTCGTCGAGAGAACGGTCCGCGAGGTGGGACGGCGGAGCCGACGCGGGGCGACGATCAGAACGCGCGCAGGTGGTCGTCTCGCGGTTCGTACAGCGCGCCGTTCATGCGGATCTCGTGGACCTCCTCGAGCGTCTCCCCGAGGGACGTCCCCCGCTCGCTCATCGCCGCCGCGACGGCGCCGATCGGCGCGCCGTCGTCGTACTCGCCCTCGAGCTGGGCGACGACGTCCGCGAGGGTGTAGACCTCGTCGAGGTCGTCCTCGTCGACCGCCTCGCCGAGCGCGGGGTCGATCCGCGTGAACGCCACGTCGTGGCCCGTCACCCGGTGGTGGCGCCGGTAGAAGTCGACGATCTCGTTGGGCGCGTCGCTCTCGAGGTCGACGTCGCAGTCCGGACAGCTCGCGGCGTAGGGTGGGTGTCGTTGCTCGCTCATGGTTACGCGTCGTCGGCCTCCTGGGCGAGCCGTCGGAGCTCGGCGCCGGTGCGATCGTTCGATCCGAGTCGGTCCGACGCGCCGCCCTCGAGACCCGTCCGCCGGCGCTCGGCGCGCTCGGCGTCCTCGGCCCGGCGCTGGCGGGTCGTCCGAACCAGTTCGCGCTCGGCTTCCGAGAGGTCGCCGTCCCGGAAGTAGTAGTCCGCGATCAGCTGAACCCGGTCGGGGCCGACCGGGTCGAGGGCGACGGTGGCGTAGCCGTCGACGTCCTCGTAGACGTCGATCGCGACGTTCGGCCAGCAGTAGTGAAACTGCGCCTCCAGCCCGTCCGGGCGCCGGTCCTCGCTCCCGTCCCCGTCGGCGGCGCGCTCGACCGTCCAGCCGTGATCGTCGACCGCGAGCGTGCCGTCAGCGTCGCGCTCCTCGCTCCCGTCGAAGTGGACGGCGGCGAACAGCTTCCAGTTGCATTCGACCTCGGAGACGATCCGCCGGCCGTGCTCGTACTCCTCGAGGGGCAGCGACTCGAGGCGATCCGCGGCGGCGCCGACCTGCTCGGCCAGCGACGGCGGATCGTCGCCGAGGTTCGCGAACACGAGCGGGCCGACCGTGTCGACGCGAACGTCGTTCAGCCCGTTGGCCTCGCAGTCGAACTCCTGAACCTCGCCGCTGTCGAGGTCGGGATTCAGGCTCGCGTCCTCGAAGCTCTTGGGCGTGCTCCGGAGGTCGCCGTCCAGGTCGTAGGTCCAGAGGTGGTACGGACACTGGATCCGTCCCCCGCCGCCGGGGTCGGTCATCGGCGTGTCCTCGACCATCTTGGACCCGCGGTGAGCGCAGACGTTGTCGAACGCCTTCACCTCGTCGTCGTGGCCGCGGACGACGATCAGCTGTCGGTCGCCGACGTTCCGGGTGAAGAACTGGCCCGGCTCCGGGATGCTGTCGGCGTGGCCGACGTACACCCAGTACCGCCCGAAGACCGCCTCCTTCTCGCGCTCGAGGGATCCGGGACCGGTGAGTCGTCGTGCCGATACCGCGTTCGACCGCTCCGTGCCGTCCTCACTCGCCGCTGGGGGTTGCGAGTCGTCCCGCTGTGACATACGGTATCACCAACACAACGACTACTAAAAGTCGTTCACCCGTGCTACTGAACATCAATAAGTATCCCCCCTCCGAAGCCGAAAGACACTGAGACCGGCGAAAAAGTTCGGAGAGTGGTCTAGACGGTTGATTTCGGGATGCGAACCATCCGGGCCGAATCCGCCCGCGGACGGCGCTACGAGAGCGCGGGCCGGGGGTCGCCGCGTCGCTCCGATCGCGTCTGTGGTCGGTCGGCGCTGCCGCGGATGCGCTCGGCGATCGTCTCCCGGGACGGCCCTGCCTCGGGTTCGCTGGACGCGTAGACCCGCCTGACGACCAGATCGAGCAGGTCGAGCTGCGCCAGCAGCTCGCGGGCGGGCTCGCGCTCGAGCTCGAGCCGACGACAGACGTCGCGCAGCGTCATCGCGGACTCGACGGCCTCGATCAGGTCCTCGAGGTCGACCCCCTCCGGGAGCCCGAGGCCGTCCGCGGCAAGTCGCTCCGTCGAAAGGCGCTCGATCGGATCGGCGGCCTCGTCGGGTTCGCGGCTCGGGTCGGACTCCGGGTCGCCCGCGGACGCCGACGGTCGGTCGGTCCCGGTCGCGGTCGCGTCCGTCCTCTCGTCCGCGGCGTCGACGTCGTAGGAAACCGGATCGTGGACCCCGGCGTCGATCATGTACCGGCGGACGGTCTCGACGGCGACGTCCATCTCGAGGACGGCGGCCATCTCGGCGAACGTGTCGAAGGACTCGTACAGCTCCTCGAGGTACGCGACGTCCTCGTAGGGCGGCAGGTCCTCGTCGCGGGCGCTCTCGAGCGCACGCGCGACCTCGGGATCGAGGTCCGTCTCGGAATCGGCCTCGGACCCGACTTCGCTCCCGGCGTCGGCCGTCGCGAGCCCCGACGACGGCACGGTCTCGCTCGCCGTCGGCGCTCCGTCCTCGAACCCGACGGCGAACGTCGCGACGACGTCGCCGTCGTCGGTTACGCGGACGCCGTCTGCGGCGACGGCGACGCCGTCGGGGGCGTACTCCTCCATCGCGGGCAGGGCCGACGCGGGAAACTCGAGTCGCAACGTTCCGTCGTCCTCGAGGCGCGCGGCTTCGGGAGCCGCGTCGGTTCGCGGTCCGGATCCGCGGGGAGGAACGACGACGTCGATCGTGGCGCTCGGCCCGTCGTGGCGCCCGGAGACCGTCGCGTCGACCTCCCGAACCGACCCGCCGTCCGACTCGTACCGGTCGGTTATTTGGGAGAGGATATCAATCAAGTCACTTACCCTCATAGCTTGGCTACGCTTGGACGCGGTTGGGGGTAAGATTGAGTGGGGAATACTCCCTCCCTTCATATAGACCGTCAGGAAGCGCCCGACTCGGTCGCCGACGAACGGACGTCTCCACCGTCGGAACGGGCGACGCCGCGGCGCGTCGGGAGACCGCACGGCGAACCTCCACGTATCAACTGACGTATCAGTCGGTGGAATACTGCGGCGGGGCGATAACTATATTTGATCCCCGACGGCATATCGATGCGAGAGATGGACACTCACGATAGTCTGCCGGCCGAGGCCGACACCGTCATCGTCGGCGCCGGCATCGTCGGCTGCAGCGCGGCGTACCACCTGACCGAGTTCGGACGCGAGGACGTCGTCGTCGTCGATCAGGGACCGCTCCCGACCACGGGCGGGTCCTCGAGTCACGCGCCGGGGATCATGTTCCAGACCGCCGAGGAGAAGGTGCTGACCAAGTTCGCGAACTACAGCCGCAAGCTGTACTCGCGGCTCGAGGACGAGGACGGCAACCAGCTCTACAGCGAGACGGGCGGGATCGAGGTCGCCAGGACCGACGAGCGGATGGACTTCCTCCAACGCCGGGTCGAAAACGGCACCGCGTGGGGGATTCCGGACCCCCAGATCCTCTCGCCGGAGGAGGTCGAGGAGAAACTGCCGCTGGTCGATAGCGACGTCATCCAGGGCGGGTACTACTCGCCGACCGACGGCCAGGTCTCGGGGGTCAAGGCCTGCGCCGCGCTAGCGAAGGCCTCGATGGACCGGGGCGCGAGGTTCGTCCCCCACACCCGGACCGAGGACGTCGCGGTCGAGGACGGCGAGGTGCGGGCCGTCGTCACCGAACACGGCGAGATCGACTGCAACGAGGTCGTGATCGCGACGAACATCTGGGCGCGCCAGCTGGGCGAGCAGCTCGGCGTTCACCTGCCCGTGACCCCGGTCGAACACCAGTACACGATCACCGAACCCCTCGAGGTGCTCTCGAACGAGCGGGACGTCACCGAGGACCCGGTGTACGAGAACTACCGCGAGGTCTCCGGCGAGCGGGCCGACCGCCTGCTCGCGAACCCGGATCGGCCGATCCTCCGGGATCAGGACAACGCGCTGTACTTCCGGACCCACGGCGACGCCTACGGGATCGGCTCGTACAACCACGAACCGCTCGTCCCCGACCCCCAGGAGCTGGGCGGCAACGACGAGGACGGCGACCAGGGGTCGGTCCACGAGTTCTCCGACTACCACCTGAACAACCCGACCCACCCCGACCGCCCGGACAAGGCGCCCCGCCAGGCCAGCGACGAGCTGTTGCCCGCCACGGCGGGAAAGGAACTCGAGCACAAGTACAACGGGATGTTCGCGGAGTCGCCGAACGGCCTCCCGGTGATGGGTCCCGTCCAGGAGTACGACGGGCTCTGGACCGCCGCGGCCATCTGGGTCACCCACGCCGGCGGCGCGGGGCGGGCGCTGGCCGAGTGGATGGAGACGGGCGCTCCGAAGCTACCCGACGGGCCGATCGACCTCTCGCACTGCAACGTCAACCGGTTCCAGCGCCACGAGGGTAGCTGGGACTTCGCCCGCGACATCGGCGGCGAGGAGTACCGGATCGTCTACAACATCGTCCACCCCAAGTGGACCTGGACGGACCACCAGCGGGACATCCGCCGCAGCTCGGTCTACCACAAGCTCCAGGAACTCGACGCCGAGCTGTGGGCCGAGGCCGGCTGGGAGGAGGCCCAGTGGTTCGACTCCAACGCCGACCTGCTGGCGCGCTACGGCGAGGACGTCCCCGAGCGGGACGGCTGGGAGGCGAAGTACTGGTCGCCGATCGAAGGTGCCGAGTCCCTGCACGTGCGCAACGAGGTCGGCATCCACGACATGACCTCGTTCAACAAGCTGGAGGTCAGCGGGCAGGGCGCCGACGAGTTCCTCCAGTACCTGTGTACCAACGACATGGATATCGACG
This sequence comes from Natronococcus jeotgali DSM 18795, assembly GCF_000337695.1. Classification (GTDB taxonomy): domain Archaea; phylum Halobacteriota; class Halobacteria; order Halobacteriales; family Natrialbaceae; genus Natronococcus; species Natronococcus jeotgali. The sequence continues at coordinate 62,287 of NZ_AOIA01000128.1, forward strand.
TCGGCCAGATCCGGTACACCCTCCTGTGCAACGAGGAGGGCGGCGTCCGCGCCGACGTCACCGTCACCCGGACCGACGAGGACCGCTACCTCGTGCTCACCACGGGGCGGGAAGTCGGCCAGAACCACGTCGCCTGGGTCGAGAACCACGCCCCCGCGGACGTCACGGTCCGGGAGGTTACCTCCGAGCTCACCTCGTTCGTCCTCACGGGGCCGAACGCCCGCGACGTGCTGAGCGAGGTGACGCGAGCGGACCTCTCCGACGAGGCGTTCCCGTTCTACACCACCCAGGAGCTATTCGTGAAGAACGTCCCGGTGCGGGCACTGCGTCTCTCCTACGCGGGCGAACTCGGCTGGGAGCTGTACACGCCAAGCGAGTACGGCGACCAGCTCTGGGAGCACCTCTGGGAGGCCGGCCAGGATCACGACCTCCGGCCGTACGGCAACGGCGCGCTCGACTCCCTGCGCCTCGAGAAGGGGTTCCGGCTGTGGGGGGCGGACCTCCACACCGAGCACAACCCCTACGAGGCCGGGTTGAGCTTCGCCGTCGACCTCGAGACCGACTTCATCGGGAAGGAGGCGGTCGTCGAGGCCGCGGAGGGAGAACGGATCGACCACGAGGTGGCCTGCCTGACGCTGGACGACGAGGAGGCGGTCGTCTTCGAGGACCGACCCGTCCTCGACGGCGACGAGTCGCTGGGGTACGTCCACAGCGCCGAGTACGGCTACACCGTCGGCGCCTGCGTCGCCTACGCCTACCTCCCCCCGGAGTACGCCGAGCCGGGAACCGACGTCGAGATCCTCCACGAGGGCGAGCGCTACGCGGCGACGGTGCGGGAGGAACCGCTGCTGTAACTCGGCGGCCGACGCTTTTTCGACCTGCGCCGGCGAGTAGCGGCGCTGCCGGGTGCGTCGATACGCTCGAGTTCGATGGCAGCCGTTCCGAACGGACGCGGGACGAAAACCGTGCTATGGGTGAGAGGCGATGGGAGCGCATCCCCTCTGCGTGGCAGAGCACCTATCGCCAGGCGCCGCCCGACTGTTGGGGAACGTACGTAAAGTAGGTTCGCGGGGAATTGTTGTGGGTTTTATCCCCGGTCGCGCGATCGGCGAACTGCGCCGGTACGCGGCTCCGCCCGAAGCGGCGGGCGGCGGCCTCGAGGCCGGGAGCGCGGGAGACGCCGACTTCCGTCCGGGACGCGGTTCGACGACGAGCGCGCCGCCCTCCGACGGTGCAGCGGCGAGTTCTCGAGACGGGCCCCGCGTGGCTGTCGTACCCGCGCGTCGCCCCTTCGATCGCAATACGTATAATATCTGACCTGTTGTGGGACGTCGGTCGTTCGAACCCCGGGATCCGCCCGCTCGTCGCGTTTCCGACGGTTGACCGATGCACTTATGGGACCGACCCGCACACAGTGTGGCATATGAGCACAGACACCTTGCCGTCGAGCGCCGAGACGGTGATCGTCGGCGCCGGGGCCGTCGGGTGCAGCGTCGCCTACCACCTGACCGAACTGGGCGCCGAGGACGTCGTCGTCCTCGACAAGGGTCCCCTGCCGGTGACGGGCGGATCCTCGACCCACGCGCCCGGGATCATGTTCCAGACCTCGCCGTCGAAGCTCCAGACGAAGACGGCCCACTACACGACCCGACTGCTAAAGGAAGCCGGCGTCTACAACGAGACCGGCGGGATCGAGCTCGCCCGCTCGGAGGAACGGATGGACTTCCTCCGGCGTCGCGTCGAGTGGGCGAGGTCGTACGGCCTGCCCGAGCCGGAGCTGCTCGAGCTCGAGGCGGTAACCGAACGGCTGCCGCTGGTCGACGAGGAGGAGATCCTCGGCGGATACTACTCCCCGACCGACGGCCAGGTCGCCGGCACCGACGCGCTCCAGTGGTACCTCGAGACGACGCCGGCGGCGTTTTTCGGTCACACCGAGGTGACGGATCTCGAGGTCGAAAGCGGGGAGATACGGGCGGTCGAAACCGACCGCGGCCGCATCGAGTGCGACCGCTGCGTGCTCGCGACGAACAACTGGGCCTACCAGACCGGGCAGCTGGCGGGCGTCGACCTGCCGATCGCCCCGGTCGAACACCAGTACGTCGTCACCGAACCCCTCGAGGAGCTGCGGGGCAACGAACGGGCCGAGGACGCCGTCACCGGGCTCGAGATCCCGGGCGACCGGGAGATCACCGAGTCGATGGCCCAGCCGCCGGACCGCCCGGTCGGACGCGACCAGGACAACTCGCTGTACTTCCGGACCCACGGCGAGGGGTACGGGCTGGGCTCGTACAACCACGAGCCGCTGGTGGTCGACCCCGACGAGATGGGGTCGAACTCCGAGGAGAGCCAGGCGTCGGTTCACAGTTTCACGGAAAAGCACTGGACGCGGGCGACCCATCCGGACCGCGAGAAGTCGCCGAAGCAGGCGTTCGACGAGCTGCTGCCCGCAACGGCCGATAAGGGGTTCGATGCGACCGAGAACGGGATCTTCGTCTACACGCCGGACGGGATGCCCGTACTCGGCGAAACTGCGCAGGTCGACGGGCTCTGGACCGGGCTCGCCATCTGGTGGACCCACTCCGGGGGCTACGGGAAGATCCTCGCCGAGTGGATGGAGACGGGCGTGCCGCGGCTCCCGTCGGGCCCCGTCGGCACGAGCGCCATCCACGTTAACCGATTCGAACCGCACGCGGGCAACAAGGACTACTTCATGGATCGGGGCGGGATGCGCTACCAGCAGGTCTACAGCATCGTCGAGCCCCGCTGGCAGCCGGCCGATCGCCGCGGGCTCCGGACGAGTCCGTTCTACCACCGCCAGCAGGAACTGGACGCGGAGTTCTACCAGAGCGGCGGCTGGGAGACCCCCCAGTGGTACGAGTCCAACGCCGACCTCGTCTCGACGTACGAGGACCGCATCCCCGAGCAGGACGGCTGGCAGGGCATCAACCGCTCCCCGATCGAGGGCGCCGAACACCTCCACACCCGCGAGAAGGTGTCGATGTTCGATATGACGACGTTCAGTTCGATCGTGGTCGAGGGCAGCGACGCGGACGAGTTCCTCCAGCGGGTCTGTAGCAACGACATGGATCTCTCGATCGGCCAGGTCCGCTACACGACGATGCTCAACGAGGGCGGGACCGTCCTCGCGGACCTCACCGTCGTTCGCCTCGACGAGGAGGAGTTCGTGGTGACCACCGGCGGGGGGAACTCGCCGGGAATCCACGGCGCCTGGCTCGAGTCCCACGCCCCCGAGACGGTCTCGGTCACGGTCGAGGAGTCCGCGCGGAGCACGATCGGTCTCTGGGGGCCCAACGCGCGATTGCTCCTCCAGCGGACGACCGACGCGGACCTCTCGAACGACGACTTCTCGTACTTCAGCGGGAAGCGCATCTACGTCGGCGACGTCCCCGTCATCGCCCTGCGCCTCTCCTACGTCGGCGAACTCGGCTGGGAGCTGTGGACGCCCACGGAGTACGGGGGGAAGCTCTGGGACACCCTCTGGGAGGCCGGCCAGGATCTCGGCGTGCGTCCCATGGGCGCCGGGGCGGTCGAATCGATGCGCCTCGAGAAGGGGTTCCGGCTGTGGGGGACCGACGTCGACACGGACGTCAATCCCTACGAGGCGGGACTCCCGTTCGCGGTCGATCTCGACACCGACTTCGTCGGGAAGGAGGCGCTGCTCGAGGCCAAAGAGTCGGGGATCGACAACCGGGTCGCCTGCCTCACCCTCGACGACTCGAGCGACGTGATGCTCGGCGGGCGTCCCGTCTCCACGGACGGCGAAACCCTCGGCTACGTCCAGGCCGGCGACTACGGCTACAGCGTCGGCGAGTCGATCGCGTACACCTACCTGCCCGACGAGTACGCCGACGCCGGGACGTCGGTCCGGATCGACTGCGAGGGCAGGAGTTACGACGCGACGGTCCGGGACGAGCCGCTGTTCGACCCCGGCCGGGACAAGATTATTCGGTAGACCGTCGATACCAGACCATGACTGAATCACGGAAACGCGAACCCGAGGTAGAGTACGAGGACATCGAGCGGGCGCGCGAGCGCCTGACCGACGAGACGGTCGTCAAGCGTACGCCGATCGAGCGATCCACGTCCCTCGAGGAGCTGGTCGACGCCGAGGTGTACCTGAAGATGGAACACCTCCAGTGGACGGGCTCGTTCAAGACCCGCGGCGCGTACAACAAGATCAGTCAGGCGGTCGCCGAGGGCGCCGACGAGTTCGTCGCCGCCAGCGCGGGCAACCACGCCCAGGGCGTCGCGCTGGCAGCGACCAACTGTGGCGCCGACTCGACGATCGTCATGCCCAGACACGCCCCCCAGGCGAAGATCGACGCGACTCGGAGCTACGGCGCGACGGTCGAACTCGTCGGCCGGGACTTCCAGGAGGCCATGGAGTACGCCAAGTCCTACGCGGCGGACAACGGCGGGGAGTTCGTCCACGCCTACGACGATCCCGCGATCGTCGCCGGGCAGGGCACCCTGGGGATCGAGATGCACGAGGACCTACCCGAGGTCGACACCGTCATCGTCCCGATCGGCGGGGGCGGGCTGATAGGCGGGATCTCGACGGCGCTCGATCACCTCTCCCCCGAGACGCGGGTCGTCGGTGTCCAGGCCACGGGCGCCCAGACCGTCCACGAGAGCCTCGACAAGGGCGTCCCCGTCACGCTCGAGGAGGTGGACACGATCGCCGACGGGATCGCCACCGGGGGGATCTCCGAGCTGACGCTGGGGCTCATCGAGGCCCACGTCGACGAGGTCGTCACCGTCACCGACTCCCAGATCGCCGACGCGATCCTCCTGTTGCTCGAGCGAGCGAAACAGGTCGTCGAGGGCGCGGCCGCGGCGTCGGTCGCGGCGCTGCTTGGCGACGACCTGGACGTCGCGGGCGAGACCGTCATGCCGCTGCTGTGTGGCGGCAACCTCGACATGACGATGCTCCAGACCGTGTTGATCCACGCGCTCACCGGGCGGGGCCAGATCCTGCGCCTGCGCGTGAAGATCGACGACATGCCGGGCAAGATGACCGAGCTCTCGGGGATCATCGCCGACCACGGCGCGAACATCCAGACCGTCCGCCACGACCGGGCCGTCGAGGAGCTCAACGTCGGCGAGGCCTACCTCGTCTTCCAGATCGAAACCAGCGGGATCGAACACGCCGCGGCGATCATCGACAGCATCGAGGCCGAGGGGTACGACGTCGAGGACGTCAACCGGGAGTAGCGCCGGCCACTCTCGAGGCCCTCGAGCGCGGATCCGACGAATCGCGAACGACCGCCGAACGAAACCGAAGCGAAACCACAGCGAGCATGACAGACCAACGCACCGGACTGACGACGCCGAGCACCGGACGACGAACGACCCGATCGACCGACCACCCCGACCGATCCGGGGGGCGGAGGTGAGAGCCTGTGGCGGGAGCTGATTCGACCGGACCGCTGGGGCGGTTCGTCGACGAACTCGACGTCGCGGTGTTCGTCGTCGGATTCGCCATCGCGGCCGCGGCCGTGCTGGCGTTCGTGTTGCGGCCCGACGCCGCGTCGGAGCAAATGGCCGCGGTAAACGACGTCCTGTGGACCACCGCGGGGTGGTGGTACCTGGTCGCGATGTTCGTCCTCGTCGCGTTCGTCGGGTTCCTGATCTTCGGCCCGTGGGGAAACATCAAACTCGGCGGCGACGGCGAGCGGCCGGAGTTTTCCTTCCCCGCGTACTTCGCAATGTTGTACTCGGCGGGGATCGCCGCCGGGATCGTGTTCTGGGGACCCGCCGAGGCCGTCTTCCACTACGACGCCGTCTCGCCGTTCGTCGGCGCCGAGGCCCGGTCTTCGGAGGCCGCGGTCGGCGCGATCCAGTACACCTTCTTCCACTGGGGCGTCTCCGCCTGGACCGCCTACGTGGTCATGGCCCTGCCGATCGCGTACTACGCCTACCGGTACGACGCGCCGCTTCGCATCTCGACGGTGATCGCGCCGTGGGTCGGCCTCGAGAACCTCGACGGCCCGCTCGCGAAGGCGATCGACGTCCTGGCGGTGTTCGCCACGATCGGCGGCGTGGCGACGACGCTCGGACTGGTCGGGAGCCAGTTCCTCGTCGGCATCGAGTGGACGACGGGCGCGAGCGTCGGCGACGCCGGCACCGTGGCGGTGATCACGGGACTCACCGTCGCGTTCACGCTCTCGGTTTCGCTGGGCATCCGGAAGGGGATCCAGCGGCTCTCGTACTTCAACATGGTGCTGTTCGCGCTCGTGACCGTCGCGACGTTCCTGCTCGGGCCGACGACCCAGATCATGTCGATGGGGACCCAGGCGCTTGGCGCCTACGTCAACGACTTCATCACGATGAGCTTCTACACCGGCTCCGGAGCCGAGGGCGGCGCGGGCGTCGCCCAGTGGGTCGGCGACTGGACGATCTTCTACTGGGCCTGGTGGTTCTCCTGGACGCCGTTCGTCGGCCTCTTTATCGCGCGGATCTCGCGGGGCCGGACGGTCCGCCAGGTCGCCGTGACGGGCGTGATCGCCTCGACCGGGATCACGGTGCCGTGGTTCGCGACGATGGGCGGAACGGCGATCTTCCTCCAGGAGAGCGGACGCGCCGACATCCTTACGATCGTCAGCGAGCTCGGCGAGGCGGGGTCGGGGTACCCGCTGTTCGAGGCGCTGCCGCTCGGCGAGCTCCTGACCGTGCTGTTTCTGGTGCTCGTGACGACGTTTCTGGTCACCTCGGCCGACTCCTCGACGCTCGCGCTCGGCATGCTGACCACGGGGGGTGCCGAGGAACCCTCGACTATTAATCGCGTCATCTGGGGCGCCCTCATCGGGGCGCTGGCCTCCCTGCTGATGGTCACCGGCGGCGTCGACGCCCTCCAGCAGGCCGCGATCATCACCGGCGGCCCGTTCTCGATCATCGCCCTGCTCGCGGCCGTCTCGATGGTCGCCGCCTGCGGCGCCCGACGGCCCCTGTTCTTGCGGGAGGAAGACGAGCTCTCGATCGGCACCTCCGACCTCGAGGCGACGGCCCCCGAGAGCGAAACGGAGTCGATGGATCCGTCCGACGACTGAGCCGGAAACCGGACGAACGATCCCCGGCGAAGTCGCTTCGCGCGGGAGTCGGCGTCCGAAAACGGAATCGACGGCGTAGACGACTCGCCGGGAGTTCGGCGGCTCCCCGGAGACTACTCGCGAACCGCCTCGAGACCGTGCCTCGAGGCGATCGCCTCGGTTACGAGAGTTCAAGGAGAAAGCCCCGCCCTTCAGGGCGGGGATGAATCCGACAATAAACTACGCAACCCACTGCCCGATGGCACGGCTGGATATTCCACGCTGCGCAATCCATACTCTCAAGTAGGTTTGTCTACATAGGTTACGTATGGCGAAACAGGTCGTCACTCGCACCTACACTGCGTCCATCAGAAACCAGCAACAGGTGTCTGACGACCTTGATTCGCTCGGGTTCTCAGCTTCGAAACTCTGGAACGTCGGACGGTGGACAATCAGTCGAGTCTGGGATGAAATCGACTACATCCCTGAACACGACGAACTCACCGCGTACCTCAAGTCGCACGAACGCTACGATGACCTTCATTCTCAGTCAAGTCAGCGAGTCCTTCAAGAACTCGCTGAGGCGTTCAACGGCTGGTACGGTAAACGACGCAACGGAGACACGAGAGCGAACCCACCCGGCTACCGAAAACACGGAGACGAACACCCGCGTTCAACGGTCACATTCAAGAACAAAGGCTTCAAACTCGATACTCAGTACAACCGAGTCCGACTCTCCAAAGGTTCGAACTTGAAAGAGTACTGGTCGGATTTCGTCCTCTGCGAATACCAGACCCGACCCGACGTTGACCTCTCTACCGTGGAGAGCATACAACAGGTTCGGACAGTTTGGACGGGTGACGAGTGGGAACTACACTTCGTGTGCAAAGTTGAAATCGAGGTGGCTGAAGCACCCGGTGAGAAGACGGTGAGTGTTGACCTCGGTATCAACAACTTCGCTGCACTCGCCTACGAAGACGGTCACAGCGAGCTGTACCCGTTGAATTGCTTGAAGCAGGACGACTACTATTTCAGTAAGTGTATCGCTCGCTGTGACGACTCCGACTCCGAGCAGGCCACGCGGTTGAACCAAAAGAAGTCTCGACGGCGCACCCACTACTTCCATACCCTCTCGAAACACATCGTTCAGCGGTGTGTTGAGGAGGGTGTTGGAACGATTGTGGTTGGCGACCTCTCCGGTATCCGCGAAGACGAGGAAAACGGTGAGTCGAAGAACTGGGGCAAGCACGGCAACCTCGACCTGCACTCGTGGGCGTTCGAGCGATTCACCGACCTCCTCGAATACAAAGCAGAGATGGAAGGCATCTCGGTTGAGGAGGTATCCGAGCGAGATACCTCGAAATCGTGTTCGTGTTGTGGTTGCAAGCGCGACGCGAATCGTGTTGAACGTGGGCTGTACATCTGCGATGAGTGTGGTATGGTGGCGAACGCAGATGTGAACGGTGCGGAGAACATTCGACAGAAAGTATCTCCGAGTCCCGCCACGGATGGCGGCGATAGGAGTAACGGCTGGTTGGCACAGCCATCGACGTTCCTGTTTGACAAGGAAACTGGTGCGTTCGCACCTCAAGAACGGGTCACGTCGTAAACCACAATATCCCAACGCGGGAATCCTCGCCCTTCAGGGCGGGGAGAATGTCAACCGTAGATCGGATGCGCCTCGCAGAGTTCGTCGACCCGCGAGGCGACGCGGTCGGCGACCGCCTCGTCCTCGGGCGCGTCGAGGACGTCGACGATGCAGTCGGCGACGGTCTCCATCTCCCGCGCTTCGAATCCGCGCGTGGTCAGTCCGGGGGTGCCGACGCGGATCCCGCTCGTGACCATCGGCGACCGGGTCTCGCCGGGAACGCTGTTCTTGTTGACGACGATCCCGACGTCGCTCAGTAGCGATTCGGCCTCCTTCCCGGTGAGCTCGGGGTGGGACTCCCGGAGGTCGACGAGCAGGAGGTGTTTGTCGGTCCCGTCGCTGACGAGCGCGAGTCCGCGCTCGCGGAAACCCTCGGCGAGTCGCTGCGCGTTCGCGACGACCTGCTCGGCGTAGCGCTCGAAGGCGTCGCTTTGGGCCTCCGCGAAGCCGGCGGCCTTCCCGGCGACGTTGTGCATCAACGGCCCGCCCTGCGCGCCGGGGAAGACCGCCGAGTCGATCGCGTCGGCGTACTCCTCGTCGCACATGACGATCCCGCCCCGCCCCGCGCGGATAGTCTTGTGGGTGCTCCCGGTGACGAAGTCGGCGTGCTCGACGGGCGAGGCGTGGACGCCGGCGGCGACGAGCCCCGTCACGTGGGCGATGTCTGCGAGGTGGGAGGCGTCGACGGTCTCGGCGATCTCACCGATGCGCTCGTAGTCGAACTCGCGGGGGTACGCCGACGAGCCGCTGACGATCATCGCGGGCTCGGTCTCGCGGGCCTGCCGTTCGAGCTCGTCATAGTCGATGTACCCGGTGTCGGGGTCGACCTCGTACTGCTCGACGTCGTAGAGTTGCCCGGAGAAGTTGACGCTGTGACCGTGGCTCAGGTGGCCGCCGTGTGACAGCGACAGCGAGAGGATGGTATCGCCGGGCTCGAGGGCGGCGAAGTAGACGCTCATGTTCGCCTGGGTCCCGCTGTGGGGCTGGACGTTGACGTGGTCGGCGCCGAACAGCGCCTTCGCCGATTCGATCGCCTCCTCCTCGACGGTGTCGACGTGTTCGCAGCCGCCGTAGTACCGTTCGCCGGGGTACCCCTCCGCGTACTTGTTCGTCAGCGCGCTGCCCTGGGCCTCGAGGACGGCCGCCGAGACGTGGTTCTCCGATGCGATCATCCCGAGCGTCGACTCCTGACGATCGCGTTCGCGATCGATGGCGTCGGAAACGCTCGGCGCTGTCCGGTCGAGTGGCTGGTCGAACGCCATACGACGAGTAGCGGGAACCCAGAGTAAGTATCTTGCGAGCGTGAGTTTCAGTCCACGATATGTAATATTCCCGACTGAACGTGGTGCGGACGGTGCCGAAACCGAACGGGAGACGGCTCGCTCGAGACCGACGAACGCGGGTCGCAGAACGGAACGGCGGTACCGGCGCTAGTCGTCCGCAACGGCCGCGCTGTCCCGCTCGTCGCCGGCGAACGTCTCGCCGTCGTCGACCGGCGCGTCGGGGTTCGCCCGGTCCAGTTCCTCGGGCGCGCCGAGCTGCGCGCCCGAACGTTCCGGCCGCTCGAGTGCCGTCCGGCCGTCCGCGACGGCGAGTTCGTCCTCGAGGTGGAGCCGGACGGCCTCGAGTAAGGCGTCGGCCTCGAGGGGCTGGCCGCGCGCCTTGAGGTCGGCCTCGGTCGCCCCGGGCGGCACGTTGAAGGCGCGCTGGGCGATGATCGGTCCCTGATCGAGGTCGGTGGTCACGTAGTGAGCGGTGACGCCCGCGACGCGGACCCCCTCCTCGAGGGCCTGGCGGTAGGCCGCCGCACCGGGGAAGGCGGGCAGCAGCGAGGGGTGAACGTTGATGATGCGATCCTCGTACCGGAAGACGACCTCCGGGGAGAGGATTTGGATGTACCGGGCCAGCGCGATCAGGTCGATCCCGTACTCGTCGAGCAGTTCCAGTAGCTCGTCCTCGTCGGGGGCGCCGTCCTCGTCGCCGATATCGTGGAACGGAACGCCGTACTCGGCGGCGAGCGGACGCAGATCGTCGTGGTTGCCGATAACGACCTCGATCTCCGCGCCGAGTTCGCCCTCGGCCCGGGCCTCGAGCAGCGCCTCGAGGCAGTGGCTCTCCCTGGTGACCAGGACGGCGATCGATCGATCCTCGCAGCTCGAGGGGAAGCGGACCCGCACGTCGACGTCGAGTTCGTCGCCGAGCGCCCGCAGCTCCGACCGAAGCGTCGACCGCGAGGTCGACATCGACCCGGCGTCGGCCCGGACGGTCAGTCGGGACGTTTCCTCGCGGGCGGTCCGATCCAGCTCGAGCAGTTCGACGCCGCGCTCGAGCAGGGCGGTCGCGAGTTCCGCGAGCACCCCCGAGACGTCCTCGCCGACGACGGTGATCTCGGTGGTGTTACGGGTCACTGCCGCCACCCCCGACGGACGGTCGTCGTCGGTTCCGGGCGCTGCGGTCGTTTCTCGAGCCGTTCGGCGCAGGCGTATCGTGGCATCCGTTCGCACGGTTCAGCCCGGACGGTAATGAACGTTGATCTACCTACCGGTCCGGAGAGAGGACGCGTTTCGGCGGACTCGACCCGTCCGATCGCCGAGAGGTTACGGATCGGGCGTCGGTCGCTCTCGGAGATACCCCGCTCGAGCTCCGTTGTGCGCGTCGCGACGCTCGCGCTCGGGTTCCACCCCCGCCGGTGCCCCCGGTGGCGGCAAGAACGTCGCGACCGTCCGTCCCCCTGAAGCCCACAGCCGGGACGGCCCCGCTACTGCGGCGGGAGGGAAGGAAGCCCATCGCGCCTATCCGATCGGAAACTCCTGTCGATTCTATATCGCGTGATATGGTTTATTTCCGTTCGCTCCGCCGGAACGATCAGGCCATCGACACCGTTCCGGCGATTCGATCGGCCAGTTCCGACTCCGAGAGTTCCCCCTCCTCGTAGGCTGCGATCCACTCGGACTCGATGTAAAACTCCGCGAGCTCGCTCCCGCCGTACCGGATGTCCCACTCGACGGTCGATACCGCCTCGGTGAACGCCGCGACGTCGTCGATCGCGTCGACGAACGTCCGGCCGGCCGCCTCGAGTTCGCGCTCGAGTTCCTCGCGATCGAGGGTGTTCGCCTCCGCCCGCACGGTGACCGTCTCGCCGTCGCGGGTGATCTCCTCGATCGTGAGCGCGTCGCTGTCGACGGAAAACGCCGCTGGGTCGAAACCGGGGATCTCCGCCGCCGATTCGGTCGCGCTCTCGTTCCCGCTCTGGTTGCGATCGCCCGACGAATTATCGTCGACCGAGGTGTCGCTTTCGTTCCCGGCCGATTCCGCAGTCTCGTTCTCGGCCTCGTTCTCGAGCGACTCCTCCATCTCCTCCGACTGGTTCGGTTCGTCGGCGTCCGCGTCGTCGGCGCTCCCGCAGCCGGCGATCGTCGTGAACGCGACGCTGGCGCCGAGAAGGAACGTTCGTCGATCCATACCGTCTCGTTGGTCGGCACTGTGGTTAGTAATGGTCACATAACACGGCAACTGAAAGTTGCATTCGCCGAAACAGCGCGACTCGCGCCGCTCGCAGCGCGGCCTCGAAACGGGGGCTCGGCGCTGCTCGAACCGTGCGCGACGGCGGTGTCGTGTCCTCGCTCGTCGTCGGGCGTCGAACGGGATCGGTTCGTTCGCCCGTTAACGATGTCCTAAGACAGCTGATATGTAAGCCCCAATTTTCGATATATAGAAAGTCTTTATTGTAACGTAATAATATATTACACAGTCTCACAAGGTTTAATATGATGTCTGGGGGAGTAGTCATGTCGAATGTTACTAGGTCGGGAGTACAGAGTCGCTGCAGCGGCGGGGACGCTGCTGCTCGCGTTTGCGGCGGGGGTCGTCGCGAGCGTCCCGACCGAGACGCCGACCGGAGTCGGCGGGCGACTCCTCGAGGCGGCGCTGATCGCCGGGGTCGTCGGCGTCGCGCTGCTCCCGCTGTACGCCCCCCGACCGCGCTCGGCGGCGACGGTGCTCGCGAACACCTGGCGACAGCTCTGTCTCGCCTGCCTCGCGCTGATCGGACTCGCGGCCGTCGGCGCGAACGCTCCGCCCGTATCGACGACGGTCGCTGCGGGGTTCCTGCTCGCGGTTTCGCTCCCTGCCTGGTACGGACGCTGTCGACGTCGAAACGAGCCGGATCGGGTGCTAGTCGTCGGCGACGATCCCGCCCTGATCAAGTCCTCGATCCTCTCGCTCCCCGTGGTACCGCTTGGCTTTCTCTCGCCCGTCATGACCGAACGACCGATCGAGACGGCCTACTCCGAAGCGTCGGTCGCCAGCCGTTCGGACGACGAGCGGATCGTCACGACCGACGGGGGGCTCCCGAGTGGCGGGCGCGCGGGCCGAATCGAGATGGTCGCCGGCGCCGACCGCCTCGGAGGCCTCTCGCAACTCGAGCGAACCCTCCGGGAGCGCGACGTCGACACCGTCGTCCTCGCGTTCGAGCGCGGAGATCGCGAGGAGTGTTTCGGCGTTTTGCGGACGTGTCGACACCACGGCGTCGACGCGCTCGTCCACGACTCGCTGGCCGACCGCGTCCTCGCGTGCGGGTCCGTCGGCGACTCGCTGGTACGGGTCCGGCTCCGACCCTGGCCCTGGTACGGTCGGCTCGCGAAGCGGGCGTTCGATATCGCCTTCGCCGCGGTCGGGCTGGTCGCGCTCGCGCCGCTGATCGTACTGGTCGTACTCGCGATCCGGCTGGACTCCCCGGGACCGATCCTCTACAGCCAGATCCGCACGGGGACGCTCGGCCGAACGTTCTCCGTCTCGAAGTTTCGGAGCATGGTCGCCGACGCCGAGGACGACGGCGCTCGTCTCAGCGAGGAAGACGCCGGCGGCGTCGATCCCCGCGTCACCGGCGTCGGTCGGGTCCTCCGAAAAACCCACCTCGACGAGATTCCCCAGCTGTCCGCGATCCTCACCGGGGAGATGAGCGTCGTCGGCCCCCGACCCGAGCGGCCGGAGATCGACCGCGAGATCGACACCGAGGACATCGATTGGTCGAAGCGCTGGTTCGTCAAGCCGGGGCTGACGGGGATCGCACAGATCAACGACGTCACCGGATTCGAACCCGCGAAGAAACTCGAGTGCGACCTCGAGTACGTCCGCCGCCAGTCGCTGTGGCTGGACCTCGAGCTCGTCGTCCGGCAGATACGGTCGGTCGCGGTCGACGTCGTCGATCTCGTGTCTGAACGATTAAATAACGAGGGCGACGAAGGGGTACGTAGCAGCTAATGTCAGGTCAAATGTCGGATCCTCCGACGGGAGAGACGATTCTGGTGACGGGAGGTGCGGGGTTCATCGGAAGCCACCTCGTCGACGCCCTCGTCGACAACAACGACGTACGAGTACTCGACGACCTCTCGAGCGGGCGACGCGACCGCGTCCCCGCCGACGCGAGCCTGATCGAGGGCGACCTCCGAGACGACGACGCTCTCGCGCGGGCGACCGACGGGGTCGACCTGATCTTCCACGAGGCGGCGCTGGTCAGCGTCGAGCGATCGGTCGACGCTCCGACCGAGAGCCACGCGGTCAACGTCGACGGGACGCTGGCGCTGCTCGAGCGCGCCCGGGTCGAAGACGCCCGCGTCGTGGTCGCCTCGAGCGCGGCGATCTACGGCCGTCCCGAGTACACGCCGATCGACGAGGGCCACCCGACGGCGCCGAGTTCGCCGTACGGCCTCGAGAAGGCGACCGTCGACGAGTACGCGCGGCTCTACCACGAGCTGTACGGCCTCGAGACGGTCTCCCTGCGGTACTTCAACGTCTACGGTCCCGGACAGGTCGGCGGCGACTACAGCGCCGTCATCGGCGTCTTCCTCGAGCAGGCCCGGGCTGGCGAGCCGATCACGATCGACGGGGACGGCACCCAGACCCGCGATTTCGTCCACGTCTCGGACGTCGTGCAGGCGAACCTGCTGGCGGCGACGACCGACGCGGTCGGCGAGGCGTTCAACGTCGGCACCGGCTCGTCGGTGACGATCCGGGAACTGGCCGAGACGATCCGCGAGGTCGTCGGGTCGAACTCCGAGATCGTCCACCGCGACCCCCGCCCCGGCGACATCCAGCGCAGTCGAGCCGACGTCGAGCGGGGCCGGACCGAACTCGGGTACGAGCCGACGGTACCGCTCGAACAGGGACTCGCGACGCTCGCGGGGAGCGACTGACGGTTCGGATGGCGCTCGACCTACCCGAGACCGATCGACCGATGCGAATCTTGCGGGTCGCCCAGAAGGCCTATCCGGACGTAAGCGGGGGCGGCGCCTACCACGTGCACGCGATGAGTCGGGATCAGGCGGCGATGGGCCACGACGTGACGGTGCTGACGGTTCGGCGCGACCCCGAGGCGCCCCACCTCGAGGAGCGCGACGGCTACACCGTCGTCCGCTACGAGCCGACGGTCAGCCCCCTCGGCAACGAACTCTCGGCGGGGCTCGCGCGATACCTCCGGGAGGAGGGCCGGTTCGATGTCGTCCACGCCCACTCGCACCTGTACTTCTCGACGAATCTGGCGGCCCTGAAGCGCCGACTCGGTGAGACCCCGCTCGCGATCACGAACCACGGGCTCTACTCCCAGACCGCGCCCGAGCGACTCTTCGAGTGGTACCTCCGAACGCTCGGGCGGTGGACGTTCAACCGGGCCGACCTCGCGTTCTGTTACACCGACACCGACCGACGGCGGCTGCGCGAGATCGGCGTTCGGACCCCGGTCGAGGTCGTCCCGAACGGGGTCGACACCGAGCGGTTCGGACCCGGCGGCCCCGAAAGCGAACGCGTCGACGCCGAGGGGCCGACCGTGCTGTTCGTCGGCCGGCTGGTCGAGGGGAAGCGACCGGGGGACGCCCTCGAGGCCGTCGAGCGCGTGCGCGAGAGCCGCCCGGACGCGACGCTGTACGTCTGTGGCGACGGGCCGCTGCGGAACTCCCTCGAGGAGCGAGCCGGCGACGGCGTCTCCTTTCTCGGCCACCTCCCCTACGAGGAGATGCCCCGCGTCTACCGCAGCGCGGACGTGCTCGTGTTGCCGAGCCGTACCGAGGGCGTCCCCCGAACGGTTCTCGAGGCGATGGCCGCGGGCGTCCGGGTCGTCTGCTCGGACCTCGAGCAGCTCTCGGGAGTCGTCGGCGACGCCGGCGCCACCGTTCCCGTCGGCGACGTCGCCGGGTTCGCGGCGGCGATCCGCGACCAGCTCTCGCGGCCGGCACGCGGCGACGGCGGGGTCGTCGAACCGGCCGCCGACTGGCGGACGACCGTCGAGGCGACGACGAGCGCGCTCCGGTCGCTGCGGGAGTAACGCGGGGACCGAAGCGAGCACCCGGTCACCGCAGCGACGCCGCGCGGTCGCAGACGTCGGCGACGCCGTCCTCGAGGTCCGCCCGCGACTCGTTCTCGACGCGGAGCACGTCGACGGTCGGCGCGTCGGCGACTTCTTCGCGAAACCGTCGCTCCACGCGTCGCTCGAGTTCGAACGCCGCGCGCACCGAGTCCTCGTCGGGCTCGAGGCGGGTGTCCCCGTCCGATCGATCGGCGAGCCGTTCCCGAACCGCCTCCGGGTCGGCGTCGACGAGCACGACCAGCGCGGGGCCCGACCGCGAGAGCGCCTCGGCGGCCAGCTCGCACAGCTCCGGAGTGCGATCCCGCGCGGCGCCGAGCCCGACGGACCAGACCGCCTGGACCAGCCCCTGGTCGAGCACCCGCAGCTCCCCACGGGGCCGCGAGCCGACCGCACCGTCGACGTACAGCCAGTTGAACGCCAGCTTCCCCAGCGCTCGTCGCGAGGGCTGGTCGGTGGCGGCGATCAGTCGCGCGGCCTCGAGCGCCCGCCGCGGACGGCGGGCGAGGGCGGACGCGGCGTACCTCCCCTTCCCGCGGTACCGCGTCGCGGTCGAGACCTCGTGGGCTAGCTCGTAGGTCGGTTCGGTCACCGTCCGCGTCGCCGCCAGGCGCTCGCTCGCCCGCCGGGCGAGCGTCGACTTGCCGACGCCCGGAACGCCGAAGAACTCCACCGTCGCGCCGTCGTCGACCCCCGTCACGGTCGACTAGTTTTCGGTCCCGCTGAAAACGGTTCCGGTCGCACCGGAGTCGGCTACGACTCGAGCAGGTCCGCGTACAGCTCGGCGTACGCTCGGGCGGTCTCCTCGATCGGGAACTCGCAGCGGGCGCGTTCGGTCGCGCGCCGTCCGATCTCGGCGCGGCGGCCGTCGTCCGCGAGCAGCCCCAGCATCCGATCGGCGACGGCCTCGGCGTCGGTCGGCGGGACGAAGACGCCGGCGTCGCCGACGACCTCGTGAAGCACGGGCAGGTCGCTGACGACGGACGCAAGCCCGCAGGCCATCGCCTCGACGAGGGCGACGCAAAACCCCTCCGACAGCGAGGGCTGGGCGTAGAGGTCGCTCGCGGCCAGGATCCGGTAGACGTCCTCGCGGTCGACGAACCCCGCAAACTCGACGCGGTCCCGAACCCCCAGCGAGCCCGCGAGCGACTCGAGGTCCTCGCGCAGGGGGCCGTCGCCGACGATCGTCAGCCGCGTCCCGGGTTCGTCGTCCGCGATCGCCGCGAACGCCCGGAGGAGCGTCGCCTGGTTCTTCGTCTCGCTCAGCCGCCCGACCGTCGCGATCCGTCGCCCGTCGATCGCGTAGGGGTTCGTCGACTCCGCGAGGACGCGGTCGATGCGGTCGGTGTCGATCCCGTTGTAGATCACCGCGAACCGGTCGTCGTCCCGTCCGAGCCGCTCGATCCGGGACAGCGACTCGAGGGTTCGCTCGGAGTTGGCCACGACGCGGGTCGCCCGCGGGAGCGTCGCGGCGTTGACCAGCACCTGCGGCAGCGAGTAGTGGTGCTCGTGGTCGGCGTGCTCGGTGTCGACGATCGGCGTCCCGCGGGGCGCGAGCAGCCGGGCCAGCGAGCCGACGAAGTTGTGGTGGGTGTGAACCACGTCGTACGACCGCGTCCGCAACGCCCACCGGAGCCGTCGTATCGCGGTCGGATCGAACCGCGAGGACGCGCCGAGCGCAACGAGGTCGACGGCGGTGTCGGGCGCCATCGCCGTCTCCGCGCTCGAGGCGTCGTAGTAGGAGACGATCGTCACCTCGAGGTCGTCGATCGCCGCCAGCGCCTCGGAGAGTTCGGCGGAGAAGGTCGTCGCGCTGACGTGTGCGAGGACCGCGAGGACGCGAGGCATACGACTCGAGGGGTTTCCGATCAGAACCCTAAATCCGTCGATCGGGGGACGCGCCGGCGACGCCGTCGAGACGCTCCCCGTACTCGAAGGCGTCGGGACCGCGCTTGGATCGCAGGTACCGCGTCGCGGCGACGGCCGACCGAACCACCGCCGAGTGCGTGTACGACAGCGCCAGCAGCCCCGCCCGGCGTTTCGTCGGCTCGGCCGAGACCGACGCCTGGAGCGCGTTGCGGGCGTTTCGCAACTCGCCGTACTCGAGGTAGGCCCGCCCGGCGCGCTCGGCGATGGCCGCCTTCGCCGACGTCCAGTAGCCCCGCTCGCGGATCAGATCCTCGTGTTTCTCGAGGACGGCCCGGTAGTCCCGGGTCACGGCCGTCGGCGAGCTGGACATGCTCTCGTGGGCGGTTCGAAAGCAGAGGTGATCGCGGACCGCGCCGACCCGTCGGCGCTGGCAGAGCCTGATGTACAGGTCCCAGTCCTGCTTGGTCGGAAGGTCCTCGTCGAACCCGCCGACGTCCTCGAGGACGGACGCGCGGACGAGGACCCGCGAGGGCGAGCCGATCAGGTTCTTCCGCAGGATCGGCTCCGCGAGGTCGCCGTCGGGCGCGTCGCGCTCGACGTGGATGACCTCCCCCTCGGGGGAGACCGACACGGAGAGACAGGTCACCAGTCCGGGGCGGTCGTCGGCCTCGATCCGTTCGACCTGGCGCTCGATCTTGGTCTCGTGCCAGCGGTCGTCGTCGTCGAGGAAAGCAACGTACTCCCCGCTCGCGCGCTCGATCCCGGTGTTGCGCGCCGCGGAGAGCCCCCGGTTCTCGTCGTGTTCGACGCAGCTCACGCGGTCCGGAAACGTCGCGACGACCTCCCGGGCGTAGGCTCGCTCGGAGCCGTCGTCGACGACGACCACCTCGAGGTCGTCGCACGTCTGGGCCAGCGCGGTCCGGACGGCCCCCTCGAGGAAGCCGGGTCGCTCGTAGGTCGGGATCACGACGCTGACGCGCATACAGTGTGGGATCTCCCCGCCGTATTCAACCTGTCGCTTCCGCGAGGGGTCCGCGATCGGATTCCACGGACGACTCCGAGCGGCCCGCGGACGACCACCGGGAGCTATGGGACTGGAGGCGCTACTCGAGCCGTGAACGTCGCCGAGCGCGAGTCCCGCCCGGTCCCGGACCGACGCGGTGCGAAAGCGGGATCGCGTCGGTCCGCTCCCAGATGATCGACAGGAACCTCCTCCGGCTGAAGCTCAGGGACGCGCTCCCGTCCTCGATCACGGGACCGACGTTCCCGCCGTTTCCGATCTGTCGGACCGATCCCGGCGCGATCGAGACCTACCTCGAGTACGCGGTGTTGACCAAGTATCGGTGCGCCGGCCGGGTGAAGGACGGGCCGTGGGACTTGCGGGCGAAACCGCTGGCCGAGAGCCCGAAGTACCGGCTGCTCCGTGGCTACTACGAGGGCGAGATCGACGCGGACGAGCTCACCCGCGAGCGCCTGCGCGAGTGTGGCTACCCCGAGCGAGAGGCCGAGTTCTACGCCGACTACGGCTACGGCGCATACCTCGACGAGCTGTTCGACTCGATCCGGAAACGCGGCGTCGAGACGAGCCGCGGCGACCCGGGGACCGAACGCACCGCCGACAGGTACGACCAGGTGGCGGTCAACGTCGGCCGCGACGGGGCGCTCGTGTTCAATTCCTGTGGCTTCCACCGGCTCGTGACCGCGCGGCTGGTGGGGCTCGAGACGATCCCGGTTCGAATCAACGCGGTCCACGAGCGGTGGTGGCGGGCCCGCCGCGGGTCGTCGACCCCCTTCGACGACCACCCCGAACTCGCCCGCGTCGGTCGGCTGTCGATCCGCTGGCGGGACGTCCTCGGGGTCGGACGGGACTGATCGTCGTCGCCTCGAGCGCGCCCGAGGGCGGGCGACGGGGCTCAGAAGGGAACCGCCGACCGCAGCTGCCGCCGCTCGACCAGACCGACGGAGACGGTCGCGCCGAGCCAGACCGCCGCGCCGAGAGCGACGACCGCGAAAAGCGAGACGAATCCTCCGATCGCGGGCGCGAGCGGCGCCACGGCGACGGTCATGGCGCCCGTGACGGCGGCGACCTTGGCGCAGCGGCGACCGATCGCCCGCCAGTCAAGCGCCAGCTCGCGGTGGATCAGGTAGACGTTCGCCGCGACGTAGGCGGCGTACGTTCCGGCCGTCGAGAGCGCCGCGCCCGCGATCCCGATCGTCGGGATGAGCGCGAGGTTCAGGAGGAGGTTCGCGACCGCCGTCGCCCCCTTCGCGTACGCGCGACGCCTCGCCAGGCCGAGATAGTCGAGCCCGCCGCTGGTGACGTAGGAGACCGCCTGGACGACCAGGTAGACCGTCAGGATCTGCAACACGATCGCGCCGCCGGCGTACTCGGACCCGAACAGCAGCGTCAGCGTCGGCTCGGCGACGATCGCCAGCCCGACGGCAGCCGGCACGTAGAACGCGAGCACGCCCGTCAGCGCCTCGGCGTAGAGCCGCGACGCGGTCTCGAGGTTCCCCCGCCGGAGCTGCTCGCCGTACCGCGGGGAGATCGCGAACCCCAGCGAGTTCGCGGGCGACTTGAGGACCGTCGTGATCTGTTTGGCGACGACGTAGTAGCTGACCGCCAGCGGCGTCAGGAAGGCGCCGATGAGGACGACGTCGACGCGCTTGATGACCGCGCTGCCGTTCTCGGTCAGCGTGATCGGCATCGCGTACTCGACGATTCGACGGCGGAGGCCGCCCTCGAGCGGGGAGCGCTCGACGCTCGCGGAGCGCCGGTAGAGGACGACCGCGAAAAGCGCCGCCGCCAGGACGGAGGCGACGACGTAGCCGACGAGCGCGCCGACCGCGCCGAAGCCGGCGAGGACGAGTCCGACCGCGACGGCGGGCCGGACGAGCGCCTCGAGGAGCGCGATGTGGGCGGCCCGTTCGATCTCCTTGAACCCCTGACAGAGGTTCCGTCCGGCGTTGACCAGCCCGTGCGAGGCGACGTAGACCGCGCCGACGAGCAACAGCGGCTCGAGGCCGGGCTCGCCGAGCAGCGCCGCGATCGGCCCGCGGGCGACGGCGAGCGCGAGCGTCGCGACCCCGAGGGTGATCGCCAGTGCGATCGCCGCGGTCTCGACGACGTGGGGGATCTGTCCGGCGTCGCTTTCCTCGTACTCGGTGAGATACCGGGCCGCGGACTTGCCCAGGCCGAGTCGGCCGACCACCGCGGCGATCGAAAAGACCGAGATCGCGAGGTAGAGCAGTCCGTACTCGTCGGGCCGGAGGAGACGGGCCAGGACGACGACCAGGAGCCCACTCGAGAGGTTGGTCGCGAGACGGGAGAGGAGGTCCGCCTCGAGTCCGGCCCGAATCTTCGCGGCGAGGGACATTCACGAACGCTATCCGGGCAGCCGAGAATAAGGCTACTGGTTCGGGCTATAGTAGCCACTGAAAGTCAGTGCGTACCCGATCGCACGACTACTGTGCGATCGGTGTGCAAACAGTTTCAGTTGTTACTATAGGCGTCGAGCACCAGCGGCTCGTACCACTCCCGGTTGCTCCGGTACCAGTCGACGAACTTCCGGACCCCCTCGCGGACGTCGGTCGAGGGTTCGTAGCCGAGCAGCTCGGCGGCCTTCCCGACGTCGGCGTGGGTGTGTTCGGCGTCGGCCTCGCGGGACTCGGCGTACTCGATCTCGAGGCCGGGTGCGAGTTCGTCCCGGACGAGCTCCGCGAGGGTCCGAATGGCGATGGTGTCGGCGCTGCCGACGTTGAGAATTTCGCCGTCGGCCGAGCCGTCCCGGAGCAGCGCCCGGTTCACGTCGACGACGTCGTCGACGTACGTGAAATCGCGCGTCTGGGAGCCGTCGCCGTAGACGACCGGCGGACGCCCGTTCAGACACCGCGAGACGAAGTTCGAGATCGCCATGTTCGGCCGCATCCGCGGCCCGTAGACGGTGAAGTACCGCAGCGAGACGGTCGCCAATCCGTACACCTCGTGGTAGACGCGGGCGTACTGGTCGGCGGCCAGCTTCGAGACGCCGTAGGGGCTGACCGGCGTCGTCGGGTGGGATTCGTCGTAGGGGAGGTACTCCGGTTTTCCGTACACCGACGACGAGCTCGCCAGGACGATCCGTTCGATATCGGCGTCCCGTGCGGCGTCCAGCAGGTTCAGCGTGCCGCCGACGTTGATCTCGTTGGGCTTTTGCGGATCGTCGACGCTGGTCCGAACGCCGGCCTGTGCGGCCTGGTGGTAGACGATCTCCGCGTCGCCGACCAGGTCCTCGACGAGCGCCGCGTTCCGAACGTCGCCCTCGACGAACTCGTAGGCGCCGCCGCCGCTCTCGGCCGCGGCGGTCGCGGCTTCGACGGCTCGTTCCTTGATTCCGGTATCGTAGTACGGATCCAGGTTGTCAAGCACCGTCACGTCGTGTCCCTCCCGAGCGAGGGACTCGGCGAGGTTACCCCCGACGAATCCGGCCCCACCGGTTACGAGAACGCGCATTGCTCGAGAGCAGACGGTCGAGGTTCAAAACATATACGATCCGATACACGTTCGCCGCCCGGCGGCCTCCGTCTCGGCCGCGTCCTCGAGCCCCGAGCGGGCGCCCGCTCGAGGGAGGACGGTTCGATCGGGCGCCCGGAGTTTCGGTTCCGACGCGACCGTCGCAATCGACGACAGGTTCTGGAATAGATATTTATTGATTGGCGGTAATTATCGAATCGTGAGCGCTGTCGAACGCGAGCCGGCGACGCCGTTCGCCCGGGACTGGGACGCCGATCGGCTCGTCGACGGAATCGTCTACGCGCTGTTCGGGCTCCACCTGCTGTTGCTCCTGCTGGCGTACGCGACCGACCTGGTGGTAGCCTGGCAGGTCGCCGCCTTCGGCGTCCTGCTGGGCGCGGCGCTTGGGTGTCGGCTCGCCGCGGACGCCTACCCCGAGTTCGAGCGCCGCCAGGCGGCCGTCCTCTCGGTGTTCGGGGTCACGTTCGTCGTCCTCGGCGTGCTCTACCAGAGCAGTTCGCCGGGGCTCGGCCTCGGACCGAATCGACCCCTCGCGATCGCGGTCGCGTTCGGCGCCACGGTCGCCTTCTTTCTGGTCGTCAGCGACGCCAGACGGTACACGGTCGGTCAGTGGGCCGCCGTCGGCTGTTTCGCCGTGCTGACGGCGCTGTATCTCGTGCACACCCTCGAGTACGATCCCTCGAGCACGCAGTCGCGGTGGCCGCTGTGGGCCGCCGCCGTGCTGGGGGTGAACCTCTTCGTCGTCCCCCGGCTCGTTCCCGTGCGCGTCTACCTCTGGGTTCTCCCGCGGCTGGCGGCGGTTCTCGTACTGGTCGGGCTCGCGACCTACGCCGTCGGCGAGTACTCGCTGTGGATCTTCGAGGTTCGCCAGTGGTCGGGCACGCCGTCGGTGCCGCTGGTCGACGCCGACGTCACGACGCTGCAGTCGATCTTCCCGAACCCCAACGCCTTCGGTCTAGTGTCGTTCGCCGGGCTCGTCGGCGCGACCGTCGAGTTCCACCGGTCGGTCCTCGAACGCCGTCCGCTGGGCGCGGGACTCGCGCTCGCGCTCGCCGGGCTCTGTGCCGCCGGCGTCTTCCTCTCGAACGCCCGCGCGGCGATGCTCGCCTCGGCGATCGCGGTCGCGATCTACGCAGCCTACGCCTTCGGCGGTCGCCTCGCCGTTCCCGTCGTCTCGGTCGCGGGACTGGTCGGCGCCGCCGGACTGCTCGTCGGCATGTACGTCGGCGCCGTCGACATCACGGCGTCGGGCCGGTTCGAACTCTGGACCGCGAGCCTGCGCGCGATCGCCGACGGCCCCCTGCTCTTTGGCCACGGCAGCGGCCCGGCAAATCTCGTCATCGAACCCTACCTCGAGGGAGAGGGGGCGCCCCTGCCGCACAACGCCTACCTCACGGTGCTCGTCCAGACCGGGTTCGTCGGCGGGCTGGCCTACCTCGGGCTCGTCGCGGGCAGCGTCGTCGCGGGGCTGATCGACTACCAACGGGTCGACGTCGCGACGCTCGCGTTCGCGGTCGGCTGGGCGGTCCACCAGTTCTTCGAGTCCTACACCCTCTTCGAGTGGTCGATCGGCGGCGCCCTGGCGAGTATCACGATCGGCTACCTTCTGGTTCGACAAGAGGACTGAACGCGGGACGGGCGGGCCGTCGCCGTCGGCCGCTCAGGCGATTCGATCGTCGGTCTCGAGCGCGCCGGCGAACGGGCGGTCGCTCGAATCCCGTCGGAGCCACTCGGCGCCGAGACGAACTCAGTCCGAACTGGCTTCGGCCGGAACCTTCCCCTGCAATCGTTCTTCGGCCCGATCGCGGTCCTCGGGGTAGCCGACGTCGATCCGCCAGCCGTCCAGCCCGATCGCGTCGATCGTCCGGCCAGACTGGATGAGCAGATCGACCGCGTCGCTGATCTCGTACTCGCCGCGGTTGGAGGGCTGGACGAGGTGGCAGGCGTGGAAGATCGCAGGCGTGAACGTGTAGAAACCGGTCATCACGAGGTTCGACGGCGGATCGTCGGGCTTCTCGACGACGTCGGTGATCTCACCGTAGGCGTTGGTGTCGCAGACGCCGTACCGCGAGGCTTCGTCCCAGGGGACCTCCTCGACGAGGAAGGCCGCGTCCGCGCGATCCTCCTGCTGGCGACGGACGACGTCCTCGAGGTTCGCCTCGAAGATGTTGTCGCCCAGGATCAGCATGAAGTCGTCGTCGATGTGTTCCTCGACGCACAGTAGGGCGTGGGCGAGCCCCTTCTGCTCGCGCTGGTGGGCGTACGTGATCGGTACCCCGCGGTACTCGTCGCCGTAGTGGTCGATGATCTTCTCCTTGAGGTAGCCGACCACGACGACGAACTCGCTCGCGCCCAGCTCGACGAGGCGGTCGAGACAGTGCGTGATGATCGGCTTCCCGTCGACCTCGACGAGTCCCTTCGGCTTGTCCTCCGTCAGCGGGCGCAGTCGCGTTCCCTCTCCGGCGGCGAGTACGACGGCTTGCATTGATACTAAGTGGTAAGTCTCTTGTTACAATAACGTTCTGGTACGGATCGGTACGCGTTCGTGATTGTCTCCGCCGGCGAGTTGTCGGTTGCGCGTCGGGTCAGTACCGCCACCGGGACCTGCCTCGAGGGCGGGGCGGGGAGGGCGGATCCGCACGCTTCCCTTCCGTGCACCCGGTCACGAGTCCGCGCGCTCGAGCCGTTGCGGTGCGCGGGCGGCGATGAAGTAGATACTTATTGGATCCGTCGAATTGCTAGCCCAGTGAGTACCGCTGCAGGAGATCCGTCGACGGCGCTCTCCCGACGAGTGGCCGGGAATCGGATCGTCGACGGCGCGGTCTACGGGCTGTTCGGTCTCTTCCTGGCTCTCGTGGTGGTCGCACACACCACCGATACCGTCCTGGCGTGGCAGCTGTCGGTCGCCGCGATCGTCCTCGGAGTGATCCTCGGGGCGCGTCTCGCCGTCGCCACCTACCGCGAGAGCCAACACCGTCAGGCGGCGTTCCTCTCTGTTCTCGGAATCGCGTTCGCCCTCTTCGGACTGGTCTACCAGACCAGTTCCCCGGGGTTCGGGTTCGGTCCGAACCGGGCGTTCGCGATCGGTCTCGCGTTCGCGCTCACGGTCTCGTACGTTCTCGTCGTCGGCGACGCCAGGCGGTTCACTGCCCGCCAGTGGGCGGCCGTCGGTTGTTTCGCCGTACTAACCGGGCTCTACCTCGCACACACCCTCGCGTTCGTCCCCTCGAGTTCGCAGTCCCGGTGGCCGATCTGGGCCGCGGTGCTGATGGGGAGCGGCCTCTTCGTGATTCCCCGGCTCGTCCCCGAGCGCGCGTTTCTCTGGCTCCTCGCCCAGCTCGCGGCGCTTGTCGTTCTGGCGGGCCTTGCGACCTACGCCGTCGGCGAGTACTCGCTGTGGATCTTCGAGGTCGGCCAGTACCCCGCCTCCTCGCCGAGCGTTCCGGGGGTCGATCCCGACGTGTCGACGCTGCGGTCGATCTTCCCGAACCCGAACGGGTTGGGACTGGTGGCGTTCGGCGGGTTCGTCGCCGCAGTCGTCGAGTTCCACCGCACGGCGGCCGCCCGCCGACCGCTCGGGGCGACCGCCGCCGGGGTTCTCGCCGCCGTCTGCGGACTCGGGCTCTTCCTCTCGAACGCCCGCGCGGCGATGCTCGCCGCCGCGGTCGCCGTCGGCATCTACGGCGCCTCCGTCGCCGTCGGTCGCCGCGCCGTCCCGATCGCGGTCGTCGGCTCCGTCCTGGCCGTCGCCGGGGTGCTCGCGGGGATGGCCGTCGGCGCCGTCGACGTCACGGCGTCGGGCCGGTTCGAACTCTGGACCGCGAGCCTGCGCGCGATCGCCGACGGTCCCCTGCTCTTTGGCCACGGCAGCGGTCCGCCCAGCGTGGCCATCGAACCCTACCTCGCAGGCGACGCGGCACCGACGCCGCACAACTCCTATCTCGCCGTGTTCGTCCAGACCGGCCTCGTCGGCGGGTTCGCCTACGTCGGGCTCGTCGCCGGCAGCGTCGCCGCCGCGACGCTCGACTACCGGCGGGTCGACGTCGCGATGCTCGCGCTCGCGGTCGGCTGGGCGATCCACCAGTTCTTCGAGTCGTACACGCTGTTCGACTGGTCGATCGGCGCGGTGCTCGCGACCGCCGCGATCGGCTACCTCCTGTTCGGCCGCCGGGCCGAGCCGACCCGGTAGTCGTCGGTTCCGTGCGTCCGCGTCGCGCCCGTTCCGCCCTCGAGGACGGCTACGCGATCCGCTCCTCGAGGGTCGAACGAACGGCGTCGGATCGACGGCTCCCGGCGTCGGAGGCCATCGCGCCGACGATCGCGACTTGCTATCGCGAACGCGAAGCTGAGCGGACGTTCACCGTCCCAGCAGACGTTTCACCCGTCGCTTCGCGGCCATGCCGAGCGCGAACGTCGTCGGGGTCACGCAGGTCGCCAGGTGGACGTACGGGAACGGGCTCGTCGGGTGGAGCCGGATCGCCCTGGCGAGTTCCCGCCGCGCCGGCCCCAGTTCGTCGCGCTTCGCGTGGGCCAGCCCGAGGAGGTAGTGGTGGTGGGCGTGGCGCCGATCGGTCAGCACGTCGCCGTGGCGCTCGACGAGCTGGGCTTTCCCCGCGCGCCTCGCGTCCGGATCGAGCGAGATCGAGTCGGGCTGTCGGTAGTGTCTCGCCAGCACCGCCCCGAGCCCGTAGAGGTCGTACTCCCGGGCGACCCGCAGGTAGAACTCGTAGTCCTGTGAGGCGGCCATCGCCTCGTCGAGCTCGCCGACGGCGTCGAAGACCTCGCGTCTGAACGCCGTCGCGACGAAGCTACCGGGGACGTTCGCCTCGCCGAGGTCGGCGAGGGTCACGCGGCCCTCGGCGGTCGCCTCCGGTCCGAGGTAGGTCTCGCCGCGGTAGATGTCGTAGCCGTGGAAGACGCCGCCGTAGCGCTCGGGCAGCGACTCGAGGGCGTCGACGCAGGCCCCGTGCTTGCCGGGGTAGAACTCGTCGTCGGAGTCGAGGAAGGCGACGTACTCGCCCGAGGCCGCGCGGATCCCCGCGTTCCGGGCGGCGTTGGCCCCGGCGTTGTCCTCGAGCCGGCGGTACTCGATGCGGTCGTCGTCGTACTCGGCGACGACGGCCGGGGTGTCGTCGGTCGAGTCGTCGTCGACGATCACGTGCTCGAACGCCTCGTGGTCCTGTGCGAGGACGCTCTCGATCGCTCGCGGGAGCGTCTCCGCCCGGTTGTACGTCGGGGTGATAACTGAAACGGTGGTCATTCGTGTTCGGATCTCGTCGGTCTCGTCGCTCGATCGCCCGTGAGCCGTTCGTAGGCGGCCAGCAGTCGATCCCCCTCGATCTCCCAGCTGTACTCCGAGACGACCGCCTCGCGGCCGGCCTCGCCCATCCGCACTCTGGTCTCCGGCTCCGCGAGCAGCGCCGCGAGTTCCTCGGCGGCCCGCTCGAGGTCGGCCTCGGGGACCCGAACGCAGTAGGCGTCGGCGGCGTAGGGCTCGAGCGACGTGACCTCGGTCGACAGGACGGGGAGCTCGCAGTAGAGGGACTCGAAGAACTTCGTCGGGACGTTGCGGAGGAAACGGTCCTCGTCGACCAGCAGGAGTCCGACGTCGGCCGCCGCGAGGGACGAGAAGAGCTCGTCGTAGTCGACGTAGCCGAACAGTCGAACGTGCTCGGCGATCCCTTCCCGCTCCACGAACGCCCGGGCGGTGCGCTCGATTTCCTCGTCCTGGAACGGGCCGAGCAGCCAGAGTCCGACGTCGAGACCGCGCTCTCGCAGCCGAGCGGTAACCCGAAGCATGTTCATCAGCCCCCGCTCCCGGTCGACCCGCCGACGTAGGCCAGCACGTGCTCGTGGGTACGCTCGACGTCGACGCGGTCGGTCTCGATTTCACCGACCGTCGGCAGGTTTCGGACCGTCTCGACGGGCGCGCTCGTGCGCGCCTCGAGTCGCTCCCGGGTGGAGTCGTCCGCGGTAACGACGAGGTCGAACGCTCGGGTCAACGCCGCCTGGATCGCCGGAAACGACCGCCGTAACGCGGGTTTGACGGGGTCGGGGATCCACTCGCGAAGCCGGATCGCGTCCGCGTAGTCCTCGTGGACGTCGTAGACGACCTTCGCGTCGGTCGTCAGCGACAGCAGGACGCCGATCGGCAACAGCTCCGGATCGTGGAGGTGGTAGACGGCCGCGTCCTCGGCCCGAGCCGCCCGAAACAGCGTCGGGAGGTTCCGCCAGCGCTCGAGGCGGGTTTCGACGTCGCCGACCGAGCGCACGCGGACGCCGTTTCGCTCCGTCGACTCCTCGTGGTGGACGAGCAGCGTCGTCTGATATCCTGCGGCCGACAGCGTTCGCAGTTGCTTGTGGAAGATGCGCGGATCGAACGGGTAGTGGACCGACGAGAGGTGGACGACGCGGGTCACGGTTCCGATTCCCTCGAGGTCGTGTTCCAGGTGACGATGCTCTCCCGGCGCAGGAAGTTCCACAGGCCGGCGAGCATGCCGTAGTTCGCGACGAGGAAGAAGTGGGGGACGTGGACGACCGTGGGCGTCGAAACCGCGGCGCGATCGAGGGCCGCGCCGACGGCCGCGAGCCCGTGGAACGCGAGCTGTGCGCCGAACGCGGCGAGGTAGAGCGAGCTCGGAGCGACGAGAACGAGTCCGAGGTTCGAGAGGAACGCGCCCGCAAGGAAAAGCGGCGAGAGCCACCGGAGCACCTTGTGCGAGAGCAACTGGAACGAGAACAGCGGGTACCGAACCGGGTTCAGCAACGCGGCGTTGTTCGCGACGGTGTGCCACGATCGGGTGACGATCCGGAATCGGCGGGCGAGTTCGTCGTCGACCGTCGCCTCCGTGCGCTCCCGGGCGACCGCGTCGGCGGCGTACGCGACCCGCTGGCCGTTGCGCACGATCGCCAGCGGCTCCGCGAAGTCGCTGATCGCGTCCCGGCGGAGGGGGGCGTACGACGAGGCCCGAACCGCGTAGATCGCGCCGTTTCCGGTGACCGACGAGCCGACGGCCGACTCGAGGCGTTTGAGCAGCGACTCGTAGCGCCAGTAGACGGACTCGCCGTCGACCGCGCTCGAGTCCCGGTACGTGAGTTCGCCGACGACGCGGCCCACGTCCGGACCGAACGCCGCCACCAGCTCCCGGATCGCGTCGGGCCCGTACATGCTGTTGGCGTCGGAGAAGACGACGGCCTCCTCGTCGACGTGGTCGACGACCCGGTTCTGGCACTCGGTCTTGCCGACCCGCCTCTCGACGCGGACGAGTTCGACCCCCTCGTCGGCGTACGAGCGGACGATCTCGTCGGTTCGATCCGAGGACGCGTCGGAGAAGACGACGATCGACAGTCGGTCGGCGGGGTACTCGAGCGCCAGGCTGTTCTCGATCTTCTCCGCGATGATCTCCTCCTCGTTGTACGCCGCGATCACGAGCGCGACCGAGGGAAGGGTGTCGGATCCCGTCGAGTCGGGAGCCGAAATCAGCCGGGCCAGCAGCGCCAGCGCCGCGGGGTAGAGAAAATAAGAGTGGACCAGCAGGGGGCGGAGGTACCGAGGACGACCAGAAGCGTGAGTTCGAGCATGGTGTCGGCACGGACCCGCCCGGAACGGGTCGAAACGAACGCCTTACACCCGCCTTGCGCCAACGTCAAGTTCAAGCTTCCGACACGGACCGAACGCTACTGGGGCCACGATCCCTTCTACTGCGAGCGTCGAGACGTCGTTCGTGGACTTCCTCGAGGGATACCGAGACACTCGCCGATTCGGCCCTCGCCATCGAGCCGAGCGGGAGGGGAGGACCACGAGACCGCATCGCTCGGCTCGCGGACTTCGGCCGGTCCGACTCGCTTCCGTCGCGTACTGCGCTCGACTCCGGGTCGCCGTTGGGGCCGGGGTCCGGGGGAGCGACGGTTTCGGTTCGCTCGAGCAACCTGACGAACCGCGTCGGATCGTTCGATCGCCGTCCGCGATGCGGGCTCGCTGTCCGAAATATTTTGTACATATTGTGCAATCCTATATCGGCTTCCGATCCGAGGCCAATGCAAAGGGAGTTCCTAGAGTGTCTGTATTACGTATATTCGTCTCATTTCGATCTCCCATATTCGGATGTGAAGACGTTCGATCGAATCGGGGCATACTATATTGTACACTACCTACAAAACCTTTAAGCGGCTCCGACCCGTACGATGGCGTGATGACAACCGATGCAACCAGCCCCTCGGCGAACGAACCGACGAACGAACCGCTCTACATCGACGGCGAGGACCACCTCGAGACGGTCGTGAGCGACCGCGACGTCGTGCTCGTTGACTTCTACGCCGACTGGTGTGGCCCCTGCAAGATGCTCGAGCCCGTCGTCGAGACGATCGCGGCCGAGACCGACGCGACGGTCGCGAAGGTCGACGTCG
Organism: Natronococcus jeotgali DSM 18795; assembly: GCF_000337695.1. GTDB lineage: Archaea > Halobacteriota > Halobacteria > Halobacteriales > Natrialbaceae > Natronococcus > Natronococcus jeotgali. Next base: position 93,129 of record NZ_AOIA01000128.1, read on the forward strand.
ACGCCAACCAGCAACTCGCCGCCGCCTACGGCGTCCGCGGCGTCCCCACGCTGTTGGTGTTCGCCGACGGCGAGCAGGTCGAACAGCACACCGGCGCCCTGCCGGAGGACCGACTCCGCAGCCTGATCGAGCGCTACACCGAATGAGCGGGGACTCGAACGCGGCCGTTCGCGACGTCGTAATCGTCGGCTCCGGCGTCGCCGGCCTCTCGGCCGCCGTCTACGCCGCGCGGGCCGACCTCGAGCCCCTCGTCCTCGAGGGGCCCGAGCCGGGCGGTCAGCTCACCCTGACCACCGACGTCGAGAACTACCTCGGCTTCCCCGAGGGCGTCGGCGGGATGGAGCTGATCCAGCGCGGGAAAGAACAGGCCGAACGGTTCGGCGCCGAGTTCGAACACGGCACCGTCGAGGACGCGACGCTCGAGGACCGCCCGTTCGAACTCGAGCTCGCGGACGGCGACGCCGTCCGGACGCGGTCGCTGATCGTCGCGACCGGCGCCAGCGCCCGCTGGGTCGGCGCCGACGGCGAGGACGAACTGATGGGCTACGGCGTCTCGACGTGTGCGACCTGCGACGGCGCCTTCCACCGCGGCGACGACGTCCTCGTGATCGGCGGAGGCGACTCGGCGATGGAGGAGGCGCTGTTCCTCGCGAAGTTCGCCGACTCGGTGACGGTCGTCCACCGGCGCGACGAGCTGCGCGCCTCCGAGGTCATGGCCGAACGGGCCCGGAACCACGAGAAGATCGCCTTCCGCTGGAATACCGAGCTGCTCGAGATCCACGGCTCCCGAGAGGAGGGAGTCACCGGCGCGACGCTCGTCGCCCACCCCGACGGCCACCCGACCGAGAAGCTCGAGGAGACCGCGGCGCCGCGGGCCGCGAGCGAGGTCGAGCGCGAAACGGTCGACGTCGGCGGGATCTTCTACGGCGTCGGCCACGTCCCCAACACCGACTTCCTCGAGGACACCCCGGTCGAACTCGCCGACTCGGGCCACCTGGAGACCCTCGAGGGGATGACGACCGAGACCGCGGTCGAAGGCGTCTTCGGCGCGGGCGACGTGATGGATCCCGACTACCGCCAGGCCGTAACCTCGGCGGGAACCGGGAGCATGGCCGCCCTCGACGCGGAGGCGTGGCTCGAGGCCGAAGCCGCGCGTCCGGAGCTGCAGCCGTCCGACCCCGCGCCGAGCGTCTAGACCCGGCGCTGGCCGATCGGAAACAGGAGGGTCGGAACAAGCGTCACCTGGCGCCGTGCGAACGCCCCGACCGAGTGGACGACCGGGGAGCGCGGGTATCTGTTTTGTGGTTCGCGGTGAGTCCTCGAGTGCGCACCCGCGGCACGGAACGTCCTCGAGACTTTTCTCGGCCGAGGGGCTACGTGAGCGTATGAAGGGAGTCGTTCCCGCCGCAGGCGAGGGGACGCGACTGCGTCCGCTGACCGAGGACAGACCCAAGGGACTCGTCGAGGTCGACGGCCGACCGATCCTGAGTCGCGTCTTCGAGACGCTGCTCGAGGCCGGCGTCGACGGGCTCGTGGTCGTCGTCGGCTATCGCAAGGCACAGATCGTCGACCGCTACGGCGACGCCTACCGGGACGTGCCGATCACGTACGTCCACCAGCGCGAACGGAGGGGACTCGGCCACGCGGTCTCGCTCGCGGAGTCCCGCGTCGAGGAGCCGTTCGTCGTTCTGAACGGCGACAACGTCTTCGAGGGCGGGATCGATCCTGCCGTCGAGCGCGTCCGCTCGACCGACGCGGCGGCCGCGGTGCTCGTCGAGGAGGTCGAGCGGGAGACCGCCCGCGAGACGGGCGCGGTCGCCCTCGAGGACGGTCGCGTCGCGGGGATCGTCGAGAAGGCCGACGACCCGCCCTCGCGGCTGGTGACGACGGGGTGTTACGTGCTGTCGCCGAAGATCTTCCACGCGCTCGCGCTCGCTCGCCCCGCAGACAGCGGCGAGTGCGAACTCAGCGAAGCCGTCGGCCTCCTGGCGGCGGCGGGACGGCGCGTCGACCCCGTTCGGCTGCCGGGTTCGCGAGTCAACGTCAATACGCCGGCCGACCTCGAGCGAGCCGAGCGACTGCTCGAATAGGCTCCGTTCCGTACGCGAGATCGGATCCCGTCTCGAGGCGTCCCCGTACCGGTCGGGGCGATCGGGAGGTCTATCATTATTTTTCTTTGCACACGCAGGCAGAACCCCCAACCCTAACTGAGTTGTTACTAGTAAACGTAATAGTAGTAACAATTCGGAACCCGGACGGTCGGCGGACGAATCGACGGCGCTTGCGGGTTCCCGCCGCCGGTTCCGACGCCGACGCGTGCGGTTCGGTACTGGTTCGTCGCGAATCGGCCCGGCGACCGCCCCCGGCCGGGCGAACGGGCGTGCTCGAGGGGGCGACGGACAGTAACAATGTCATCCACAGACCTCGGTAGACGGGAGTTTCTCGCGGCCGGCGTCACGGGACTCTCGGTAACGGCGGCCTACGGCGCCGACGCGCTCGGCGTCACCGAACGGTTCGACGAGCAGCGGGTTACGGCGATCGTCCCCTGGGCGCAGGGCGGGGGCACCGATCGATCGATGCGGATCACGACGCCGGCGTGGTCGGATCGCCTCGGCATCGAGTTCGTCGTCGAGAACTACCCCGGCGGTTCGACCCAGGTCGGCGGCGAGGAGCTGTACAACGCCGATCCGGACGGCACCACGGTCGCGATGTGGAACATGCCCCAGATGCAGGCTACCTGGCTGTTTCAGAACGCGCCCTACCAGATGGAGTCGTTCGACTACCTGGGCACCCACCACTGGGATCCGACGATGTGGTTCGCCCCGCCCGACCGGCCGTACGACGACCTCGAGGAATTCGTCGAGTACGCCCGCGAGAACGGCGCGACCGTGGGGATCACCTCCGCGATCGGGAACACGGCGCTGTCGGCGTTACTGGTCGCGGAGACGTACGATCTGGATCTGACGATCGTCAACATGGAGGGGGGCTCCGGGGTCCGACAGGCCGTCCTCGCGGGCGACGTCGACGCGGGCGTCAACCAGCCGTGGGCGTTCAACCCCGACTACGTCGGCGACGTGCTCGCGCTGGGCTCGCACACCGCCGAGCCCCAGGACCTGTGGCCCGACACGCCGTCGTTCGCCGACCTCGGCCTCGAGGACGTCCCCCTCGTCGAGGAGGGGCTCGGCCAGTGGAAGCTCGTGGTCGTTCCCGGCGGTCTCAGAGAGAACCATCCCGATCGGTTCGAACGGCTCGCCGAGACCTACTCGGCGGTGTTCGACGACGAGTCGTTCCTGACCGAAGCGGGAAATCAGGGCGGACTCGACGAGATCCTGGAGTACCGCGGCCCCGACGAGACCGCGGCCGAGGTCGAGGCCACCTCGCAGTTCATGGAAACGTACGCGGACGTCGTCGAGAACTTCATCTACGACGAATAACGTATGACAGGGATCACACCGCCGGTCGTCACCGTCGCGGCCGGCTCGCGGACGGTCGAGATCGACACGGGCGAACTGCTGTTTCCGGGACTCGTCCTGGCGTTCTGTCTGTTCTACTACTGGGACACGCGGGCGCTACCGGAGCTGTCGATGCTGTACGCGGGGCCGCTGTTGTACGCGACGATCGCGCTCGCGCTCGTCACCGCGGCGGTTCAGGCCGTCTCGGTCGGCGGCGGGGACGGCTCGTCCGACGAGCGAGTCGAGAGCGCGGCCGCCGCGTTCGATCCGGACACCGACGCCGGGCCGGACGACGAGGGGATCTTTACCGTGCGAAGCGCGGCGCTGCTGGTCGCGCTCACCGCGGGGTACGTCCTCGCCCTCGAGCCGATCGGCTTTCTCACCGCGACGGTCGCCTTCCTCGCGGCCACGCTGTACCTGTTCGGCGAGCGCAATCCGCTGGCGCTGGCGGGGTACTCGCTGGGCTTCGCGGTCGGCGTCTGGCTCGTGTTCGTCCAGTGGCTGATGATCCCCCTGTGACCATGTTCGGACTCCTCGCTCCCGCGGCGATCGACGGCGCGCTCGGCATCCTCGCGAGCCCGTACGTCCTGTTCGCGATCCTGCTGGGGACGGCCGTCGGGATCGTCTTCGGGGCGATCCCCGGCTTCTCCGCGACGATGACGATCATCCTCTTTACCCCCGTGACGATCCCCTTCGAGCCGACCACGGCGCTGATCTTCCTGGTTTCGGCCTACGGCGGGGCTGTCTACGGCGGCTCGATCCCGGCGATCCTCATCAACACCCCCGGCGCCCCGGGCTCGATCGTCACCTGCTGGGACGGCTACGAGCTCACCAAGCAGGGGCGGGCGATCTACGCGCTCGCGGTTTCGGCGATCGTCTCCGGGCTCGCCGGGCTGATCGCGGCGACCGTGTTGCTGATCTTCGCCCCGCCGATCTCCGAGTTCGCGTTGAACTTCGGCAACCCGGAGATGTTCCTGCTCGCGGTGTTCGCGCTGACGATCATCCCCGCTGCGAAGGGATCCTCGCTCTCGAAGGCCCTGCTCGCCGGGGCGTTCGGGCTGTTGATCGGCACCGTCGGGAACGACCCCCAGCTCGCCCAGCCCCGCGCCACGTTCGGACAGACGGCGCTGCTCGAGGGCGTCGACTTCGTCGTCGTCCTCATCGGGCTGTTCGTGCTGGCGGAGGTGTTCTGGCTGGCCTACCGGGGGACCGTCGTCACCGGAGATCACACCGTCCAGCGGGGCGTCTCGGAGGTGTACGACGCGGCTCGAGCGGTCGCGTCCCGCCCCGCGGCGTTTCTCCGCGGCGCCCTCATCGGGACGTTCATCGGAGCGCTGCCCGGCGCCGGCGCGGACGTGGCGAACTTCGTCTCGTACAACGAGGCCAAGCGCTGGGCGAACGACGAGTTGGCCGACCGCTTCGGCAGCGGGATCATCGAGGGCGTCATCGCGGCGGACTCGAGCAACAACGCCACCCAGGGCAGCGCGCTGATCCCGACGCTGACCCTCGGGATTCCCGGCAGCGGCGCGACGGCGGCGTTGCTGGGTGCGATCGCACTCCACGGGCTGAACCCGGGTCCCGCGCTGTTCGACTCCTCGGGCGACATCGTCTACGCGATGATCCTCTCGCTGTTCGTGGGCAACGCCCTGATCCTCGTCTACGGGCTGGCCGGCTCGCGGTACTTCGGGAAGTTCGCGTACATCCCTATTCGCTATATCATTCCCTCGGTAGCGGTGCTCGCGGTCGTCGGCGGGTTCGCGGTTCGGAACGCGCCGGTCGACCTCTACATCGTCCTGTTGTTCGGGCTGCTCGGCGTGGTGCTCGTCGTCTACGACTATCCGCTGGTCAGCCTCGTGCTGGGGGTGATCCTCGGAGACATCGCCGAGTCGGGGTTCGTCACCGGGTGGCTGCTGACCGGCGAGAGCGCCGCCGCCTTCCTCTTTAACAGCTACATCGCCATCGGGCTGCTCGTCCTCATCGCGCTCTCGCTGGTCGTTACCGCGATCAAAAACTGACGGGTCGCCGAGGCCTACGAGACCGCGCGCAGCTCCTCGGAGCGCTCGAGGTCGCCGAACTCGTCGTCGTCGACCCGCTCGTGGAACTCGACGCGCGATCGGGTCCAGGAGCCGGCCTCGAGTTCCTCGGCCGCGATGACGCCCTCGCTGGCGGGCAGCTCGAGCCGTTCGACCGCCTCCTCGTCGGCCAGCACCGAGTAGCGGACGCTCCCGCCCTCGACGCCTTCCTGGACCGAGCTCGGCAGGTAGAGCGGACGCCTGATCGAGACCGGGAGCTCGGTTCCGTCCTCGAGGTGGAGGACGAGCTCGTCGTCGTCGGTCCTCCCGAGCAGGCGGTCCGCGATCTCGTCCGGGGACTGTTTTTCGGCGGTCATCGTGGATCGGTGGATTCGATCGTCATCAGTCGCTCGCCTCCGGTTCCGTCCCGTCGCCGACCCGACGGATGCTGTCGTAGGCGAACAGCGGGTCGCCGTCGAGGGTGCACTGCTTGCAGCCGAGACACTCGAAGCCCTCGTCGTAGAGGTCGTTGTACGGGATCTCCCGGCGCTCGTGGTACTCCCAGACGTCCTCGGTCGTCCAGTGGACGATCGGGTTGATCCGGGTCACTTCCGCTTTCTCCTCGAAAAAGTCGAGGTGCTTGCGCCAGTCGTAGCTGCCCTCGCCCTCGCCGTCGTCGAGCCCCTCGTCGATCCGGTAGCCGGTGATCCAGCCGTCGTGGCCGTCGACCATCCGTTCCATCGGCGCCGACTTGAGCGTCTGGCAGCACAGGTCCGGCTTGCGCTGGTTCACGCGGGGGCCGTGTTCGACGACGAGCTCCTCGTAGCTCGAGTCCGGTTCGTAGGTCTCGAAGGAAACGCCGTAGCGGTCCTCGAGCGTCTCCTTCATCCCCCAGGTCGCCTCGAAGTGGTTCCCGTGGTCGAGAAAGGACAGCGCGACGTCGGCCTCGAGGTCGACGCTCGAGCGCGCGAGGAGGTCTAAGACGGCGTTGGAGTCCTTTCCGAAACTGCAGGTGAAGGTTGGGTCGTCGAACTCGGATCGGGTCTCCTCGAGCACCTCGAGGGACTTCTCGAGCTTCTCGTCGAAGCTGGCGGATTCGATGTCGATGTCAACTGCCATGGGTGAATCTGGGACGACGGTCGTGCTGAACGCGCCGGTACGGTGGATCGGAGTGCATGGTATTGAGTCTCTCTCGCGGTACAGAATCCCATCACCGTGGGTCGGAAGGGGGTTGTGCCTGCAAGTCCGGGGTGCTCGAATACGGGTTCGAGGGGCTCGAACGGCGCGTCTCGGCGCGCTCTCGAGGCCGAGACGGGCCGAACCGTCCGATGTCGCGTCGAGACGAGAACCGAGGCCGCCGGACGTTCCCCTGCGGGTGGGAAGCACAACGTTCACGATCGGCGCCCGAGAGGTACCCGCTATGAACGTTCGCGAGGCGTACTTCACGGCACAGGGGATCCGCGACTTCCTCGCCACCGAGCGGGAGCTCCCGTCGTACTCGCAGTCGCTCTCGCGCCGGCTCGCGCTCTGGCGGCGCGGCTTTCTGAGCAGGGCCGGCGTGATCTACGACTTCGAGCGGTACGATCCCGCGGCCTTCGTCAGCGACTACCAGCGGTACGTGGGGACGAAAACCATCAACGGGACGTGGTCGATCGCGCTCTCGAACAAGCTGTTTTTCGACTGGCTGATGCGCTCTTACCCCGACCATCGGATGGCCGTTCACGGGCTCATCCGAAGCGGAACCTTCCACGAGATCGACGACGCCGACGACTCGTCGCCGCCGGCGATCGGCGGCGGAGAATCGGCCGCGCTCGAGGCGACCGTCGACGCGAGGACGAGCGCCGTCGCCGACGCCGGCGAGCGGGTCGCCGACCGACTCGACGCGGACGGCAAGCTCGTCCTCAAGTGGGTCAGAGGCGGCGGCGGAAACAACGTCCTGCTGTGCTCGCGGACCGACGACGGCTACGAGATCAACGGCGAGCGCTACGATCGGGGGGCGCTGATCTCGCGGATCGACGGCCTCGAGGACTACCTCGTCTGCGAACACGTCGAACAGGGTCCGTACGCGGCCGAGCTCTACCCCGAGACGCCGAACACGATTCGCGCACTCACGATGTACGACGAGGACCGCGAGGAGGCGTTCATCGCGGCCGCGGTCCAGCGGATCGGAACGGACGCCTCGGGCTCGATGGACAACTTCTCGCAGGGCGGACTCAGCGCCCGGATCGACCTCGAAACCGGAGAGTTCGGGCGGGCCGCACAGCTCCCGCAGGGTAGCGGCCGCCTCGAGTGGCACGTCCGCCACCCCGAGACCGGAGCGCGGATCGAGGGCGAGCGGGTGCCGGCCTGGGAGGCGATCCGCGAGGACGTCCGGGGACTGGCCTCGAGCCTTCCGACGATCCCCTACGTCGGGTGGGATCTGGTGGTCACCGACGACGAGGGGTCGTTCAAGGTCATCGAAGCGAACAGCTACCCCGGACTCAAGGCGATGCAGGTCCACGAGCCGCTGCTGGCCGACGATCGCGTTCGGCGGTTCTACGAGCGCCACGGCGTCCGTTGAGACGGCGAACGAACGCCGACTGCCGGTTCACTCGACGCGGAGTTCGTCGTCGTTCTCGACGTGCTCGGCGTCCCAGCGGATCGTGAACGTGGTGCTTCGTTCGGCCCCCGCGTTCAGGAGGTCGGAATCGGTATCGATCGCGATGTCGAACGCGCACGTCCGCGGCGGGTTGATCGTCGCGCTCTCGTTGCCCGCGATCACCGTGACCTTGTCGCCGACGCTCGCGGCGCGGTCCGGATCGCGGTCTCCGGTCGCATCGGCGTCGGCGGTCCGGCGGTCCGTTCTCGAGGCCTCGGGTGCGTCGGTTCCGCTCGTTCCGGCGGCGGTGCCGCGGGTCGCGTTCTCGGTCCGCGTCTCCGGATCGAGTTCGTCGGCGAACTCCCGGAGGTACGCGGCGATTTCCGATCGGGTCCGCTCCTGTGTCGTCTCGAGCGTTGCCATACCGATTACACAACGATCCGACCAATGAGCGTGTGGCCTGCATGTTAACCATCGAAAGGCGCGCACGGACCGCTACTGCAGCATCTGCCTTGTGATAGGTACCTATCGTAGTTAAAGTACCTTACCTTGGCCACCTATCGTAGATAGTGTGCCTACTTCTCCCGCTAACCCGCGGACCAGCCGCGCAGTCGACGAGATCCGACGAGGATGTCCCGGGGCTCGCCGATCCGAGCTGTTAGGCCGAACCGACCAGCGCGGTCGGCTCGTACCCGTCCGCGAGCAGGAGACGGGCGTACCGAGCGAACAGCCCCGCGAGCGCGTTCAGCGCGTGCAGCGTGAGCAGTCCGAGGACGATCCCTCCGGCGGCGACGGCGAGTGCCCCCGGGAGCGTCGTGATCTCCCAGTAGCCGACCGTCACGACCGCCTCGAACCCGACCAGCAGCTGGTTCCAGGCCAGATAGACGGTCTGGTGGAACTCCGGCGCCCGGTCGGTGACGACGCCGACGTACAGCCCGGGCTGGTCGTAGTACAGCGGAACCAGCACCATCGCCAGCGCCGTCGACAGCGCCGTCGTCAGGAGGGTAAACGAAACGGTCCCCAGCAGGAAGACCGACGGGAGGTAGAGCAGCGGCGTCCAGGTCCGGAGGTCGGTCGCCAGATCGAGCGCTCGGTCCCGCCGTCGCTCCCCCTCGAGTTCGCGTCTGGCGCCGACCTCGACCGGGAGCAGGAGGGTCACCAGCCGGCGCTCGAACTGGGCGGCAAGCAGCGCCGACCCGACGGCGAACGCCAGGATCGGGATCCCGACGAGCAGTATCGAGAGCCCGATCCCGATCGAGATTCCGACGACGAGGAAGACGAAGTAGAGTAGTCCGAGCGGGAAGGCAAGCAGCAGGTACGCCAGGCGACGGTAGGTCTCCCGGCGAACCGGAACCGAGAGGAACCACCGGAGCCCGCGGGTGAACCGGTCGACGGTCGTCCCTGCGGTTCCGGTCCTCGTGGAACCCATTGCACGAACAATCCCCTGCGCGGAGAATAAACGTTGGCCCGCCGACCGTTCGATCTCGACCGTGCCGTCCGAGTCGATCGTCCCCTCGTTCGCAGCGGTCGTCCCGAACGACCTCGTTCGCGGAGTCGTCCCGAACGGACTATCGGGCACGGCCGTCGGTGCGGCCCCACCACGGGCGCGCCGGGGCCGACGGACGACGATCCGCGTCGAGTCGCGTCCTCGTTCCGGGAAACACCCATTGGGCCGGCCCGAGTACCGACGGCCGATGGCCGACGACGGCGAGGTCGACGTCGTCGAAATCCTCGGCGACGACTACGTCAAGACGATCCTCGTCCGCACCTCCGACGAACCCCAGTCGGTACGGGCGCTGAGCGACGCCTGCGACGCGGACCCCTCGACGATCTACCGGCGCGTCGAGCGACTCACCGAGGCCGACCTGCTCGAGGCCCACCAGCAGCTCGATCCGGACGGCCACCACCACAAGGTGTACGCGGCCCGCCTCCGCGAGGTGCGGATCCGCCTCGCCGAGGAGGGGTACGACGTCGAGATCGAACGGACGGAATCGGCTGCGGACCGATTCACCCGGCTCTACGAGGGGTTCAAATGAGTCCGGAAACGGTTCCCGCCGTCGCGTCGCCGACGGGGTCGCTCCCGAGGACGGGCGTCGACGTCGTCCTCGCGGACGGCGTTCGCGCCGCGACCGTCGGGGGCTCCCCGCCGGTGGTCGCGCTGGTGTTTCTCTCGCTCGTCCTCGCGACGGTGCTGTCGGTGTACCTGGCGGTGCGGCTCTATCGGGGCTACCGCGCCGGAGGCGGGCGAGGGATGCTCCTGCTCGGCGTCGGGCTCGTGTTGCTCACCACCGTGCCGATGCTCCTGCGGCTCGCGCTGTCGAACGTCGGCGTCGTCGAGACGGTCTGGCAGGAGACGATCGCCACCGCCTGCCAGCTGGTCGGGCTCGTTGTCATCCTAGAGGTGATCCATGATCGCCGTTGATCCCGCCGCAGTGCTGTTCGCGACGGCGCTCGCGACAGCGGTCGTCGGCCTGGTCGTCGCCGGCTACGCCTACCGGGGGTACCGCCGCAACGACAGCCTCGCGATGTTTTACCTCGCGGTCGGGATCGCGCTGATCGCCGCCGGGCCCGTCGTCGTCAGCTACGGGGTCGCGCCGCTGCTCTCGCTGTCGGACGCCGCCAGCCTGCTCGGCGTCCTCTGGGTGACCATCGCCGGGCTGGTAGCGATCCTCTACTCGCTCGAAGGTACCTAGCATTTAACTTTTTCGCGCAGTGGTCGGCTCGACAGCCCGCGATCCCGTTTTACCGGGTTCGGGGCGGTCGATTCGTTCGTATGCCACCGAACCAACCCGACGCCGCCGGCGACGGCGGCGCGTTGCCGACCGACGCGCTCCGAACCGGTAGCGATCGCCCGTTCTACGCCGCGCCGATCGACCCCTGGACGTACCGATCGCTCGCGTACGTCCTGCTGGCTTTCCCGCTCGGGATCGCGTACCTCGTCTCGATCACCGTCGGCGCGTCGATGACCCTCGGACTGAGTCTCACCCTGCTCGGTCCGGTCGCGCTGGTCGCGACGCTGCTGTCGATCGTCGCGCTCGCCCGACTCGACGGTGCACTCACCCGCGGACTGCTCGCCGTCGACGTCGCCCCGTCGATCCCGCCGACCGACCGGGGGCTCGCCGCGTTCCTGAAACGGCTCGTGTTCGGCCGCGAGACGTGGTTCGGCGCGGCGTATCTCGGCTGGAAGATCCTGCTGGGAATCTGTGGCTTCGTCGTCCTCGTCGTCGGGGTCTCGCTCGCGACGAGCCTGCTCGTCGCGCCCGCGGTCTACGGCGCGGACCTCGTCGTCTACGCCGTCATCGCCGACCCGGTCGTGATCGGGACGCTCCCGCGGGCGCTGGGTGCTGCGGTCGCGGGGCTGCTCGCGCTGGTCGCGACGCTGTACCTCGCGAACGTTCTCGGACGCCTCTCCGCGCTCGTCGCCGCGGTGCTGCTCGACTCGCGGACGAAGTCCCGGACGACGGCGTGAACCCTCGAGGAACGCGTTCCCGCCGATAGCCGGGAGAGAACGGCGCCGGAACTGACGCGAGAGAAAACGGCATTGGGACGGACCGCGTCGGTAGCGGTTCCGATCGACGTTCGCGCCTGGCGACGACTTCGAATTCGTGCAGCGTCGAGACCGAGGCCTGGCCTATTCTTCGAGCGCCGAGACGGAGACCTCGCCCGTACTCGTCTCGATCCGGAGTCGCGGCCCGCCCTCCCCGAGGGCGGCGCTGACGCGATCGTCCTCGCGGCGGTACTCCTCGAGTCCCAGCCCGTCGGCGTCGATCTCGAGGCTGCCGGTACCGGTTCGGGCCTCGAGGTCGGCGTCGATCGTCGGCGAGAGGGCTACCTCGACGCTACCGGTGCTCGCCGAGAGCACCGTATCGCCGTCGATCGCCGGCACTGCGGCCTCGATACTGCCCGTGCTCGCGGTCACGTCGCCGACGGCCGCGACGTCCTCGATCTCGATCCCGCCCGTGCTCGTCTCGGCCGTGACCGTCCCGTCGACGTCCCTGATCTCGACGCTGCCCGTGCTCGAGCGGGCCTCGAGATCCCCGGTGACGTCGGTGACGGTCACCTGCCCGGTTCCCGTGCGGAGCCGATCGACCGACAGCGCCTCCGGGAGCGCGACGTCGAGATCCATCGCGGGCTCGCTCTCGAACCAGCCCGTGTCGCCGTCGTAGGTCGCCTGCAACTCGAGGACGTCGCCGTCTCGGGTCGACTCGAGTTCGAGCGCCTCGAGGTCGGTCCGGATCGAGCTCGACTGCTTCTCGATCTCCAGCCCGATCGCCTCGCGGTCGTCGCCGGTGACCGTCAGGTCGCCGGCCGAACCGGTGATCGCGATCGCCGCGGCGTCCTCGGGATCGATCGTCCGGCTCTCGGCGAGGCGGCGACCGACGAACGGCGTCGAGCCGGTACAGCCCGCGAGCGCCGCCGTCCCCGCGGCCGACAGTCCGGCGAGCAGTCGCCGCCTCGTGTTGGTCGGTTCCATACTCGAGTCGACGGGCGCGAGCCCCCTGTAAGGTGAGGCGAGACTGGCGACTCGCCACACGGTCCCCAACAGTTATGTAGGAAAACGCCGCCCAGGTCGAGCCGGAACGGTCAGGTCGGTGCGATTGGGGAGACAGGTCCGCGAACGAAAGCCTCCCGCCGGGGCGTGAAACACCACCTCGAGGGTAACACGGCAAGTCCTCGAGGTAACACGGCGGGTCGGCGCCGTCCCGGCGTCGTCGTCCGCTCCGGAAGAAGGGAGGCCGCGGCGCGAACCGAGAGGTACTTTTGTGCTCGGAGCAACGTTCGTATGACCAGCAGCGCATCCCAGGTGTCTCCCGTTCGGGCGACATTCCGTTGCTGGTTCGCAATCGTGGTTCAGTGGTGCCCCCCGACGGTCGGTCGGGGGCTTCCTTCCGTTCGATGCTCGATAGCGGCCGCGCCGCCGGTTTCGGTGCCGTCGATTCTCGAGGCGACGGGTCGAGACGAGGTCGAGAGCCGTCGGCAGAACGGACCGCTCTCGAAAGCTGCGACGGATCCCACGATGTTTAGTGGGCGTCCGTGAAACGACGGGTATGACGACCTGTTTGGCGCGACAACTGCAGGGAAAGCCGATCGTCGGCATCGACGGCACCGACTACGGAACGCTCGACAACATCACGATGGGCGTCGAGTCGGGCCGGATCAGCGAGCTGGTCATCCGACCGCAGGATCGGCCGCCGGCGCGGATCGAGACCGACTCCGACGGTCGGTTCCGGCTGCCGCTCGATCGGATCGAGAACATCGACGACAGGATCGTTATCGGGCCGGGCGACTCGGCGTCCGACTAGCGGAACGGCCCCGGCTGGTCGGCGGCGACGCACTCCGAATCCGCGCCTCGAGTACTCGTCGGGTACGGCTCCGTAGATACGGTCCTCGGAGGGCGCTACGAACTCGACCTCGGAGGACACTACGAACTCGAGGCGTTCCACGTGCGGGACCCTCTCCCTTTCCGCGTATGGGTCCCTCCCCCCGTGTGCGAAATGAAATCGGCTGCGAACGGGGTGGGGGAACCGACGGGCCGGCTACGAACGGGAGATGAGGACCGACGGGGAGCCGACTCGAGGGCCGGAGCCGGGCGAGCCGCGAGATATGCCGGGTCGAACTCCGAACGGCACGTCGGACGCGAAAGAGATGGTCGTCGAATTCCGTGGGTTGGGATCTGTCCCGGACCGGTCTCGGAATAGTACCGTTTCCTTCGACTCGGTCTATATCCAGTGCGGTTCCTGTTTCTATAGAAAAATCATAAAACCACCGCTTCTAGAGTAGCCCGCTCGCGAGGATTGGCGGTCCGATCGCGTGACGTGTCGGATCGGCGCTCGTTCGCGGGGATTTCGATCGACAGAACGAGTCTCGAGCGTCCACCCCGCCCTCCCCCACCCCGTTCGTCGTCGATTTCATTTCGCACACGGGGGGAGGGGGTTCCGTCCGTCCGCCCCTCGAGTCCTTCCGCCGCGAGCGCGATCCCCCTTCGAAAGCGAATCGCCGTCCGAACGGCCTGCTCGTGGCCGAGCGGAGCAGTTCGAGCCGTCAGTCCGCAGCGGGGAGCACCGTCCGTTCACAGCGGGGGTGAACCCCGCGGTTCCCGCGGCGAAAATCATTTCGCACACGGGGTGTCCCCAGACTGGCGGACGCGGGTTTGTATTGACTTCGCCCACGGTTTCGAACCTCGCGGTCGGTTCCCGTATACGACGGCTCTCGACTGCGATTTCGCGGCCGTTGCTCTCGCACGCGGTACTCGTCACGTATTTACGAGGGCGGCGCGAGTGACGGGGTATGACCGACGGCGACGACCGCCACTCCCTCTCGGAGTCGATCAAGGGACGGCTGCAGGACGGCGTCCAGCAGTCGGTGTTCAGGGATCGGGGGTTACTCGATCCCGACGCCGTCATCGACGAGGATCGGATCGTCGGACGGGACCAACAGCTCGAGGACATCATCACCTACCTCCGGCCCGCACTCCAGGGCGATCGGCCGCCCAACATGCTGTTGTACGGTCCCTCGGGAACCGGGAAGTCGCTGATCATCAACGCGGTCTGCGAACAGGTCGTCGAACTCGCGGAGGCCCAGGGCGACCGCTTCGGCGTCATCCAGATCAACTGCCAGACGATCAAGTCCCACGACCGGGCGGTGTACCGCCTCGTCGAAAACGCGGCGACGACGGCCGGCGTCGAGGCGGGCGTCCCCGAGAGTGGGGTCTCGACGGACCGTAAGTTAAACCGTCTGTACGAGCTGTTGAGCGGGGAGTTCGACTCCGTCATCGTCATCCTCGACGAGGTCGATCTCCTGGTCGGCCGCCAGCGCGACCCCAACGACGAACCCGCCTACTCGAAGCTCCTCTACCAGCTCTCGCGGGCCTCCCAGCTCGGTCGGATCGACGGCCACGTCTCGGTCGCCGCGCTCACGAACGATCCCCGCTTCATGGAGGACCTCGACGGCCGCGCCGAGAGCTCGTTCAATCCGCAGGACGTCGTCTTCTCCGATTACGACGCCAACCAGCTCCAAGCGATCCTCGACCGCCGACGCGACGCCTACCAAGACGGCGTGCTCGAGGCCGGAATCATCCCGCTGAGCGCGGCCTTCGCCGCCCAGGACCACGGCGACGCGCGGAAGGCGATCGACCTCTTCCGGAAGGCCGGCGAGATCGCCAACCGGCGAGGCGAGGAACGGGTTCGGGAGGACCACGTCCGCGACGCCCAGCAGGAAGCCGAGCGCGACCGCACCCTGACCCAGATGCAGGGGCTCTCGACCCAGAAGAAGCTCTCCCTGTACGCCACCGCGATCGTCCCCGTCCACGCCGAACGGAACCTGAACGCGATCCCGAGCACCGTCGCCTACCGCGTCTACCAGTATCTGACCGAGCGACTGGACGCCGACAAGAAATCCCGGGACTCCTACCTGCGGTACATGACCGAGGCCGAGACGTACAACTTCGTCACCTCGGAGAAGCGCGGCCGGGGCTACGGCAGCGGCGTCCACAAGGAGTACACGTTCGTCGACGACCCGGCCGTCGTCGCCGAGACGCTGCAGGCCGACTTCCGACTCGAGGAGATCGAGAGCGAGGACGAACTGATCCAGTCGGTGGTCGACGCGCAGGTCGACGAGTTCTTCGACCGGGACTGAGCCCCCCGCCGAGATTCACTTCGCACACGGGGCGTCGTCGGTCCGGCCGTCGCTCGAGACGGTTTCCGCCGAGCGAGTCGACGCTCGGTCCGGATAATTCATTTCGCACACGGGGGGCGATCGGCGTGGTACCGTTTCACTTCGCACACGGGGAGTGTCGACTCGAGCGGCCGATCGACCGTTCTCGACGCTCGGCCCACCGGAGAGCGAAGCCCGGAATCAGCAACCGCCGCCTCGAACTAAAACGGTTTCAACGGGACCGGCCTTGCCACGCACACGCCGAATGAGTCGCCTGAATTCGATCCGTCGCGAGCTGGTCGGTCTGTGGGCCGACGGCGCCGGGAAGACGCTGCTGACGATCGCGCTCGGCTGGGGACTGCTGAACGGCACCCGAATGATCTACCCCGTGTTGCTGCCCTCGTTCAGCGCCGAGTACGATCTCACCCTCTCGACGGCCGGACTGCTCGTCACGCTCCTGTGGCTCGGCTACGCGGTCGGGCAGGTCCCCGGCGGGATGTTGGCGGACCGCCGCGGCGAACGGTCCGTGCTGACCGCGAGCGTCTCGACGGTCGTCGTCGGGCTGGTCGTCGTCCTGCTGGCGCCGACCGCCGCGGTCCTGTTCGGGGCGACGGCGCTTGTCGGCCTGGGGCACTCGCAGTACCCCGTCGCCCGGATCACCGCGCTGTCGGATCTCTACCCCGATCGGATCGGGCGGGCGCTGGGGGTGACGATGGCGACCGGCGACGTCGGTCAGACCGTGTTGCCGCCGATCGCGAGCGTGCTCGCCGCCGCGGTCGCCTGGCGGCTCGGCCTGGGATTCGTGCTTCCGTTGCTCTGTCTCATCGCGGCCGTCATCTGGCTGACGCTGCCGGCCGCCGACCCCGACGACGGCGACGACGCCTCGAGCGAGAGCCTGCGGTACGTGGTCGGCGAACTCCGCAGCCCCACCCTCGCGGTCGTGGGCGTGATCCTCTTTCTGTTCATCTTCGTCTGGCAGACGTTCTCTGCCTTTTACCCGACGTATCTCGTCGAGCAGAAGGGGCTGTCCTCGACGGTCGCCGGCGTGCTGTTCGGGCTCTTTTTCGCGGTCGGCGTCGTCGTCAAGCCGCTGGCCGGAGCGGCCTACGACCGCGTCGGGCTCCGGGGCTCGCTCCCGCTGGTCCTGCTGGGATCGGTCGTCGGGCTCGCGCTGTTGCCGTTCGTCGACGGACTCGCGGGGCTGGCGGGCGTGACCGTCCTCGCGAGCACGATGCTCGGCTCGGGAGCGATCACCCAGTCGTACCTCGCGGAGCTCATCCCCGCGGAGATCCAGGGGACGGGACTGGGCGTGGTCCGCTCGAGCGCCTCCGTGCTGGGCGCGTCGGGCCCGGTCGTCTTCGGCGCGATCGCCGAGCGGGGGTACTTCGACGCCGGCTACCTGCTGCTGGCGCTGATCGTCGGCGTCGGAACGCTGCTGACGCTCCGGATACCGCGGGAGTAGAACGTTCGGATCACGTCACGCCGGCGTCGGTTCCCGCCGCGTCCGCGAAAGCGACCGTCGCGCGCTCGAGCGAGTCACTCGTAGACGTACTCGCTCGCCATCTCGCCGGGGGTGATCACGTCGACCTCGCCCGAGTACTCCTCGAGGGCGGCCAGCGTCGACTCGAGGCCGCTGATGGCCTCGCTCTCCTGGAGCTGGTAGAAGCCGATCGAGGTGATCCCGCCCATCTCGGCGGTCCACTCGACGAGGCTCGCGCCCTCGTCGCCGCTGGGGCTCGAGACCACCGAGCAGAGGTGCGGGTTGCCGGCGTACCCCTGGGACTGGGTCTGGCCGGCGAACGCCAGGTCGTAGTTGTCCTGAACGAGTTCGTAGACCGGTTCGGTGTACTGCGAGCCGGGGTACGCGAAGAACCGACCGTCGTCGGCGTACCCCTGCTCGTCGAGCCACTCCGCGGGTTCGGTGACGAGCCCCTCGACCTGATCCTCGCCGATCGAGCCCGCCTGCGCCGCGTTCGCGGTCTGGGCGCCGATCGTCCACCCGTTCGACGCCAGCTCCTCGACCTGGCCCTCGGTGAGCCGGTCCCCCTGAACGGCGGCGTCGGCCCGAAGGCGGTCGGTCGGGACGAACGCCGTCGCCGGGAAGTCGTACTGGGCGACCCGGGGCATCGCCTCCTCGTAGTGGGTCTCGTAGCCGCCGTGGAACTGCAACATCACCTTCGGCGTGTCGGGCTTGGGGACGAAGTGGAAGTCGTCGACCCACATCTCCTGGCCGGAGCTGCCGTCCCCGGTCTGGCCGAACCAGCGGATGATCTGCAGGACGATGACCTCCTCGAGGTTCGGGTCGCCGCGAACGCGGGTGAGCCCGAAGTTGTGCCGCGCCAGCGGCATGTCGCTCATCACCTGCTGGCTGTACTCGACGTAGTCGCCGTCCTCGTCCTGCAGCTGGATCCGCACCATCCCGTCGTCGGACGCGGTCATGGCCAGTCCCGGCGCCACGTCTCGGACGTCGATCGGCTCGTCGGTCTCGCGGCGCACCCTGACCTGGCCGTCCTCGGATCCCGGGAGGAGCCGCGCCGACTGCGAGCCGTCGTAGGACTGGCCCGTGTCGGCCTCGATCGCGCCGATGTCCTGGAACGCCCGCCAGGGCTCGAGGTCCTCGAAGTCGTCGTAGGTTCCGACCAGCTCGCCGTTGGAGTCGCCGTTTTCGGTCTCGTCGGTTCCACCGTCGTCGCCACCGTTGGCTCCGTTCGACGCGTTGTCGTCGGTCTCGTTGTCGCTCTCGCCCGGCCCGCCCATTTCCGAACAGCCGGCCAGCGCCACGACCGTTCCCGTCGCGGTCACGAGATAGGTTCGTCGGTCCATTGGTCCACACGACACCAACCCCGACCCACGGTTTGTTATGGACCGACCTCCCGTATTTCCAACCGGTGTTACAGCGACGATAGTAACGGTAGCCGGACCGTTCACTCGACCCGCTCGTCCCGCGGGGGTGGGTTACGGGTGCGAGACGCCAAATCTGGCGAGCGGCCGAGCGCGCGAATCGAGCGGTCCGGAACCGGCTCGTCGACCCGTTCGGCCCCGCAGGCTCGAGTCGAGTTTCCGGAATGGAAACCGAGACAGGTGGCCCCTACCCTCGGTAATCGGGGGCTGCGAACGGTTCCGTGCGGTGACTCTACCGCGCGGTCGAATAAAGTATATGCGGAACTGCGTTGGCTGGTAGCCATACGCATGAACCTCGATACCCTCGTCGAACGGTCGGCCTCCCTTCTCGGCTATCCGCGGGTAACCCGCGAGCTACTCGCCCGTCACTTCGAGTCGGCCGAGTTCGATATCGCTCCGTCCGCCCGGATCTCGGTCGGCTGTCTGCTCCGCCGGCGGGTCGACATCGGCCCCCACGCGCGGTTGAGCCGGGGGTGTATCCTCGACGGCGACGTCACGATCGGACGGCGGACCAACCTCGAGCCGGACTGCGATCTCGTCGGCGACGTCGAGCTCGGCAACTACTGCGCGATCGCCCGCGAGAGCACGTTCCAGCAGACCAACCACCGGATCGATCGGCCGTCGCTACAGATCCGGCTCCACGAGGAGGTCCTCGACGGCGAACTCCCGCCGACGGCCGAGGGGCCGATCGCCGTCGGCAGCGACGTCTGGATCGGCACGGGAGTGACGGTCCTCTCGGGGGTGACGATCGGCGACGGGGCCGTCGTCGGGGCGGGCGCGGTCGTCACCGGTGACGTCGAGCCCTACGCGATCGTCGGCGGGGTGCCGGCCGAGCGGATCGGCTGGCGGTTCCCCCCGGCGGTCAGATCTCGCCTGCTCGAACTCGAGTGGTGGGAGTGGAGCGAGCAACGCATCCGCGAGCACCGGGCCTTCTTCGAGCGAACGCTCGAGGGGCCCGAGGACGTCCGCCTCGAGCGGCCGTCCGTGCCGACCGACTGAGACGGCGTCCGACGCGGGCGGCTCGATCAGCACTGGATCGACTCGAGGGGGCCACACAGCTGGCCCGCCGTGAACTCGGCGACAGCCGGCGCGCCGGCCAGAAACAGGAGCAGGAGGACGAGGATCAGTGCGGCGATGAGTCTTCCGACCATCATGTGGCGTGTCAACAATGACCAATATAAAGCTATCGGACGGTCGGCGACGACACCGGTCCCGAAGGGGTCGCCGCCGAACGCGTCCGAGCCGAGGCAACGTTCGCGTCGCGGAACGACGGACGCGCCGAGCGACGACCGGGTAACGTGTCACGAACAATGGTGTCGACGCCGTCCTCTCCGACCGTGCGGCCGCCGCTTCCCGCTCGTCGGGTCGGGGCGCCGTCGCTCCCACCGATGGCAGAACGAGATCTCCCCTCCGAGCCGGACCGAACCGCGAGCCCCGCGAGCCGATGGTGGGGACTGCTCGCGTTCGCGCTCGGCCTGGTTCGGACCCAGACGACGACGGCGCGCGGACGGACCCTCGCGACGGTGTTCGTCGTCGCGCTGACGGTCGCGAACCTCCTGCTCGTCACCGGTATCGCCCTCGCGCTGGCCGACGACGGCGGCGTCGCGGGCGACGCCGACGCGCGGATCGTCTCCGGCGACGGCGGGATCCACGGTTCGATCGCCGGCGCCGGCGAGCCCCGCCTGGGCGAGAGCCGCGAGCGAGCGATCCGGCTCGCCGACCGCGACGGAATCGACCACGCCTCGCCCGTCCTCGAGGAGCCGATCCGGGTCGCGGGAGACGGCGACGACGCCTACCTCGCGCTGATCGGCGCCGTTCCCGGCCCCGACTCGGCGACGGTCGCGTCGCTTCCGCTCGAGAAGCTCGAGGGCGCTTCGGACGGGGACGCTCGGCTGGTGCTCTCGAGAGCTGCCGCGGACGACCTCGGCGCCGAGCCGGGCGATCGGCTCGTCCTCGAGGGCGTCGAGACCCGGTCGGCGACGGTCGTCGCCGTCGAGGACGGTCCCGACGAACCGGTCGCGCTCGTCGATCTCGGCGTCCTCCAGTCGCTTTCCGGCGCCGACGAGGGCGGCCTCGCCGACGCGGTGCTCGTCTGGGGCGAGGGCGAGGCGATCCGGGCGGGCGCCGACGCGGTCTACCCGGACGCGGCCCTCGAAGGCGAGGGGGTCCCCGACGTCGGGGCGGTGTTCGACGACGGGCTCGCGCTCGCGGTCGTCGGCGCCCTGCTCGGGATCGTCTTCGGCGTCGCCGCCATCGGCGTCGCGAACGCCGTCGCGGCCGCGACGATCGCACCCGGGGCGATCGCGGCCATCCACCCGCTGTTGATCCCCTACGCGCTCGCGGTGGCCGTCGTCTCGACGCTGCTCGCGCTCCCCTACCCGCTCGCGCTCGCGGCCCGAACCGACGTCCTCGCGGAGGTGGGCCGGTGAGACGCCCCGCTTCGCTCGCCCGGTTTCGGGCCGTCGTCGGTCTCGGAATCGCCCAGCTGCGCCGCTCTCCCGGTCGAACCGCCCTCGCGGTCTGCGGGGTCGTACTCGCGGTGCTCTCGGTGACGCTGCTGGCCAGCCTCGGGGTCGGCGTCGTCGAGACGGGCCAACAGCAGTTCGACGACGCCGGCCGCGACATCTGGATCACCGGGGGTCCCGCCGCCGGCGGCGAGAACGAGGTCGTCGACGCCGCGGCCGTCGCGAGCGACCTCCGCGAGCGCGAGGACGTCGGCGACGTCTCGACGGTCGCGTTGCACGACGTCTACGTCGGCGCCGAGCCCGACGCGGTCGAGCCGATCACCGCCGTGGGCGTCGAGGGAACCCACGCCCACTTCGAGTTCGAGGACGGCGAGGGGTTCGACGGCGCGTTGACCGCCGACGGCGAGGCCGTCGAGACCCCCTCCGACGTCGTCGTGCTCGATCCCGAAACCGCGGATCGGTTCGACGTCGACGTCGGCGACACCGTCTACGTCGGCGCCGGCCGCCGCGCCGTCGACGCCTACACCGTCGCCGGAATCGGCTCGTACTACTCGCGGTTCCTGGGCACCGAGACCGCGACGGTCCCCCTGCCCGAACTGCAGTCGATGACCGGTACCGCGGGCGCGGACCGGGCCTCGTTCGTCACGGTCAACCTCGAGGACGGCGCCGACCGCGGGGCCGTCGCCGACGACGTTCGGGCCGCCTACCCCTCCTACGACGTTCGCACGGCCGACGACCAGTTCGCGGCGATGCTGACCGACCGATCGCTGGTCGTCGCCGGCGGGATCGCCCTCGTCGGACTGGCGGTCGTCGGCGGCGTCGCGCTGACGGCGAACCTGTTCGCGCTGGTCGCCTACCAGCAACGCGACACGCTGGCGGCTCTGCGGGCGGTCGGGCTCTCGCGGGGGCTGCTGGCCGGCACGATCGGCGTCCAGGGCGCGATCGTCGGCCTCCTCGGCGGGGCGATCGGCGTCGCCGCGACGCCCGCGCTCGCCGCGGGACTGAACGCCCTCGCCGCCCGTCTCGTCGGGTTCGAACGACTCGTGCGGACGCCCCTCGAGGTGTCGGCTCTCGGGTTCGCCGTCGCGGTCGTCGTCGGAACGCTCGTCGCGGTCGTCGCCGGCTGGCGGGCGAGTCGCTCGGCGACGCTCGAGGCGCTCGAGGCCTGAGCCGAACCAGGTCGGTTATAGGCCTCGCACGCGTCGCTGGAATCGTATGTGGCCGCTCGGACACGCAGCAGTCGGGTATCTCCTGTATACGCTTGCCACGCGCTCTCGGTTCGATCAGCCTCCGGGGCAGATCGCCGTCCTCGCGCTGCTGGTCGGCACTCAGTTCCCCGATCTGCTCGACAAGCCGCTGGCGTGGTACCTGGCCGTCCTCCCGACCGGACGGACGCTCGCCCACACGCTGCTGGTGTTGCTCCCCGTCTCGGTCGCCGCCGTCGCGCTCGCGCGGCGGACGGCCCGCGCCGAGTACGGGATCGCGTTCGCTCTCGGGGCGCTCGCTCACACGCTCACCGACGCGCTTCCGGCGCTGTGGGGGGCGGCCGACCCGAACCACCTGCTCTGGCCCGTCACGCCCGTCGAGCCCTACGAGTCGGGCGCGCCGTCGGTGATCGGGCTCTTCCGCGAGTCGCTGGGTGATCCGTACTTCCTGCTCGAGTTCGCCCTCGCGGCGGTCGCGCTCGCGCTCTGGCGGCGGGACGGCGCTCCCGGACTCGCGGCGGTGCGGGCGCTGGCGGACCGCGTCCGCCCCGACCGCTCGGCGTCCGGATCGAACTGAGTGCTGTCGGATTCTCAAACCATTCAGACGGCCGATAGAACTATTCCGGTAGGGGGTGACGACGCTACTGCGGGGACTGCGACCGCCGGAGACCGACCGTTAGGGCACACCGATCCGGCAACGGCCAGCGGGCGGATTCTGGCCGGCGTGTGATCGATGCGCGACCGCGAGCCGACTCCCCCGCTCAGTTCCGTTCGCGGCTGACCGTCTCGACGCTCTCGAGCGGGTAGTACTTCGTCGTCGTCTCGCCGGGGAGATCCGGCCGCGGCTCGTCGCGCGGACGCCGACACCGCAGCCACCCCGACTCGAGTTCCTCGACGGTCTCGAACGCCTCGTGGGTGCCGTCGGCGAGGGCGACGACGACGGTCACTCGCGCTCACCCGACCGATCACTCGATCCGAGAGGACCGGGCGAACGCCGCCCGCCCGCCGGTCTCCGAACCGTCCGTTCGCCGGTTCGAACTCGATCGGAACCGCGCTTTCGGGATTGCACTGGCATCTACGGACTCCGTACAGTCACTCGACACATCGAAAATATATACGTTACGATCGGCTTACTCGACCGTGACGCTTTTGGCCAGGTTCCGGGGTTTGTCGATCGAGCGACCGAGCTCGTGGGCCGTCCAGTAGGCGACCCGCTGGAGCTGGACGTTCGCGACCATCGAGGACGTGATCTCGCCGGCCGGGGGGACCTCGAGGACGTGGTCGGCGTAGCGGCCGACCTCGGACTGGCCGTCGGTGACGGCGACCACGGGCGTTCCGCGGGCCTCGACTTCCTTGACGTTCCCGATGGTCTTCTCGGCGCGGCGACCGTCGCCGGTGACGATCGCGAACACCGGGGTCTGCTCGGTCACGAGCGCCAGCGGCCCGTGTTTGAGCTCGCCCGCGGCGAAGCCCTCGGCGTGTTTGTACGTGATCTCTTTCATCTTCAGCGCGCCCTCGAGGGCGACGGGGTAGTTGTACCCCCGACCGATGAAGAAGTAGGCGCCGGCGTCGGCGTAGGTCGCGGCGACCTCGCGGGCGGCGCCCTCGTCGAGGACCGACTGGATGCGGTCGGGGACCGACCGCAGCTCGCGGACGAGCTCCCGCGAGCGGTGGTCGCTCAGCGAGGCCGCGAGCATCGTCAGCGCGGCCTGCTGGGAGGCGAAGGTCTTCGTCGCCGCGACGCTGATCTCCGGACCCGCCCGGATGTACAGCACGCGGTCGCACTCGCGGGCGGCCGAGCTGCCGACGACGTTCGTGACCGCGATCGTCGTCGCGCCCGCGGCGCTGGCCTCCCGGAGCGCGCGCAGGGTGTCGGCGGTCTCGCCGCTCTGGGTGACGCCGACGACGACGGAGTCGGCGTCGATCGGCACCGCGTCGGCCTCGAACTCGCTTGCTAGAAACGCCTGGGCCGGCACGCCCCACTCCCGGAGCAGCTGGGCGCCGAACAGCGCCGCGTGGTAGGAGGTGCCACAGGCGACCAGCGTCACGGGCCGATCCAGCTCGACGCCTTCGAACTCCTCGAGGGTGACGCGGCCGCTGAGTTCGTCGAGTCGCCCCCGGAAACAGTCCCGCAGCGCCGCGGGCTGCTCGTTGATCTCCTTGCGCATGTAGTGGTCGTAGCCGCTCTTGCCCGCGTCCTCGGGGTCCCACTCGATGGTCTCGATCGAGGTCTCGACGGTCCGCCCCTCGGCGTCGGTGACGGCGATCTCGTCGCCCTCGAGGCGGGCGAACTCGCCGTCCTCGAGGTAGATGACGCGGTCGGTGTACTCGATGAAGGCGGGGACGTCGCTGGCGAGGTAGGTGCCGTCGTCGGCGACGCCCAGTACCAGCGGCGACTCGTTTCGCGCGGCGTAGACGGTCTCTGAGCCCTCGAAGACGGCCGCGACGGCGTAGCTGCCCTCGAGTCGGTCGACCGCCGCGCGGAAGGCGGCCTCGCGGTCGAGCCCCTCGTCGAGAAAGCCCGCGATCAGGTGGGGGACGACCTCGGTGTCGGTGTCGCTGCGAAAGTCGACGCCCTCGGCCGTGAGTTCGTCGCGCAGGCGCTGGTAGTTCTCGATGATCCCGTTGTGGACGACCGCGACGCGGCCGTCCTCGTCGGTGTGGGGGTGGGCGTTGCGGTCCGACGGCGGGCCGTGGGTGCTCCAGCGGGTGTGGCCGATCCCCGTGGTCTGGTTCCCGACCTCGGCGCCAGCGAGCGCGTTCTCGAGCGCCGAGAGCTCACCCTGGCGCTTGTGGACGTCGAGAGCGCCGTCGGCCAGCGCGATCCCCGCGGAGTCGTAGCCGCGGTACTCGAGCTGGGAGAGCCCGTGGAGCAGGACGTCGGCCGCGTCCGAGCGGTCGGTGCCGACGTAGCCGATGATCCCGCACATCAGCTCCACACCTCCGT